>CAKUXX010000008.1 GCA_934702355.1 uncultured Methanomassiliicoccales archaeon
CGAGGTGGGGTAGCCAGGATATCCCGTCGGGCTCATAACCCGGAGACCGGTCGTTCAAATCGACCCCTCGCTACCATCTCTTCATACTTCTACTTCCGATTGACGTCTACGTCAACTTTTTTTACGTATACCCATTGGGGTGACCCATGGAAATGGTAGAGATAGATGGTTCCCGCGGCGAAGGTGGCGGCCAGATGGTACGCACCACCGTAGCCATGTCGACTGTGACAGGGATACCTGTCCATCTCACACGCATCAGAGAGAACAGGCCGACCAACGGACTCTCCCGCCAGCATGTCGCCGCCGTGAATGCGGTCGCGCAGATGACGGGATCCGAAGTGGAAGGATGCAGGATCGGCTCCGGGGACCTAACTTTCATCCCGGGCGACGAACAGGTGTACAACCTGGACATCAACATCAGCTCCGCAGGGAGCATCAGCCTCGTCCTGCAGGCCATGCTGCTGGCGGCCCGCAACCACACACAGAAGCTAACCGTGGATATCTGCGGAGGCACCAATGTGATGTGGGCCCCTCCGATCGACTACTATCAGACGCTTCTGTTCCCCATGATGAAGCGCATGAACATCGATGCCGATGCGAAGATCATCGAGAGGGGATTCTATCCTCAGGGCGGCGGACGCGTCATCGCCTCCCTCGACCCCATGGGACGCATAGACCCCATAGTCCAGGAATCCCTGGGAGAGCTTATCGGCGTCAGAGGCGTATGCTTCTGCCAGAGACTCTCGGATTGGGTACCTCAAGAGATGATCAGGAGCTGCAAGGAGACCCTGAAGCCCCATTTCGACATCGATATAGACCTTCAGAGGACCGAGGGCAGCTCTCAGGGAGCCGGCCTGGTCCTTGTCGCCGAATACGAGAACGGGATGATCGGGAGCAATGCCCTGTCATCAAGAGGCCATCCTCCGGACAAGTGCGGGAAGGATGCCGCCAACGACCTGCTCAGAGAGGTCGAGAGCGGCGCCACCATGGACGTCCACACGGCGGACCAGCTCCTGCCCTACATGGCAATGTCCGAGGAACCCAGCTGTTTCTCGGTGTCCCGCATAAGCAAGCATCTGCTCAGTCAGATGGACACCCTGGAATCATTCCTCGACGTTAGATTCGGTGTGGAGAGGAAGAACGACCTCTACAAGTTCAGCGTGATGCCGGAGGCAAGATGATGAGACCTTTCGTACATGTCAACTGTGCCATGTCCGCAGACGGGAAGATCGCAGGCGATGACCGCAGGCAGGTCACCATCTCGTCGGATGAGGACAAGAGGCGCGCCAAGGAACTCCGCAGGAAATACGATGCGATCCTGGTCGGCGTCGGCACGGTCATAGCGGACGACCCTCATCTGACACTGAAAGACCTGGATTACGACACGAACCCCATCCGCATAGTCCTGGATCCCCATGGCAGGACCCCTGACGAGGCACAGGTCCTCGACGAGAGGGCACCGACCATCATGGTCACCCTGGAGGACTGCGACCGCGAGTGGGACTGCGAGGAGACCATCAGGATCGGCAAGGACTCCATCGACCTGGAAGGGCTCCTGGAGGAGCTTGCGGAGGACATGGGGATCGAGAACATCCTCGTGGAAGGCGGAGGCCGCACGATATCGTCGTTCTTCAGGTCCGGATTGGTGGACCGCTACACAGTGTTCGTCGGAGGACTCGTGATCGGCGGATCCGATGCTCCCACCCCGTGCGACGGAGACGGATGGGTCAAAGAGGGCGGACTCAGGATGTGTCTGAAGAATGCCGAGATTCTCGGCAACGGGGCACTGCTGACGTTCGAACCCGAGCGCTGAAGCTGTCCTTACATCATTCTGATGAAATTGGTCCGCAGAAAGAACGGATCAGGAATGACCCGCAGCATTCGTAGAGGGCTCTATCACGAAGCGGAAGTAATTGCTGTCGCTTCCGAACACCTCGCTGGACACGAGATTGTACGGCTTGCCGGTAGCATCTTCCAAGACCTTGCAGAAGAATCCCGTTGCGTAGTGTCCCAATGACGTTGCCGAATCAGGCGTGGATGCCATGTGGTCCTTGATTATTATCGTGAGCGGCTTCAGAGAGAACACACTGACCTCTCCGAAATCCATGTTCTTGTAATAATCGCGGGCATTGGCGACGGTCTCCTCGAACGTCTTGCCCGTGAGCGAACCGCCCAGGGCCATCGCGTGTATCGAACCGAGCACGGATGCCATCGGTTCCACGGACAGTCCCATAGCATCGAATCCCAGGAACAGGAAGCGGGCAAGGGCATCCCTGAGCTTGACGGGATCGTCGGCCACACTGGTGAGGACGTTCATGGCCAGGGTCATGGCCTCATCGGACGGCGGTTTGGAATGCGCCAGCATCACCGAGACAAGCGAATAGATCTTCCTCCTGCTGTCGGCAGGATCGTCGTGGGACGAGATCAGACACTCGGACACCATCTTGTCGAGATGGACGGACAGAGTGGACTGCGCCTTCCCGGTTATACGGGACAGATCCGTCAGCGAAAGATCGCGTTCGGAGAGCTCGTGGAGAATCTTACGACGGACATCGTTCGACACCTGGACAAGTCCATTTTTTGTGTAATACAATTCGAAGTCGGTAAGCGGGCCGTCGTTCAATTTAATCGTGTGCTAATGTTCATCTAATTATTAAAAATGATGTGGCCCGAAAAAACGTCTGGACATGCGCCTGGATTCCGAGCCTGAAATATGCTTACCGGCATCATCCATAGACATCTAACGCATTGTTCCGAAAAGCGAGTTTATAACGTGGTTCGACATGGGCATGTGCAAGGTGAATGAATGAAGGCCACTATCGATGGGGTTCAGAAGGACATCCGTGCCGTATGGTTCGAGGACGGCAGGGTGATGATGATCGATCAGAGGAAACTGCCCGCAGGCATAGTCATCGTGGGTTTCGACGATTATCTCGATGTTGCTGAGGCCATACGCAACATGACCACAAGAGGCGCCCCGTCCATCGGTGCCACCGCGGCATACGCCATGTGCCTCGCCGCACTCAAGGGATGCGACCTGTCCAAGGCCGCCTCCGACATCAAGGCCGCCAGACCGACCGCGTACGACCTGTTCTACGCTGTCGACTACATGTACGCCAAGCTCTCCGACGGTGCGGACCCGGTCGAGGCCGCGGACGGATATGCGCAGATGATGGTCGACAAATGCACCGCCATCGGCCGCCACGGCGGAAAGCTCATCAAAGACGGAATGAAGCTCATGACCCACTGCAACGCCGGCGCTCTGGCTACGGTGGATGTCGGTACCGCCCTCGCCCCCATGAGGGACGCCCATTCCCGCGGAGTGGACTTCTTCGTGTACGTGTCCGAGACCCGCCCGAGGCTCCAGGGCATGCAGCTCACGGCCTGGGAACTCAACCAGGAGGGCATAGACCACAGGATCATCCCCGACGGCGCTTCCGCCTACTACATGAGTCAGGGCGTCGACATGATCATCACGGGTGCCGACAGGATAGCATCCAACGGTGACTTCGCCAACAAGATCGGCACATTCGACAAGGCCATCGTCGCCAAACACTTCGGGATACCATTCTATGTCGCCGCCCCCGCATCCACTTTCAACCTGGACATGGCCAGCGGAAAGGACATCGTGATAGAGCAGAGGTCCGAGACCGAGGTTACCATGATGAACGGCGAGCTCATCGCCCCCGCAGGCTCCCATGCGCTCAACCCCGCATTCGATGTCACCCCGGCCGAACTCGTCACCGGGTTCATCACCGAGAAGGGCATACTGAGGCCCGACGAGATCCATCTGATGAGGGATTGATCCCATGAACGAGATGTACGCCAGGGAGCTCCTGACGGAATTCTGCAAGATGCTCTACGACAGGCAGCTCACCGTCTCCGCCGGAGGCAACATGAGCATGCGCATCAACGACAGGGAGATCATCATCACCCCTTCCGGAAGGAACAAGGGTCTGCTCCGTCCGGAGGACATGGTCAAAGTGTCCATAGACGGAGAGGTCCTCTCCGACGGCAAACCGTCCATCGAGCACAGGTTCCACCTGGCGCTGTACAGGATGAATCCCGAGACGAACGCCGTCGTCCACTGCCATCCCCTCAACTGCGTGGCGCTGGCGGTCAGGAACACGGAGATGAGATGCAACCTCACGCCGGAGGGCGCCATCCTCCTGGGACACGTTCCGATGATCGGCTACTACACCCCTGGATCGGAGGAGCTCGTGGAGGCCGTCGCCAAAGAGGGCCACTGCAGGGCGATGCTCATGGAGCGCCACGGCGCGCTCACCCAGGGAAGGACCATCGAAGAGGCATACAACAGGATGGAGGAGCTGGAGTTCCAGGCGAAGCTGCAGCTCATCGTCGGAGATGCCGAGGACCTCCCCGACGACGAAGTCGAGAAACTATCGAGGATGTGAACATATGACGATACTTGTCACCAAATGGTTCGGCGTCTTCCTCTGCGACGAGAAGAGCGGGAAGATCGTCGACAAGATGCTCATGCCGAAGGATGCCGCACTGGTGTCCTCCAAACTTGCGGAGGTCCAGAGGGGAGGCCTTCTGGACGAGGAGAGGGAGCTTGCCGCCAAGGTCGAAGGTAAGCTCGCCGTCTCCGACAGGAGACAGTCCGAACTCGGAAAGCCCGAGCTGTTCGACTCCTCATCCATAACCCCCGACAGGTTCGGATTCGACCAGGAGTTCATGCACGAGGTCATGCTCGGTCTCGGGAAGCTGAGGACATCCGAGCCCATCCCGCGCGACAGGAACCTCGTCCAGGCCATCAGGTACCTGGACGACCAGATAGCCACCATCAACCTCTACAACGAGAGGCTCCACGAGTGGTACGGGATGCACTTCCCCGAGCTTGCAGACTATGCGCACGACGACAAGTACGCCACGCTCATCGCCCGCAACGGCGAGAGGGAGGGCGTCATCGAGGAGCTCGGGATCGAACTGGAATCCATCGGTGCGGACATGGACCCCGACGACATGGATGCCATCAGGGACCTTGCCGACACTTTATCCAGATTGTACGAGGACAAGGAGCGCACCGAGGCATACATCGAGGGCATAGTCAGCGATGCCTGTCCCAACATGTGCGCACTGATCAGCGCGCCTCTCGCCGCACGCATGGTGTCCCTCGCCGGAGGACTGGAGAGACTGGCCTCCCTGCCGTCGTCCACGGTTCAGCTGCTGGGCGCCGAGAAGGCCATGTTCAGGCATCTCAAGTCCGGGAAGAAGGGGCCGAAGCACGGTGTCATCTACCAGCACCCCGACATCCACCGCGCACCCTATTGGCAGCGCGGGAAGATCGCCAGGGCCCTCGCCGGTAAGATATCCATCGCGGCGAAGGTGGACCAATACCACGGGGAATTCGTAGGGGACGAGCTGAATGCGGACTTCGCCAAGAGGGTCGAGGAGATCAAAAGGAAGTACCCTGATCCGCCGAAGAAGCCCCAGAAAGGCAAGAAGCCCAAGGGCAGGAACAACAACCGCAGGCCCCGCAGGCATTGAACGGCCGATCGGGAACCCAGATTAAGAAAAACATTATAATCACGGGGGCAATCAGGTAGACCCGATAGTATGAGGTCTGCAACACAGTTTGACCTTCGTATCATTCGCTCCCTTGGGGGAGTGAACCTCCGGCCGTGAACCGGAACATACACACAAAAGGAAAGTGAGACCAATGTGGGAGATGAAAGAGATCAGGGAGCTGAAAGAGGGAAGGTACGTCAACGTTGATGACGAGCCCTGTAAGATCGTGAAGATCACAACCTCCAAGCCCGGAAAGCACGGATCCGCAAAAGCCAACATCGACGCAGTCAGCATCTTCACCGGTGCCAAGAAATCGATCGTCGGACCCGTCAGCACAAAAGTACAGGTGCCTATGATCGACAAGAGGAAGGGACAGGTCCTGTCCATTTCCGGCAACGAAGCCATGATCATGGACCTCGAGACATTCGAGCAGATCTCGGTCGAAATCAACCCCGATCACGAGCAGCCCGTCGAAGAGGGTGGAGAGCTTCTCTACATCGTCGCCATGGGCAGATACAAGATCATGTGAGGTTTGGTAAAACGTCGTACGGAATAGGTTATGCTGGCGCAGAATCGGACTACAACGATGCCGACGCGGTCATCTTCGGTATTCCGTACGACCACACCGCCTGCTTCAAAGCGGGCGCAAGGGAGGCCCCTACCGCCATCAGGCGGGCCTCCTATAATTTTGAGGAGATCCATTTCGAGCACGGCCTCGACCAGCCGGGCCTGAACGTCTACGACTACGGGAACTGCGATGACTTCATCCTTCCCGAGGACATGTTCGCCGAAGTGGATTTCGCCGTAGGTCCCGCGATAAGGGACGGCAAATTCCCGATATCCATCGGAGGGGAGCATTCAATCAACATCCCCATCGTGAGGAACTTCGACCCGGACGACATCGCGCTCATATCCATCGATGCGCACCTCGACTCCAGGGACGAGTATCTGGGAACCCCTAACAGCCATGCCTGCATCACACGCAGGGCAGCCGAGCACCTCGGACTCGAGAACGTTTTCGTCCTAGGTGCAAGGGCCATCGGCGAAGAGGAGCTCGACAGGGACGACCCTGTGCAGTTCATCAGCTCCTACGACATCATGGACAACGGCATCATATGGGCCATCGACAAGGCCCTCGAGAGCGTGAAGAACGAGAGGATCTACCTCACCATCGACATAGACGGTATCGATCCCGCATTCGCGCCCGGAACCGGAACGCCGGAACCGTTCGGACTCATGCCCATGGATGTCAAGAAGGTCATCAACGCCATCGGAGACAGGCTCGCCGGATTCGATGTCGTGGAGGTATGTCCTCCCGCAGACCCCGCAGGTATAACATCCATCCTTGCGGCAAGGTACATCAACGAGGTCATGGCAGTCCACGCCAAGAACCTCAGGTCCTGATCACTGCTTCTGATCCTTCTTCTCGAAAAGGAAAGCACACGCATCGTCGACACAAGCGGTAGCGCGCTCCTTCGCCTTCGATGCGTCGGTGGATTCAGAGTATATCCTGAAGCATTCCTCGGTGGTAGATGGCCTCATGAGGACCCAACCGTCGTCGTAGAACACTTTCACACCGTCGGTGGGGTCGGTGCGGACGTCGGAGTACTCCTGTATGAAGTGGTCCAGAAGGTCCTCCTTCATGTCATCCGGACAGTCGACCTTCGTCTTTATCGTCACATAGGTGTGCATATCGGACGTCTGCTTGTCCAGCGGACCGTCCACGGCTATGCATTCGAGCATCTTGGCCAGGGTCATCCCGCCGTCGCGGCAGAACTGGAATTCGGGGAAGACCATCCCGCCGTTCTCCTCTCCGCCGAAGATCGCCTTGTTCTCCACGATCTTCCTCACGATCATGTGCGAGCCAACGGGCGTGTACTTCAGTATCCCGCCGTTCTCGGACACCGCATCCTCCACGAGCTTGGATGAGCTCACGGGCGTCACGACCTTTCCGCGATGGGCCTTGAGGATGTATCTGCACATCACCGCGAGGCTCAGATCCCCTTCAATGAACCTTCCCGTGGAATCGATGAATATCGTGCGGTCTCCGTCGCTGTCGTGCGCGACACCGAGGTCTGCACCGGATTCACGGACGAGTGTCTTGAGAAGGGACAGGTGATCTTCCGTAGGCTCGCTCGATATCCCCACGAATCCGTTTCCGGGATCCGCATTGATTGTGATCGCTGTGACACCGAGCTCCTTCAGAAGGGACGGGGTCGTGCTGCATGTGGAACCGTTGAAAAGCTCCACACAGACCTTGAGATTCGCATTGCGGACCGCATCGACATCTATCTTCGACACTATGCCTGTGACATAATCTGCGGCACCCTGGTCGTGGTACATCTCCCCCATCTCGGACCATGGGGCCTCGTCGATCTGCGTGGAGTAGAAATCCTCCAGGGCCGCCTCGTCGTCCGATGTAACCTCCATCCCGTCGGGACCAATGAATTTGAATCCGTTGTCCTCGGGAGGGTTGTGGGATGCGGTGATCATGACGCCTCCGGTGATGTCGTCATGGGTACGGACATAATATTGCAGCGCGGGGGTGGGGAGCATGCCGAGATCGACGACATCGCAGCCCACTGCCATCATACCGGACGACAGGGCGCTTCTCAGCATCTCGGCGGAATCACGGGCATCGACGGCGATGGCCATACGCTTGCCGTATGACATCCCGACCGCCCTTCCTATCTGGAGGGCGACCTCCGCAGTGAGGTCCTTGTTGACCTTGCCTCTGACACCGTTGATTCCGAATAATGCCATCTGAATCAGACCATCCTCACACCATCGCTGGCGTTCGTATCAAAACCACCCTGCATCCTTCGGATGAGGGCATCATGCTCTATGGGTCGGCGAGCCCATCTTTTGATATATACTTTGTCAGACCCCGGAAGCCGTCGGATCGACATTCCAGGCCAGCACCAGAACGGAGGCGGAATAGCGCGATACGCCGTCGGAAGTCACCGATGACACCAGGTCGTGCGCGTTGGCGACGAGTTCGTCGTGATCGATGTCTGCGGGGCACAGCGATACCATCGCACTGACCAGTTCGTCCTCGGGACATTCCATAGTGGTAGTGAATTCCCTCAGCACGGCGTCTCTGCCTTCGGACTTGAAGAAGTTGGGTACCCGATAGGGCTCGGGGAATCCGGGCATCGGGACCATTATCCCCGAACTCTGCATCAGGGCCTTGGTGAGCTTGCGCCTGTCGCTCCTCACGGGGATGACGGCGATGCAGCTCCTGGATGACACAGATTCCATCCTGAGGACGGATTCGTTCTCGAAGCACAGACGGGAAGGGGAGATGAGGCAGGAATCGTAACGCCCTCTGGATGGGACGTAGGTGTTCCAATCCCTTTCGAACATCTCGGCCCTGCATCCGCCTGAAACGGCATTGCGGGTCCTCTCGAGCGAATCGGGACGCGCATCCATGCAGACCATCACACGGACGGCCCTGGACACGGAACGTGCGAATTCACCCTTGCCGGATGCCACGACCATGCAGCAGTCCTGCTCCGACAGGAACCCCTCGGACAGAAGGAATGATATCGCATCGTCCGGAACGGACCCGTACTCGGATGCCGTGTTCATTCGGACTGCTCCCTGGAGCCGGACTTCGCCTGAGCTTCTATCCAGGCCCTTATGTCGGATTTGCGCGTGGAACCGATCCCGAAATGATCGGAGAACTTCTTCGTTGTGGTCAGTTCCATGGTCTGGCCGGACTTCTTCGCGGAGACGAAACCCATCTCCACGAGCTTGTGGACATCATCGTATGTCCTCGGACCGCGGGTCTTGAACAGATCCGACTGGAGGACGGGCTGGTTGTATGCTATCGTGGACAGCGTCCTCATAACACCGCCGGACATCTCCGCCTTTGCGAACATGCCTGTGTATTCGGAGTAGTCCGGACTGAGCATCATCCTGTACTCGTTGCCCACTTTGGATATTATAATGGCGGATTCGCGGCTGTCATAGTCGCGCCTGAGGTCCATGAGCGCCGTGCGGACCTCCTCCTCCGGGATGCCGATCTTCGCGGCCATGTCCGGGAGCGTGAGACCCTCGGCGCTGGAGAACAGGGCGGCCTCCACTGCGCATTTGGCATTCACGTCATATCACCGCTTCGGGGATCCTTCCGCCGGGCGTCATATCCTCCAGCGTGCCGGAGGTCCACTCGGTCTTTATCTCCAGCCAGATCTCCCCGGACGGGAGGTCGTCCTGCCAGACGGCGAGTCTGCCGTCCCTGACGAGGTGGAGTATGGAGACGAACACGGTGAGGTTCTCGGAGAGGCTTCCCGTGTACAGGTCGCGGATGCTGATCTGTCCGGTACCGAGCTTCTCGATGCGCTTCCAGACGGCTTCCATGTCCTGCTCGTCGTCCTCTTCGTGGGCCTTGTTCTCGAAGGTCTTGGGCTCCTTCGCCTTCAGCTCGGCACGGACCCTCTCCCTCTCCCTCTGGATCTCGATCTCCTTCCTGGCGTCCTCGAACGCGTCGATGAGCTCGTACATGGTGACGGGGCGTGTGGGCTCCCTCCTGTACGCCTCTCTGAACGACACCTCGGGGACGTACATGGGCTCATCCTCGTAGAAGAACGAATCGTCGACCTCTTCCATCACGGGCTCTACTGGAGGCTCGCTCCTCACCCTCGTGCATTCGGACTGGAGCCTGAGGATGCGCCATGCCATGAGCAGGAGCTTCCCCGCGACTATCATGTCGAACCTGTCGGAGGTGACCTTGGCCTCGTACATCCTGACGAACTCCGAGAGGTCGATCTCCCACGGGTCTATCCCGTTCTCGAGGACGAGGTTGAAAACTGCGCGTATCGACTCGTCCACCGGATCCTGGAGCCTCTCCCCGCTCTCCGTCTTGGAGAGGATGTCCATGTATCCGCCTATGCGTCTGAGCGACTCGTCGTCGTCGGCGAGCGCCCTGTGGAACAGCAGGTGCTGCTCCAGATCCTCCATCTTTGTGTACCCATCCATCTTATTCCGCCTCCTTCTGACGCCTCAGCGCCTCCTCCTCGTAACGGGAGACCTCGGCAAGGTCGGGCTGCATGATGACCTTGCTGATTCCGCTGGGCGGCCTGGTCACACCGATCAGATGATCGGCAAGCGACAATGTGACCTTCCTAAGTGAAACCTGAATGAACTGGGCCTTCGCAGAGCTTTCCTTCACCCTGCGGGCCACCATCTCGGCGTTTATCGAATCCAGGAACATGTCCACCTCGTCCAGCACGTAGAACGGCGACGGCTGGTATTCCTGGATAGCGAAGATGAACGACAGGGCGGTCAGCGACTTCTCCCCGCCGGAAAGGGCCTCGAGCCTCAGGAGCTTACCGTTCCTCGGCTTGGCGTTTATCATGAGTCCTCCGGAGAACGGGTCGTCCTCGTCCTCCAGACCCATGAATGCCTCTCCGCCTCCGGAGAGCTGTGCGTATATCGCCTTGAAATTGTCGTTCACGGCGTTGTACGACTGCATGAACAGTCCCTTCTTCTTCGATGTGAGCGTGTCCATGAGCTCTGTGAGCTCGGCTATGTGTCTGTTGAGGCTCTCCACCTCGGCGTTCAGCCCGTCGAGACGGGCCTTGCGCTCGTCGTACTCCTGTATGGCGCGCAGATTGACGTTACCAAGTGCCGCCATGGCGGATTCGTGCGTCCTGATGCTGCGGCGGATCTCCTCCTCCGACGGGATCGGCTGGTCGACCTCGAACTCTATCTCGGCGACCTCCGCCTTAAGCTCCTCCACGGCGGATGCGGCCTGGATGGCCTGCGCCTTGAACGTCTCAACGGTCGCGGATGCGTTCTCGATGTCCTTCGCCAACTCCCTCATCTCGGAGTCGAGCTTGTACTTCTCGGCGACCAGCGCATCCTTGCGGTTGCGGAGGTCCGCTATGCCGCCTTCCATCTCGGATTCTATCGATCTGAGGGCTTCGAGGTCTATCCTCGCCCTCTCCAGCAGTTCGGTGTTCTCGGCGATGACCGCCTCATCCGAGCCGATGGCCCTGATGACCGAATCCAGCTGTATCTGGAGGGACTCGTTCTGCTTCCCGTATCCCGCGATCTCGGTGTCGATACCTCCGATCTGAAGTGAGATGTCGGATATCGAATCCTTGAGCTTGAAGATCCTGTCCCTTATCGCCTGTATCTTGGCCTGCAGGTCGGCAGGCGCGATCTCGGCTATCCTGGCCTTGATCCCGTTGCGGAGCTCGGTCAGTCCGGACATGCGCTCGGATATCCTCCCGAACTCCGTCCTGGACGCATCCAGCTCGGAATCCGCCTCCTTGATCCTGGCGTCCGCGGATGAGAGCTCCTGGGAGACGGATGTGCGGGACTTCTCCAGCTCGGCGACGCGGCCCTTGAGCTGTGCGAGCTGTTCCCTCTGCTCCATTCCGGACGAGGCCGTGCGCCTCATCTCGTCATCGATGGCGCGGATCTCGTCCCTGATCGTCCTGAGCTTGTACCTCACATCGTCCAGAGCCTCTCCGGCCTTCCTGAGCCTCTCGCCGGTCTCGGCGAGCTTATCCTCGGATGCCGCACTGAACTTCAGCATGTTCTGCTGGCTGATGTTGCCTCCGACCATGGCACCGGAAGCCTCGATGAGCTCCCCCGCCTTGGTGACTATCCTGATACCGCCCATGATGCGCCTGGCCACATCCATGTCCTTCACGACGAGGGTGTCGCCGAACACGTACCAGAACGCGTTGTAGTACTTCTGGTCGAAATCGATCAGGTCTATGGCGTATCCTTCGGAGTCCTTGACGCTCATGATGGCCTTCGCCCTCGGCTTGCCGCCCATCATCTTGGTGAGCGGAAGGAACGTGACCCTGCCGAGCTTCTCCCTCTTGAGGTACGCTATGGCATCGGCGGCGACCTGGTCGTCATCCACGACGACGGCCATCATCTTCCCGCCTGCTGCAATGGCGAGTGCGGTGTCGTATCCCTCATCGACGGTCGCCAGCTCCTGGATGGTACCGTGGATGCCGTGCATCTCCCCGCGGTTCCTCAGGGACAGGATCGCCTCCACCGCGGCGCCTCCGCGGTTCATGCGGTCGGACACCTTCTTCTCCGCCTGGAGGGCGTTGTACTCCTGATCTATGCGGCGGTATGCCGCATTGAGCTCCGCCTCCTGCTTCTCGAGCTCGGACTCCCTGCGCTTGGCATCCAGGATCTTCCTCCCATAGTCCTCGGTGCTCGGGCCTGCCTCGGCCTTGAGCTGCTCTATGCTCCATTTGGCGTCCTTGATCTCGAAATCTATGTTCTGTGCCTTCTCGTTGAGGATGGCGAACGATGAATGCGCCTCCTCGGATGCCATCTCGGCCTTTGCAAGCCTTCCCTGGGCATCCCTGAGCTCTCCAGAGCATGCCTCGAAATCGGATTCGGCGGCTGTGAGGTCGGCCTGGAGCTTCCTGTGCTCGTCGCCGGTGCCTGCGATGGATTCCGATATTTCGGATTCCTCCTTCGTTGCGGCCTCGAGGTCCGCATTCGCGGACTCCAGCTTCTCCGACAGGGACTGTCTGTCCTGCCTCAGAGTGGACACCTCGACGTTGTTGCGCGAGATGGACTCCTCGAAGTTCTCCTTGAAGACCCTCTGTTCCTCGAGATCGGCCTCGGCGGACTCCTTGCGGTCCTTCTTTGTGGCGAGATCGATCTTTGCCTGCTCGATCTTCGACTTGAGCTCCTTGTACTCGGGACCAATCTTCGAAGCGATCTCCTCCTCCACGGCCTTTATGTCGGATTCCGTGGAGAGACGCTTGGAATCGAGTTCGGACAGCGCACGGGTGTCGGATTCGATCTTCTCCTTGATGCGGGAGACCTGGTTCTGCATGGAATCCATCTTGGACTGCTCTATCTGGAGCCTTCTGTGCTTGTACTGGGCCTTGGCCATCTCCAGTGCGCTCTGCGCCCTGAGGTAGGCTTCGGCATCCTGCCTGTCGCGGGAGAGGCGCTCCACCTGATGGGAGAGCTCTTCGACGATGATGCCGATCCTGTCGAGGTTGATCTCGGCCTCCTGCTTCTCGCCGCGCGCTTTGTCGATGTCCGCATCGAAGCTCGCTATACCCGAAATGGCATCGATGATGCGCCTGCGCTCCATGGAACCCATCTGGACGATGCGCGTGACGTCCCCCTGCTGAACGAGATTGTATCCGTCGGCGCTTATCCTGGCCTTTGTCAGGAGGGTGTCGAATTCGGACATTGTGGATTTGCGGTCATTGACGAAGAAATACGAGCTGTAGTCGGTACCGTTGTCCGACAGTTTCACATGACGTGTCAATCTGACGATGTCGTCATCCCAAGGCATTATGCGGTCCGTGTTGTCGAACACGAGGGAGACCCTTGTGAACGAGGCCTTGCCTTTGCTCTTACCCCCATCGAATATCAGGTCGGTAAGCTTCCCTGCACGCACGGCCTTAGAACTCTTCGGTCCGAGGACGAAGAGGATCGCATCCGTGATATTCGATTTGCCGGAGCCGTTCGGACCGGTGATGGCCGTGTACCCCTCCATGAGAGGCACTACCAGTTTACCGCCGAAGGATTTGAAATTCTCCATCTCGACTGCTTTCAAATACAATATTTGCACCCCATACGACGCATCACCCGATGCGTCATCGATATGCGGTGTAGTTGCGCCGGCGGTTCCCTTCTCACGCGAGCGCGCGCATATCATAAAAGGAATGGTATGCACGATATTTAAGAGGAATGGAGCTGGAAAGTTCAGGAACCCTTTGCGATCATTGACGGGATATCGGCAACTGAGTCGACGATCGCCGTAGGTGACTTGTCCCAGGAATCGGCCATCTCCCTCGACGTCTCTCCGGACAGAACCAGTATCGACTGTGTGCCGGCCGAGACCGCCATGGCTATGTCCGTGTAGAGACGGTCGCCGACCATCACCGTGTCGTTGGGATCGACACCCATCTCCCCCGCGGCCATCTCGAGCATCAGACGATTGGGCTTCCCGATGACGATTGCGGATGTCTGGCACATCTGTTCGAACATCCTTATGAAGGGTCCGATGTCGATGTCGTAGAAATCCTCTGTGGGACAGAGGTCGTCGGGATGCGTGGCGACGAGCGTCGCACCCTTGCTCAGGAAATGATACGCCTTGTTGATCTTCTCGTATGTTATCGTGGTGTCGAACGTCAGAATCACGACGTCTGGGTCATCCTCTACGAGATCGATCCCTGCGGATCTCATCTCTTCGATGACGTCCGGGACCGCCAAAGCATAGACCTTCTTGCCGGGGAATTCCGACAGAACATATCTGATGGTGGCAATCGTCGAAGTCAGTATGTTCTCTATGCCCACATCGAATCCGAGCCTTGTCAGCTTATCAAGATAGAAACTGCGACCGTGTGCGGAATTGTTTGTGAGGAACACGAACGGGATGTTGTGACCTTTCAGGAACTCTATGAAGTCCTTGGCGCCCGGAATGGGCTTTCCGCCTTTGTAGATCGTACCGTCCATATCGATCATGAATGCACCGAATCTCACGACATCGCCTCCTTCACCATACGCATTGTCTCTCTGAGGGATTCCCTGGATTGTTTGTTGTATATCGTGGCCGCAGGATGGAACGCTGGGATGAACCTGACCTTGACACCGTCGACATCGATCGTCGTCTCTTTGTTGACGATATCGGCCATCTTGCCGTCGAATCCCATCAGGTCCCTGCAGGCAGATTTTCCGAGACCGATCACAAGCTTGGCATCTATTATCTCGGAATGGAGGAAGACGCTGCATGCGTGCATCTCCTCCGGCGTGGGGTCGCGGTTGTTGGGAGGCCTGCATTTGACCGTATTGGTTATCAGGACGTCCTTCCTGGAGAAGCCTGCGGCCTCCATCATATCGGACAGTATCTTCCCTGATTTCCCTACGAACGGCCTTCCCTGAAGGTCCTCGTTCTCGCCCGGCCCTTCGCCCACGAATACGATCCCAGATGAGGGATCGCCGTCGGGGAGGACTATGTTCGTACGGCCTTTGCAGAGCCCGCAGAGCTCACAGTCCTCCGACGGCCTCATCTCTTCACCAGCTCCGAGGCCTTGACGAGCGGACGGAATTTGATATCCACATCACGGAGGTTCTCGGCTCCGCCGCCTTCGCGGTCGATGACGGAGATGACGTAGGACACTTCTGCACCTGCCTCGCGGAGGGTGTGGATCGCCTTTATGCTGGATCCTGCGGTGGTGATGACATCCTCCACGACAAGGACCTTGTCGCCCTCGTGCAGATCCCCTTCGATGAGCTTTCCGGTACCGTGGTCCTTCTTCTCCTTGCGGATCATAACATAGGGTATGCCTGTCTCGAGGGACAGGGCTGTGGCAAGCGGGACGGATCCAAGGACTACACCTGCGATCCTGTCCGCCTGGATGCCTTCGGACCTCATCTTCTCGGCCATCAGCTTGGCGATGAGCCTGAGCACCTCGGGGTTCGTGCTGGCCTTCTTGATGTCAATGTAATAGTCGCTCTTGGCGCCGGATGCGAGTGTGAACTCGCCGAACTGAAGCGCCCCGCAGTCCGTAAGTGCTTGGGAAAGCTCGCTCATTTGAATCACCAGGGTTCTTTCTTCAGGCCCATCTTGTAACCGATGATGTTGACGAGCCTGTGGATGGCGAACATTATCACAATGATGAATATCAGTGCGCAAATGTGCCATCCTTCGATGTAGTTGGCATATACCCAATCGGGATAGAACAGGGATGTTACCAGGAAGGCTCCGATGACGAAATCATACTGATCCAATATAGGGGCCTTCTGTCCTCTCTCCATGCCGAGACGCCTCTTGATGAACGCTCCGGTGAGATCTCCGAGTACCGCTCCGAATGCAAGGCATGCGAGAACGCCGACGTTGCTCCAGAACGGGCCGAATCCCCAGTAGTTCTCCGGATCCCAAAATGACGAGATCCCGATGAGGATCAATCCGAATGCGATTCCCGAGAAGGCTCCTCCGAAGAATCCCCTCCAGGATTTGCCGTCGCCGAATATCCTTCTGCCTCTCCAGGACCTCCCGAAATCGATCTTGGTCTTCCCTCCGAACACCACTGCGGCCGAATTGGGCAGCATGGCGGGCAGGAACAGCCAGATTCCGGTGAACATTATCGCGATGACTCCGAGAACATCCATAGGTATACCGTCCCCTTCATAACCCAGGCTATGTTTAACCTTTCGTAGTCGCGATCACGGCTTGACCCCAAGGGTCTTAATTATGATGACCCGATGAGCATCCATGATCGTTCTGGACAGTTCCGCATTCTTCTCGATGGACGGCCTTCCCGAAGAGGAGCACGTCTGCCCTCCTGGCGTCATCAAAGAACTGGAGAAGTACAAGGACCCGAGGCTGTCGCTGTGGGGCGACATGATCAGGGTGTCGGACTGCTCCGCGGAATCTATGGACAGGGTTAAGGAGGCCGCTACCAAGAGCGGAGACATCGGCCGCCTCTCGCCGGTGGACATGACCGTCATAGCCCTTGCTTTGGACGTGAACGGGACCATATGGTCCGACGATTATTCCATCCAGAACGTCGCACGCATCCTCGGACTCGGATTCAAGCCTATCGGCATGAAGGGCATCCAGAAGGTCGTTAAATGGAACTACCAGTGCATCGGATGTCACAAATGGTACAAGGAGAAGATGTCCGAGTGTCCCATCTGCGGCTCCCCTATGAAGGGATGCAGAAGGAAATGATCACGGGAAGATCCTTTTGCACCTGATGAGATTTCCGAGTCTGCGCTGACCGAGCACGTTCATGCAGAATGTGGTCGACCACTCGGACCTGAATCCGAATGTGTCTGCGAGCTTCTTGCTCTTGGCGGCAGTCTTCAGAGGTTTCTCCATGACGTGCCTCCACTGAGTCTCGTAATCAGCGAGCGGCGAACCCGATTTTATATTCGCACCGGCAACGGTTCCGCAGATCCTTCCGGCCATCATGGCGAGAGGTATCCCGCCTCCGTTGACCGATATGACCTGTCCTGCCGCATCTCCGACGACCATTCCGTTTCCGGACACGGTCTTGGCGATGGGGCCTTCGCTGGGAACATACTTGCCCTCGAGTTTGCAATCGACCTCGAATCCGTTCTTCTTGGCGAAGACGTCGAAGTACTCGGAGAGCTTACCGCTTGCGAACTTGGGTGAGAATCCCACACCTACGTTGGCCCTTCCGTCCTTGGGGATGATCCAACTGTATGCGCCGGGCGCGATGTCTCCGAAGAACATGTGCAGATAGGGCTCGAAATCCCCTTTGACCTGCGCTGTGACTGCCGGGTAAGGATTCCTGTTACGGGGAAGTCCGAGATTCTGGGCGACCTTGGAACCGGGGCCGTCGGCACCGATGATGACCTTGTACGATATATCGCCCTGATTGGTCTTGGCGACACCGCCCTCGATCTTCTGGAACTGACAGTTCTTCACAAGCTCCGCACCGTCTTCGCATGCGAGCTTCGCAAGGTACTGATCGAAACGGTCGCGGTCTGTGGTGTACCCAGTATGATCGAGTACAGTGACCTTTCCCTTGGGGTCGATGAGCTTGATCCCGATCGTATCGAGGCAGCGGAGCTCCTGGGGGATGTCGAAAAGTGATTCCCCGTCGGTGAGATTGGGGAACATGAGCTTGATCTCCTCCAAGCTCGGCATGAACTCGCCGCATCTGACCGGTACGCCCACTTCGGAGCGTCTCTCGATCATCATGACACTGGCACCGGACTGTGCCGCATATCTCGCCGCAGTGCTGCCTGCGGGGCCGGAACCGACCACCAGGACATCGACTTCGTTCCTATCCATGATATCACCTGTTGCGACGGATGACATAGTCGGCGAGGTCGATCAGCGCGTCCTTGTACACCGACCCGGGCAGGGATTCGAGACTGGCCTTGGCCTGAGCGGAATAACCCTCGGCCTTTTCGACGCAGCGCTCGACCGCATCCGTCTGCCTTATTAGTTCCACGGCCTCTGCGACATCGTCGGTGGTCACATCGACCTTCTCGAAGATCTCCTTGATCCTCTTGCCGTGGACGGGATCGCTCATCGCATAGATCACAGGAAGCGTGGGCTTACCTTCGATCATATCCGTTCCGACGAGTTTCCCTGTGTTCCTGGTGTCCCCGATGACATCCAACGTGTCATCCATAATCTGGAACGCCAGACCTACTTTGAATGCATAATCCCCGAGGATCTCCATCTGCGTCATATCAGCGTTTGCGATGGCGACTCCCGATTTCATGGAGGCCTCGAGGAGCTTCGCGGTCTTGCCCGTGATGATCTCGATGTAATCCTCCTCGGTGACATTTGATGCATGCTCGAAGTCCTTCTGAACGAACTCCCCGGCACCCATGGATGCCGATGCATCGACGATGTATCCGACAATCTGGGGCGCAGCTGACGCCAGAAGACGGAATCCCATGGCGAACATGAAGTCACCGGCGATGATGGCCTTGGAGATCGTGTACTGCTTGTGAAGGGCCTTCTTTCCGCGCCTCACATCCCCCTGGTCGTTGATATCGTCGTGGACGAGGGTGGCGCTGTGGATGATCTCGAATGCGGAACCGACCTCGATGGCCTGCTGGATTTCCGTTCCGCCGCATGCCCTGAATCCCAGGATGCACATGGACGGCCTGATCCTCTTTCCGCCGGATGCGATGACATACTGACACATCTCCGTCAATTCGGGATTCTCCGATTCGAGATCCCTCATTATGAGCTCCTCCACTTTCAGGAGCTCATCTGTGATACAAGAGTGCCATTGCTGGGTCATCGCCGTTGAATCGCGGTAACGTACTTAAAGGTTGGTTGAAAGGCTTCGTAGCCCGATGAACCCGCCTTGAGAATATAGTGGAAAAGGTTTGGGAAAAGGTTTCTGGATTGTCCTCAGAATGCGAAGAGTGCTCCGGCCGCGGTCTCGCAGTAGTCGAAGATCAGGGAGGGGTAGACTCCCAGGATGATGACGAATGCGACACAGATTGCGATTCCGATGAGGAATGCAGCAGGCACCTTGATCGTCTCTGTGGATGTTCCCTTCTCGACGTACATAGCCTTGACGACCCTCGCGTAGTAGTACAGCGAGATGGCCGAGTTCAGGATGGCGATGAACGCAAGCCAGACCCACTGGGAAGACACTCCGTTCAGGTCTCCGATGGCGGAGGAGAACAGGAAGAACTTCGAAGTGAATCCTGCGAGAGGCGGAATTCCTGCCAGAGAGAACAGGAACAGCATCATTGCGGCTGCAAGGAACGGGGACCTCTTGGCCAGTCCCTTGTAGTCGGAGATCTTCTCACCGACACCGGCGCAGATGAGTGCACCGACGACGAGGAATGCTCCTCCCTTCATGAACACGTGTGTGAACATGTGGAACAGACCTGCGCTGAGAGCATACTCGGACATGACGGCCATGACGATCAGGATGTAACCGGCCTGGGCGATGGAGGAGTATGCGAGCATCCTCTTGATGTTGTTCTGTGCGATGGCTACGACATTACCGACGGTCATCGTGAACGCCGCGATTATAGCGAAGAGGTACTGGACCTCCTCTCCACAGATCTGCGCACAGGCGGTTCCCGAGATGAACATGACCAGGAAGATCTGGAAGAAGACGGAGAGACCCATCTTCTTGGATCCGGTGGCCAGGAACATGGACACGGGGGAGGAAGCTCCCTCGTACACATCGGGGGCCCACATGTGGAAGGGCACTGCGGCGATCTTGAATCCGTATCCGGCGATCATGCTGACGAGTGCGACAGCGAACATCCAGTTCATTCCGTCGAGCTGCACTGTGTCGGCGATGGCCGAGATGTCTGTGGTTCCGGTGAGACCGTAGAGCATGGAGATACCGTAGATCGTCAGAGCGGTGGACATTCCTCCGATGATGACGTACTTGACTCCTGCCTCTGCGGCCCTGGAGTCCTTCCTCTTCATTGTGACGAGGGCGTAGGACGAGATACTGGTAAGCTCGACACCGACGAAGATCGTCAGAAGATCGGAGGATCCTGCGACGAACATCATACCGGTGGAAGCACCCATGATCAGAGCATAGTATGCGCCGACATGCAGCCTTGTGGTCTCAACACTGGAGTTGGAGACGAGGATTGCAAGGAACAGCACGATCTGGAAGAGCAGGACCATGAGTCCTGTGTAGGCGTTGTATTCGTAGGCGCCGAGGGTCTCTCCGACGTATCCGTCAGTCAGCATCATAGCGTTGACCAGGAGGGACACGATCGAGAAGACCAGGGCGACCGCCCATGTCGCGGTGTTCCTCTTTCCGAGGAACTGGACCGCGGGCATGATGAGCGCTCCGATCAGCAGTATGATCAGGGGTGCGATGGCTGTGTAGTCACCGAATATGCTTGTGAAATCCATCAGAGCACCTCCATAAGGGTCTGTATGTAGGGTTCGACGAACGAGAGTGCGCCATCGGGCCAAACTCCGTACAGGGCGATCAGGACCACGAGGACCGCGAGAGCGGCGAACTCGGGCTTGCTGACGTCGTGGACGTGCTCGAGGTCGATCTTGGTTGTCTCGGGGCCGAACAGGGTCTTCTGCATGGCCCACAGGTAGTAGCCTGCGGTGAGCATGAGGGTCAGCAGGCAGAAGAGAATCAGCCAAAGCATGCCCTCACTCTGGATGAACTCGTAGAATCCGTAGACGAGAGGGAACTCTCCCCAGAATCCGACAAGTCCGGGCAGTCCGAGAGATGCCATGAATCCGATCATCATGAAGGTGGCGAACACAGGGAGCCTTCCGGCGAGACCGCCGAGGAGAGGCATCTCTCTGGTTCCGACGATGTGACCGCACATTCCGCACACCATGAACAGGACTGCGGAGATGAGTCCGTGGGCGAACATCTGGAAGATAGCGAATGTTATTCCGATGTCGGAAAGGCATCCGATTCCCAGCATGACCATTCCCATGTGGCTGATGGACGAGAATGCGACCATCTTCTTGAGATCTGTCTGAGCGATACAGGCGTAGGCTCCATAGACCATGGAGACGAGTCCGATCGCGATGATGACCCACTGCCAGTAGTGAGCTCCCAGGGGGAGGGCCTCCAGGCAGATGCGTATGATACCGTAGGATCCCATCTTAAGCATGACACCTGCCAAGAGGACGGATCCGCCGGTAGGGGCCTCGACGTGTGCGTCGGGCAGCCATGTATGGAAGGGAACGGAAGGCATCTTGACCATGAATCCGAAGAAGAGCAGAGCGAATACGATCGCCTGGAATGCCTCGGAGGTGGTCGGCATGATGCTGTTGATCGTCTCGAAGGAGAAGTCTGCGACTCCTGTCATCGAAGCGACCTCGAATCCCATGGCGAAGATACCGATCAGCATGACCAGCGACGCCACATGGGTGTAGATCAGGAACTTGATTGCTGCGTAGTGCCTCCTGGGGCCTCCGTACCATGAGATCATGAAGTACATGGGCACCAGGGTGATCTCCCACATCACGTAGAACAGGAAGTAGTCTGCAGCGAGGTAGACTCCCATCAGTCCGACTTCCATTGCCATTACGAGGGTGTGGAAGTAGTTGGGCCTGTCCTTCTCCTCTGCGGAGAAGATGACAACGAGCAGGGTCAGCAGAGCGGTCAGGAAGACCATCAGGATGCTGAGACCGTCGATTGCGAGGGCGAAACTGATCGTCACGGTGTTCGTGCTGATCCACTTGTAGGACTCGCTGAGGTCGCCCATCTCGGTGGCGAACATGATGTACAGTGTGATCACGAGTGTGATGGCGGAGAAGACTCCGGCCACGTATTTTGCGTATTTCTGCCTCTCTCCGCCCATGAACAGGGTAGCGAGGGCTCCGATCAGGGGTATGAGTATGAGCAGGCTCAGAAACGGTATTTCCATCTCACATACCTCCAAGGATCATAGCGATGACGACGAACAGCACGGAGAGCACCGAGATTCCGATCAGGACGACCGAGGAGTAATCCTGGACGTGACCGGTCTGCATCTTGCTCATGACATCTCCTCCACCGATGACGGCTCCGGAGAGACCGTTGACGGTTCCGTCGATGACCTGCCTGTCGACATAGTTCACACCACGGGCGACGCCGTCTCCGAGCTTCCAGGAAACCTGGTTGTAGAACTCGGGGAAGTACCACCTGTTGGCGAGCAGCTTGTAGATAGCGGACTGACCCTCCTTGTTGAACTTGCCGGGGTTGATGGTCTTCTTGGCGTACATGAGGTACGCAAGGCCGATTCCTGCAAGGGCGAGGACGATCGTCAGATAGGTGTAGGGGTTGGTGAAGAGTTCGCTGAAGTACTCGAAGCCTTCCTTGTGTCCGCCACCGACTATGAATCCGGTGGATGTGACATCGAAGGAGATCATTGCGTCGAGTCCGAACATTATGAAGAATCCACTGAGGACTGCGAACACGGACAGGATCATCAGAGGGACCGTCATGGTCTTCGGAGACTCTCCGTGGCAGTGCTGGGAAGCGTGTCCCTCCTCTCCCATGAAGGTCATGAACCACATGCGGAACATGTAGAACGCTGTCATGAAAGCGGTGATGACTGCGAGCAGCCAAAGGACGGTGAACCAGATGGTCTCGTCTCCGGCCTCAAGTGCGATCTCGAGGACGAGATCCTTGGACCAGAATCCGCTGAAGAGCGGGAATCCTGCGATGGACAGGGAACCGAGGAGCATTGTGATGGAGGTGACCTTCATGTGTTTGTGAAGTCCGCCCATCTCCCTCATATCCTCTGTACCTACGGCGTGGATGACGGATCCGGAGCACATGAACAGCAGGGCCTTGAAGAAGGCGTGGTTCATCATGTGGAAGCATCCTGCGATGAATCCTGCGGTTCCGGCTGCGATGAGGGCATCGTTTCCATCCCTGAGACCGATGGCCATCAGGTATCCTCCGGCTCCGAGAGCGAGGATCATGTATCCGAGCTGGGAGACGGTGGAGAAGGCGAGGACCTTCTTGATGTTCATGTTGTTCATCGCCATGGTTGCGGCGAAGAATGCTGTGACTCCTCCGATTATTCCGACGAAGAGCATCACTTCAGGGTTCTGGATGAACAGAGGATATCCCCTGGCAACCAGGTAGACTCCGGCCTTGACCATTGTCGCGGCGTGGATCAAAGACGATACTGTGGTAGGACCGGCCATCGCATCGGGCAGCCAGTCGTGAAGCGGGAACTGAGCGCTCTTTCCGATGACTCCTCCGAAGACGAGGAACATACCGAGCATCAGCATATCGGGGTCGGCGGCGGCGATGTTGGCCGCGTCGAACAGGTTGGTGTAGTCCAGGCTGTGGAACTCACCGAGCAGTACGAAGAGTCCTGCCATCAGACAGACGTCACCGAGACGGGTGACGAGGAAGGCCTTCTTGGCTGCGGAGGCTGCGTTTGCAGAAGCTGCATCGCCCTCGGGGTGCCTGAAGGACCAGAATCCGATAAGCAGGTACGAGCACAGTCCCATGACCTCCCAGAAGATGAACATCTCGAGGAAGTTGCTGGAGACGATCAGTCCGAGCATACCGGTCAGGAACAGGGAGACCTCGGCGTAGTACCTCGTCTTCCTGGCGCCCTGGTCGCCCATGTATCCGATGGAGTACACGAAGATCAGAGTGGAGATGAACGAGGAGAACAGCATCATCATGCAGGTGAGGCCGTCCACGTAGTATCCGAGGTGCATGGTCAGATCGCCGATGTGGAACCACTCGATGGAGGACGTCACGGCGTTGGGGTACGCATCTCCGGTGAGGTACTCATAGGAGATGAGCGCGGCTATGATAAAGGCGAACAGAGCGCCCGCTATTGCGATGTAGCCTCCTTTCTCAGGAGTCTTCCTGCCGACAAGGCCGATGATCAGGAAGCACAGCATCGGAATGAGGGGCACGAGCCAAGTGTATTCTATGAACATCTTACCACCTCATTGATGTGAGTTCCGCATCGTCGAGGTCGCTTGTCTTCCTCAGCTTGTATGCGTTGAGCAGGATAGCGATACCGACTGCTACTTCAGCTGCAGCGACGGAGATGGTCATGACGACGAATGCCTGACCGATCACGTCTGCGTTGTATGCGCCGAAGGCTACGAAGTTAATGTTGGCTGCATTGAGCATGAGCTCGATGCACATGAGAACAACGATAGCGTTGCTCTTGGTGAGGACACCGTATGCGCCGATCACGAACAGGATGGCGCCGAGCACGAGGAAGTACTCAATTGGAATCATCGGATTCGACCTCCTCTCTCGAAATGCACACTCCACCGATCATGGCTCCGAACATGAGGAGCGCAAGGGGGATCAGCACGAGTCCGTATTTCTCGAACACCGTGTATGCAAGGCTGTTCTCTTTGACGTTTCCGTCGTCGTCCATGATTCCACTGTCGCCGCTGGGGTCGATTGTGGGGACGTTCTGAGGTGCGTCGTAATCTGTGTAGTTATCCCAGTCGACTGTCGCGATACCGACCACGAGGATGGCCAGCAGAACGACGGAGACGGATACACCGACGATTACCTTCTTACTCATCGGAATCGCCCTCCGATTTCATGATATACCTTCTTGTCAACATGATGCTGAACGCGAACAGGATGGTGATGGCTCCAACGTAAACGAGGATCTGCACCACACCTAGGAATTCCGCTTCAAGGAAGAAGTACACGAACCCGACACAGAGGAAGACCAGAGCGAGATAGAACGCGCTGTGGATGACCTCTTTCCTTGTCACAACCGAAAGTGCGGCAAGGATGGCGATGGCCGAAAGTATCAGGAACGCGACGAGGTCGAGGTTACCGAGGAGATAGCTCCCGAAGTCACCGAGACCGTTCCAAATGGAATTCAACAAGTCCATGAGAGCTCCCATCAGAGCACCTCCTTGATCTCAAGGGCATCTTTCGGACAATCGTCCACGCAGTTCCTGCAGCAGATGCACTTGCTGTTGTCGATCACCGGGCGCAGGATGGGCTTTCCTTTGTCGTTGACTCCTTTCTCGACCATCTCAATGGCCGAAACGGGGCAGACTTTGGCGCACTTCTTGCATCCGATGCACTTGCTGTCGGTCAGTTCGGGCCTGTCGATGTCGAAGAGGGACACACGCCTGTCGGAGTTGCCGTTCTCGATATCGGAGGGCAGGGTGACCTCCAGCTTGACCTTCATTCCCTCTGTGGTACCCTCGTAGTTGAGCCTCTTGGGTCCGTAGATGAGATCGAACCTCGTGTACTCGGCGAGCTCGTACTCGGGCGTGACGGTCATGGCGTCGACAGGGCAGTACTCTGCGCAGTATCCGCACATGGCGCACCTGCCGAGGTTGACCTGGGGCTTCTTGACCGTTTTGCCGTCTGCATCCTCTGTCTCGACGAGCTTGATGCATGCAGTGGGGCACATGCGCTCGCACATGCCGCAACCGACGCACTTGTCGAACACGAGTCCGGGGCGTCCGCGGTAGTTCTCGGGGACCCACTCCTTCTCGTAGGGATACAGAACCGTGACGGGTCTGTGGAAGATGGTCTTGACGAAGAGCTTGAGCACGGCCCACTGGGGTTTGAGCACCCAGAAGCTCTTTGCCAGGTTCTTTGGATATTTGTCTAGATATCTGATTGTCATCAGAAGATGCCTCCAGATTTGAGCAGAATGACGACTGCCAGGTTGATCACGGACAGGGGCATGAAGACCTTCCATCCGATGTTGAGGATCTGATCGGGCCTGACACGGGCCAGAGCAGCCCTGACGAGGATCATCAGGAAGAAGATGAACCAGGTCTTGACCAGCGACACGATCTCGGGTATGGGTCCGTCTCCGATGAACGGAAGGGTCCAGCCTCCGAGGTACATGATAGCGACCATGGCGCATGCGACGTAGCCTCTGAAGTAGTCGGCCAGCATGATGAGACCCCACTTCATTCCGGCGTACTCTGTCTGCCATCCCTCGACCAGCTCGGCCTCTGCCTCTGCGATATCGAAGGGCAGACGCTCGGACTCCGCGGTTGCGCAGAAGAAGAACGTGATGAAACCGATGAACTGGGGGATGATGTACCAGACGGTGTCGTTCTGTGCGTAGACGATGTCTCCGATGTTGAAGCTACCGGCGAGAAGCGCTGTGGTAGCGATCATGATGAGCATAGGGACCTCGTAAGAGACCATCAGCTCTGCGGCCCTCATTCCTCCGATAAGGGAGTACTTGTTGTTCTGAGCCCATCCCGAAACCAGGATGAAGAACGGAGCCAGCGCGAAGAACGCCATGACAATGAGAAGTCCTGTGTGGTAATCCACGACGTACCACCTGGCGGACAGGGGTATCATACAGGCAACGAGAACGGACACACCGATGACCAGGGAAACGGTCCACATGTAGGTCATCTTGTCGATCTTTCCAGGGAGGGTGTTCTCCTTCATGAAGGTCTTGAGACCGTCTGCAACACACTGCAGGAATCCCTTGAGACCGATCATTGTTCCCCTTCTGTCCATCATCCTTCCGAGGCACTTACGCTCCATCCACAAGGACAGCAGAGTGCACACGAAGACCACGATGAATACGAGGAGCATGAAGACGATCAGCGAGAACAGGGTCATCGCACCGTCGCACATCAGCCACTCGGACACGCAGTTGTTGGGGAAGATCAGGTTGATGAGCCAAGCGAGGGCTCCGCCTATGAGCTCCCAAAGCCTGAACGAGATGGCGTAGGGCAGGTTGTATGTCTCGAACGGATAGTACGCGTTCTCCATCAGAGGGGAACCGAAGTTGATGAAATCGAGGATGCTTGTGTATTCAACTGCCACGTTCATCACCGGTCCGTCTCACCCAGGCACATATCGATCTGAGCGAGGATGGCGGGAACATCCGCGATCCTGCATCCCATACACATTGCCTTGGATGTGGATACGTTCGTAAAGATGGGACTGCGCACTTTGAGCCTGTAGGGCTTGTCGGTACCGTCGGAAACGAGGTACATGAGGGACTCTCCACGGGGATCCTCCATTCTCATGAAGTGTGTTCCGGCAGGGACCTTTGTCGGGGTCTTGATCCTGTAGGGGGCGTTCTTTCCGAGAGCGTTGATCTTCTGGACTGCCTGCCTGATGATGTCGCAGGACTGGAACATCTCCTCGATACGGATCATGTACCTGGCATAGGAATCTCCCTCTGTCAGGACGGGGACCTCGAAGTCCACCTTGTCATAATTGTCATAGGGGTCGTCGCGACGAATGTCGAAGTCGACTCCGCATCCCCTCATCGCAGGGCCGGTCAGTCCGAGGTTGGCGACCTGCTCGCGGGTCATGTAACTGACACCTTTCATCCTGGAGACGATGATAGAGCTCTCGTCCATCAGGTCGATGATGTCCCACATGGCCTTCTCGAACCTGTCGACGACACGGATGATGTCCCTGTCGAACAGCTCGGTGGTGTCGTTCCTGACTCCTCCGATACGAGGGTAGTTGGTTGTCATCCTGGCTCCGCAGAGCTTGACGTTGAGATCGAGGAAGTACTCCCTCTCCCTCATGGCCCACAGGAAGACGGTCAGGTTACCGAGGTCGGTACCGACGGCGGCGAGCCACATGAGGTGGGAGTTGATCCTGCACACCTCGTCGGCCACGATCCTGATGTACTTGGCCTTCTCGGGAATGTCGATTCCGAGCGCCTTCTCGACTGTCATGCAGTAGAGGTGGGTGTATGTCATCGACGCGGCATAGCAAAGACGGTCCGCCATGGGGATGATCTTGGGGTAGGTCCTGTTCTCGGTCTCCTTCTCCCATCCGCGGTGGAGGTAACCGACGATCGGGTCTGCATCGACGACGAACTCTCCGTCGACTTTGATCTTGAGTGTCCAAAGTCCGTGGGAGAACGGGTGCTGCGGACCCATGATGATCCACATCTTGTCGGTTTCCATCTTCTCTTCAATCTCTTTAACAGGTACTATAGAGTCTGCCATCACTCACTCCCCCTGAGTTTGTATGATTTTCTGAAGGGGTAGAACTCGTATGTCTTGGGTGTCAGCAGCCTCTCCAGCCTGGGGTGGTTGTCGAACACGATTCCGAACAGTTCCCAGGTCTCCCTCTCGTGCCAGTTGGCTCCTTCCCATACACATGTGACGGACTCCACGTGGGGGTCATCTGCGGGGAGATCGGTGCTGAGCTCGATCATCACTCCGGTGTAGTAGTTGGTGAGGTGGTAGACAACGGTCAGGTGGTCGACGTAGTCGACACCGATGACGGTCGAGCAGTGCTCGAACGTGAGGTTGTGCTGAATGTACTTGCATACTTCGAGGACGTTCTCCCTGGGCAGCTTGGCGAAGACCCTGCGGGCCTCGGTGCCAGTGACCTGCACGGAGGGGAATTTCTCTGTGAGGAGGGTTTTGATCTCTTCCTCGGTGGGCTTCTGATAAACAGCTTCCGTGTCCATCTTCAGTCCTCCAGGAAGACTCCTCTTCTGAAGTAGCTCTCGATCTTCTTCTGGAGCAGCATGAATCCGTCGATCATGGCATCGGGACGCGCGGGGCATCCGGGGATGTAGATATCGACGGGAACAATCTGATCCAGTCCCTGAACCGTGTTGTAGGAGTCGTACCAGGGTCCGCCGGAGATGGCGCACTCGCCCATGGCGACGACCCACTTGGGGTTGGGGATCTGCTCGTAGAGACGCCTGAGGTCGGGACGGATCTTCTTGGTGATCCAACCGTTGACCAGCAGGATATCGGTCTGCCTGGGTGAAGAACGGTAGATCATACCGTAACGCTCGGCATCGTACCTGGGTGCGGACGCGGCCGCCATCTCCAGGGCGCAGCAGGCGAGACCCCAGTGCAGAGGGTGCATGGAGTTCTTCATGGCCCAGGACCAGATAGGTCCCGTGAGCTCATCGACTGTCTTTTTCGTTCCAGAGCTGAGGAGGTTGTTGATCATGGCGTCAGACCATGACATGAACTCGTCAGCACTCATTGCTACAGCATGGGGGTAGAGGCTCATATCCATACGTGTTCCTCCTTTTTCAGGGCGTATACGACACCCAGAACCATGATTCCGAAGAAGACGATCATCATGGCCTTGGCGTTCATGGAAAGTCCGGTGAACGCGACGGCCCAAATCATCAAAAAGGTTGCAATCAGGTCAAAAACAACGAAAATTAATGCAAAAGTGTAGTATTGGAACCTGAACTGAACCTGGGCTTCTCCGATAGGTTCTGAACCGCACTCATAGGTTGCTTCCATCCACTGAGTGGGTTTTGTAGGGCGTATGAACCTTGATGCCCACCATGCCAAAGGCGCGAATCCGAGAGCGATAACGCTCACTATCGCTAATGGCATGTAGTACACAATTAGTGACATTGGCCTTGGCGATGTTTTCGTAGTACATAAACTATCCTTCCTTGTCTTTATATATCTAAAGGTGTAGCGGAAAAGCCCCCTCGGACCCCTGGATTATCCTTAAAAACGCAGGTGCAGTTGACCGTTGCATGTCCTTGAAAATCGGATTCATCGGAGCCGGGAAAATGGCCGAGGCGCTCATAGGCGGCCTCATCGCCAAAGGCGTGTTCGCCAAGGAGGAGATCGCAGCCTGCGCTCCTTCCGAAAGCACCCGCTCGAGGATCTCGTCCCAGTACGGCATCGCCGTGTTCGCCGATGCCAAGGAGCTCTGCGCGAAGACCCCGATGGCGGTCCTCGCAGTCAAGCCGAAGAACGTCCAAGAGGTGTTTGACGAGGGCTTGGACCTCGATGGGAAGATACTCATCAGCATCGTCGCAGGCCTTTCCGTAGACCGTCTGAAACAAAATGTGCCAGACACCAAGATTGTGAGGGTCATGCCCAACCACTGCTGCATGGTTCTCGAGGGTGCCATGGGATACTGTTGCGACTCGTCTGTCACAGCGGACGACAAGGTCATGATCGACAGCATCCTGACGGCAGTGGGTCTTGCCGCGGAGGTCAAGGAATCCGACATGGATGCCATCACGGGCATCGCCGGAAGCTCTCCCGCATTCATGTACCAGATCATCGACGCCATGGCCGATGCAGGGGTCCTGAACGGCCTTAGCAGAGCCGATTCCATAAAACTGGCCGCACAGTCCATGCTCGGAGCCGCCAAGATGGTGCTCGAGACAGGGAAGCACCCTGCGGTGCTCAGAGACGAGGTATGCTCGCCCGGAGGCACCACGATAGAAGGTGTCAGGGCGGCGGAGGACCTCGGCCTCCGCTCTGCCATGATCGCCGCGGTCGATGCCGCGGTGGAGAAGTCCCGCCGTATGAGCGGGAACTGATCACCTGAAGAAAGATTTCAGCAAACCAGTTGCGACGCGGGGGGCATTGGACCATATGGACCCTGCCTCCCAGTCGAGATCCTTCTTGTTGCAGACGGTGGAGTTCATCATCCTCGTGCCCTCGTCCTTGGTCTCCCACAGACGGGCCTCGCGCTCCTCGGGATCCTCGATCTCCATGATGCGGTCGACCTTGTGCATGAGCTCGCGGGCGAACTCCGTCCTCTCGACCCTTGAATCGAATGTGACGGCGTCTATCCTTCCCGCCTCGTGCTCGCATCTCGCAAGCTCGATGGCTGCATCATATGACACCTCTGCGACATCGTCGCGTGACATCCACTCGGTCTCGTATGAGAGGACATGCTTCCATGAAGGACTGTCCAGGAGCTTTCTGTGGTCTTCGAGCGTACGGGCCCTCAGCCTGTACCCCCATTTCTCGGGCTCCTCGAAGACCCTGCTTCCGGGATCGACGAAAGGCGCGAACGGGGCGTTGTAGATGAACAGCTTGTCGTCGCGTCCGACGGAGTCCCAAAGCTTCTTGGAGGCGCGGACACTGTCCATGGCGGATTCCCTGTCCTGATACGGAAGACCGTTCATGTAGAACAGATCGAACCTCGAACATCCGTTCTCGAATGCGGCGGGGATCGTCTTCTCTATGGCCTCGTTGGTGTACCCTTTGCCGAGTGCGAGCCTGACCTTCTCGTCATGCGAATCCGGCGAGAACTCTATGGACCATCCGCCTTCGAAGGACCTGTCGATGTTCTTGAAGTACTCCGGCGTGGCACCGTTGAACAGTTCGATTACGACGTGGTTCCGGATCCTTCTGTCCCTGCACTCCTTCAGGAACCTCTCCGCATAGTCCATGCTCTGCTGCCTGATGTCCCCGACTATGAACACGGGGGTATCGAGATATGATTGGATGATGTCGATGTCCTCTGCGAGCTTCTCAGGGCTGCGGAACGCCGGTTTCTTCCTGCACACGACCTTTCCGTTGGCATAGTGGGAACCTCCGCATTCCGCGCAGTTGATGCTGCATCCCCTGACGGTGAACACCGATGTCAGAGGGAGCTTGTCCCATCCGTACCAGGGCAGGGCCCCTTTGATGTCCATGTTCCTCATGACGCATTTGATCATGGTCCCGTAGTCGAATGTGACATCGTCCAGGGATTCAAGGGAATATGTCAGTCCGTTATCGTGGATTCCGCCTTCGGCATCCTTCCAGACGAGGTTCGGTACCTGAGAAAGGTCCCCGCCTTTGGAGAGGGTCTCCATCATCATGACCGTGGGGACCTCGGTGGTGTCCCCCCTCATGACCAGGTCGATCTCCGGACGGCGGATCAGCTCGTCGGCGAAGTACGACGAGGTCAGACCTCCGAACTCCACCTTCGCTTCGGGGTGGTACTTCTTGACGATCTTCGCCAGCTCTATCGCGCCGTGCGCATGCGGCATCCAGTGGAGGTCGATGGCGAACACGTCCGCGTCGAGCTTCCTTATTTTCTCCTCGGCGTCGAACTTCTCGCTCTGGAGCATCTGGACCGCGATGTTCACGATCCTCGTCTTGAAGCCGGCGGCCTCGAGGTGCGAGGATATGGTCATGAACCCCACAGGGTACATCTCGAACACCGGTGACGAGGGGATGACATCGCTCACCGGACCGTAGAATATCGGTTTCTTTCTGAAGTCATACACGCTGGGCGCGTGCATGAATATGATGTCTGATCTCATTGGTTCACTTGCCGTAGCGCCTCTTGCGCTGTTGATACGTCCTTATGGCCCTCAGGAAGTCGATCTTCCTGAATCCGGGCCAGTAGACGTCTGTGAAGTAAAGTTCCGAATAGGCCATCTGCCACAGGAGGAAGTTGGATATCCTCTCCTCCCCGGATGTGCGGAGCACCAGGTCCGGATCGGGCTGGCCTGTCGTCGATATGTAATTGGATATCAGGGATTCGTCGATGTCTTCGACGGATAGCTTCCCTTCGGAGACCTCCCTGGCGATGGAACGGACCGCGTCCGTGATGTCCTGCCTTCCGCCGTATGCGATGGCTAGGTTGAGCTGATTCCTGGTGTAGTCCTTGGTGCGCTCGCACGCGTATTCCGCGGCCTTGACGATGTTCTCCGGGAGCATGTCCATCGAGCCGATGACCTTGATGGCGACCTGCTTCTCGTGGACTTCCTTGTCCTCCGCGAAATCGTAAAGGGCCTCCTCCAGGAGCTCCATGATGTACTGGACCTCGTCCGGGTCCCTCATGAAGTTCTCCGTAGAGAATGCGTAGACCGTGAGGATGTGTATGTCGAGCTCGAGGCACCAGTGGAGGACCTCCTCCAGCTTCTTGCGCCCGAGCTTGTGGCCCTCCATGGGGTCTGCGCCCAGCACCTCCTCGGCATAGCGGCGGTTACCGTCCATTATGATGGCGATGTGCTTCGGCTTGATGCCTGCCGCTACCTCGCGCTCCACACGGTTCTCGTAGGTCGAATATGCCTTGTCGGTCACCAGGCGTGGGACATCCATCGAATCACTCGAAATCTTCGGGGATGCCGGCGGACTTCTCGCCGAGATCGAAGCAGCCTATGGCCGCGACGGCACCGATGACCCCTTTCATACCGGTGACGCTGATGATCTGCACCCCGTTCTCGCCTGCGACGCGGATGGCGTCGTCAGGAGTGAACAGGACGGACTTGCAGCTCCATCCGAACTCCCTCAGCGGTTCCGGGATCTCGAGACCCTGGAACACGGTTATGACGGAATCGTCGGAGAACGACTCCTTCCTGATGAAATCCACAGCGTACTCGATGAGCGCGGGGATCTCGGACTCCTTCACTGCGAAGGATACCGCAGTGGAACAGCAGTTGGTCGTCTTGTTCGGGACCTTGGGGTTGAGCTGGATGATCTTGTGCTCCAGGAAGTGTCCTATGGGGCATGTGGTACCGAGCTTCAGGGAGGCGACCCATGATGCGCCCTCCTCCTTGGTGTCGGTGTCGTCGATTCCGATGATGACCCTGACCAGTTTGGGCGTGATGATGTCAACGTGTGCGCGGTGGGCCCCTCCGATGACGAAATCGTCGGGGTACTCGGTGCGGATGACGTCGGAGCACTGCGGGATGCATGCGCCGATACCGACGGATGCGCCTGCGATTCCGTACCAGGTGGTGCGGACCTCGTCCCCCTCGACCTTGAGCGATTTGAGACCCTGTCCGCCCATGTCGGTGGCGACGGGTCCGAAGTTGAGCTCGCTGTCGCCTATGGAGGTCTCCATGACGATCATGTCGGACTCCAGGCGTATGGAGCGTATGACCCCCTTCGTGCGGCGCCTGTTGACTATGTCCCACTCTCCGGGACCTTTCGATACGCATTTCTCGATAACAAGGGCCTTTCCGTTGGCCTCGTCCACCAGCGTGTAGTATCCGCGGCAGAACATCTTTCCATATTTCTCACGGACTTCGTCCGGTCTGAGAATCTGAACCATGTCACTCATCCTCTTCGTTGTCCCAATCCTCGGGATCGGCCAGGTCGATGGCGTCCGATGGGACGGATCTGCAAAGGTACACCGTCTTGGCGGCCCTGCCTATGTCGGAGCCAAGCTCCATGCAGACCCCTGTGTCTATCACGAGGATCACGGGATCCTCGGTCCTGACGGAACCTGCCCTGAATGCATCGCGGTAGGTCCTGGACAGATGGACCATCGCACGGTCGGAGGGGTAGATGCCCGATTCCAGGATGAGTTCCGCCTCCTCGGGTGTGGCGGGATAGAACAGCTCGGCGGGTATGTCCTCGCAGTCGAGCCTTATCTCCAATGGGATCGTGTGGCCGTATGTGGCGCGGATCTTCCCGCCGGAGATCTCGTATCTTCCTTTGGGATCCGTCTCCACGAGGGCCTCGATGTGCCTTCCCCTCATCCAGTTCATGCGGGGGTTGCGCTCGCGGATCTTCGCGATCACGTCGCGTAGGTCCACGTTGCCCTCCGAATCCATCTCGAGACCGAACTTGCCATGCCTCAGTATGGCGGCGAGGGTCCTTCCGACCTTCTCGACCTCGAAATCCGACATTATGAACTTGCCCTCCTCTCCGCAGACGGGGCAGCGTTCGTCCCTGAAATATCCGTGCTCCTCGCACTCGTGTATCATTGGACCACCCTCTCGGCAGCCTTGACGGCATTTGCCATGAGCATACATATCGTCATCGGACCGACGCCTCCGGGCACCGGCGTGATGTAGGATGCCTTCTCCTTGACGGCATCGAAGTCCACATCCCCTACGAGCCTGGAGCCCTTCGGGTGGGTGGGATCCTCGATCCTGTTGGTGCCCACATCGATGACCACGGCCCCGTCCGCGACCATGTCCGCGGTTATGAAGCGGGGCTTGCCTATCGCCACTATCAGGATATCGGCCTTGGATGTGACGGAAGCGAGATCGGGCGTCTTGGAATGCACCACCGTAACCGTGCTGTCGGCTCCCGCGCCCCTCTGGACCATCATGGCCGCCATGGGCTTTCCGACGATGTTGCTCCTTCCGACGACGACCACGTTCTTCCCTGCGGTCTCCACTCCGGAGCGGATCAGCATCTGCTGTACGCCTGCGGGTGTCGCGGGAAGGAAATCGGGATTGCCTATGAGCATGCGGCCGACATTGAACGGGTGGAAGCAGTCCACATCCTTTGCGGGATCTATGGCGTTGATGACCGCCTCCTCATCGATATGGTCGGGAAGTGGAAGCTGTACGAGGAATCCGTGGATCGCCGGGTCGGCGTTGAGCTCCGCGACCTTCGCCAGGAGCTCCTCCTGGGTGGTCTCCTCGGGCATGAGGATGGTCGTGGACTTCATTCCGAGCGATTCGCACATCTCGCCCTTCTTCCTGACATAGACCTGCGAAGCGGGATCCTCTCCCACCAGTATAACTGCCAGTCCGGGCGTGACGCCCCTGGCCTTCAAAGCGGATATCCTGTCCCTGAGTTCTCCATAGATCTCCTCAGAGACCTCCTTACCGAGGATTAGCTTGGCGGTCATGTTTCACCTAGTGGGACGGATACGTTCCCCTCTTATAAGGTAAGCGTGGGAAAGCACGGACCGTCACGGGATATCGCGGATGATGTCCGCCTTGAATCCGAGGTCGAGGATGCCTTCCAGGACGCGGCGCACACTGTCCGCATTCTCGGACATCCTAATATCGGACATGGGTCCGTCGGAGCGGGACTCGGCCATGTGCCAAGAATGGGTCGCCAGCACCAGATGGTCCAGATGCCCAGCGAGCTCGATGTAGTCCTCCGGGACCCTCTTGCCCTCGTGCATCGGCCAGAGATATGCGGCTATGGTCCTCCCGCCGGAGTCCTTCGCCTTCGGAACGGGGTATACAGTCATCCCGTCCTTCCTGTACGGGGCGGTGGGGCCTCCGATCTCCGTGTAGACGGACGAATCGGCCTTTATCCCCAATCCCCTGACTGTAGACATCACCCTTTCGTCGGCGGTCATGTACGGGGCGCGGAAGCATGTTGGTGCGGATACCGAATCGGATACCGCATCGAACCCTCTGCGGAGCACGTCCTCCGCATCCGGGATCACCCCGGTCTCCTTCCCGACGAGGTCCTCGTGGTCGTAGCCGTGGAGGCCTATGCAATGACCCCCGATGCACGAGCAGTCGGTGACCTCCGCCGTATGGCCTTCCAAGAAGAAAGTGCCCCTGATGCCGAGGTCGTCCAGCAGGTCCGCTATGATCGGAAGCCCGATCTCGGACGAGGAGAAGCGGGGCTGTGTCCCGTCCCCTCTGTCGATGGATCCTGCAGCGGACGATCCCGGCAGGGGTATGTTACAATCACGGTCGACGTCGACCGTGAAGTAGAGTTTCCTGCTCATTTCCTCATGGGCAACGAGGAGACGCGGGTCAGAAGCATTCCTTCGATGTCCATCGGCGGATACTTGATGGCCGTCTCCCTGGCACGCCTGAGCTTCGCCTCGTTGTCGGCGTATATCGTGAACAGCTTCTCGCCTGCCTCGACCCTCTGCCCCTTCTTCAGGTAGATCATCAGGCCCGCACCCTTGTCTGCGGGAGCTCCAGCGGCCTTGGCGATGGCCACGATGTCCTTGTTGTGGATGGCGTGGATATATCCCGATTTGACCGCGATGATGTCCTCGTGGTACTTTCCTGGCTGGATGTCCTCCGACTTCAGTTCGGGGTTCCCTCCCTGGGCCACCACGATCTCCATGAACTTCTTGTGGGCCTCTCCGGACTCCAGTATCTCGCGTGCCTTCGCGGCACCACCCGGGATCCCTGCCATGTCCAGAATGATACCTGCGCAGTCGCATGCCTTCTCGATCACGCTTGCAGGATGGGCCGCGCCTTCCAGGATGGAGATGCACTCCCTTGCCTCGAGCGCGGGACCCACGGCGTTGCCCACGGGCTGGTCCGCGTATGTGATGGCGCATTCCACATGCATGCCGAGCTTGTCGCCTAGATCCATCAGATCGCGTGCGTATCCCCTGGCATCCTCGATGGTGGAGACCTTGGTCCCCGTACCGGTGGGGATGTCCACGAGCAGATGCGTGGCCCCGACGGCCACCTTCTTGCTCATGATGGATGCGAGCATCTGCGCCCTCGGGTTGATGCCGAGCGGGTGCTCTATCTTGATGACCATGTCGTCCACGGGAGCGAGGTTCATCCCTCCGCCCCATGCGAACACCCCGCCGACCTCCTCGGAGACCTTCTTCAAGGAATCCGCGTCCATGAGGACGTTGCAGAACACCTCGACGAAGTCGGATGTGCCGCATGCGCTGCTTATAGCGCGGGAGGACAGCTTGGGGATCATTATCCCCGCGGATGCCACTATGGAGACGACGATCGGGGTTATCTTGTTGCCCGGGACGCCTCCGAGGCTGTGGAAGTCGAACACGGGCTGCCTGTCAAATTGGATTATATCCCCGGTGTCGGCCATGGACCTTGTGAAGTCCGCGATCTCGTCGATGTCCATCCCGTTGATGTACAGCGCCGTGAGCCATGCGGATATCTCGATCTTGGACAGCTTGTTGTGGAGGATGTCCTCCACGATGGACTCGATCTCCTCTCCGGAGAGCTTCTCCCCGTCCATCTTCCTGCGAATGGACCTGACGGAATCGGGCTTCTGACAGTATGATACGGAGACTTCCTCGCCGTCCCTGACCCCGCATCTCTTCATCAGGAGCTGGGGGATCATGACCACGCCTTTCTCGACAAGGGTGTCGGACCTGCTGACGAGTGCGACCACGGACTTCGGACCGACTATGTTGACACGGTCGTTCTCCTTGACGCCTATCTCGGCGCAGTCGTCGTCATGGAGCAGGACGGTGGGCTCGGACGCGTCGATGTCGTATGTCTTCGCTATGAGCTTCATATGCATCCCCACAGTCCGATGGCCTCGGCGAGCTCCTTATGGGTCTTGGCGTACTCCGCCACGGACACTCCTTCGAAAGCTGCATCGACGGCCTGACACATGGCCTTGGCGCCTCCGCGTATTCCTTCGGGATGGCCTGCGACACCGCCTCCGGCCTGGATCTGCACATCCATTCCCGAGCGCTTCACTATCTCGCCGACGAGACCTGGATGGACTCCGCCGGAGCAGACCGGCATGACCCTCTTGTACGGGACGTCGTCGCCCAGGCAGGCCTTCAGGTTGGAGTCCTCGGACATTCCGCCGGACATCTTGCCGACTCCGAGTGTTCCGATGTGCAGAGCATCCCCTCCGACCATCCTGACCAGCTTGGTCAGGGGCAGCATGGCGACCCCGTGGTCCGGATTCTTGGTGAACGCTCCATGCATGGTCCTGTGAACATGGATCGGGACCTTGATCGAGGGATCCTCGGCGAGCGCCTGCACCGCTCCGAATCCGCATGTTATGACATCGACCATGAGCTCCCTGGCACCCCAGCCCTGGACCTTCTCGGCCAGCTCCACGATCTTGTCGCCGCGGGTGCTGACGTTGATGGCGTGCATCATCAGGTGTCCCTCCTCCTGCAGCCTGTCAAGGGCCTCGGAGACGCATACGGTCCTGTCCTCGATAGGGCAGAAGCTCTGGTCCACAAGGGTCTCGTCGTCCTTGGAGTTGGTGAGCCCTCCGGCCCCTGCCTCGTAGACGTACTCCGCGGTCTTCGCAGGGGACAGTCCGATCTTGGGCTTCACTATGGTCCCGACGAGGGGCTTCTCGGGACGGTCCAATGCCTTCCTTATGCCCTCGGCCCCGAACTTGGGGCCCTTGAACTGCTCCGTGATTGCCTTCGGGAAGGTCACATCCTCGAGGCGGACGCCTTTGAGCGATCCGAGTCCGAAGAGGTTGCCGGCTATGACGCTGAGGATCTGCGGGACGGAACCCACTTCGATGCTGAAATCGTCCACGGGGAACTCCGCGGTGACGATGTCGCCTTCGATGGACGTTATCCTAGCTCCGAGATGGTCGAAAACCGACCTGTCAAGGGTGGATATGCCCGTCCATGTGCCTGTCGACTGCTCCGCGGCGATCGCCTCGGCCGCCTTCTCCATGGGAAGGTCGGTGGACACCTTGTATCTGCAGACAACGTAGCGGTCGGGGTCGCTGGGCTCCCCGAGATGCATGTATGAGTAGCTTTCCATCAGAATTCCTCCAATTCGAAAATCGTTTCACCGAGCTGGCGGACCATCACGTCGTACACCGATCCGGGGGAGATCATCCCCAGTTCCGTGATTATGGCGTCGATGTAATGGGCCGGAGTGCTGTCGAAGACGGGGTTGAAGACCTTCACCTCGCCCGGGATCTCCCCGGGACGGATTATCTCGGCGATGTCCCTCTCCTCTATCGTGACCATGTCGCCGAACAGCGTCATGGGAGAGAACTTGTACGTTTCGGCGCAGACGTAGAACTGTACGCGGGCCTCGTTCGCGGCCAATGCGAGCTGGGATGTCCCCACCTTGTTGATCAGTGCGCCGTGGGATGTTATCGTGTCCGCGCCGACGAAGACCTTGTCCGCATCGCGCATGACCGTGCGGACCGCGCTGTCGATTATCAGCGTCGTGTCGATGCCCGCGGCGGACAGCTCGCGGACGGTGAGGATGCCCTGCCTCCATGGGCGGGACTCCGTGGCGAACACCTTGAACTCCTTGCCCTGTCTGTGCGCCTCCCTGAGGATCCCTATGGCCGCGCTGCTGTTGCAGTGGGTCATCACGGTGTCCCCATCCTCGATCCTCTTGGCGCCTATGGTGGCTATCCTCTCGACGGCCTTCTCGGACCTGAAGCAGAACTCGTCCGCGTTCGCACGGACGAGGGCCTTGATGTCGGAGACTGAGCGTGAGGAATCCACGCCGCGGACCGTCGCATGAACGGCGTTCCACAGCGAGACGGCCGTGGGTCTGGAATCGAGTATCCTGCGCGATGCCTCGGACAGGTCCCGCTTGAACTCTTCGGGATCCGTGCCCGTGTATGCATCTGCGAACTCCCCCAACGCGGATGCGCCGGCACGTGCTATCCTGCCTGCGCCGCGTATCGTCATATCGGCTATGCCCTGAGCGGTCTCTGCGATTATGTCGTTCACGATTACACGGATTGCATCGGACACTATATATTGTAGCCAGGACGAAGCTTCGGGACATCCCGTGCATTCCGTCAGGACCTTTGAAGACACCCGGCCGTACGGTCAGGCGTGCCTGATGCCCGTGGCGGACGATATCTCCGAATCGGTGGTGCACAGATCGTCGATCGACATGTCGTGGATATCGCGATGTCCGGACGCCCTTGCGAACGTCTTCAGCTGGAGGGACAAGGCTGTGAGATAATTGGCCACGCGCTCGGCGCCGGCGTCCTTGTCCAGACGGGATTCCAATTCGGGGTCCTGTGTTGCTATTCCCATCGGGCACTTCCCGCTGTCGCATGCCCTGTACCTCTGGCATCCGAGTGCCATCAGGGCGGCGGAAGCTATCGCCACAGCGTCAGCACCAATCGCCAACGCCTTCATGATGTCCCCGCCGGTGCGGAACCCTCCGGTAATGACAAGCTCCTGGTCCATCCCGTTCTCGTCCATGTACCTCCTGGCCCTAGCGAGCGCGTACACCGTCGGGACGGAGCTGTTGTCCTTCAGGAACTTGGGGGAGGAGCCGGTCGCGCCTCCGCGTCCGTCGATCGTGATGAAGTCGCATCCGGACTGCCTGATGAACTCCAGGTCCTCCTCTATGTGACCTGCGGCGATCTTCACCCCCACGGGCTTGCCGCCTGTCCTGGAACGGAGCCTGTCCACAAGGGCCTTGAGATCCTCGGGGGAATCGATCCCGGGGAATGCGGCCGGGCTCTGGATGTCCTCTCCGGCCCTCTTGCCCCTCATCATCGCGATGATGTCCGTGACCTTCTCGCCGGGCAGATGCCCGCCCATCCCGGGCTTGGTCCCCTGTCCGATCTTTATCTCCACGGCATCGCAGCCTTCGAACGTCATGGGGGTGTCGCTGTACCTGTTCGGGACGTACTCGTAGATGTACCTGTGTGAGGCGTTCATCTCGTCCTGGAGCACCCCGCCTTCGCCGCTGCACATGGCGGTCTTCGCGACGGCGCTCCCGCGGGCCAATGCGATCTTCGCGCGTCCGGAGAGCGCCCCGAAGCTCATGTGCGAGATGTAGACGGGCATCTCGATGACCATCGGCTTCTCGGCGTTCTTCCCGATGACGGTGCGGAGGCTGACGTCCTCGCTCTCCTCCAGGGGCTTCCTGGAGAGCTGTACCCCGAGCATCAGGATGGATGAGAAATCCGGCACGGGGAGCAGCGTCTCCATCGCCTCGCCCATGTTCCTGCCGGTGTACGACATCTGCCTGATCTCGTCCATGGAACCGTTGTCATGTCTTACGAGACGCTGATCGATCTCGATGCTCTTCCCTTCGGCCGCCTGTGCGGGCGGTTCGACGACCTTGCTTGTAGGAACGTCATCGTCTTCGACGAGGTAGAATTCGCTTTTCGGGGAACGGCATACGGGACATACCCAATCGTCCGGAAGGTCCTCGAACCTCACCCCTTCGGCTTCTTCGTCGTATATCTCACCGCAGATCGCACATCTGTACTCGGCCATGATGCGAATCCGGAGTGTGAGTATTTAACCTGCTCACTGGCGGGAGCAGAGGTGAACGTCCGTTGAGGTCGATGATACGCATACATCGGACGGAATGTCGTGGAGGATGACCTCGGACACCACGCGCCTGGCCTCGTCCATCCCTTTGGAGAGGTACACGGCGGCGATGAGCGCCTCGAAGGAGTCTGAACGCATGTTCTCCTCGATCTCCGGCCTGCCTCCGGGACCTTTGTGGCCGCCTCCGACCCTCATCATCCCGTCTATGTCGAGTCCGTACGAGACCACTCTCTCGGATATGCGGTGGTTGGCGACCTTGTCCTGCTTGAAATCTGTCATGGCGCCTTCGCGGAGGTCGGTGGAGCCGTACACCGTCTCGCAGACGATGAACTCGAGTATCGCATCTCCCAGGAACTCCAGACGCTCGTAGGATTCCCCTCCGCGCTCGTTGGAGTAGCTGTCGTGGGTCAGAGCGTCGCAGAACAGCCTCAGACTCTCCGCAGGGAGGTTCCTGAACAGGAACGGCGGACGGGCCAGGAATTGGCGGACGCTCATCTCGAAATCGGTCTCCAATGTGAGAACACCTGCGGGTGGATGCGGGACGGGATATATGAACTGCGACCCGGGATCGCGGGAACGGTGTCCTCCAACTTATATAATAAATAAGGATTAAGAGCGACCCATGCAGACCTATGTCGCCGAACAGACAACGGATTCCGTCACACTCGGTTTCAAAGACGCCAACGTCACACTCATCACGCCGCTCATGAAGGCGCTGTACGATGACAACAACGTGGAGCTGGTCAGGTACATCGACAAGCACCCCGAGCTCGAGGACCGCAGACTGTATGTCAAGGTCAAGTCCGGGAACCCCATCGATGCCATCAAGAAGGCATCCGACGCCGTTGCAGACTACTACAGCACGAAAGAGTGAGCCTTTGTACAGAAGCTGCAGCACTGCCGAAGCGGACATCGGGATGAGGTGCTACCTCTGTCCCGCAGACGGGACCGGAGGACATCTGAAGACCCTCCCCGAGGATTTCGTGGTCAGGGAGATCTCCGATCCCCCTAGGGCCAAGGACAACGGCGATTACACCATCGCCACCGTCACCAGCCGCAACTGGGAGACGAACCGCCTCGTCAGGATAATGGCACGCAGCATCGGTATGTCCCGCGAGCGCATCAGCTTCGCGGGGACGAAGGACAAGAGGGCGGTGACCACGCAGCTCATGTCCTTCAAATGCCCGCCGGAGGACCTTGCCAAGATCGACCTCAAGGATGTCGAGATCAAGGATGCCTACCGCGGTGCGAGGGCGATACAGATAGGCGACCTTTTCGGGAACGACTTCACCATCACCGTCAGGGACTGCACCATGGACATGGACTCCATACGCGGGGTCGTGTCCGAGGACATCGCCCTGATCCGCAAGACCGGCGGATACCCCAACTACTTCGGCGTCCAGAGGTTCGGCGTCGTCAGACCCGTCACGCATCTCGTGGGCGAGAGGCTCGTCCGCGGGGACATCGAGGGTGCGGTGAGAACATACATCTCGTTCACCACACCTCAGGAGGACGAGGAACTGCAGGAGATCCGCTCGTCGCTCAGGGACACGGACGACTGGGGTGCGGCCGCGAAGGTCATGCCCGAGCAGATGTCCTACGAGAAGACCATGGCCCAGATCCTTGCCGGAGGAGGCTCGTGGATCGATGCCATAGAAGCGCTTCCCCCCAACCTGCAGATGATGTTCGTCCATGCGTACCAATCCCTTCTCTTCAACGAGATGCTGAGCCTCCGCATGGAGCAGGACCTTCCGCTGAACGTCCCCGTCGAGGGTGACGTCATCATCCCGCTGGACCAGGACAGGAACCCCCAGCATGAGAATCCGATAATGGTCACATCGAAGAACGTGGACCTCGTCGCCAGGCAGGTCCGCGCAGGAAGAGCGTTCATAACGGGCGCCCTGTTCGGTTCCGAATCCGTCTCCGCCGAGGGAATTCCCGGCGAGATAGAGAGGAAGGTCATAGAGGCCCACAAGCTTTCCGCGGAGGACTTCGTCATCCCCGGACTGCCGAGATGCAGCTCCAAAGGCGGCAGAAGGGAGATCCTCTGCCCCGTGAAGGACATCAAGGCCGAGTTCGGAACGGACACATACTCCTTGGAGTTCTCCCTCCCCAAGGGCAATTACGCCACATGCCTTATGAGGGAGTTCATGAAATCCGAGATGAGGGACTACTGATCAGATTATCTGACCCTGGACCACTCTGGCCTCGTAGACGCCTATCGAGCATTCCACCATTATCTCGTAGACCGTCATTCCCTTCGGAAGTCCCATGGACATGTCCGCCAGACGGGGGTCCGCCTTGCGGCCGATGTCGGTGAGCATCGCTCTCATTATGTAGGCCACCAGGTCCTTGGCGGCGTCCACATCCCTGAACCCGCATTGCACGAACACCGCATCCAGCGGGAGTTCGGGGTTGCTCTCCAGATCCTTCCACTGAAGCTTCGTGACCGCATCCAGGGACCTGCGCTCCATCTCGCGGAACACATCCGTCCCGGGGGTTATGGTCCCGTATTCGCGGCGCTCGGCGATGAATGCAGAGACCTTGGCTGACATCGCGGGATCCAATCCCATGTAGCCCATGATGTCAGGATCGGAGGGAGAGAGCTTCATGGTGTATGCCCTTCTGAGAGCCTTCTCGGCATAGCGCTTGACCGCGTCCTCCACATGCGAATCGTCCTTGTTTCCGACGAGTCCCCTCGCCTCTGTTGCCAAACCTGCCGATTCCATCATATGGGCCAAGGCGACGGTCGCGTCCGAGGTCTGAGAACCGCTGGACAGGTACATCTCGTATGCCGCCTCCAGCGATTTGAAGTCCGATCTCGCCGATGCTATCTCCGCTTTGATCAGGATGGCAGGTACGCGGTCGGGATTGCGGCGGAGTATCTTCGTGACTATGGAGTCGGCGGCGATGAACTCCTTGCGTGACATCATCATCCTGGCCAGTTTCTCACCGACTTCCAGCAGATCGGGGTCGCGGGAATATGCCGCGGAATAGGATTCGGCGGCCTTGTCCTGCATTCCGAGGGACTCGTATGCTTCTGCTTTGGCGAGATAGATGTCGGGATCGTCCATTCCGAGCGCGATGGCTTCATCGTACGCCTGTATGGCGCCCTTCATGTCCCCTTTGGCGGCCCTGGTGCGGCCCGTCGTGAAATGGAGTGAGGGGTCGTCGGGCATGGACCTAGAAGCGGTGGATGCAAGGAATGCCGCAGCGTCCACATCCCCCGATCCGAGGGCTATCTCGGCCTTCAGGGAGATGTACTTCGTGTTCTCGGGGTCCTGGGCGAGCGCAGGCTCGATGGCCCTCATCGCACCCTCGCAGTCCCCTGCCGCGAACAGCGATGATGCCAAGGCGTACTGCCCTTCGGCATCGACCTTGGACTTCTCCTCCTTCGGGGCCTCTTCCGGCTCCGGAACGGCCTCCTCCGCCTCGGGCTCTTTGGGGATGTCGTTCTCTGGAGGCTGTCCTATCTGGATGGTGGCCTTCGTCTCCTCGGGTTTGACCCCTTTGATATGCGCATTCTCAGATTCGTAGCGGGACAGCGCATCGGTGAGCGCAGGTGTGGAGCCGCCGTTCACGATAGTATCGTTTATCGCCGCGATCGCCGAATCCCTCATGTTCTTGACGGCGTAGCATTCGGCCGCCTGGAGCACGGATTCCTCCGAAGGATTTTCCAGGGCACGGAACGATTCCAGGGCGCCGTCGTAATCGTGGGCCTGATACTGGAGCCTCATGCGGGATTCCAATACGCCCCTGTCGTGCGGCGAGTAGACGAGGGCCATGCCCAGCAGGCCCAGAGCCTCCTTGGGACGGCCGTTCCTCTCGAATATGGATGCCTTCCTGCGAACCGGGTACGGATCCCTCGGATCCAGTTCGATGGCCTCGTTCAGATATCTGACCGCCGAAACATCGTCGCCCTTCCTCTCGGACACGACCGACAGGGCCGTCCGGTACTCGGGCTCGGTGGGATCGATGGATGCCGCACGCCTGTACGACGCTTCTGCGGATTCCAGGTCGTCGCGCATCTCGTCCGCCATGCCCTTGGAGTACCACAGAACAGGGTTTCCGTTGTCGAGTCCGAGGGCGTCGGCGAAGGCGACGGACGCTTTGAAGTACTCTCCGAGGGCGTATTCCGCGTTTCCGCGCAGCCTCTTCAGCATGACGTCCTGCGGATGCTCCGCCTCCCCGTCCCTGCATACGAAGACGGCATCGGTGTACAGTCCCGCGCGTATCATGGCCGAGGCGGCCCTCGCGTAGGAATCCTTGGATCCGTCAATGCGGAGGGCGCGGTTCCACATGTCCACGGAATCGCCCTTCTGTCCGGCGCCCATCATCGATTCCGCCAGGTCCATCATGGCCTTGGGATCCCTCGGATCGTTCTCCAGGATCATCCTGCATATGCCCACGGCCTTCTCGTGGTCCCCTGATGCCGTGCACATGTCCCTCATCAGCCCCAGGGCCATCCTGTTCCCGGGATCCTGGGCCAATATGCGGTCGCAGTCCTTCTCGGCGGCACCGGTCCTGCCCATGGCGAATCTGACGCGGGCGAGCTGTATGCGTGCGGGTGTGCTGTCCTTGTCGAGATGGACCGCCTCGGATGCGGAGAACAATGCTGCGGGATACTCCCCGGATGCCATCTGGATGGCGGACTTCGCCGTGAGTGCGGAGGGGTCCCCGCCCATGCTGCGGGTGTAGGTCGACAGTATCCCTTCGGCCTCGGCCTTCATGCCCTTGTCCAACAGCGAGTTGACTGCATCTATCCAATCATCGGCATGCACCCATTCGCTGTCCAGATAGGCGCGGAGCGCATCCATCATCTCGGAATTCCTGCCCATCTCGGAGTAGGCGTCGATGAAGCCCCTCATCGTATCGGGATGCATCGGATCGGACGTCTTCAGAAGCTCGATCGCACGGACGGCGTCTCCCGCGTGGATGTACGCGGATGCGGCCTCCCTCAGAACGAACGACGGCGCATTCGCGATGATGCGCTCGTACATCATGGTGGATGAGCGCCAATCCTTCTCGTCCGCGGACATCCTGGCCGATGCGAGGATGAATTCGGGATCGTTCTCTGATTGATGACGGGAGCGGACCATCATGTCCGTGGCGGCCTCGCGGTTGCCGTTGAACCATTCATAATAGATCTTGTAAAGTAATTGGGCCCTGCCCTCGGATGCGGGAGCGCTGGGCCTGCGTGAGGACAGCACATCCTGTATGTTGTGCCTGACCGCCCAATCCCCGTCGGGATCGACCTTCTCCAGGACATCGTAGACCTGCATGCATCCCGGATCGGCACGGTATGCCTCTTCGGCACGGGCCTTTGCCGTGACGAGATCCCCTTCGGCCTGCGATATAAGGGCATCCATGAGCGAGCGGTGGAGGACCTCCTTGGAGGATGACGACATCGACAGAAGCTCCCTGGCGGCGTTTATATCCCCCTTCGACAGCATCATCTCCGAAGCCCTGACGGATGCCATGCAGTCCCTGGAACGGGATTTTAGCACGATCCTGCTCAGGGATTCGAACGTCGCGCCCGATTCGGAATCAAGATGCTCCATCAGGGATATCAGAAGAGGCGACCCGACCTTCCCCTCGAATTTGGAAAGATCGTCCAAACACGACTGCACGGCACCGTTGGTCGCCGCGAATCTCCCCAGTATCCCTCCGCCGTTGAGACGCCTCCAAAGACGGTTTTCGAACGGTGACTGAAGGAAGGGCTGGGATGTCATGGTGGGTGTATCCACAAGTCAATAGAAAAACATGCGGTTGGCATTAGATAGTGTTAAATACAAGAGTGAATTAAGGGGATTTCAGTGCAGCTGTGATCTAGCTGGTTAGGATCTGAGCCTTCCAAGCTCATTGCCCGGGTTCGAATCCCGGCGGCTGCACTCATCTTGTTCTTCAAACTGACATTCTTCAAACTGACATTGAGCGTGTATCCTCTGAGTTACACTCATCGTCATGATTTATTCCTGAATACGGAAGTTCCCTCACATCTGGACCATTTCTAGATCATGAGGCAGAACTGAACCAGAAGTGAGACTGAAAAAACCTGAAGTCCGCACGTATTTTTTAAGATGATTAAATAGGAAATGTGTTAGTTCTGTTGAAATATGATTAGTCTCTCGAAAATTTGATACAATATCTAAAACGACATCGCTGAATGAGTAGTTACATTCCCAAATCAAGCTCACATCTGGACCATTTCTGGATCATGAGATAGATGTGAGCCAGATATTAGCTAGATCCAACAATTTCAGCAATAATATAGCGAACTTCTTCGATGATAAGGAACATCAGAGGTCCACAATGTTTAATCTGGACATGGACCAGTGTTCCGAGCTGTTTTGGACACTGGATTACCGAGAGGCCTTGAGAGCATAAGTGGGGTAAAAGTTGTAATCTCTGAAATGATAAGTGGGATAAAAGTTGTAAAATAGCCTGAAAATAACCCCATAAAAATTGTAATATGTGTTATCCAGCGTGTATCATCATGGAGCGGAAGATAGATGCTGCGATCATGGATTGGAAAAACGATCCTGAGCACAAAGCACTTCTTGTCAAAGGGTGCAGGCAGGTCGGCAAGACATACTCAGTAGAATCCTTCCTGAAACAGAACTACAGATCCTTCATAAAGGTGAATCTGGAGGATGAACCTCGCTCCAGGGAACTGTTCGATAACAAGAACATCACAGGTGGCGAAATAATCGATCGTCTCCTGTTCGATCACCCGGTGAATATGTTCGAGGGAGAATCGGCGATATTCCTGGATGAGATCCAATGCAGCAGTGCCGCATACTCATCACTCAAGGGATTGGTGTCCGACGGCAGATACGACATAATCGCCTCAGGCTCACTCCTGGGCGTGAAGATAGATGACCTCCAGAGACTGACGCCCACGGGTTATGTCAACATCATCAACATGAAGAGCATGGATTTCGAAGAGTACCTCTGGGCGATGGGATTCCGCCATGAGGATACCGAGTATCTAAGAAGCTGCATATCTGACATGAAGCCGATCGACGGATACGTCCTATCGGCGATATCCGATCAATTCAGACGCTATGTGGCGATAGGCGGTATGCCTGCCGCGGTAAGAGAATATTCGAACACCCACGACTACTCCAGAGCATCCTCGGTGTTGAGGGATATACTGACGCTTCTGACTGAGGATTCTCAGAAATATTCCAAGGGCACAGACAGGATGAAGATCGAAAGATGCTTCCAGTCCGTGCCCGTGCAATTGGGACAGAACAATCCTAAGTTCATGTATTCGAGGATAGAGAAGAAGAAAGGCGTGGGCAAGCGCACATATCAACCCTCGCTGCTGTGGCTCAAGAATGCAGGACTCGTGGAGATGTGCACGAATCTGACAGAGCTCACGTCTCCTCTGAAGAACCATTCATCCGAAGAATCGTTCAAACTGTATCTCAGCGACACAGGGCTTATGTGCTCCATGCTGGGCGGGAACATAGGCGGAGAGATCGTCAATCACGACCCCTATGCCAACAACGGTGCGGTGATGGAGAATGCCGTTGCGTGCGAACTTGTTCGTAAGGGATACGATCTGCATTTCTATGGAAAACCCGACAGCACCATGGATATTGATTTCATAGAAGAGATCCAGGGAAAGGTTACCGCCCTGGAGATAAAATCGGGCAGGAACAGGAAATCACGTTCTTTGAATCAGGTATTCGTGAAGAACCGGTCCGTGAGACGTGCGATGAAACTGTCCGAATCCAATATCTCGATCGATCAGAACGGAGTGGAGCACCTGCCGTTGTTCGCAGTATGCTTCCTGCCGGATGCTGATAGGATGGACCTCAGAGACTCTGTCGGAATAGATGATGTGAAGAGACGCATCGATGAGCTGACCTGTGCGGATCGGTGAGTACTTGAGACCCGGGCCCGGAGCCCGGTGAACCATCACCGCACAGATCGGTATTGGACCGGATGCGGGACCGCACTCATGCATCGGAAAGATTCCGGAACCTCTCATTCGCGACCGAAGGATCGATCGGACCGATCTCGGCCACTTCGCTCTCCTTCATGAAACACACTCCGTACAAGGGCAGGTGGATCGCCCCGTTCTCATCGGTAGAGATGTTTCCCTCCGAAAGCTTGAATCCGATACGCTTCCGGTCCTTCTCCGCCAAAAGAGTGTTCAACGACTTGGACCTCTTGCTCCTTCCGGATTTTGTCTCCAGTAGGTTTATGACGCCTCCGATATTGAGAACGAAATCTATCTCAAGTGTGCTATCACCCTTCTCGTAGAAACGGAGGTCGTATCCTTTTTTTACCAACGCCGAAGCGACCGCATTCTCCAAGAACGCCCCGTTGTTGGCATATGGGTCGCGATTCACCAGTGCATCGATATCCGCATCCTCTATGAGCACGGACATCAGCCCCGTATCACACAGATATATCTTGAAATCGTCCGAGCACACCTTTCCGGACAGCGGCGGATTCGGTTCGGTGATGTTGTAGCAGTAGTGGATCAGCCCTGCGTTCCTCAGCCAATCCAGGGCGCTGCCGTAATACCTCGAACCGCGCCCGTTCTTCTTCTCCACAGAGGCATATGTGAACTTCTTGTTCTTCCGGGCAAGCTGATTCGGGATCGATTCCAGGCAGTTGATTATCTTCATCCTGTCCGTCTTACCCGAATATTTCCCTGCATCCCGCCTCATTATCCCCACAATGTCCCTGAGTTTGCCGTATGCGCTCATGTAGCTTCCCGTGGCGGCATATTCTCTGACAGCTTCCGGCATGCCGCCGACGGCGATGTAGCGCCTGAACGCATCGCTCATGGCCCTGTTGATGACAGGATCTATGCTCTCCAGCGACCTGACCTTGTTTTCCACGGAATCTATCAACCCTTCGTCGTAGCCCATGGCCCACAGGAATTCCTGGAAATCCATCGGGTACATCTCCAGCAAATCGACATGACCCAGGGGGGATATGTGATCGTCATCGTCACCTAGTCTGAGTCCAAGGAACGAGCCAAGGGCTATTATGTCGACGTCGTTCTGCTCCGACAGTGATTTCAGAGAGTAATATGCCGCATTGCAGGATTGGATCTCGTCCAGGATCACCAACGATCTGCCATTCCTGAGCACCTTCCTGTTGACTGTCTCGATCCTGTCTATTATCGTTCTGTGATCGAGATTGCCTGAGAATATCTCTTTCTGCTCGGGCATCTCCTCGAAATTGATGTACACGACGTCATCGTAGTTGTCCCGACCGAACTCCTTCACTGAGTAGGTCTTTCCGATCTGCCTGCAACCCACGAGGACCAGAGGTTTATGAGAGGGATTCGACCTCCATGCGGACATTCTCGAGATGATCTTCCTCTTCATGATATGGACATTGTTCGGTGTCATATTTAATATGCAACAAATACCCCCCGAACTTTACCTGCAACTTGCAACAAATACCCCCCGAACTTTCGGGGATTGTTGCAACAAAATACGAGTTTGAGCTTTTCAAGAAGAGAGGACTTTGCCACGCTGATGCTTAAAGGATGAGGTGTGGGGTGAATGTGCCGCGCGACCATCCGATGCATATCCATTGACTCGAAAGTTCAGCAAAATTAATTATGAAATTGATAGAAAGGTGCGTTTACAATCACTTTAAAGACTTCAACCTCTCAGAGAGACGACGGAGGAACTCAGGGTTGTCTATCTCAGCCCCAGGCTCGCCTGATGTGATCCAATGAGGCTGTTCCTTCAAGAAAGCCTCCCATCTAGCCGCGGCTTCCGGCGTATCTATATTCAAATCTTCATAAAATGACTCTTCTGCCACATTCCCACCTCTTTGTTGTCATGATAAGCTGTTGTAGTTAATATCATTCAACGATGCGTAAAACCATATGTAACAATAGGCTTTCAAAAGTGTTGCATCTTTAATTGTTTAGAAACAGAAAGAATAACCTGTCATCAGTATATGAGATTGACCAATATATCACTGCTTGGAGTCTAATTTCTCCGATAAACGACGGAGGAAATCCGCATCGGCAATCTCAGCGGGTGGTGCGTCTATTGTGATCCAATGAGGCTGTTCTTTGAACAATGCCTCCAGCCTGGCCGCTGCCTCAGGCGTATCAATGATTATGTCTTCATAGAATGACTCTTCTGCCACATTCCCACCTCTTTGGTCTTACAAGCATCGGCCTTGTTTATAAGACCTCGCCGGAGTGTTACACTGCGTGTCGGAAACCATCTCCTGCGGAAAGACATATCATCCTTCCAGAAGCCAATCCTTCAGACAGACCACCCTAATCCCGCCTATGTCGTCCGTCGGAAACCTGTCGTATGTTATGATGGTCTTGGGATAGTTGTCGTCCAGGGCCTTGAGCGGACGGACCTCCCGCTCCCGGGTTGCCGGGTCCGAGATGTTCATGCACACCTGATAGTAGGACGGCGTCCCTGTCGGATCCGCGATGAAATCGACCTCGTACTGTCCGACATCGCATACCGCCACGTTCCCGTGACGGGACCTGAGCTCGTTGTACACCAGATTCTCCAGGATCCCGTCGAGGTCGTCCGGACTGAACGGCACGCGGCAGTGACGGATCCCCAGATCGGCCACGTAGAACTTGTCTGCGGTCCTGATATACTCCTTGGCCTTGCGATCGAGCCTTTTGGCCCTGAAGAACAGCGATGCCTCCTCGAGGAACATGACATACTGGTCGACGGTCTGGGGCTGTACCTTCATCCCTTTGCCGGTCATGTAGTTGGCCGCACCCCTTATCGATGTGCGGTCCCCGATGTTCTTCATCAGGTAGGTGCATAGATGGTCCATGGTCGGAATGCTGCGGATCTCATGCCTTCCGACCACATCCCTGTTGAAGACCGTGTTGTATATCCCCTCCAGTAAGTCCCCTGCCTGGGCGGGCATACGGTCCATCGCCAATGCTACCGCAGGGAACCCTCCGAAGCGAAGATAGTCCTCCAGGAGCTTTTCCCTGTCACCCTGTTCCCTGAAATCGATGTACTCCGAGAATGAAAGGGGCTGTATGCGGATCTCCAGACACCTTCCGGAGAGTTTCGTCGATATCTCCGAGGACAGCATGTCCGAATTCGATCCTGTGATGTACACATCCGCCCCGCGGATGTGGAATGTCGAGACCGCACGCTCCCATTCGGGGATGTTCTGGACCTCGTCCAGGAATATGTACGAACCTTCTACGTCCCCTACGTGCGATTTCACGGCATCTATGAGATCCCTATGCGTCCCGATGCCCGAGCCTGCGTCATCCAGATTGATGAAGAATATCCTGTCGTCGGAGACCCCGGATGCCTTGAGCTCTTCGATGAACATCCTCATCAGCGTGGATTTCCCCGACCTCCTTATGCCTGTCAGGACCTTGATTATGTCGAAATCACGCACTGAACGGATGCGCGACATGTAACGTTCCCTAGGGATGAATGCCTGACCTGACATGATGTGTTATAATACATCATTATCATATTTAAAATGAATTTGATGTGTTATAACATATCATAATCATTTCTGAATCACATCTGATACAATATAACACATCATTTTTTGAACGACGTGCCCCCATCAGCACTTGTGGTTCTTGATCATATAGTAGCATGCACAGAAGAACAGCACGATGTACAGCGCCATGATGACGACGGAGTCCAGCGGCACCCCTGTCCCGAGCATGAGCCCCCTTGTGAGTATGCTCACATGGGTGAGCGGAAGCGCGTAGATTACGAAGGAGAACACATCCGGAAGAGCGGCGACGTCGAACAGGGTTCCGCACAGGAACGTCATCGGGACTATCACTATGCTCGTGAAGAGGGACAGCTTCTGCGTCTTGCTGGTCATCATGCCCGCTAGCATCCCGAACATAGAGAACATCAGCCCTGCGGCGAGTATGACAACGAACACCATCGGGTCGATCGTCACGTCGGGGGATATGATGTGCGCCACGCCCATGATGATAGTGCAGCTGACCAATGCCCTGATCACCCCGGAGAGCGACTTCCCGAGGATGACTGTGGAGATGTGGATGGGACAGAGGAGCAGCTCGTCAAAGCTCATGTAGAACAGCCTCTGGACCAGGATCTTCATCGCCACCGTGCTGAACGTGCATGACAGGGTGGACAGTGCTATTATACCCGGTATGATGAAGCGGATGTAGCTCTCGCTGCCTCCGGCAACACTGCCTCCGACCCCGTATCCGAACGCCAGGAGGTACAGGAGCGGACCGATCAGTCCGGTGACGATGACCTCGAACAGATTCTCCTTCATGTAGCACAGGTCTCCCCACGCCACGCGGTAGGTCTCGTCGATGATGTACGGTAGCTTCATGCCAGGCGCCCCCTGGTCTCCCCGGTGAGCTCCAGGAACACATCCTCCAGCGTCGTCCTGCGGATGGTGTAGAATGCATCTCCCAGGCCTGCAGCGTAGGCCTTGGCCTCGTCGCGCGAATGGAAGTACCCTATGCTCACCTTGCCGTCTGCATCGGTTAGTTCGACCGCCACCCTGCCGACCGATTCCCTGAGCTCCTCCACGGTGCCCATGGCCACGAGCTTTCCGTGATTGATGATGGCCACCCTGTCGCAGAGGGACTCGGCCTCCTCGATGTAGTGTGTCGTCAGGAACACCGTTGTGCCCTTGTGATTCAGCATGCGGACCAGGTCCCACAGCATGTGGCGGGACCTCGTGTCCAGGCCCGCGGTGGGCTCGTCCAGGAAGAGGATGGATGGTTCGTGGATGATCGCCGCGATTATCGCCGCCTTGCGCTTCCATCCGCCGGACAGGTCGCTGATGCGCTTGTCCATGTAGTCACCCAGTTCCAGGATGGATGCCGCCTCGTCCACGCGTTCGCGTATCTCCGACGAGGGGATCTTGTGGAGCATCGCATGGTGCTTCAGGTTCTGACGGACGGTCAGATCCTTGTCCAGACTGATGTGCTGCTGCGCTATGCCTATGCGGCGCCTGGCCTCGAGATAATCGGTGTCGATGTCGAATCCGTCGATGACCACCTTCCCGGAGGTGGGCCTCTGTATGGTGGTGACAGTGCGGATTGTAGTCGTCTTCCCTGCGCCGTTGGGGCCGAGGAATCCGAATATCTCGCCGCGGGAGACATCGAACGATATCCCGTCGACAGCTGTGAAGTCGCCGAACCTGACGACGAGGTCGTCCACGGACAGGATCGTGTCCGTATCGGCCGTAATCGGTTTTTCCATATCCTGGAGCATGTCTTTATCGGATGTGCATCTCTCTGGACATTAAAAACTTGGTGTATACATCCAATTGACGGGGTCACTTCCGCCCCTTCTGAAGGACGTACGACGACACCGCGAAGAAGATCAATCCGTAGATCAGGACGATTAAAAGAGAATACAAAGGCAGTCCCGAACCGAGTATCGACGAGCGTATGCACACGGTCGTATGCGTGAGGGGAAGCAGTCCTATGACCGTCTGAGCGAATCCGGGGAGGGCCTCCAGGGAGAACAGTGTCCCGCAGAGGAATGTCATGGGCATTATCAGGAGACTCGTGAGGAGCGTCTGCGTCTGATGGGAGTTGGCCAGCATCCCGCACATGACCCCGAGCATCGAGAACAGAAGGCAGGACAGCACTATCATCACGATTGCAGAAAAGGTCAGGTGCATGTCGTCGCTGATGAACATCCCCAATACGTAGAGGATGGAGGCGCTGATCAGTCCGCGGACCACCCCTGCGTATGCCTTGCCGAGGACCATCGCCGCGGCGGACATCGAGCACAGGAACAGTTCGTCGAAGCTCTGGTAGTACACGCGCTGCATCATGACCTTTGTCGATACCGTGCTGAAGCACGATGTCAGTGTGGACAGGGCTATCACACCCGGGATCATGAACGAGATGTAGTCGTACCCGTCGACGGTCATCCCCCTGCCGAGCCCGTATCCGAAGGCCACCAGGTACAGGAGCGGAGCTATCAGACACGATACGAGTATGGACAGGATGTTGTGCCTCACGAAGCGCATGTCGATCCATGCCACGCGGAAGGAGTCTGCTATGACGCTCATACCCTGAACCTCACCTCCTCCGTGACCTCCGTGCCCCTTCCGGTCAGCTCCAGGAACACGTCCTCCAGGTTGGTCTTCCTCGATGTGGTCGGGGTGTCCTTCGGGAGCGAGTCGATGAAGCTGCGGGACCCGTCCCAGTCCGAGAAGTAGCGGAACCCCTTCTGACCCTGCACCTCGTACTCCACTGCCCAGATGCCCAATGACTCGCACAGCTGTGCGGGGGTCCCGATACGGACAACGCGCCCGTGGTCGATTATCGCGACCCTGTCGCAGAGCTCCTCGGCCTCGTCCATGTAGTGTGTTGTGAGGAAGATCGTGGTGCCTTCATGGTTCAGTTCGCGGATGAGGCTCCACAGCATGTGACGGGACTGCGTGTCCAGACCTGCGGTGGGCTCGTCCAGGAAGAGTATCTCCGGCTCGTGGATTATGGCGCAGACTATCGCGACCCTGCGCTTCCATCCCCCGGAGAGATCGACCACGAACTTGTCCATGTGAGGCCCGAGGCCCATCAGCGAGACCAATCTGGCGATGCGGGATTCCGCCTCCCTGCGGGGTATGCGGTGGAGTATCGCATGGTACTGTATGTTCTCCCTGACGGTAACGTCGCGGTCCAATGCGATGTGCTGCTGGATGATGCCTATCCTGTCCTTCACGGGATCCGCCGTGCCGGACAGCCTGTGCCCGCATATCTCGACTGTTCCTTCGGTCGGAGGGGTCAGAGTGGTGACCATCCTCATCGTGGTGGTCTTCCCCGCACCGTTAGGGCCGAGGAATCCGAAGATCTCACCCCTTCCGACCTCCAGGTCCACACCGTCCACTGCGGTGAGGTCCCCGAACCTCTTGACGAGCCCCTTCGCTCTGACGATTATGTCCCTGTCGATATCGGAATGCATCTGTTTCACCTACTCGGCACTTATCGGAATCACCACCCGGGCGGTCCCGGATGTAAAGGGGTTCGTTCTCCGGGAAGATGTTCACCAGGTGGACTTCTTCCTCTGGACGTACAGGAAATAGAGGAACAGCGGACTTCCTATCAGAGCGGTTATCACACCCACCGGGAGCACGGCAGGGAGCATGCGGACAATGCAGTCCGAGCCCACGACCATCAATGCGCCCGTGAGAGCGGATGCGGGGATCAGGACCTTGCTGTTGCTTCCCACGAACAGCCTGGCGATGTGCGGAGCGACCAATCCCACGAATCCTATCGTACCCGTGTAGCACACGGCGACGGCGGTCGCGACGGATATCATGAGGAAGCATGCTATCCTCACGCGTATCGGACTCTCTCCGAGACTGATTGCCTCTTTGTCACCGAGGGCGATGACGTTTATCCTGTTGGCCATGACCAGCATGACCAGGATGAGTATGATGGAGACTGCTATCATCACAGTGACCGCGCCCCATCCGGCGGAAGTGAGCGTTCCCAGGCTCCATTCGTAGATCTCCTGGAGGTTGTCCTCTGTGGCGTTGAACTTGAGGAACGTGGTGAACGCGTTGAACATGTACATTATGGCGATCCCGATGAGGATCATCATCGTGGACGAGGTCTTCTTGAACGTGGAGACGACGATGATCGCGGCCGCAGGAATCAGAGAGAACACGAATGCGTTGAATATCTGTCCCGAATCGCCGTCCAGGAGGGGCAGCAGGCATGTCCCCGATACGATGTATATCGTCACACCGAACAGGGCTGCGGACGAGATACCGATAGTGTACGGATCCGTCAGGGGATTGCGTGTGATGCTCTGCATCACGGCACCGGACACTGCGAGCAGTATGCCGACGCATATCCCGCAGATCGTCCTGGGGGCGTTGTCGTTGACAACCACGTAGTCTATCCACCATGCGGCATAGTCCTCGGACCTTGACGGGACATCTCCGGTTATGTGGTTCCACACTATGCCGAGGGCCTGCGTGAAGGAAATGTCGATACGGCTTATCGACAGCGAGAATACACTTATTATGAATATAGCGAGGACCAGGAGGAGAGCGTATCCGAGCCTCTTCCTGCCTGCACCGCGGTATCCGGCGATGCCCTTCCTGACGTAATCCGAAGGCATCACCACACACCCCTCTTCTGCCTGATGATGAGATACAGGAATATCGGGGCCCCGATGAGGGATGTGACCACTCCGACGGGGATCGTGGCGGACACGTCGATCGCACGGGACACTATGTCGCATCCGAGGAGGAACGCCCCTCCCACGACGACCGATGCCGGGATGACGAAGCGGTAGTCCGAGCCTATCAGCATGCGGACCATGTGCGGGACGATGAGTCCCACGAATCCTATGATCCCGACGAAGCTGATGATGGACGCGGCCATGAAGGAGAGTATTATCAGACACACGAGCCTGAGCTTCTCGCTGTCCAGTCCGAGCGCTTTGGCGTCCTTGTCCTCGAGGGACATCAGGTTCAGCTTGTTGGACAGCACCATCAGAATGGATGTTCCGATGACGCATGTGACCAGCACGAACGGGATGGAATCCCATGAAAGGTCTCCGAACTTCCCGACCTGCCAATGGTAGACCTCCGAAAGCGTGGAGGAATCAGTCGACACCAGAAGCAATGTGGTGAGCGAGCTGAACAGATAGGACACAGCAGTCCCTGCCAGGATGAGGGTCGCCGGAGAGCGGTTCAGAAAGGGTGCGAGGACATAGATCACCATGACGGGGATCATCGCGAACAGCATCGAGTTGATGAGAGTTCCATATCCGTCGATCCCCGCGCCGCCTGCGCTGAAGCCTAAGACCATCGCAATGGACACTCCGAGCAGGGCTCCGGACGATATCCCCGTTGTATAGGGGTCCGCCAGGGGGTTCTTCATGACGCTCTGCATCGCCGCCCCGGCCACCGATAGTCCCGCGCCTGCCACTATTGCGAATATCGCGCGCGGGACACGGTAGTTCCAGACGATGTTATCGTCGAACCATGTGTCATAATCTAAGAGACGGTCGTATGTCGCACCTTTGAGGTGGGCGATGAACAATCCGTAGACCTCGGATATGGAGAGGTCGCGGGTACCGACCGCCAGCGAGACGAAGAACAGCGCGACTGCGACGACCGTGAAGACGGTTATGAAGAGCAGCCTCCGGGCCGTGTACCTCCCATACTCGTCCTTCATCGATTCCTTCGTCTGCACCATCCGGATGACCCTCGTTTCTGATGTTCAAGTAAAAAGGTTCGCCGGATCTCTCCGGCGAAGGGGTTTCAGGCGTAGACGTCGGGCTCCACGAGGAAGGACATCGACGAGATGTTGAAGTCCACTCCGTCATAGAGCTTGTTCACGATGACCTGGTGGTACCTGTCGACCTTGTTGATGTCGACGACATCGGGATGCAGGGCCGCGGCCGCATATGCGAGCCTGAGGGCGACGGGGATGGATCCGGAGATCATGAACTGACCGTCGTCAGCGTGCTGCCAGGTGGAGAACTCGGCGGTGTAGTCGTCGTATGCCTTCTTCACGGACTCGGGGGTCTGGTCGTAGTTGAGCGCGGTCCTGATGTGGATGACGCGCTCGCAACCGACTGTGTTGAACTCGGGGTGGTCCTTGATCTTGATGGATGCGGTTCCTCCGTATTCGATTCCCTCCGCACCGAAGGATGCACCGGCCCTCAGAAGGAGCTGGGTGTAGTCGGATCCGAGGGACGAGATGGAACCGTTCGTACTGGATGCGACCGCAGATACGGGCTCGACGTTCTTCACCGCACCCTCGACGTAGTCCATCAGCTCGAAGCTGGTGTCGAGGTACTGGATGGCACGGCTCATCTTCTGGAAGAGCAGACCGATGAGAAGCGCGGAGTGGGTCATGACATCCTTGTCCAGGGATGCCGCGGCGACACGGACGACGTCGATGTTGGCGGATTCGAAAGCGGACTCGTTGGTCAGGTAGGACCTGTTCCAATCGGAGATGACCGCTGTGACGCCCTCCTTGGCGATGACATCGGAGGATCCGGCCTTGCCGTCCTCGAATGTGATCGTGGTGGAGGACTTTCCGAGCTTGACGACCTTGTCGGTGTTGAGATAGGAGTTTCCGAAGAGCGCCTTGTCGAGAGAGGAGTAGGAAGCACCCTTGATCTCGTTGACGATTCCGAGTGTGAACATGAGCATGGCCGTGTTGGAAGAGGCGGTCATGATGGCGGACTTGATCGGGAACTGCGTGGAGACGAGCTCCTCGTCCATGGTTCCGTCCTTGTTGGTGTCGTGATAGCTGACATGCCAAATGGTGGTGCTCTTTCCGAGCGTGATGTCCTTCACCACCTGCACATCGGCGGCGTCGATGACGCCGTTGTGGTCGGCATCGGCGAGGGGGTACTCCTCCACGGTGGCCCTCTGGTCCACGAGTTTCTGGATCAGGTCGACATCGGCCTGATTGATGTATCTGTCACCGTTGATGTTTCCGAGGACCTTCAGCTCCGCATTCTCGAAGGTGGAGGGTTCGTTGGATTCATCGTTGTTGTTGGTGACGAAAACTGCCACGGCGGCGACAACCAGTATGGCGACGACTGCCACTGCCGAGATCATCTTCTTGTCCATTCAAATCACCTTTACTGATCCGTCGGTACAGGCCTCGGGACCTTTTCCGAAAGTGCATTGGCCCGCGGAGCACAGGGCGACTCCGGGAAGAGGCGCGCATCCGCCTGCGGATTCGTCCTCCAGTATGATGTACGGGTTCCCGTTGTCGTCTATGATCCTGCTCTCCACACCGTAGACCTGCCTGATATTGTCCACAGTAAGGACATCTTTCGGAGAGCCTACCGCGAATATCCTGCCCTCGTGCATCATCACGACGTTGTCGGAGTAGCGCGCGGCGATGTTCAGGTCGTGGCTGATCATTATGACCAGTATGCCCTCGGTGTGGGAGATCTCCCTCAAAGTGCGGGAGATGGCGAGCTGATGCTTTATGTCCAAATTGGAGGTGGGTTCGTCGAGAAGTAGGATCTCGGGACACTGGACCAGGCCCCTTGCGAGCATCACCTTCTGGTGCTGCCCTGCGGAGAGCTCGTTGAAGTAGCGCATCGCGAGGTCCTGGATGCCAAGGCGTTCGAGAACGTCGAAAACGGCCTCCAGATCCTCGTCGGTGGTCCTCCATCCGGCATGCGGATGGCGTCCCAAAAGGACTGTGTCCACCACCGTCAGTGGGAATGTGTCCGATGACGAATACGGAACGTATCCGACATGCCTCGCGACCTCCTTCAGGGAATACTCCGAGACATCCTGTCCGTCGAGAAGGACCCTGCCCTTCGTCGGGGACAGGATCTTGTTGATGCAGTGGATTAGCGTCGACTTCCCGACGCCGTTCGGGCCCAGGATCGAAACGACCTGCGCGCCCTCCATGTTCAGGGTGATGTCCTTCAGCACCGGGGTGTCCCCGTAACCGAACGACACGTCCTCTATCTCGACCTTCATGCGACCCCTCTTGGACATATCTTCCAATAATTGGATTAAGCATCCAATGCAGGCATCACAAATAAACCTTCGTCAACGGAAAGCGGTCGGATGTACGCAATCAGACACCCATCCGTCATCTTATGACCGATTTCACACTCTCAGCCAGTCTGTCGGCGTTCAGGTCCTCCAGCCGGAAGTAGGTTCCTTCGAGCTCCATCGCAAGTTTCTCCGCATTGTCGAAGCGGATGTATCCCGCGCTCGCGTCGATGACTATCCACTTCACCTGCGGGATCGCCATCTCGGATGCGAGCTTCCTGACCTCTTCGTTGGCATCTGCACCCGCCTTCAGCGGGACGTTTGCCCTGCCGTCCGTTATCAGCACTATGTAGCACGATTCGCCGGCATGCGTCCTGGAATAGGAGGTCATGAACTCGTTCACCGTGACCAGCGCCTCGCCGAGGGGCGTCTTTCCGCCTGTGGGAAGCTCCTCCAGCTTGTGATAGCTGTACTCGACTGATTTCGTCGGAGGGAGGATGAGTTCAGCAGAATCGCGCCTGAAGGCCATCATGCCTATCCTGTCCCTCTTGACGTAGCTGTCGCGGAGCATCGACAGGACCGCACCTTTCACGGCGGCCATCCTCTTGCGGACCCCGAGGGAGCCGCTTGCGTCCACCAGGAACATAATGGTGCATCCGGAGCGGCGCTCGCGGACCTTCTCCCTGATGTCCTGTGTCGTTATCGCTATGGACGATCCTTCATGCTCGCGGCTCTTCTGATAGGGTGCAGCGGCGCGTATGGTCGCGTCGAACGCTATGTCGCGGACGGTTCCGTCGGACTGACGGGACCTTGCGTAGCGTCCGGTTGCGTCGTTGCTCTCGACCATGGCCCTCCTGCCCTTCCTGCTGGAGGTCCTGCGGACCACGCGTCCCCTGTCGTCAAGGTAGTCTATCACACGGAACTGCTCCCCGATCTCGAACATCATGTCATCCAGCATCTGCTGTATGTCCTGCATGTCCGGGGGCTGAGGGGGCTGCTGCTCCTGTTCCTGATTGTCGGGCTGATCGTTCGGAGGCTCAGGCGGCTGAGGGGGATCGGACCGGTCCTGCTCGTTATCATGATTATCGTCATCGTCCTGCTGGTCCTCCGGCGGTTCCGGGGGCTCCGGAGGCTGAGGGGGATCCGGAACGTAGTTCCTGCGGTGGGCGAGGCAGATCATCGCCGCCTCCTCCAGGTCCTTCCTCATGACCTCGTCGCGGCCGTTCAGTGCGGCGAGCGCCATGGATGCGTTCACTAAGGAGATGTCTCCGCGGAATCCGTCGGCAAGGACCTTCCCCACAAGCTCCACCGCCACCCCGAGGAGATCGTCGGAGATCATCACCAGCGGAAGTATACCGCGTGCGCGTTCGATGCGGTTCCGTATCTCATCCTCCTCGTCGAAGTACATCTGAGAGAATGTCACGGGATCGCGCTGATACGATACGTTGCGGCGCAGGACCTCTAGTCTTCCGTCCCCCTCGTCGGGGAAATCGGAGTACGCGCAGAGGTCGAAGCGGTCCAGAAGATGCGAGCTTATGTCGGAGTCCGAGGGGTTCATCGTGGCGATGAGCATGGTGTCGCACAGATACTCCGCGGACACGCCCTCCCTCTCCAGCACGACCCTTCCGGAGAGCACACAATCCAGAAGGGAGGCCAGAACCCTCTGCTCCAGGAGGTTGGCGTCATCCAGATAGAGGATGCAGCCGTCAGCACGGGATAGCAATCCTTTCTCCACGACAGACCTTCCCTCGCGGATGGTGGCCTCGACGTCCATACCTCCGAAGAGTTGCTCCTCGGTCACGCCGATCGGGATGTTCACTATCCTCTTCCCCGAAAGGGATCCTGTCGCTCTGGCCAGCACGGTCTTCGCGGACCCGGGGCCCCCTCTGATGAGGACTGTGCGGATACGCGGGTTGACAAGGGCGCAACATATCGCCCTCTTGGCATCCTCCATCCCGTAGACGGCGGAGAACGGGAACCCTGCCCTCATATCGACTGAAGGCATCTCTCGAGCTCCTCTTGGTCGAAGGCCTCCTCCTCGAACGGGCGCCTCCTCATGCGGTGGGACAGGACGAGGGCGGCGACATCGCGGATGTCGTCCTTCGTCACGGTGTCCCTTCCTTCGAGAGCTGCATTGGCCTTTGCGGCCTTCATCATCGTGATGTCGGCCCTGTGGCCGTCGATGCCGAAATTGGTGGTCACTGCGACCACCGATCTGAGGATATCATCGCCTGCGACGATGTTCGGGAGCATCTCGCGTGCCTTGGCGATGCGCGAGCGCATGGCTTCGGTCTCGGCGCGGACCTTCTCTGTGTATGCCTTGGGATCGGTGTCGAAGGCGAGACGCCTGCGGACGACCTCCATCCTCTGCTCCATGTCGCGGTCGCCTTTGACGTCGACGGATAATCCGAATCTGTCCAGAAGCTGCGGCCTTAGCTCCCCTTCCTCGGGGTTCATCGTGCCTACGAGGACGAACCTGGAGGGGTGGGAGAACGAGACCCCCTCCCTCTCGATGTAGTTCACGCCCATGGCGGCGGAATCCAGGAGCAGGTCGACTATGTGATCGTCAAGGAGGTTAACTTCATCCACATAAAGGAGGTTCCCGTTGGCCTGTGCGAGGACGCCGGGCTCGAACTTCTTCTCGCCGGTCTTCAGGACGTGCTCGATGTCGAGTGTCCCTGCGACCCTGTCCTCTGTCGCGCTCAGCGGAAGCTCGACAACCCTCATCGGCTTCTCCTCCTTGCGCAGCTCCTCCCTGCGTGCATACTTCTCCGTGCAGTACGGGCACATCATGTCCGGACGGGACGGGTCGCAGTTGAACACGCATCCTTCCACGGACGTCCTCGACGGGAGCACCTGGGTCAGCGATCTGACTGTGGTGGATTTCGCAGTACCCTTCTCGCCCTTGATGAGAGCGCCTCCGATGCTCGGGTCGATTATGTTCAGAAGCAGTGCGCGCTTCATCGCGTCCTGACCTACGATGGACACGAATGGGAACAGAAGCCTTTCCATGTGGATTCCTCAATTGGATTAGTCATCCAATTGCTGGTATAATACCTCTTCCGATGACCGTTTCCAGGGAACACAAACACTTGATATATTGAGTTGGCATAATCATCCAAAGAGGTCTGCTATGAGGATAGTCTACGTATCGGTCCAAAGCATGGATGCTAAGAACATGGAGAAACCGGTCATGGAGATAGCCCGTGAGGAAGGATGGGATGTCGACATGTACTGCATCAACGGCGACGAGGTCGACGAAGATCCCTTGGTCTACCATGAACTGGTCCGCAGAACATCCGTTGCCGACCTGGTCATCATGAGGTGCATGACCGAACCGGGACGCATGAAGAAGTTCGAGAGATACGAGGAGGCCCTCAGAGAATGCCCCGGATACGTGATGATATACGCAGGCAACATGGAGGTGCGCCTGCTTTACAGAGACCTCTTCAAGGGATCGGATGAGGATTTCGTCCGTCTCGGAGAATTCATGAGGAGCAGAGGGGCTGAAAATGACAAGTCCGTCGTAAGATGGCTCCACCATGCGCTCACCGGCGAAGGGGATGTCCCCGAACCCGTCACGGGAAGAGTGAACGGGATACACCACCCGGATTTCGACGATGACATCGGACTGGAAGAATATCTCAAGGCCAATGTGGTCCCCGGAAGGCCCACCGTCGGGATACTGTACGGCGTGAACCTGTGGATATACGACGATCAGGCCCACATCGATGCTCTGATAAAAGAGCTGGAATCCAGGAATGTGAACGTCATACCGGTGTTCTTCAGCGCCGTCATGAGCAACATCGACGGCGAGGAAGGGACTGCGAAGGTCTTCCGCCAATACTTCATGGACGGCGACAGGTCCAGAGTGGACACGGTCATCATGGCCACTCCGTTCTCGCAGCTCAACGGTTCGAGGGACTGCAACGGGGTTTCGACTCCGGACGACCAGAACTTCTACAGGACCCTCACCGATGTTCCCGTGATACAGTCGATGCTCTGCAACGGCCACTATGCTGATTACGAGGAGACTGCGGAAGGGCTGTCCAAAGGGGAGATCGTCGTCAGCGTGTTCTGGCCGGAGATCGACGGTCAGATCATCTCCGTCCCGATCGGGTACAGCGAGGGCGGGAAGGGGTCGAGGAAGCATTCGCCGATAGACGACCGCGTCGCCCATCTGGCCAGACTCGCCTGCGGATGGGCCAAACTCACCCACAAACCCCGTTCCGAACGCAAGATCGCCATACTCATGTACCAATCCAGGCCGGAATCCGGAAGGATCGGAGGAGCCGCGGGATTGGACACCATTGAGAGCGTGAGCGATATGCTCATCCGCTTCGAGAAGGAGGGCTACACGCTCGACCACATACCCGGAAGCGGAAGGGCCCTGATAGACGAGATATTAGATAATATAACGAATGACCTCGAATGGTCCTCGTCCGAGAGGATAAGGGAGAAAGCGCTCGACCTTGTCGGCAAGGACCGCTACCTCCGTCATTACAACGAACTGTCGGAGTTCAACAGGAACCGCATGGAGGAATCCTGGGGAGAACCCATCGGGAAGGTCTCCGTGGACGACGGGAAGATGGTGATCCCCGGACTGATAAACGGGAACATCCTGATCGGATACCAGCCGCTGAGGTCCTGGGCGGATCAGATGGAGTCGGTCTACCACGACCCCGTAGTCCCGATGCCCCATCAGTATCTGGAGTTCTACAGATGGCTCCGCGATGATTTCGATGTCGATATGATATTCCATATGGGTACGCACGGGACCCTCGAATGGCTTCCCGGGAAATCCGTGGGGCTGTCAAGCAAATGCTTCCCCGATGTTGTACTGGACGGGATACCGAACATCTATCCCTATGTGATAGACGACCCCGGAGAGGGAATCCAATGCAAAAGACGCATCGAATCCGTGCTGGTCGGGCACATGTGCCCCACTATGGCGCGTGCCGGAAGCTACGACGAGCTGACCGAAGTCGACAACGCCCTCCAAGAGTACTTCAAATCATCCTCGTCCGTCGCAGGGGAGAAGAAACTGTCCATGCTGTCCGAGATATTGGAATCCGCGAAGAAAGCGGAGCTTCTCAACGACCTCCATCTGGACCGGGACATCACCGCCGAGGAGTTCGAAGGACATCTGGAAGACCTCCACGAATACCTCACCGAGGTGAAGGACTCTCTGGTGAGGGACGGACTGCACATCCTCGGACGTCCTCCGGAGGGGGAGCGCTTGGACGAGTGCATCTACTCACTTATGAGACTGAACAACGGAGAGGTCCCCTCTCTTAGGGCATCCTTCTTCGAAGCGGGCGGTTATGATGTGGACGCACTTTCTGAAAAACCATCGGAATTCACGAACGGGATGCTCAATTCGGAGATCCTAGACGATATGGACTCCAAACTCATGGAATGCATACGCAGGATGAGGGAATCGGACTTCGATCTCGAGAAATCTAAGGAATGTGTGTCCGAATATGTCACGATAATAGGTTCACTGAATGAATCCATCTTGTACGTATGCAACACGCTCGCACCCAACCTGCTGCGCATGACGGACGAGATGGACAGTATGATCCGCGGATGCGACGGGAAGTATGTCCTCCCCGGACCATCCGGTGCTCCGACCCGCGGGAATGCGGACATCCTCCCGATGGGCAGGAACTTCTACGGCATCGACCCGGACATCATCCCTCCGCGCGCGTCGTGGGAGATCGGGAAGAAGATGGCCGACCAGATGATCGACCGCTACAGGGAAGAGAAGGGATGCTATCCGAGGGAGGTCGGATTCATAATATGGGCTACCGACACCATGAAGACCAACGGTGACGACGTAGCGTACATCCTTTGGCTGATGGGCGTCAAACCCGTCTGGTCCAAGAGCGGAGGACAGGTCATCGGACTCGAGGTTATACCTCTCGCGGAACTCGGAAGGCCGAGGATAGATGTCACAGTCAGGATAACCGGACTGTTCAGGGACACGTTCCCCAATCTGATCGATCTGATAGACGATGCTGTCAAGATGGTGGCGGACCTCGACGAATCGGAAGAGGAGAACTACCTTGCGGCGAACCTCAGGAACGATATGATCGAATCCATGGCCGCGGGACTCACAGTGGATGAGGCAAGGAGAAGGAACTCCGTGCGCATATTCGGGTGTCCCCCGGGAGGGTACGGTCCCGGTGTGGACCACGCCATCGAGAACGGTGATTGGAAGACCGTTCAGGACCTTGCGGACATCTACATCACATGGGGCAGCTACGCATACGGTCACGGGATCTCTGGAGAGAGCATGCGCGACGAGTTCATCAAGAGGTTCTCGAAGGTCGGAGTGACTGTGAAGAACATGCCCGACAGGGAGATCGACCTTCTGGACATCGATGATGTTTACGGCTATCTCGGAGGAATGAACTCGTTCATCCGCGCATACGGGAAGCAGGATGCCATATCCATGATGGGCGACGGCTCCAATCCCGATAAAGTGAAGATCCGCGACACCAAGGATGAGCTGCAGTATGTGTTCAGGACCAAGGTCCTGAACCCCAAGTTCATAGACGGCCTGAAACAACATGGATACAGAGGGGTCGCCGAGATCGCCAACCTGACTGAGTACACGTTCGGATGGGATGCGACGTCAGATGTCGTCGATGATTGGATGTACGAGAAGCTCACCGAGAGATACCTTTTCGATGATGATACCCGCGAATGGATGGAGGACGAGAATCCCCATGCCATGATGGATATGATGAACCGTTTGATGGAGGCCTACGACCGCGGCATGTGGGATGCCAAGCCGGAGACCATCGAGAGGATGAAGGAGATCTATCTGGAACTCGAAGAGAGGATCGAAGAAGTGAATGACAGATGAGGGATTAATGGGATTATTCATCCTTCCCAGTACCATCAATATAAATCCATATCTATCACGTTTATCTACTAGTAGGATTATTCATCCAACAGGGGATATCATGCATATCAAGATCGACAACGTGGAGTTTTCATACTCAAGTACGCCCGTTTTGAAAGATGTCAAACTGGACATAGACGGACCCGGATTCATTTCCATTCTGGGCCCCAACGGAGTCGGAAAATCCACATTGATCCACTGCATGAACAAGATTCTCGAGCCGACCTCGGGTTCCGTCTTCATAGACGGCGAGGACGTCAAAGGGATCTCCATAAAGGAACTCGCCAAAGAAATCAGCTATGTCCCCTATTCTGCAAACGATTCCTTCCCTCTGACCGTTGTGGATACGGTCATGATGGGCAGGCACCCGCATGCCAAATGGAACACTCTGGACAAAGACCTCGACATCGTGTACGACACGCTGAAGATGCTCGGGATATCCCATCTTGCCATGAGACAGTTCAACGAACTGTCGGCAGGACAGCATCAGAAGGTCATGCTGGCCAGAGGCCTTGTTCAAGAGCCCAAGATCCTGCTGCTCGACGAGCCCACATCCAACCTGGATGTCCGCCATCAGCTAGATGTCACCAAGATGCTCAAGCGTCTTTCCGTGGAGAAGGGGATTTTGATCATCATGATCAGCCACGACATCAATATCGCGGCGAAATATGCGGATCAGATCATTCTGATGTTCCAGGGCGACGTGTATGATGTGGGGACACCGAATGAGGTCATAACCAAGGAGAACCTCAAGACCGTCTACGGAGTCGAATCCGAGATCGTGATGGACGATGACCGTCCGCATGTCATCCTGAAGGATGCACTCCCGATGACCGCCGATGAGAACCCGTCCGCAGTCATGGCCGCCATTAGGAAGAAGAGGAGTTCCGAGAAAGGGACTACTGACGGTCTGACCGCAGAAGAGACCCATTAAATGATTTTCTTAGCACAGGCACGGGTTTTTCCACGAACCCAGTTGGATTTATAATCCAATTGCCTGAACGGAGGCATAAACAATGAAGAAACAGACAACGATGGTCATAGCCGTCGCCCTTGTCGCAGTGATAATCGTCGCTGCCGCAGGAGTCATGCTGGTAGGCAACGATTCCAGTGAATCGGATGCCGCGATCGCATCGAAACTCCAGATCAGGGGAAATGCGAACGATGACCACACGATCGATGCCCAGGATATGGCCATCCTCGACGATATCCTCGCCGGCAAGAAAGAGAAGAAAGACTACCCCCTCGCCGATGTGAACGGTGACGGAGACGTCAACAACGAAGACAAGAAACTGCTTCAGGACCTCATCGACAGGAAGGCAGGGACCACTGTGTACGTCCTCTGCATCGACAGGTCCGGAAACGACACGACCGTCCCCTGTACATACCCCCTGAGGAATGTCGTCACATTTGCAACCAATGCTCAGTTACCTGCCCTTTACGCCAACGGAGGACAGTACATCGCAGGATACTTCTCCACCACATACAAGACTGCTGAGAACTCCATCAACAAAGATGCAACATTCCTCGACGGAACAGAGAGGAGACTGTCTGACGCCGCATGGAAGAACTTCACAACACTTGCCGGAAAGCTCAACAACGACATTGGAGCTTTCATAACAGACTACAGTGCTGTATCTCACATCACCGATCTGCGTGCCGACGATCTGAAGGCTGCAGGAATACCTCTCATCATCTACAAGTCCGCTGATGCAAAGGCTGAGATTACTACCGTGCTTACACTCGGATTCCTTTTCGGAGGAGAGTGCGAGAAGATGAGTGTTGATTATGCACAGAAGAGCTGGAATGTCTTTAACCAAATCGACAAGAAAGTCGGCGGATTGAAGGATGCCGACAGGTCCAGCTACATAAGCTGCACCATGCACATCTACATCTGTCAGAACGACTCCACATACAACACATCTGGAATCAATGCCGGAGGAATCCCGTACTACAAGCTCAATGCCGACTTCGCCGCAAAATACAAAGGAACCACTTCGGACAAGATGGCTTCCACAGAGGCTCTGTCCAACTACAAGGATGTCGACACGATTCTCAACAACCGTTCGATTGATTGGTGCAAGGATGCCGACGCATACAAGAAGACCATCGTTGACACATGGGATCACGACAACAAGGGCGTGTCCAATGCTGTATACTTCAAGGGATTCGAGGACAAGCTCGCCTACATCAACAACATTCTCCCGGGTGCAGTCAAAGTGGCATACATGGCCCATGCACTCTATGGAGACACATTCTCAAGAGAGTGGGCGGATGGTGTCCTCAAGGACTTCATCGATATGGGAACGAACCCCCTCAAAGGACAGAGTCTCGACACAGTCTTGGCATACATCGATGTGAACGACTACAAGAAGGCACTGGCCTGAAACCTTTTCCAGGGACCTAAGTCCCTGGCCTTTTTCCGAGATCAGATATCATGTCAGAAGACTCCGACGGAATGACAAAGGAGCAGATGATATCAGAATATCACAGAATGATTGCCAGAAAGATCATATTCCTCATCATTTGCATCTTGGGGATAGTGCTCTTCGTGGGGTTGATATCGTTCGCCAACTACGGCGACCTCGGCCTCAAAAAATCATATGAGATCATCTGGAATCACATCTGCGGGAACCCATATCCCACAGGAAGTATAGAGTGGTGGGCAGACAGACACATCTGGAACACTGCGATGCCTCATGTCCTTGCAGCTATAGTTGCGGGAGCGGGACTTGCGATATGCGGAACCATGATGCAGTCGATGATGACCAATCCGCTTGCAGACCCATACAGCACAGGAATATCGTCCGGAGCCTGCTTCGGTGCTGTCGCCGCGATCATAGTCGGCGTGAGCATGACAAGTATGGCCGGAGAGATGGGTATAGTCTCCAACGCATTCATAGGCGCCCTCATCCCGGCACTCCTGATCGTTTTCATCTCGCAGAGAATCCATATGACTCCTGCGACCCTGATCCTCCTGGGTACTGCGATCTCATACTTCTTCAATTCCTTGATCACATACATGATGGTCACCACTGACGCGGATACGTTGGAGAAGGCCTATGTATGGCAGATAGGGAGTCTCGACGGTATCGGATGGAGTTCGATTCCGATAATGGTAACCGTGACAGTTATCGGCTCCATCGTCGTTATGATCATGACCCGCAAACTGAATGTCATATCCCTGGGGGAGAATAGCGCCATCAGTCTGGGGGTAGACGTTCAGAGATTCAGGACATACTGCCTGATGCTGATGGCCATAATGACTGCGGCAATCGTCTCATTCACAGGTATAATCGGATTCGTGGGCCTTGTCGCCCCCCATCTTGTAAGGATGGTCATCGGCTCCGACAACAGATATGTTGCACCGATATCGATGGTCGTGGGATCGCTAATCCTGCTGGTTGCAGATTATATCTCGATGGGACTCTCCAATGTCCCTGTGGGAGTGGTGATGAGCATCATCGGAAGTCCCGTGTTCTTCATATTGATATTATATCAGAGTAAAAAGCCGGGGGTAATCTATTGAGCGATGATTCCGGCTTCAAATCAGAGTATAAGAATGCAAACAAACGGAAGATCCTGTTCATATCCGCATTCATACTACTCGCTGCAGGAGCATTTTTCCTCACCCTGGGATTCGGTGTGTACAACATCTCGCTGGGAAGGGCCATCGAAACATTCTTCGAACACATCACAGGCAATGTCACGAACGAATGGGATGACTATTACATCTGGGATATCCGCGTACCGAGAGCGATCGGAGCCATGCTTATCGGTGCCGGACTGGCCGTTGCAGGGGCCATCATGCAGAACGGCTTCAAGAACCCCCTAGCAGACCCATATACGATGGGAATAGCCTCAGGCGCATTCCTGGGAGCCGTTCTCAGCATCGTGTTCGGGATATCGCTCATCCCATGGCTTGACGGAGTTAGTTCCACCGTAGTGAATTCATTCGTATTCTCTGTGGTCCCGCTGACGATAATCATACTCGTATCCAAATCGAGGAACCTTACTCCTGTTGCGATGATCCTCACCGGAATCGCAGTTATGTTCCTGTTCTCATCGATAACACAGATCATCCTGATCACGTCACCGTCCGAGAAACTGGCCGATGCGTACGAATGGAGAGTCGGTTCCCTGAGCAGCCTCAGGTGGGAGTGTCTCCCCCTGATGATTGCCTCTGCAGTGATCCTGATCACTGTACTGTGGTTCCTCTCCAATAAACTGAACATCATGTACGCCGGGGACAGAGCGGTGAAGACATTCGGGGAGAGGGCCGACCACATCAGGCTGATCACATTGCTCCTCGCATCGCTGCTCACAGCGGCCATGATATGCTTCACCGGAACGATTGGATTCATAGGACTCGTCGGACCGCATGTTGCGAGGATATTCGTCGGATCGAACAACCGTTACCTGATACCTGCTTCCGCAGCTTTCGGAGCCGCTTTTGTATTAATAGCGGACACCATTGCAAAAGTGAGCGGAGTCAACGGACTGCCCGTCGGGGTCATCTGCTCGATGATCGGAGGGCCTTTGTTCATTTGGATCCTCATCAAACAAAGGAAATCCGCATGGATGTGAAAGTCCGAATCATTACTATTACAGAGGCTGAGACAATTTCTGAAGACATCATAGAGATCAAAGACCTCGTCAAACGCTTCGGCGACAGGACCGCCGTGGACCACCTCAACCTGAACATCAGAAAAGGGGAGGTCTTCGGCTTCCTCGGCCCCAACGGTGCCGGGAAGACCACAACGGTCAGGTGCATCGCCACGCTCACCAATTTCGACGAGGGTTCCATAACAGTGGACGGCTTCGACCTTCTGAAGCAACCGACCGAGGCCAAAGAACGCATGGGCGTCATCCAGCAGCAGGTTTCGCTGGACAAGGACCTGACGATCAGGGAGAACATGATCTCCCATGCGATGTACCATATGATCCCGAAGAAGGAGAGGGAGGCGAGGATCGCCGAACTCTCAGAGTACTTCGGATTGGGCGAATACCTTGACAAACCCGTCGACTCCCTTTCCGGAGGGTGGAAGAAGAGGGCCGCGATAGTTTGCGCGGTGCTCCACCGTCCCGATGTGCTCTTCCTTGACGAGCCCACATCCGGCCTGGACATCAACGCCAGACGCCTTCTGTGGGACGTCGTCAGGAACCTGAACGAGAAGGGCACGACGATATTCCTCACGACACATTACATCGAGGAAGCAGAAGCTCTGTGCGACAGAGTAGGCATCATCGACCACGGGAAGATAATCGCCCTCGATGAGCCCAAAGCCCTGTGCGACAGGATGGGGTCCACTGCCGTCGAGTTCATGGACGACAAGAACACCCAATACCGTTACTTCAAGAGCAGAGACGAGGCGAAAGCGTTCGTCTCCACTTTGGATTCTGACGACAACGTCCTCATCAGGAACACCAACCTGGAGGATGTTTTCGTCGAGCTCACCGGAAAGAGCGTGGGGGGACAGAAATGATCACATTCCTGAAACAGGTGTACTACGTCGCCTGGGGCGACATGATGTTCATGAAGCACAACTTCCTGAACATCCTGGTCATGAGCATAATGAGCCCGCTCCTGTACCTCATAGCGTTCGGATACGGACTCAGGAGCGGCACGACGGACATCGGAGTGTCGTATGTCGCATTCGTGATCCCAGGTATCGTGGCGCTTTCGTCGCTTTCGTCGTCGTTCTCCAGCACTTCGACACGTATGAACGTGCAGAGACTGTATTACAAGAGCTTCGACGAGATGATGATGTGTCCGCTGTCGCTTCCCGCGATAATATTCGGAAAATGCATGCTCGGACTCACCAGAGGCATAATCAGCTGCGGCCTGCTCTATGCACTCGGACTTTTCCTTGCACCTGAACTTGTGTTGTCGCCGCTGTTCATCGCATGCATGCTGATCAGCTGCCTGGTGTTCTCGTTCCTCGGAATGGCGGCTGCATTAATAGCGAAGTCGCATCAGAGCATGGCCACCTTCAACAGTCTGATCATCCTGCCGATGACATTCCTGTGCGGAACGTTCTTCTCGGTCTCCAGCCTGAGTCCCGTGTTCCAGGCCGTTCTCTACTGTCTCCCGCTCACACATGCGAGCGAGTGCATCAGGGCGGCCGCGCTTCCGGATTACATCGGAGCTTTCCCGTGGATCTCCCTGGCGGTACTGATAGCGTTCGGAGTGGCGTTCTTCATACTGAACTACTACCTTCTCAAGACCCGCAAGGTCTGAGCCGAAAACGATTTCTTCTGAAGGGGGACGGGGAGGCTCAGCTTCCCCTGACCCCGTGCATCATCTCGTCGAGGATGTACCTCACGCCGTGTATCCCGATTATCGGACGGGGGATGACATCGTCTAGCCCCATCGACGACTGCCCTATGGCGATGCCGATCGAGCATGTTCCGTTGAACTTCGTGGTATACGCCGTTATCCCTTCGGACAGGACGACGTCGCATCCCTCGACCGGCTCCTTCCCGAATGCCTCGGCGTAGTCGGTCCTTTCCAGGAACTCCCTCAGCATGGATGTCTGATGCTCATCAGAACCCGGGTCCAATGATACGGCCACGGGGGCCATCGCGATGTAGCTGTACAGCCACTCGGTCAACGGCCTGACGACAGAGGAGATACCTGCCACCGAGAACGTCAGTCCTCTGATGCGGGCCACGTTGTATCTGGTCCCGACCAGCCTGTTCGTTATGCGGATCTCCTCGGCCTCCACACGCACCAGGGGGACGGATGGGTCGGTGCCGGTGGCCTCCGCCACGGCACCGATCCAAGAACGTAATGCATCGAACCCGACAGGCGCGCCTGCGTCCGATACGATGACCTTCACCCCTTTATCCCGATAATACTCCAGAAGTTCGGAGCATGATTCCGGGCACACGACGACAGCGTACTCCGCCTCGACGGATGCCTTCAGCTCCTCCGTGGACGCTCCCGCGCCGGGACAACACAGGACCTCCAGCCCCATGTCCTCCAGATACGAGATGAGTTCATCCCGTGAATCCATCCAGTCCTTGTCCATTATCGTGAGCCCAAGCAAGATGACCGTTCCTCTGCGGACCTCCTTCCTCTCCGGCGAGAGATGCCCCATCACGGCCGCGAGCGTGTGGCCGTAGCTCCACTGCATCGGCATGGAGAACATGTCGGAGTCTATGTGCAGGGCGCGGTCGGACATCCCTGCCCTCAGGATGGCCCCGTCGTGGTCATCTCCGATGAGCGACGCTCCGGGGGAGTCCACTGTGACCACGAGGTTCGGCTCGCGGGAGCCCACGATCCCGAGGCCCTCATCCAGTTTGTACGAGGCGCCGTTGATGTAATCATATTCATCGAGATACGTTGCGGGCACGCGCGGATATCCGTTGTAATACGGGATGAAGCAGCGGTCGTCGCAGTCGTCCCTGGGGAACACTGCGGTGGAATGGACCATCAGCCTCACCCTGCACCCTCCGGGGCCGTGGAGGAACGCCACGGCATCCTCGATGCTCTCGACGGCCATTATCGCACCGTCCAATCCGTCCGGCAGTGTCCTCACAGCTTCAACCCCCTCTTCCAGCCGTCCTCTGCAGGAAGGCGCATGATGTTCTCGAGATACTCGGCGTATTTCAGAGTGGGCCCTACGCCCAACCCCACCTTGCCGACGCGGGCGGACCTGCATCTTCCGGAAACGGGACGGACCATATCCCCGATCAGGAGGTCGGGATCCATGTCCGCCAGGTCCTCGCGGAGCATCTCATCTGTATAATTCTCGGTCATCATATCGATATGACGCGATATCGATGCCACGGCCTTGCGACGCGGATTGGGATAGATCCCTATGCGGCAGATGTCCGCGCCCAGGTCGAGCAGGAGGTCGATGACCCAATCCGCGTTCATCCCGAGCTTGAAGGCCATCATGACCCTGCGACCCTCGAACCTGTGACGGTGTTTGGCGACGAAGGAATCGTACATCTCCTCCGACCTCCTGATCTCGGCTTCCGCGGCCTCCCTGCGGCCGGTGTACTCGCCGAGGGCGGCGAGCCATTCCTGATAATCGTAGAGTCCCACGGGTATCGGCTCCTGGAACGGGGTCCTGCCGGTGCGGATGCGTATGACCTCGGCCAGCTCCCTGCACTGGGGGGTGTCGCTGACCAGCATGTCGAAGGATGCGCGGCAGTAGTTCCTGACGCTTTCAGAGGAGCACTCGTCCAGGAACCTGCAATTCTCAACGAGCCCGAAGCGGGAGAGCATGTCGGCCATGGCGTTCTTGGCCGCTTTGGAATGAAGATCGAAGAACGACGTCCCGATTATGTTCACGTACCTGTCATCCTTTTCGACGGAAGTGTCCATCAGCTCGGTGATGCGGTCGGCGGCCATCATGAATCCATCCGTGTATTCCCCTGTGATGTCCCCGTCTGCCTCGATCAGATCGATCCTCACATCGGGGTTGCTTTCCGACACCTTCCTTATCACGGCGGCGCAGTCGTCGCCGATTATGCCGGGCATGCATGTGGTCACCACGGCGATGTGGGAGAAGCCGTCTTCGACGGTCTCCCTGAGAGTGCGTTCGAGCGCGTCCACCCCTCCGAAGACGGATGCGCTATCGTCCAGCATGGTGCATCTGAGATTATGCGTCGGAAGGATGTCGTATATCCCGCGCTCGTACAGGTCCAGGACGGCCTTGGAGCGGGATGTGTCCATCATGTACATGCAGCATTCCGGACCGTGGATTATCACGGCCACGTCGTTCATCTTGAGGTAGGCGGACACTGCGCCGTATGCGGCGCACGAGCTCATCACATATGTGTCTTTGATGGATGTGCGCGCGTTGGGACATCCGGCGCATCCGATTCGGGCCGAATCCGGTCCCCCGGAAGAGGGGCGGATCGGACGGCCTGCTGCAAGATCGGATAATTGGGAATCATCCAACGGATGTGCATAGACTGCGGAGAGCCTCCCGTCGCGGATGTCGGTTATGCGACGGACGATGGAATCGATCTCCTTGGATATCTCCGAATCGGGGAACAGCTCGCGGACCGTGTGGCCTTGGGATTCCGCGTCGGAGAAGGCCTTCTCGCGGGGCATGACGCCGATGATGTCCACCCCTGTCGCTTCGGCGAAGCGTCTTACTGTCTCCTCTTCGCCATCCATCCCGCGGCGGTTGAGTATGAGTCCGATGACACGGGGCCTGCCGTCGTCGAAGTTGGCTATTCCCCTCATGATGTTGTTCGCGGCGTACATCGACATGAACTCGCCGGATGTGACCAGGATTATGCCGTCGGCGTATTCGGATCTCAGGGGAACGGCGAATCCTCCGCAGACGACGTCCCCGAGGACGTCGTAGATGCGATAATCGGTCTCGATGTCGTCCACTCCGAGCTTCTTCAGGGTGTCGAAGGTTGTGAGGATGCCGCGTCCTGCGCATCCTATCCCGGGTTCGGGACCTCCGGCCTCGGCGCACATGACGCCTCCGCTCCCCTCTGTGAGGAGATCGCCCAGTCTTCTCTTGGAGATAGGTGTGCTGCGGACGTAGTCCAGCACGGTGGTCTGCGTCCTCCCCCCGAGAAGGAGGCGGGTGGAGTCGTGCTTGGGGTCGCAGCCGATCTGCATGACCTTCTGTCCGGAAGCGGACAATGCATAGGATATGTTGGCGGACATGGTCGATTTGCCGATTCCGCCCTTGCCGTAGACTGCGATCTGATACATTGTTTACACTGGGCACTGTATCGCGGGGTGCGTATTTAACAATTGGATGTATAATCCATTACCGCATGGAATGTGTTCGACAGTACTCAATCGAAGAGAGTGTCCGCAGACCCGCATATCTCATCGATGAACGCTGCCGCGAACAGGGGATATCCCATGATGCCGTTCCCTTCGTCGGCTACATTCCCTTCACGCAGCATGATCCTCATGGACACGGCATCGGGCCTCAACTTGTTTATGGACGGGGCTTCGCGCGTCTTCCCCGACTTCACCTCGATGACCGTCAGCCCGGCAGGGGTCTCGATCAGGAAATCCAATTCCATCCTGTCGTCCCCGCCCGTCTTCCTGTAGTACATCGGTGCGAATCCTGCCTTGACAAGACAGTCTGCGACAGCGTTCTCGGCCACGGCACCCATGTTGTACGAGTGGTCTGAAGACAGGATCGCCTTGATCGAACCGGTTCCGTATAGATTGGTCAGTGTCCCCGTGTCCGACAGATACACTCTGAAGGAGCTCCGGTCGACATACATGGCCGACGGCAGCCCGATCCCCGTGAGGGCGTAGCAGAATATCGCATATCCGGCGGATCTGATCCACAGAAGGTTGTCCATGTACTTCTCCGCGGACTTCCTAGACCCTTCGCCCGTGATGCGGGAATACATGAACTTCTTGTTGGTGTGACCGAGCTGATATGGTATCGAATCATAGCATTCCCCGGACTTTATACGGTTCACCCCGACATTGTATCTGTTTATGTCGGAACGGGCCGATTGGACCAGGCCGAGGACCACCTCGCGTGCCGCCGTGTAGTCATGCGTGTCCACGAACCTCTGGACAGCCGCAGGCATTCCGCCGACCACCATGTAATCTCTGAAATGACCTTCGAAAACAGAGAGGAATGCCCTCGGTATCTCCGAGCGATCGCTGAGACATCTGCGCACCTCGGATATCGAATCCCGGGAGATGCCGCGGGCCATCAGGAACTCCTCGAAATCAAGAGCCTTCATCTCCACGGTCTGCTCATATCCGACGGGGATGGATTCCCCCTGCCCGAACATATTGTCGACTATCCCCAGCATGGAACCCGAGGCTACGACGTCATAGATTCCGCTCTCTGCGAACCATTTGAGTGATGTGCGTGCCTTTGCACATTCCTGTATCTCATCTATGAATATCAAAGTGGAACCGGGTACGAATTCGGACGGATCGAAGAATAGCTTCATGCGCGATATCAGAGATTCCGTGTCAAGACTGTCGTCGAATATCTCCTTCAACCGAGGATTTTCTATGAAGTTCAGCTCCACGTGATGGGGGTATGTCTTCGCGAACTCACGGATGATGTATGTCTTCCCCACCTGCCTCTGACCTTTCACTACGAGTGGTTTGCGTTCCGGAGAAGACCTCCATTCTTCGAGAAATCCCAAGAACTTCCTCTGCAACACAAGTGATGATGTCGTTACGCATATTTAATCGTAATTTTACATCCGTATTTCTACGATGAATCGTAATTTTACGCCCGTAATTTTACGATTCGTCGTAGTTTTACGCCGACAATCCTACGATGCAGGAGATGCAGATGACCTGTTGAAAAAGCAGAATGCCTATCTCCATGACATAGACGCCGATAACTTGGATTTGCCTATCTGCAGCCTGAAGATTTCTTCCCGGACTGCTGACGATGTTCCGACATGTTACTCAGAAAATGCAATCATCTACAATAATATAACTTAAAAAATGTAATTAATTACAATAATTAAGCTTAAAAATTGAAACATAAATACTCAGGCAAACGGTGGACACCATATGCTCAGAAGAAAGATCTATGATTGGCTCGTCGATTGGAAGAACAGGGACCACAAATGCCTGATCGTGAAAGGACAGCGTCAGACAGGCAAGACCTTCATCATAGAACAGTTCGGACGCGAGAACTATGAGTATGTCGTGTCGTTCGATCTGAGCGAGAACCGTGCCGTCCGCAGTGCGTTCGACGGGAACCTCGATGTCGATACGGTCGTCCGCAACCTCATGCTGCATCACGACCCGGATGATTTCGTTCCCGGATCCACGTTGATCTTCCTTGATGAGATCCAGGAATGCCCATCGGCACGCACGGCACTCAAGTTCTTCACGCAGGACGGGCGCTACGACGTCATCGCGTCAGGTTCTCTCCTGGGCGTCGGCGTGCCCCGTGAGAACGGGGACGCGGAACCGCTGGTCCCCACGGGGTACGAGGAGCATTACACCCTGCGCTCACTGGACTTCGAGGAATATCTGTGGGCCAACAGAGTCCCTCAGAGCATCATCGACGGCGTCAGGGAGTCTATAAGCAGGAAGATACCGGTCGACCGGGCCGTCCTCGAGAGGTTCGATGCTCTGTTCAGGGAGTACATGGTGGTCGGAGGGATGCCCGAAGCAGTCGTATCCTTCCTAGAGTCCGGGAACTTTGCGGCACCCGGCAAAGTTCAGCGTGACATCCTGATCAACCTTCAGAACGACATCAACCGCTACAGCAGGGGCATCGAGAGAGACAGAACCCTGGAATGCTTCCTGTCCATCCCGTCGCAGCTCGCGCAGAGCAACAAGAAGTTCATGTACTCCCGCATCGGCGGCGGAGGGTCCCGCAGGGCCGCGGACATGTACAGGGAGAACCTCCTGTGGATCAGGGATGCAGGGGTGGGGAATTTCTGCTATGCACTCAACTCCGTCGAGATCCCGCTGAGGATGCACGAGGAGCGCGGCCTATTCAGGGTGTACCTCTCGGACACGGGGCTGCTCCTGAACATGTGCGGCGGCAATGTGGCAGGAGCCGTGGCCATGGGAGATGATTCGGTCAACATGGGCTCGATAGCCGAGAATGCAGTATGCGAATGCCTTGTCAAAGCCGGGTTCGATGCCCACTACTACCGCAAGGACAGCGGGGAGATGATGATGGAACTGGACTTCGTCGTGGAGCTGGGAGAGGAGCTGTGCGTCATCGAGGTGAAATCCGGGAAACATCGCAATGCCCCTTCGATAAGGAAGGCCGGGAGGTATTTCGACGTGGACAGGAGGGTCGTATTCGAGAGGTCCAACATATCCGTTGATGAGGAGGGGATCGAGCATTACCCCCTGTTCGCTGCCGCATTTGCGGACAGCCTTGTCGGAAAAACGAGATTCGGCGATTGAGCAGGGCTGCAAGATCATTGGCGGCTTTGACACAGTTCCCAAGATTTTGATCACATGGGTTGTGCTCGTATGAGATCCGGCAATCGGTTAGTTCAGAAAGTGAATCTATTATCGAGCCAAGTTCGTTCTCAGTTGGCAACGGCTTCTCCGACGATTCGCTGTTGTCTACAGACAAATATACAGGCAGTACGGCTTCAAGATAACTGATGCTGACTGCGAACCGATCAAGTTCTGTTGCGTATGCCGTGCTCGAAACCTTTTCCTTTATCGAATCGTACGCTGAAAGCTCGGTTTGGATAAGCCTGACAATATAGTTGCAATCCAATTCCACCTGCATTGTCAGGTAAAGCGCCATGTCATAGCTGTAGAACAAGTTGACAGCACGCGATGGATCTGAAGGTAAAGGGAGACAACATTCGCATACCGTTCCCAACAAATGAGTCAGTTCTTTATCAAGAGCAGATGAGAACAGCTTCGATGCCAGCATCAATTCGTGTGCGGAAGCTTCCCAGTCAAACACGGCGTTATCGTTTTGAGATATTGCTTTTGCCAAAACGGTCTCCGCCCAGGTTATTTTCGTCTTGTCCGAAGCGGATGAGATCATTTTGGAGACACTATCTGCAAATCCTTCTGATCCGGGTTTGTTGAGTGCTCTGTATGCATACAGGAAATGCCCGAACCATTCCGAGTTTAGGTTATTGATCAGTTCATCGACGGCGAAATCGAAAGAACCGGATTTTTCCGCATCGACAAATGAGCACCCCAGCAAAGCTAAACACTGCTGATGTTCGGACAGATCTCTGATTACGCACATTGGATCTATTCTTGAAAACAGACAGATTCTATCCGAATTGGGCATACATCAGAAGGATACTCTAAGCATAATAGATCTTCGATTATCGATCGTTATGCATAATAATCATCTGAATCCAGAGATATCTCGCGGAATAATCTGCTGGCAACTTCCCTGGTGATTGTCTTTAGACCATCGTTCAGATCGCGATCGACATTAAAGTGAGATTGGATCCAAATGCTACAGACATGGATAATATATCGGAATCGGTTATGAGGGGGGCCACCGATTTCAACATGCACAATGTCATTCACATCCAAAACTCTAGCATGGCTTAGACAATAATGGCTGACCTTTCGCCGAGAACGTATGTGAGTGGCCAGACTCGTTTTCCGCATTATGAGATAGAGTGTATAGATGGAAACAACTCTTATATGCGAACTGAATAATCATAATCAATGGTTTCTTTAAGGACGGTCCTACACAGATATGGTTCCGATTGGAGTGCCTTGATTGGATTGCCTGCATGGAACGCTATCAGATACAGAAAAGAATATCAGGATAGCGTTGACAAGGTTATTGATTACGTATTGATGATTACCAAAGATGGTTCTGAAATATTGTTAAATAAAAATACTCGCAGAGAAATCATTTGGTGTTTAAAAGAGCAGGAAGTACTAGAACTCCTTTCCAAATTATCAATAACGCCAAGTAAAAATCCAATTAAACAATGTGTGGACCTCCAATATTCTGGCAATAGAGAAGCCATTCTCTTTGATTACTTTGATGTTCCTTTAATAAGTCGTGAAATAATAGAGGAAAAACCAGACGTCGAAATTGTCTCTTCTTCATATACGTTGTATGATTATCAGAAAACAATCATTCTAAACTCATTACACAAATTGAACAATCATGATGATCCAAGTTTGATGATACATATGCCAACTGGTTCCGGAAAAACTAGAGTGGCTATGAGCCTCATCTCGAGGATACTCATGGAAAGAAAAAATGCACTAGTCTTTTGGCTTGCATATAGTGAGGAGTTATGTGAACAGGCATTTGATGAATTCAAAAAGTCCTGGGCTGCACTGGGTGACCGTAACATCTCTGTAGAAAGAATGTATGGGAATCATAACTATACTCCGATTAATGATGGATTAATCGTTGCAGGACTTGGAAAATTATGGGCTAAATGCAATAAAGAAAAATCATTCATGTCTAAGATCGCATCAAAAATATGCATGGTTGTGTTTGATGAGGCACATCAGAGCATAGCACCCACATACATCTCCATGCTCAGAGAATTAAAATTATTCAACCCCAAGTGCTTTTTTATTGGATTGTCGGCGACCCCGGGAAGAACAAAACAGAATGAATCGTTTGCTCTTTCAGAATTTTTTGACAATACTAAAGTAACGCTAGAGATTGATGGATATGATTCGCCAATTTCATACCTTTACGAAAAGAAGTATTTATCTAAACCAACTTTTGTAAAAGTTAGATACCAATCTGAGATTTCATATGATCTAGGAACGGGCTTGGACTACTCCAACGCCTTACTAAATACATTGGGTAATGATTGGAATCGTAATTATGAGATAATCGATCAAGCTATCGAATGTATTAAGAAGAAAGGTCACAAGAGAATCGTCCTCTTTGCGGCATCGGTCTCAAGTGCTGAATATATCAGCGCCATGTTAAATGTTGAAGGGTATAGATCCCTAGTTTTGACTTCTAAAACACCCAGTACGTCTAGAACGGCAATTATTGAAACTTTCAAAAAGGAATCTGATGAACCAATAGTGCTATGCAACTATGGAATATTAACCACAGGTTTTGATGCACCCAAAATAACTGCTGCAATTATCGCTAGACCAACAAAATCCTTAGTATTGTATTCTCAAATGGTGGGAAGAGCATTACGCGGTTCATCGATGGGAGGAACAGACGCTGCAGAAATTATACTCCTGGTGGATGTCAATATACCAGGAGCAAATAGCATTATTGACGCATTTGAAGAATGGAATGATTCATATGGATGGAGAAAACACGATGACTAATTACAATCTGTTTGGAGGAAGAGGCTCTGCTGAAGCAATCAGGAGCACAGGATATAATTCTACAGCCAACGCTATCGGAGAAATCGTAGATAACTCAATCCAGGCAAATGCCTCAACTATTCGGATAATTGTAGACGTTAAAAAAGGATATCGCAGTGTGACCAGTGAGAGGGAGACTCAGATAATCCAACGTATTGGAATACTTGATAACGGATGTGGTATGGATGATGACACTCTTCGGAAAGCTTTGATTTTTGGAGAAGGAACTCATTTTGAAGAAAAACATGGATTAGGTAAATTTGGAGTGGGCCTACCTCAAGCCTCCTTGTCACAGGGTTCTATATTATCTGTTTGGACGTGGCAATCAGGTATTGAATCAGCAATTTATTCAGGATATAATATATTAACGACTTCTGAGTTCATTGCACTTTAAAACAAGAGCATCTTATGTCGAAATGAGCCTGTATTCGACATTCGA
>CAKUXX010000009.1 GCA_934702355.1 uncultured Methanomassiliicoccales archaeon
ATTGAGGTTTTTGGCTGGTTTTTATTGAGGGTTTTGGCTGTGAAAACCCTCGGAACTGATGAACGGAGAAAACAAAAAAAAACGGTCTCGGACCGGGTAGATGCGGGGGCATATGCCCCCGCGGTTTAGGGTTTCACTTGAATGCGGGCTCTGCATCGGGGATGAAGCCGTCGGCCATCATCTTCGATGTGAGGCTCCTGGACCTGTTGATCATGAACTCGGCCCTGTCGTGGAGCTCCTGCCTGCTCAGCTTGAGACCAGCGACTCCCTGCTCCTGAGCCTTCATGGCAACGGCCACAGCCTCTCTGGGGAACACTTCGGTCTCGGCCATCGTCGGGATGATGTAGTCCTCGGTGATGCCCTTCTCCTCAGCGCACTTGGCGAGCTCCTTTGCGGCTGCGATGCACATCTCGTCTGTGATGGTCTTGGCCCTCACATCGAGCACACCACGGAAGATCGCGGGGAATCCCATGGAGTTGTTGACCTGGTTGGGGAAGTCGGACCTTCCGGTTGCGAACACCTTGCATCCGTGCTCCTTCGCCTCCCAGGGCCAGATCTCGGGGATCGGGTTGGCTGTGGCGAATATGACGGGGTCGTCGGCCATGAGGTCAACGTACTCTGCGGGGATCGTTCCGGGTCCGGGCTTGGACGCGGCGATGACGATGTCCGCTCCCTCGAAGGCCTCCTTCATTCCGCCTGACTTTCCGGCACCGTTGGTCTTCTCGCAGATCTCCCACTTCTGCCTGAAGTCCTTCTTGACATCCTCCCTGGAGAGGTTCAGGATTCCCTTGGAGTCGCACATGCACATGTTCTTGGGGCTGAATCCGGTCGCGAGGAGGAGCCTTGCGATTGCAATGGATGCCGCACCTGCTCCGATGACCGTGATCTGTGCATCTTCGAGCTTCTTTCCGACGAGCTTCATTGCGTTGATAGCACCGGCTACCTCGACGGTAGCGGTTCCCTGCTGATCGTCGTGCCAGACGGGGATCTTGCAGTCCTTCCTGAGCTCGTCCAGGATGTCGAAGCACTTCGGGTTGGAGATGTCCTCGAGGTTGATTCCTCCGAAGGACGGCGCCAGGAGCCTGACTGTCTCGATGATCTTGTCGGGGTCCTTGGTGTCAAGGCAGATAGGGACGCAGTCCACTCCTCCGAGGTACTTGAACAGCATCGCCTTTCCTTCCATGACGGGCATCGCAGCCTCGGGTCCGATGTCCCCGAGACCGAGTACACGGGTTCCGTCGGATACGACGGCGACCGTGTTCCACTTGCATGTGTAATCGTAAGCGAGGCTCGGGTCCTTGGCGATGGCCTTGCAGGGCTCTGCAACACCGGGTGAATACCAAATAGCGAAATCGTCGAAAGACCTGACACATGCCTTGGGCACTGTCTCGATCTTTCCGCGGTAGTACTTGTGAAGGACCATTGCGTCCTCGCCGGGCTTCTTCGCCTTTGCAAGGCGCTCCTCGACACTGATATCCTGCTCGTAAGCCATGATGAACACCTCGAAAATTCTACGAAATTCGTAGAACATCTTCGAATTCTAAGAGTTGGCATATATGTTTCCATATTTATATTGAGCGCAGAACCTGGAAATCGAAGAAACGAAAAAGAACCTACCCCGAGATGCCCCCACATCCCCTCTCAGGCACCTTTTTTAGTGCCTCCCCCTATCAGACCTCATGGCCAGAGAGATACATGTCCTGCTGGTGGACGGATACATTGACGACCCTGCCGCACTCGGCGTTCCGCCGTACATCTCGCCGATAATACGTGCGATAGCGGGTGCGGCCGTCGATGCCGGCGCCGACAAGGTGACGTATCTTTCAGCGGACATGATACGCAACGGCGCCAAGGTGCCCGAAGCGGATGTCAGCGTGGTCATGTCCGGGAACACGGTCCCGGGGAAGTATCTGCGTTCCATGCCCATGTCGACCAAGGAGCTGGCCACCCTCTTCCCCAAGCTCACAGGGTGGAGACTGATAGGCGGATCGGCCGCCGACACCCCCGAGGCGGAGATGTTCGATTTCGTCATCAAGAGGGATCTGGCTGCCTCGCTGTACGACGGGATGATCGGAAAGGAGGTCGGGGAGAGACTCCGCACCCTGGACGAATGGAACAGGTGGATGATCCTTGGAGCGGACATAGTCACTCAGCACCAGGACTTCCCCCAGCCGCTGATAGCGGAGATAGAGACGTACCGCGGATGTCACAGATGGGCTTCCGGCGGATGCTCGTACTGCATAGAACCCTCTAAAGGGAAGCCGCTGATGAGGTCCCCCGAGGATATTCTGGAGGAGGCGAAGAAGCTCAGGGACCTGGGGATACGCAACATCCGCATGGGCGGACAGACATGCATCGTATCATACGGGTCCGAAGACGAATCCGACGTCCCCCGCCCCAACCCTAAGGCGGTCAGGCAGCTGTTCGAAGGACTGTCCGAGATGGGATTCGACAAGATCCATGTGGACAACGCCAATGCAGCGGTCATCTCTGCCCATCCGGCGGAAGCGGAAGAGGTACTCTCCATCCTGGCGGAATACTGCACGGACGGCAACGTGCTCGCACTTGGGATGGAATCCGCCGATCCGAGAGTGGTCATCGAGAACAACCTGAACAGCACGTCCGATCAGATCATGGATGCCGTCAGGATGATCAACCGCATCGGAGGCGGACGCGGACCCAAGGGCATGCCGAAGCTCCTTCCTGGAATCAACATAATATGCGGACTCGACGGGGAGTCGTCAGGCACTTACAGGATGGACATGGAGATCCTCGAGAGGATACGCGACGAGGGACTCATGGTCAGGCGCATAAACATACGCCAGGTCCTCCCCGTGCGCAAAGAGTTCAAGACCCGCGTGGACCAGAAGAAGTTCAAGAAGTTCAAAGAGTCCGTCCGCGAGGAGATCGACAGCGTGATGCTCCAGAGGGTCGTGCCCTACGGGACCGTGCTGAAAGATGTTTACATGGAGCTCAACGACGGGAACGTCACATTCGGAAGGCAGATCGGATCCTATCCCCTGCTGGTCGGGGTCCCGTACCGCCTGGACACGGAGGAGTTCCATGACGTCTTCATCACCGGATGGGGATTCAGGTCCATCACGGGGATAACATATCCGTTCGACATCAACGGCATGCCGATGTCCGCGCTGGAGAGCCTTCCGGGCATAGGCAAGAAGAGGGCGACCAAACTCGTCCTGGAACGCCCGTTCAAGGATGCGGACGATTTGGCAAGGGCCATAGACGACCCCAGCGTCATCGACGGCCTCAGACCGATTCTTTCTTTCGAATGACGCAGTGGGACACGGACCGCAACTGATATTCCCTAGGACAAGGATGGACGGACCATGGATTCGGGCCGCGCAGCCAAATTCCCATTCCTCAAAGATGCCTCGGAGTTCGCGGAGCAGAACTCGGTGGATCTCGATGCCCTGCTCACCACGGACTCGTTCGAGCCCGCCAGGAGAAGGGGCGTCCAGAGGATACTGGATGCGCTGGAGCATTCCGAGGTCTCGTACAAGCCGATCATCAGCGAATACGACAGGCTGATCGAGGTCATGTCCTACCCTTATGCGAGGATGATCGTCTCATTGGTATCGGACAGGTTCCTCACCAAGAGGTACGCCCTGGCCGAGGCCACGAGGATGAACCGCATCCTGTCCGGAGAGGACAGGCAGACTCTGGTCACGGTATCGGACGATCTCGGCGTGGAATCCCAGGTGGATTCCGAAGGGATCATCCGCATGAAGTTCACGGACTACCTCAGGCTGGCGAACCGCCTCAAAAGCGTGGACTGGAAGCTGATCAACAGCGACATCCACAGAGGGATGATCTTCCTTCCGCAGGACAAGTTCAGCCGTCTGATGCAGAACGCTCTGCAGGACAGAATCGAGTCCGAACTCCCCCTGATGACCCCGGAGGAGTACCGCCAGTACCTCAAAGGGGATGTGACGGAGGTCCAGATGGCCCTGGAGGAGACCAAGAAGAAGTACAGTCCCACCGGAGGCGAGGGAATGAAGAACGAGTACCTCCCGCCGTGCCTGGTCCGCATAATGGAGATGTCCAGACAGGGTATGAACCTGCCTCACAGCGCCAGGTTCGCGCTGGTGACGTTCCTCAACGCTTTGGGACTGACATATGACGACATCATCAGGGTGTTCTCGGAGTCCCCCGATTTCGACGAATCCAAGTCGGAATATCAGATAAAGCACATCACAGGGGAGCTCAGCGGTACGGACGGATACAGCCCGCCCGAATGCAAGACCATGAAGACGAACGGCCTGTGCTACTGCCCCGACTCGCTCTGCGAACAGGAATGGATGAACCACCCGCTCACGTACTACAGGGTGAAATCCGGCAAGAACACCCGCAGCACCGGACAGCCGGGCGGCGAAAAAGGGAAAGGCCCTGCGGGGAAGCCCCCGTCAGGGAATTGAATTCATTCTTTCTTCTCGGCTTCCATCTTTCCGAGGTTGCGCCAGGTGATGATCGCCCTCTGGACGGCGGTGATGTTGCCGACCACGGCGAACCAGAGCATCATGATCTCCAATATCGTGATCTCGATGCCGGCGACCTCGAACGATCCGCATCCGAGCTGGATGCCGATGAACTGGAGTATCGGGAACAGCGTCGACAGGACGACCCTGTCGGCCCTTCCGAGAAGTCCCGCGTACAGGCGAGGCGCGCCTATCGCCTGGGCCTGTGTGCCCATGTACGATGTGAGAAGGACTCCCACCAGAGCGAGCATGCCGAGGTAGGGATCGCACCATGTGGCGCAGAAGGCCACACCTCCGATCATGAACACATCGGCGTACCTGTCGAACACGTGGTCCAGGTAGTCTCCCTTGGGGCCGGCCTTGCCGGACAGCTTGGCGACCTTTCCGTCGAGCGCGTCGAAATAACCGGATACGATCACCATGAACGCTCCCAACAGGAGCATCCAGTCGTTGCCGTCGGTCCCGCTGAGGTAGAACACCAATCCGCAGGCGAGTGCTAATATCAATCCCATCCACGAGATCGTGTTGGGGTTGACGTTGATCAGTTTGCGGGCAACCGGGGTCAGTGCGAAATCGACCCTTGCCCTCTGTCCGTCTAGAACCATTTCTCCATCTCCGAGGACCAATCGGCCCTGCCTGGGGGGTAATCCTGCATGTCCCCCTTTAGTATTTGCTCGACCTCGTCCGCCGATTCCGCGACAGTGGCCGATGTGCAGTCTATCTCGCATACGGGAATGTCGGAATCCATGGCTTCGCAGAGGATCACGTCCATGACCTCGGCCTGGACGTTCTCCCTCACCTTGGCCTCCCCGTACCCCCTGGACTCCAGACGCCCTGCGAGGACGTCGGGATGGCAGCGCAGGACGATTATCCCGTGCGAGTCCATGAAGTGGGAGAGATGGCTGTCGAAGACCACAATCTCGTCGGTCTGCCTGAAGGGCTCCAGAGCATCGTTCAGATCGTCCAGGTCGACCTCGTGGGTGTCGCGTGCCTCGTCCAGCTCGCCCATGAGCCCGTTCTCGATTATGAAGCGCTTGCCGTCGACGGCGTTTATGCCCCTGCGGCGGAGTTCCTCCGAGACGGACGATTTGCCCGTTCCCGGAGTCCCTGTAAGCGCATACAGCGTCAAGATATCACACCGAAGTACGGCTCGGCACGGGCCATGACATCATCCCATGACGGGACGTTGGTCAGCGCGCCGACCTCCTCCACAACGAAGGAAGAGACCGCTGAGGCGATGACCAGGGCCTCGGGGATCTCGTACCCGCGGTGCAGTGCCGCATAGAATCCGGCACGGTAGTTGTCACCAGCACCGGTCACGTCGACGACACGGGATGCTTTGACCACGGGAATCGCAAGGATCTCGTCGCGTATGCGCGCCATGCTCCCCTTCTCCCCGTCCGTGCGGACGACGAGCTCCGGGCCTGCGTCCAAAACGTCTCCGATGCCCAGATACCTGCATATCGTGTCAGCCTCGAGTTCATTGCAGAACAGGCTGTCGCACAGCGGCAGCGCCTCGGACACGGATTCCGCATTCCAGACACGATGGACCTCCTGTGCGGGGTCGAACGCTATGTCGTGGGCGCCTTTGAGCGACCTCATCAGCGACAGATAGTACGACGGCTGCCCGGTGCAGAAATGCACCTTCTCGGACTGCTTCGCCATCGAATCCAGAGTTATGCCGAGCGTGTCCGCGTGCCCCTGGGGGCCCTGATAGAAGAAGACACGTGTGGCCAGTTCGGAATCGTTGATGATGACGCATGTGGACGTCTCCTCGCCGTCGAGCACGACGAGGTCGTCCATTATGAGACCGGAATCACGCATGAAGTCCATGTACTTCGAAGGGAAATCGGTCCCCACGAAGGCGCAGAGTGCGGTGGGGCATCCCAACTTGGCGGCCGAAACCGCGATGTTGGGGCCCGTCCCGCCCAGAGTTGTCTTCTTGCTGAGCGCATCTGCCGTGATTCCGGGCTCGTTGAATCTGTCGATGGACATGATCTGGTCGACCGTCACATGTCCGTAGACAGACAGAAAGGGGTTCAGGTGCCTTCCTCCCAGCCGGTGATGTAGCTGACCTGCTCTTCCGTCAGGGTGTCGATGCTGACGCCCATGGACTTCAGCTTGAGCCTGGCGATCTGCATATCGATCTCGGTGGGGACGGCATAGACCTTGTTCTCCATCGACTGGTAGTTCTGTGTCATGTGCACGATGCCCAGGGCCTGTGTGGCGAAGCTCATGTCCATGATCTCGGCGGGGTGTCCCTGTCCGGCGGCGAGGTTCATGAGCCTTCCCTCCGCGATGAGGTACAGGCTCCTTCCGTCGGTCATCCTGTACTCGTCGATGAAGTCGCGGACCCTCTCCTTCGATGTGGACATGGCATCCAGCGCGGTCTTGCTGATCTCGTTGTCGAAGTGACCGACGTTTCCCATGATGCAGCCGTTCTTCATGACCCTGAGGTGCTCCTCGGCGATGATGTCCTTGCATCCGGTCACGGTGATTATGATGTCCGCCACCTTCGCGGCGTCGACCATCCTCATGACCTCGAAACCGTCCATCTTGGCCTCGATGGCCTTGATCGGATCCACTTCGGTGACGATGACGGAGGCTCCGAGGCCCTTGGCCCTCATGGCGACTCCCTTTCCGCACCATCCGTATCCTGCGACGACGAGCTTCTTTCCCGCGACGATGAGGTTCGTGGCGTTCATCCAGCCGTCGAATGCGGACTGTCCGGTTCCGTACCTGTTGTCGAACAGGAACTTCATCTTGGCATCGTTCACATCGAGAACGGGGAACTTGAGCGCTCCGTCGGCGGCCATGGCCCTGAGACGGACGACACCGGTCGTGGTCTCCTCGTTGGCGGCCTTGATGTTGGGCAGAACATCTTTCCTGGATGTGTGGGCCATCGCGATGAGGTCCGCACCGTCGTCGATGATGAAATCCGGCGCCATGTTCAGGACGGTGTTGAGGTTGTTGTAGTACTCTTTCTGCGACTCCCATTTCTTGGCGTAGACGTCGAGTCCGTACTCCTCCCTGAGCGCGTAGGCCACGGAATCGTCGGTGGACAGGGGGTTGCAGCTGGCTAGGCGTATCTTGGCGCCTGCATCGGCCAGTGTGATGGCCAGCATCCCGGTCTTCGCCTCGGTGTGAAGCGCCATTCCGATCTTCAGTCCCGCAAGCGGCTGTTCATCTATGAAGCGCCTGCGGATGTCCATCAGGACAGGCATATGGGTCTCGACCCAGTGCAGCCTGTTCGATCCTTTCTTCAACAGATCTTCCATGATATCATCTCCTCCGTCTCATTCCTGATGCAAATAATCACAGATGCAATCAATGGTGCGGTGACGGCTCTCTACAGCGGAGTAATCATCCAATGTTCTTAACACCCGTTCCTCATCTCCGCGCATCTCCTCGACGAAACGGAGTATGTTCTCCATTGCACGGGACATCTCGTCACATACGGGCACAGTTGCGGCCTTGGATGTCCTGGAGAGCGGGTTGAGGTCGACGGATATGACCTTCTTGCCCATCGCCACGAGCGCTTCCGCACGGTCGCCGTCCTCTATCGGGACCAGGATCACATCGCTGTCGAATATCCCCTGGCTGGTGCAGAGGGCCCTGTCGTGCTCCAGACCGGCTATCCTGCGGTCGGGGTCGCGTCCGAGCACCTCCCTGGCGCCTTCAGACTCCAGATATGATATCAGACCCTCCATGCGCTCGGGTGTGCGGTGGAAAAGATTAACCTCGATCTTGGCCGGAACGGCATCGGCAAGGGCGATTATCCCCTTGGGATCCAATGCCGCCGCATTCCCGTTGACGCATATCACGGGGTTGCGGGCGCTGAGAAGGTATGCTGCGGCGGCCCTCTCCGCCTCGAGCGCGGCATCCGTGCTCTTCTCTCCCATCATGTAGTCGAATGCTTCGCCTCTGCCGTGGGAGATCAGCCCTGTGGGGGTGACCAATCCGCGCTCGACCATCTCGGCCAGACGCTCGCGGGTCATCAGCGATTTGTATCTCGGATGATTCTTAGGTATTTCCACGGACACCACTAGGACACTTCCCTGTATATATCGACACATGTGGAACTCCGTTTCCGAGACGCCGCGGAGCCGTCGTTCCGCTCCACCGCCGACGTAGGGTTAAGTACGCGATATCGATGACAGATGCATGCCGGATATCCGCATTGTCGTCGTTGGAGCCAAATATGAAGGAAATGTCGGGGCCATCGCCCGTTCGATGGCCAACTTCGATGTGTCCGAGCTGTATCTGGTGAATCCGTGCGAACTTGGGGATGATGCCTACCGCAGGGCCAAACACGGCTCGTCGGTCCTGGACGGAGTCCACATTGTCGACACTCTCGACGAGGCCCTCGAAGGATGCTTCCTTGTTGTGGGCACCAGCGGTGTGACGACCAAGGGCGACAGGAACTACACCCGCATACCCGTCCCCCTCAGGGAGTTCGCCGAACACTGCAGAGGATATCCAGAGAAAATCGCGATCCTATTCGGAAGGGAGGACATCGGACTGCTCCAGGATGAGCTCAACCTGTGCGATGTGCTCATCACGGTCCCCACCGGCGAGGAATATCCGATCCTGAACCTCTCCCATGCAGCGACCATCGTCATGTACGAGTTCTTCCAGGCCGAATCGATGCCCCGCAGAGCGGAGCCCGCCGACAGGCACGAGAAGGAGCTCATGTTCGAATTCTTCGGCGATGTCATGGACGGCATTGAGTATCCTCCTGCGCGCAGGGAGATGACCACGGTCATGTTCAGGCGCATGATGGGGCGCTCAGTCCCGACGAAATACGAATACAACACCATAATGGGCGTATTCGGGGATGCGGCGAAGATCATCAAATACGGTAAACCCTGGGACAAGGATCACAAATCCTGAACAGGCAGGAACGTCAGGACCTTCGTGTCCTCTGCATCCTCGCGCCTGACTATGTCGGGGATTATCCCGGTCTTGCTGGCAACAGTGTCGCGTATCGATTCCAGCTCGGCTGTGCCGAAATTGGAGCTGACCATCACGACAGACCTGCCGAAAGACGGGTCGAATTTGAAGAACGATGCTTCGGATGCCTTCGCGACGGCATCGGACGGATACAGCGATGCTGTGTAAGCAGCGGTGTACACCTTCCTTGTGAATGTGCTGAAGAACGGCCCTTCGATGAGGTTGGCCAGATTCCTGATCGTGAAATGAATTGTGCTGGCCATGATGTTGAGGGAACGGTGGATGGTCAATTCCGGATACAGCTTCGTTAGGGATATCGTATCGAACAGGAACATCCTGTCGGAGAATCCCATTATCTCGCGAAGCGACTCGAGTGCCGGTTCACGGCGTCCCGCTTCGAACGGAATGCCGATGACGGACACAAATTCACAGCCTGCATCATGAGCGCATTCCGAGAGTGCAGGAAGCGATCCCGCGCCGGTGCCGCCGCCGAGCATGACGAATGCCATGACAACGCGTTTGCCGCGTATGATGCCCATTATCTCATCGCGCTTGTCAAACGTCATCGCGAATGCGGCAGATTCGTCCAGATGAAATCCATCGCTTTTCAGGACGACGGAATCCATGTCCCCGAGGTCTATCGACGCGGTCTCGACACCCAGGTCGTCATCTCCGACGATGTGCTTGGCACCTCCGCCGCAGACGAAGAGGATCGAATCACCCACGTCACTCACCGGTGTTCCAACGCACGAACTCCTTGGCGGCGGCCATGATGGCACCGTCCAACGATGATCCGTCTATGGTTAGATCCTCGATGCTCAGGTAATCCTCGCCCATCTCGGGGGCAGGTTTGACGCCCTGTGCGAAGCGCTCCTCCGCATACTCGTCCAGAACAGAACGGACTGCATCGGAAAGGGATACGAATTCACCGGAGTCCACCAGCGACTGGAGGATGCCGACGGTCTCCGATGATAGCCTCACCGTAACCTTTCTGTCGGTATCCATGCTGATTCTCCTGAATTTTTAGAAAAGAAGGGTAAAAGGTTTGTGTTGTCAGCTTAAGACCAACCGTTCATCCGAACAGAGCGGAGAGACCGGCTGCGGCCTCTTCCTCACTGACTGCTTCCTCTTCGGGCTCAGCGGCTGCTGCGGCAGGGGCATCTGCTGCGGCGGCTGCGGCGGCGGGGGCTGCGGCGGCTGCAGGCGCGGCGACTGCGGCGCTTGCGATGGCCTCCTTAATGTCAACTCCCTCGAGAGAAGCGACCAGTGCTTTGATCTTGGCTGCGTCAGCCTCGACTCCAGCGGCAGTCAGGACGGCCTTGATGGCGTCCTCGGTGATGTCCTTGCCGGCAGAGTAGAGAACCATAGCGCTGTAGATATACTCCATCTGATTCAACTCCTTTTGTTTAGCCGAATAATGCACTGAGGCCAGCTGCTGCTTCTTCTTCGCTGACCTCTTCTTCTTCCTCTTCAACAGCTTCCTGTGCGGGGGCATCTGCTGCGGGTGCGGCAGGTGCTGCGACAGCGACAGAGCTGAGCCTTGCGGCGATCTCATCGCTGGTGTATCCGCTCGCGGAGGCAATGGCAAGCATCTGCCTGTCAGCCTTCGCCAGGAGCATGTCGATGTTCTCCTTGGTCGGTATCGCGGCCTCAATGGAGAGTCCCATGGACTCCCTGAACGCCTTAGCAATAAGCGGAACGATTGTCTCCTTTGTGGGGAATGCAATCGAGACACCGAGTGCCAGTGCGTCGTGTGCGGCCGTAGCGAACATAGTAGAGTAGTAGTCTTCGGGGATGTCCAGGACGTCCCTGCCGTAGATGACTCCGTCCTCGTAGGCGGACCTGAGGTCCATTCCGACGATCATAGGGAGGATCTCCAGCTTAGGCAACATCGCTGCAATGGGTCCGGAGATCGGCTCTCCCTCCTTGACCAGCGTTGTGTCCTTCTTGACTACGATCTTTCCTGCCTCGATGGCGGCAGGAAGCCCAATTTTCTGAAGTTCACCGATGATCGGGCCAGGTCCGAACGGGGTCGGTCCCTTGGGTACAACGATATCGAACGGGGCAATCTGTCCCTCCTTTGCAGGAGCAGCAGTCATCGTGGCCTCAAGCTTCTTGAAAAGCTTGAAGGGGTCGATGTCTGTGGTGACAATTGCACACTGTCCGTGAATCGCGTCTTTGAGTCCGGCGATCTCGGGTTTCTCCTTTGCCGCCTCATCGATAGCCAAGAGCATAAGGTTGTTCTTGGTCATCTTGAGTTTGGCGTGGGCCCTGAGACCGGCTCTCATAGACTGGACCTGCTGACCGGGGATACCCTCCATGTCGACGACTGCGACAACGGGGTACTCGCGCATGTCCTGTACCAGCTCGCTCACCATGTCCTTCTTCCAAGCTGCGACGTGTGCCATCTTTTAACCTCCTTACAAGACCCTCTCCGAGGGGCCCATGGTGGTCTTGACGTACGCGGAAGCAATGTTGTGCTTCCCTTTCTCCAGGTGGGACTCGACACGCTTGAGGATGAGCTCGACATTGTCTGCTATCTCCTCTGCGCTCATCTCCACGGACCCGACGGGTGCGTGGAATGTCTTCCTGTCTTTCGTCCTGATGGTCACAGACTTGCGGAGACCGTCGATCATGCCGGCCGGATCTGCTCCGGGGGCGATGGGCTTCGGCATCTTTCCGCGAGGACCGAGCACAGTACCGAGCCTCTTACCGACGACAGCCATGAGGGGTGCCTCGGCAATGAAGTAATCGGTGTTGTTCGCGATCTTCTTAGCCTGTTTCTTGTCGTCCGCGATCGCTCCGAGTTCTTCGGGGGTGATCACGGTATCGGCTACGTCTTTGGCTTTCAAGGCAAGTTCGCCACCACCAATCACGCAGATCTTGACTGCCTTTCCGCGGCCGTTCGGGAGGATGATATCCTCGGTGATACGGTTCTTGGGGATGGACAGGTCAACATCCTTGAGATTGATGGCCAACTCAACCGTCTCAGTAAAATTGCGCTTCTTCGCACTCTCGAGTGCCTTCTGCACAGCCATTACGGTTGGTTTTTCTGCCAATACAATTCCTCCTCGTAGTACATGCGAGCCTTGCGACTCTCCTACAAGCGAATCAGCCTAATATGGAGGTTATATTTAAAGGTAATATACATTATTTGAAAAGTGCCTCTTGGACATCAATCCCACTCGACGAACAGACCGATATGATGCTTCGATCCGAGGCTTCCGACCCTTTTTGTATCCGTTTGTGCCCGACACCACGTTTTGCAGAAAGACGGATCGATTACACCCGCCTCTACGCACAATATACGTGACTCTATCAAAGTAAGAGTGAATCGGATCGGTTCCGCAGAACGACTCTTCCTCCGTAGCCCCTATCGACAAACACCACAATCTTATTGTATATCTGGATGGCCGATGGACCGAACTCCTCATACTATATGGATGTATATTCTGGAAATGCTCTATATTAATAAGTGTTAAATTCTAACATTCATCCTGTAATTTCTATATTTAACATTTTTTATCAAATGTTTGACTATCTAAGAAATGTTTAAATAATGTTGATGTTAGACAGCATTGTTTATTTAAACGTTTGCTAAAACGTATTTATATTTGAATTTTATTGATGACGTCAACATGATGCAGCTATGGTAAATTTTCAGAGCCTAAAAGCAGTATCATCCAAGTGATAAAATGACAGACGGAAGCGAAAATGCAGGCAGCGTCTCCAATCAGCTCGTCAGGAGCATCGATTGGAAGCAGGGTCTGATCATCGCCATGGGTATCCCCATCCTGATCGTTCCCTCGCTATGCGACCTGTCCATTACACTCTGGTCCATGAGCATCATCATCTGGGTGCTCTCGGTTCTGTCTGGATTCCTCCTCAACATCCCCCTCGGTGAGATGTGCGCAACATTCGGTGTTGCTGGAATAGGAGGTTCGATCCAGCATGTGTACAAAGACGACGAAAAATACTCTGGTAAGAAGATCAACACCGGCCGTATGATAGGTTCCCTAGGCGCTTGGGCGTATTTCGCCACTTGGGTTCCAGTCATCCCTATTTTCACCATCATGACCGGCGTCTACATCAACGATTTCTTCCAGCTCGGAATGACGGGATTCACAGCGACACTCTTCTACCTCATCCTCGGAGTCCTGATCTACGGATTCATCATATTGTCAGGAAGGAAAGGTCTCGAGGGCGGAGCAAAGGTTCAGCTGATCCTCGCCGCCATCACCATCGTCCCCATCCTAGTCATATGCGTTGTTCCCCTTGTCAACGGAACATTCGATCTCTCGCTCATCATCGACCAGCTCCTGCCTCAGGACCATGTGTTCGAGGACGGAACCACATCCACCGCATGGATCTGGAACGGAAACAACATCCTGATGATCCTCGGATGCTTCACTGTCGCACAGTGGTCCGCAGTCGGTTGGGAGTCTGCAGCAACATACGGTGCCGAATACAAGGAGCCCAGCAGGGATGTCCCCAAGGCACTGATGGCATGCGGAATCATGTGTCTCTTCATGTACTTCATCATCGCATTCTGCATGTACGGTACCCTCGGTATCGACGGAATCGAGAGTGCGGGCGCCGCAACCCTGATCCCCATCGCAGAGAGCAACTTCGGAAAGATCGGTGGAATGGTCGCCGTCTTCCTGCTCATCGCAGGAATGGTCATGATCGTCCAGACCGCATTCCTCTCCACCGCCAGGACAATCCAGGTCATGGCCAAGGAAGGAAACTTCCCCTACACCTTCTCACGCACCAACAAGTACGGTGTCCCCATGTATGCGATGTTCTTCGAGGCCTTCATCGGATTCGTCATCATCCTCGCAGGAATCACCGCATCCCAGATCCTTGCGGTCTCCGCACTCGGATTCTCCATCGCACTCGGAATGTGCATGCTCGCATTCATCAAATCCAGGCACGACCCCCGCTTCAAAGATGTCGAGAGAATCTACAAAGCCCCCAAGTGGGCCATGCCCGGAGCGTACTTCATGGCGATCTTCGAGTTCTTCTTCATGATCCCCGGACTCCTGTACTACGTGTACGTCGGAATGGGATTCGGATACTGCATCATAGGACTCGCCGCAACATTCCTCTATGTGCCCTGCTGGGTAATCATCCAGTGGTGGAACACCCAGTACCACCCCGACATAACGGCAGGTGTCATATTCGAGAAGGACGGAAACCCCGAGCCCAAGCTCATGGGAACCCTTGCGATCGTCGGAACCGCGTTCCTTGTGACCTCTGTCCTCGGAGCCTGGGCCACCGGTGTCGGAGGACTCAACGGTATCGATCTCCTCACCGCAGACTGGATCGATTCCTTCCAGAAGTTCATACCCATGATCATGTGCGTCCTCGGACTCGCCATCATGGCCGCTCAGATCGCGAACTTCCTCAAGCCCACCGGATCGTCCAAGACCATATGCATCGCATGCCTCGCAATGTCCTTGATCTCCCTCGTGCTCGGAGTCATATTCCTCACATGGGACTTCGGAGGACTGCTCAGTGTGTCCAGCGGTGCCTACCTTGGAATCGCGGGAGCTGCCCTCAGCACTGTGTTCTGCATAGCCCAGCTGATCGGCATCACGAGTCACCCGATCTACTTCGGAAAGGAGACCTCGTCCACCCAGTAAAACCGTCGGGGTTAACCCCCGGCATTTCCCATCGTTCGTCGATGGGACCTGTCATTCTCAACCCCTATACCCGGCAACAACCGTGTTGTGATTCGGAACAAAACGGATCTCTGGACATCCCTGGAAGCATCTGCTTCACACATCTGGGTGGGTCCGACGATTCCGCTTAAAAACCACCATGCATATGCATAAGTACTGGCCGTCCCAATACTTGAGCACGGTCAAAAACCGAGAGGTAATTGAAATGTCAAACGTCAGCAAAGGAAACGTCCTTGGCATTGTGGCCCTCCTCGGAGCACTCCTGATGATCATCGGAGTGTTCGTCGCATGGGTCACCGTGGATGTCACCGCGCTGGGACACGTTGTCTCCAGCACAGACTACACAGGATGGGACGTCTATTCGGACGAGATGTTCGAAGATGCGGAGTACAACTACGCTCCCCTCGTCACACTCGTTGCGGGAATCGTCGCATTCTTCACAGCAGTCGCCCCCATCGCCCTGAAGAAGCCGGGTGTCAACAGGTTCCTCGGAGTTCTCTCCCTGATCCTCGGAGTCGTCGCCCTTGTCTTCATGATCCTGTTCAACGGACAGATGGACAGCATCAGCATCGGCGGCCTTGCAAGCTACGGCATCAGCGCGGCCACAGGACTCTGGATCTCCCTTGCGGGATCCGTGCTGCTCATCCTGGGCGGTATCCTGGACGTCGCTGGCAAATACACCAGCTGATCTTAAACCGGCCCTTCGGGGCCATATTCCCTTCTATTCTCCGATCCCGATCGATGTATGCGAACGTCGATGTGATCTGCGATAGACTTCGTAGAAAAACTGCATCGGCAACCAGACTCATCCGGTTGCAGAGTATGAGATAAAATGTGGGGGAGACCCCCACGGTTGTTTCAGAACTGGCCGTCGTAGACGCCGGCCTTGACGTCCTTTGTGAAGACACGGGGGTCCTTTCCGTCGATTGTGACTCCGACGGACACACAGTTTCCTGCGACCTCGAGAACCCTTGCCTTCATGTCGGCGCCGAGAAGATCATCCTGTTTCATGGTGGCGACCTTCTTGGCCTGGTCCAGAGTCAGGTTGCCGACCTTCTCGGTCTTGGCGTTGTGTGCTCCGGATCCGACACCCAGCTCGCCCTTGATGAGAGCGGACATGGGGGGTGTTCCGACCTTGATGTCGAAGGTCTTATCATCGTTGATAAGGACCTTGACGGGGACCTTCATTCCCTCGAATGCCTTTGTCTTCTCGTTGATCTTAGCGATAACCTGGCCGATGTTCACGCCTTTGGGTCCAAGTGCGGGGCCCAGGGGCGGACCTGCGGAGGCTCTGCCTCCATCTACCAATGCCTCAACAGTATCTACCATTGCTCATCTCTCCTTCTCTAAGACCCTCACGCTGTCTCCTTTGACAGTGACGGGTATGGGGACCATTGCCTCGGTGAGCTCAACTGTGATCTCCTCCTTGGCCTGGTCTATCTGCTGGACCCTTGCTTTTTCGCCCTTGAAGGGACCGTTGATGAGTTCGACTATGTCTCCCTCCACGATTCCCACAACGGCGGACATCGGGACTAGATAGGGTCCGATCTCCTCGATGCTTGTCTCTCCGTCGATGAAGGACCTCGCTTTCTTTATGTCACGGGTCTTCTCACGGAGACGGTCCGTGTTCATCCCTTCGACGAACACGTATCCTCTGAGTCCTGCTGGACTCAGGATCGCATATATGTCCTTCTCCTTGGTCTCGGCCTGGGCTTTGATGAAGAGAGTGTCTGCAACGCTCTTCTCCTGGTCGATCTGGGTCTTAAGGACCATAATGGACTGTGATGCCATGGCCTTGAAGCTCATGGCGTCATATTCGGAACCGGTGTCGACCGATACCTCGGTCTCTACGGTGTCACCGTACCTGGCTCCGTAAGGGCACTCGACTTCGAGTGTGAACTCCTTCGGGGACTTGCCGGGAAGATCCACGACCAACGAGGTAGTGTTGCTGAAATTGCCCCATACCTCTCCGACCGACGAATCCTTGAGCGTTACCGTCCACTCGGGCGCATTCTCTGCATCCGGACCAGTGGTGATGGAGAACGAAATCGTCACCTTGGGCGCATCTGCTGAGACTGAGAAGGGCCAACCGACAACCTCGCCGGCATGTACCTTCTTCATACCGTTGTCGCCAGATATCATCGATGCCATGGATCCACCTCAGAAGTAGTGGGGGAGGATGTCCATAAGCCACCAAATAGCGAAACCGACGGCTCCGATAATGATGATTCCGATTCCGGTGATGTACAGCGTTTTGACGTACTCTTCCCTGCTAGGCGTGCGCGCCATCTTCAGTATCCTGCCGTACTTTCCCTTTCCGAAGCCACGAGCCTTGGACTCGAACTCGTCCTGCAGATCGTAGACGGATGAATCTTCTTCAGCCATTGTATCGTTCTCCTTCCGCGTAGCGGATTTTTCCCTCGTTACCACTGATAGCTATAACGCAGGGATATTCCCCTCAACCCTATTATCATTATAAATCTTTCCGACGGTTTTTTCCATCCGGGACCCTGCGGACAAAGGTATTGGAGTGGGTGCGGAAGGATCACACCGCAGGTAGTGCGGAACATATGGTTGGATGAGACCTCCATATCAATTATCGCGGAAGTGAGTCTCCGTCCTCAACTGACAAGCAACGACTTTTATATGAGATGCTAGTACGGTTCCATATAGAACCTTAAAGGGGGCTTGTTTGTATGGAAGAACTACTTTGTAACGTTGAAATCGTGAAAGAGAACAACGATTTCGTTATCAGGATTCAGAGCGACCTCGGAGGCGTCAGGGAATACAAATCCAACAGTTTCGAAGAGGTACTCGAACAGCTCGTGCAGGACCTCCAGGAAGAGTTCGAGACACTTTGAACGGAGTGGATCCTATGGCCGACAAGATCAAACAAATCGCGGATGCCCTCGACATGCTTGCCGAGGATACCTCCATCCCCAGAAACATCAGGAAAGGCGCGACAGACGCAAAGACAAAGCTCCTTGACACCAAGGAAGCCATGGATGTCCGCGCAACCGGTGCGATCGTCATCCTCGACGACCTCGCCAACGACCCAAACATACCTCTTCACGGCAGGACCATCATCTGGAACATCATCAGCCAGCTTGAGGTCATCAGCCAGCAGAACTGATTTCCTTTTTTCGGCCGGATTGGCGCTGTTGGATCAACGGCGCCAGTCGGCCACTATATCCAAGAAATTCTGGAATATCTCCGGACCGTGTTCGCTGTTCTCCACCTCGGGATGGAACTGGACTCCGAATATCGGACGGTCGATGCAACGGACCGCTTCGTGGGGACACGAATCCGAATAGGCAGTGACCTCGAATCCCTCGGGGACCACCTTGACCTCGTCGTTATGGGATGCCCAGACCTTGAACTCGTCAGGCAGACCCTTGAAAAGATCGTCGTGGGAGGTGATCTTCAGATCCACTCCGCCGAATTCCGGTGTGGAACCAGGACCGAGCTTGCCGCCGAAGTGCTCGCAGAGGAACTGCATACCGGCGCAGATTCCGAAGATGGGAAAGTCCGCTTTGTCCAGATACTCGCCGTTGTTGCCCATGCGCGCGGCATCGTTGGCCACGTTCGGAGCACCGCCCGAGAGGATCAGTCCGTCGACATCCTTGATATCATCGAACGGAGTCGTATTGGGGATGATCTTGGTTTCCACCTTGAGGTATCTTAAAACACGCCATTCACGATGGGTCCATTGGCCCCCGTTGTCGACGATGTAGACTTTCATCGAACCTCTGATTAAACAGGTTGGATAAGAACTATACGGAAATACGACACGGGCCCATCATGATAAGAACCTCTCCGTGTATCTGAGCCTCATGATCAACTTCGAGAACAAGAAGTACCTCAAACTCGCTCCGGTCGAAGACAAAGCATTCTCGGACCTTGTGGACGGCATACTGGTGTCCGGCGAGACGGTCGTGCAGACATTCAAATCCGGACGCGACGGACTCGTCTTCACAGACAGGAGACTGATCGCCATCAACATCCAGGGCATCACTGGGAAGAAGAAATCGCTCAGCGTCCTTCCCTACGACAAGGTCCAGGCCTTCGAGATCGAGACCCCTGCGGTCTTCGACATCGACAGCAGCCTGACGCTTTGGTTCAGCGGGGTCGGACAGATCGAGTTCGAATTCACGACCAGGGCCAACATCACGAAAATTATGAAATGCATCAGCGAGCGCATACTCGACTGATGCGACCGGCGGTTCCCCGCCGGCATTAAACCGTTTTCACTCCCACTCGATTGTCGCTGGGGGCTTGTTTGTAATGTCGTATACAACACGGTTGATGGAATCCTTCATCGTGTTGGTGATACGGGAAGAGATCTGATCGAGCACGTCGAGGGGGATCTTCGCGTATGTGGCGGTCATACCGTCCACAGACTGGACGGCCCTGATCACGATGGTGCGGCCGTATGCCCTGCGGTCTCCCTGGACACCGACGGATTTTGACGGGAGGAGCACTGCGAAGTACTGCCACGGAAGCTCCATCTTGCCTGCGGAAGCGGCCTTTGCGATCTCATCTTCGACGATGAAGCACGCCTCACGGACGATTGCGATGTTCTCGGGGGTGACCTCTCCGAGGCACCTCACTGCGAGTGCGGGGCCGGGGAACGGCTGCCTCTCGGAGGATCTGACTCCGAGCTTCCTGGCGACCTCGCGGACCTCGTCCTTGTAGAGGTCCCTGAGGGGCTCGACAAGGGTCATTCCGAGGTCTTTGGGGAGTCCTCCGACGTTGTGGTGGGACTTGATGGTGTCACGGACACCGTCTCCGGACTCTATCCAGTCGGGTGCGATGGTACCCTGCACGAGGTACTCGGCTCCGAACTCCTTGGCGATCCTCTCGAAGACGCGTATGAACTTCTCTCCGATGGCCTTCCTCTTCTGCTCAGGATCGGTGACTCCCTTGAGTGCTCCGAAGAACTCCTCTCCTGCGTCTGCGATCTTGTAGTTGATACCCATCTCCTTGAGCATGGACTCGACCTCTGCGGTCTCGCCCTTCCTCATGAGTCCGCTGTCGACGTAGACTGCGAGCAGCCTGTCGCCGATAGCCTTGCTGGCGAGGGTGGCAGCAACCATGCTGTCAACACCGCCGGAGCAGGCGATGATCGCCTTTCCCTGGATCTTGGACTTTATGTCCTCGATCGAATCGTTGATGAAATCTTCAACACCCAACATCTGAAACCACCTTCTCAGAGTCTGCGCAGACCTTGTCGGCCTGCTCCTTCCTGTACGAAAGCAGAGCCTGTCTCACAGAATCATCGTTAATTGCAAGGATCTCCGCTGCGAGGACCGCTGCATTGTCCCCACGGTCCAGTCCTACGGCGGCCACCGGGACTCCCGGGGGCATCTGGACCACGGACAGAAGAGCATCGAGGTTCAGCGCACCGCTGACGGGGACACCGATCACGGGCTTGACCGTAAAGGATGCAACGACTCCCGGAAGTGCGGCGGAGAGACCTGCGATGGCGATGAACACATCGGATTTGCTCTCCTCGACCAGGGACTCGACCCTTGCGGGCGTGCGGTGTGCAGATGCCACCGCGATATCGAATTCGATACCGAATTTCCTCAGAATGCCTATCGCCTTCTCGGCCACGGGCATGTCGCTTTTGCTCCCCATGATAATGGTGACCCTTGACATCAGATAGCCGACATCATAATGTTATAAAAAGCGAAGGGTGGGGTTTGAGTGGGGTTTGGTAAAAGGTTTCGTTCCTGGTCGTTCAGCTCTTGAGAACAACGACGAGGAAGATACCGACAGCGACGAGGGCACCGATTATGATACCGAGCAGGTCGATGATGGCATTGTAGACTGTATCCCAGGCCGCGACCTCGCAGAACGGCGAAACATCGCTGAAACCTACGAGATAGGCCCAGACGACGCCGACAACGAGACCGATGAGGGCCATCGCAGCTCCTGCGGCCTTGCTCTTTCCAGAGCCGAAGTACGCGGAGAAGAGCCCTGCCACGAGCATGACAAGGGCGAATGCGAAGACCACAAGGGTCAGGAAGGACATAGCATCCATTATTTTGCCTCCGATTTTTAAACCCGCTATGCGGGAATTTGTCACTGGTAGACTATGACATTATTTAGGTTCTTTCATCGAATTTGCGCTCTGGCCCGAACAGCACCCCCATCCGGTAAGAGTGTCATCCGACCTGTGATCGACCGTCTGTTGAACGCGACATCGTGGATGGTTGGGTAATCCACTGCTCTACGTCAATAAGCGTAAACTATATAGTGGATGAGCTAAAATTTCATCAAAGTTTATTAATTATAGCCATACATTTATATAACATGACTTAAATAAACAATTTAACCTCGTATATATGGAGCGAACACGGTTCATGGAAATTCTTGGTACAATAGAAGAGATCACGTGTGACGGCAGACTGATCATCTGCTGTTCGGAACTCCCAGACATCGGTTCACCTGTGTATTCGAAAAATGAAAAACGCCTTGGAACGGTAGGCAGGGTCTTCGGCCCTGTCGACAATCCCTACGCTTCGGTCAAACCCGAGGACTCCGGCGTGAGGATTGGGATGGAAGTGTTTTTCAGGGGGAACAAGCAGAATGCCAAAGGTAAGAGAAGGAACAGAAGAAATTGAGGTCTGTCCCGAGTGTGGAAGCCACCATCTTGTCCGCGACTACGAGCGCGGCGAATTGTTATGCGAGGACTGCGGACTGGTCCTGGATGACCAGTTTATCGACCAAGGTCCCGAATGGAGGGCATTCGATGTGGAGCAGGGCGAGAAACGCGCCCGTACTGGTGCTCCGATGACCTACACTATCCACGACAAAGGTCTCTCTACCGAGATCTCGTGGAAGAACAAAGACAGCTATGGGAAGAGCATCCCCACCAGGAACCGCGCCCAGCTGTACAGATTGAGGAAATGGCAGAGAAGGATCCGTGTCTCGAATGCTACCGAGAGGAACCTTGCGTTCGCCCTGTCCGAACTCGACAGGATGGCATCTGCCATGGGTCTGCCGAGGAACGTCAGGGAGACCGCCGCCATGATCTACAGGAAAGCCGTCAACAAGAACCTAATCAGGGGAAGGTCCATTGAAGGCGTCGTCGCCGCATCGCTGTATGCCGCATGCAGGCAGTGCGGAGTGCCCAGGACCCTTGACGAGGTCGCCGGATCCAGCCGTGTCGGAAGGAAGGAGATCGGAAGGACCTACAGGTTCATGACCCGTGAGCTGAAACTGAAGCTCATGCCCACGAAGCCCCAGGACTACGTCCAGAGGTTCTGCTCCGAGCTCAAGCTCAACGGAGAGGTCCAGAGCAAGGCCGCCGAGATCCTCAAGGATGCCTCCGAGAAGGAGCTGACATCCGGAAGGGGACCTACCGGTGTCGCTGCCGCCGCTATCTACATCTCCTCGATCCTCTGCAACGAGCGCAGGACACAGAGGGAAGTAGCTGATGTCGCCGGAGTGACAGAGGTCACCATCAGGAACCGCTACAAGGAACTGACGGAGAAACTGGGCATCGAGATCCAGCTTTGAACAAGGGTGGGGTTTCCCACCCCCTTTCTATTTACATATTCTATTTCTACACAGTGACGCATGAACGTCCATGGCAGACGAACAGCAGAGGCCGAGCCGTCACATTTGTCTCACGAACAGGAACGCCCTTGGCATCTCGGACGATCCGGAATACGATATCCTGTCGGCATTGTCCGATAAGGATGTCCTGACGTTAGTCAGGGGACTCTCGGAACAGGAGGCTCGCTCGCCGTTCCCTGACGGACTCTTCGGGATGGATGGAGCACGCACCAACGCTGCCATAAGGAAGATGAAATCCGCAGGACTGATATGCTCCCGCAGAGACGGGAACGACCACGTCTACTATCTCAACGCAGGCCGCTTCAGGGATCTGATCCGTTTCCTTCAGGAAATGATCAGGGCTTGAACCATTTGAATTCCAGATAGTCCACGCTGCTCTTCTTCACGCGGCCGAAGAGGATCTCCTTCTTCACTCCGCCCGAAAGCCTGACCGTCCTGGAGATCTCTGGCCACATCCTGATGCCGTCGTCTGTGACGGCATGGGCCAGATACCTTGCGTGACAGTCGTCCGGCGATTCCTGATAGACCCTGAAATGGGTCCCGTACTTGAATCCGGTCTTGACGACGAGCCCGCGCTCCCTCATATCGGAATACACCTGAAGACGGATGTCGAACTCATCCTGTATGGAGACGCCGAAATCGACCAGGTCATCATAAGATAGGACCTCTCCGTCCTGTCCGAGGACGGTCAGACGTCCCTTCGACACGAGATGACAGCTCTCGATCAGGGAAAGCTGCAGAGCATCCACGAAAGACCTTCCGTAGTATCCGTAGTCGCGGAGCGCCTCGGTCTGCATGCGGTCGAAGACGAACACCCTGTCGCGGATCAGCCTGCCGACGGGCTTCTCGGATATGGGTTCGGGGAACACCTTCCCTGCGGGATCCCTCATGGACATCATGTAGTATGTCAGGTCCCCTTCCTCGTCCACCACGCCGTAGAGCAGCTTCTTCTTCCTCTCGGCGGTGTCCCGGGCCTCGCGTATGAATGTGGAGATGTCGATGGCGTTCCTCTCCGATACGGCTCTGACCATGAACTCCGGCCTGGAGTTGCTCATAGTCTTCCCGCGGGGGAAAACGGACAGATCGTAGTCGCCCGTCTCGTACTTCGCTATGAATCCCCTCTGCCTCAGATCCCTGTAGACAAGGTATTTTATGTCGAATCCGTCGAAGATCGATGCGGAATAGCAGAACATCTCGTCGTATGTCATCGGTCCGTTGGGACCCGTGACCTCGACCCTGCGGTTCTCCATGAGGTACGTGGCCTCTATGAGGTCGAGATCGACACCGCCTCCGCTGCGGGGATATCCGAAATTGCCCCTGGTATAGAGCCTGCTCCCTTCGCTCTGATCGCGGACCTCCACGATGTCATCGACTAATATTCCGACCATCGGACGGAGTAGAGGGTTTGATTATAAAAAAGGGAATAATGGAAAACCCCCGCCGCAGTGGACGGGGGCGGTTTGGATCAGCACACGGACGAGGACGGAAGCGTGCCGTCGATGAACTGCTGGTATCCATAGAGGTCCAGCATGCCGTGTCCGGACAGACAGAAGACGATCGTCTTCTCCTCTCCTGTGGCCTTGCACTCCAGGGCCTTGTCGATGGCCGCCTTGACGGCATGGCACGACTCGGGTGCGGGGACGATGCCCTCGGTACGGGCGAATGTCACTCCTGCCTGGAAGGTATCGGGCTGATCGTACGAGACCGCGGTCGCCAGACCCTGCTTGTACGCTGCGGAGACGAGCGGGGCCATTCCGTGGTACCTCAGACCTCCGGCGTGGATGGACTTCGGTATGAACTCGTGACCGAGGGTGTACATCATCAGCAGAGGCGTCATCCCGGCCGTGTCTCCGAAGTCGTACTTGTACTCGCCCTTGGTGAGGGACGGGGACGCCTTGGGCTCCACTGCGATGATCTGGCAGTCGCTCTTGCCCTTGATCTTCTCTGCGATCATCGGGAAGGTGAATCCGGCGAAGTTGGAACCTCCTCCGGCACATGCGATCATGTAGTCCGGTTCGATCTCGGCCATCTTCATCTGCTCCAGGGCCTCTAGACCTATGACGGTCTGATGGAGCATCACATGGTTCAGGACGCTTCCGAGGGAGTAGCAGGTGTGCTCGTCCTTGACGGCCAACTCGCATGCCTCGGAGATGGCGATCCCCAGGGATCCGCTGGTGTCAGGGTGCTCCTTGAGTATCTTCCTTCCGAACTCCGTGTACTCGCTGGGGGATGCGTAGCATTTCGCCCCGTACATGTTCATGAGCGTCTTTCTGAACGGCTTCTGATCGTAGCTTCCGCGGACCATGAAGACCGTGGTGTCGATGTCGAACATGTTGGACACCATCGACAATGCGGTTCCCCACTGTCCGGCACCGGTCTCGGTGGTCAGGGTGTGGATTCCGGCCTCGGCGTTGTAGTATGCCTGGGCGAGGGCCGTGTTCCCCTTGTGGCTTCCGAGGGGGCTCATGTCCTCTCTCTTGAAGTAGATCTTCGCGGGGGTCTTCAGGTACCTCTCCAGATGGTACGCCCTCTGGAGGTAGGACGGACGGCTCAGATAGACGAGCTGCTCCCTCACCTCCTCGGGGATGTCGATGTACCTCTTGGTGGATCCCTCCTGCTCGATGATAGCTTTGCAGAAGATCGGCGAGAAGTCCTCGGGCGCCGCCGGTTTCCCAGTGGAGGGGTTGAGGGGCGGAGCAACAGGCTCGGGAAGATCGGCCGCAAGGTTGTACCAATGCTTCGGAACGTCGTCCGGCATCAGTCTGATACATGCGTCTTTTGGAATGGTCATGCTTGGTCATCAGGGCTTTAGTATTTGTACATATTGGTAATGTAGTGTACATAAAAATACATTAAACAACTTTAAACTACCTGTGTGTTCACATAGTTATTTATAAAAGTTCTGACATATATTGTAGTTGTGAACCAAAGGTTGACAACTGAGAGATAACATGAATGACATCGACCAACTACTGTCCCTGGTGGAGAATCCGACCAGAAGACGGATCCTGGAATCATTGGTCCGTGAACCGAGCTACCCCCTGCGCCTGTCGAAGGAACTGGGGATCAGCCAACAGGCGGTGATGAAGAATCTGACCCTGATGGAACGGAACGGGCTGATATGCAGCAGCCGTGTGGACAGCAACATGGGTCCGACACGCATCGTGTACACCCCCAACAGCGAGTTCACCTTGGTGATAGAGATGGGATCGGGCAGATTCACGGCCCGGGTCACCGCCCCTCTGAGAGAGGCCGTCGGGAATCCGGAAGTGGACACCGCCGCGATCCGCGAACGCATAGACGAGATAGACCGCAGCATGGAGTATCTGGAGAAGAAGCGCTCTGCCCTGATGGAAGAGCGTGAGACGCTGACCCGTGTCCTCAGGACCTCGACGTCCGGAACTAACGGTCAAAACATCAAATCAACAGAAAGGAGGTAAGAAGATGGTCAATGAGAAAGCGATCAAAGTCGCAGAGCTGAAATCCGGCGAGACCGGAAGGGGAATAGCAAGGCTGGACCCCGAGCTCATGGACATCCTCGGCATCAAAGTCGGGGACATAGTCCAGATCGACGGTAACAGGAAGACAGTCGCAAAGGTCCTCAGGGGAGCACCCGAGGATGCGAACCGCGGAATAATAAGGATCGACGGATCGACAAGGCGCAACGCAGGGGTAGCCCTGGACGAGCGTGTCGCCGTCAAGAAGATCATCGCCAAGAACGCAGAGAAGATCACATTCGCTCCCACCGAGCAGCTCAGGCTGCAGGGAGGCGAGGATTACCTCAGACAGGTCCTTGAAGGAAGGGCGCTGGCGAAGGGAGATACGATCACACTCAACGTGATGGGCAACAAGATCGACCTGACGATCACATCCTTCGCACCGTCCGGAGACGCAGTGCTGATGGCCGCGGACACCGAGGTCAAGATATCCGACAAGCCCGCCGCCAACAAAGGCGATGTCCCGAAGGTATCGTACGATGATATCGGAGGGCTCGGAGACGCTGTGAAGAAGATCCGTGAGATGGTCGAACTTCCGCTGAGGCACCCCGAACTCTTCAAGAGGCTGGGTGTCGAAGCTCCCAAAGGTGTGCTGCTCCACGGACCGCCAGGAACCGGTAAGACCATGCTCGCGAAGGCTGTCGCCGGTGAGACCAGCAGCAACTTCATCTCCATAGGCGGACCTGAGATCGTCAGCAAGTTCTACGGTGAATCCGAGGGCAAGCTGAGGGAGATCTTCAAGGACGCGGAAGAGAACGCGCCGAGCATCATCTTCATCGATGAGATAGATTCGATCGCTCCGAAGAGGGACGAGGTCAACGGCGAAGAGGAGAGGCGTATCGTCGCCCAGCTGCTCTCGCTGATGGACGGACTCAACTCCAGAGGAAAGGTCGTCGTGATCGGTGCCACCAACAGGCCCAACTCCATCGATGAGGCTCTGAGGAGACCCGGAAGGTTCGACAGGGAGATCGAGATCGGAATCCCCGACAGGAACGGACGTCACGAGATCCTCGAGATCCACACCCGCGGAATGCCTCTGGCAGACGATGTGGACCTCAACTGGCTGGCCGACCGCACACACGGATACGCCGGTGCCGATCTGTCCGCTCTGACCAAAGAGGCCGCCATGGCCGCACTCAGGAGGGTGCTGCCCGACGTGGACCTCGAAGCCGAGGAGATCCCCAGAGAGGTGCTGAACTCCATCCTTGTGACCAAGGAGGATTTCAAGAATGCCCTGAAGGACATGCAGCCCTCGACCATGAGGGAGGTGCTGATCGAGAAGCCCAACGTCAAGTGGGAGGACATAGGAGCCCTGGAGAGCGCGAAGCAGGAGCTGAAGGAGGCTGTGGAATGGCCCCTCAAGTTCGGAAAGGTCTTCGAGCACATGAACGCCAGGCCTCCAAAGGGAATCCTCCTGTACGGTCCCCCCGGAACGGGTAAGACCATGCTGGCGAAGGCTGTCGCGACGGAATCCGAGGCCAACTTCATTGCGGTGAAGGGTCCCGAGTTCCTCAACAAATGGGTCGGAGAATCCGAGAAGGCCGTGAGGGAGACGTTCAGGAAGGCCAGGCAGGCGTCGCCCTGTGTGATCTTCATGGATGAGATCGACTCCATCGCACCCGAGAGGGGAACCGGCGGTGACAACAACGTCACCGAGAGGGTCATATCCCAGATGCTGACGGAGATGGACGGTCTCGAGAGTCTGAACGACGTCGTGGTCATCGCCGCGACCAACCGTCCCGACATCATGGACCCCGCACTCCTGAGACCCGGCAGATTCGACAAGTCGATCTACATCGGACCCCCGGACAAGGAATCCAGGAAATCCATCTTCGGAATCCATACCAAGAACCGCCCGCTGGCGGACGATGTGGACCTGGACGCTCTCGCCGAGAAGACCGAAGGCTGCACAGGTGCGGACATATCCGCGATCTGCAACGAGGCCGTGATGAACGCCGTAAGGCGCCTGGTCGCGAGCAACTCGAACCCCACGGACGAGGACATCGCATCCTGCAAGGTCGCCGCCGAGGATTTCGAGAAGGCCCTGGACAAGTTCGGGCCCAAATCGAGGCAGGAGCTCAAGGACTACGGTCACGGGAAGGAGTGATCCTTCCCCCTAAACCCCTTTACAAACCACTTGAAAACAACAAACGATCAGAATATAGGAAAGGAGGAATGCAAAGATGAGCGCAGCTGATGATATCTGGAACGATCTGTTCGGAGGGTTCGACAGCCTCAACAAGAGGATGGAGGACATGTTCTCGCAGATGAATCTCACCGGACCCGGGGTCCAGACATACGGATACACGATGTATCAGGGTCCCGACGGAGTGAAACATGTGAAGGAGTTCGGCAACACCGGAAGCAGGTTCAACTCATTGCCCGCAGGCGATGCGAGGGACCCGTTCACCGACGTGACCGACGAAGGCGACATAGTCAGGGCCGTCGCCGAGATCCCTGGTGTGGCGAAAGAGGACATCTCCCTGAGCTGCACAGGCAGCACGCTGTCCATCAGCGTGAACACTCCCGGAAAATCCTTCGAGAAAGACCTGGCATTGCCCTGCGAGGTCGATATGGACACCGCCAAAGCCCAGTACAACAACGGACTCTTGGAAGTGGTGCTCAACAAGAAATCCCCCACTAAGAAGGGCAGGACCATCTCCATCGAATGATGCGGATGATGTCGGACCGGTGGCCACATGCCACCGGCAACCGACACATCGAGATAATTTTTTAAATAGAAGTTCTGACACTATGAAAAGCATGGGCAGAAACGACCTCATAAACACCACCCGCGCGATTCTAGCGAAAGCCGGGTTCGATGTGTCCTCTGCCTTGACCCTGAGAGGCATTTGCTTCGACGTTGTCGCCAGATTGGACGACAGAGTCCTCATAATCAAGGTGCTCAGCAACATCGACGCATTCTCCAAGGAGAACTCCGAGGAGATGAAGGTCCTGGCCGACACGCTGCAGGCCACCCCGCTCGTTGTAGGCGAGAGGTCCAGCGCAGGAGCCCTGGAGCCGAGCATCGTCTATTCTAGATTCAACATATCCATCGTCTCGAACGAGACGCTTGCGGACCTCCTCCTGGAGGATGCCCCGCCGTTCATATTCGCCGCACCCGGCGGACTATACGTCAAACTGGACAGCGAACTGCTCAGGTCGGTCCGCGAGGACCGCGGGATCAGCCTGGGAACGCTTGCGGATTACGCAGGTGTGTCCAGAAGGACCATCCAGATGTACGAGTCCGGCATGGGCGCCATGATCGATGCGGCCCTGCGCATAGAGGAATGCCTGGGACTTCCGGTCATAGAGCCGATCGATCCGTTCGAGTTCAAGAGCGACGAACGCAAGAAGGAACAGCGCACCGGACAGGAACGCATAGACACGTTCGCCGTTAACCAGCTGTGCAACCTGGGATTCTCCGTAAGGCCCGTATTGAAGAGCCCGTTCGAGGCCGTCAGCCACAACGACAGCACCGCGATGCTCACTGGTATTGGAACAAGCGATGACGCGAAGCTGGTCCAGAAGGCGATCGTCGCGTCAGACATCGCCCGCATCGTGGACAGGTTCTCGATCCTCATCGTGGAACAGAAGCACGACCGCGACAACATCGATTCCACTGCCGTCGTCTCCAACGACGAGCTCAAGAAGATCGATGCTCCGGAAGAGCTGACGAACCTCGTCGCCGAAAGGGGAACACGCAAATGAGGAACATCCGGATCGGCAACTGCGATGTGTCATTGTTACCGATAGTCAACGGACTCCAGTCCGAGGCAGACAAAGTGAAAGAGGCCTTCGGAGGCCACGAGGCCTACGGCACCACACTCGGCATCGAAGGGATACAGGCCATCAAGAACAGGATCCAGCTCAACGACGAATTCGAAGTGAGCGAACTGGACCTCGCCTACGCCCACCGCATGGAGCAGATAACGGGACAGGCGGTCGAGATGCCTTCGCCCGCCATGTGCGCACTTGTCGACGAATGCTCCAAGAACGGCATGAACGTCATAGCCCTGGACATGAACGATTCCGATTTCACCGAGATGTACTGCGACACCGTGAAGACATGGGATTTCGTCAAAGAGCACCGTCTCGCCAAGAAGGGGATGAAGAAGAGGTTCGATGCCTCCACACCGGAGGAGTTCGCCCTGGAATGGGATGCTTACATAAACACCGTCAAAGGCTACCGCGAGGTCTCCTCCAAGAGGGAATCATTCATCGCGGAGCAGATCGCCGATGTTGCGAAGTACCGCGGCAACCTCCTGGTCGTCGTTGAGATCGAGAGGGTCGACGGCATCATCAGGAATCTGGAGAAATACGCATGACATGCGACAGATGCTACGAATCGGCCCAGGAAGGTTGCAGATTCTGCCCGTACTGCGGCGAGGTGCTGGGTTCGGACCCCGGACCGCAGCATCATAATGCCGGGATTTCCGGCATGGATGTTCTGATCAAGCTTATCGCACCGCTGATACTTCTGGTGCTGACCGTCGAGTTCGCCTATCTGTGGGCGGGATCGGTCATGACCTTCGACTGGCTGGCCGACAAGAGCGTGGGCATACTGCTTTTCGTACCCATGCTTGTGAGCCCGTTCCGGCTGAGCGGATTGGCCCTCCAGCTGTTCTGGGTGTTCATAGTCCTGGCGATAACCGCCTCGGCCATAATCCTGGTCAAAGAGCTTATACAGACCGTCGGAGAGGAGAGATCCGGGAACACGGCCGCGTTCAGGAACTCGTCCGTCTACTGGCTGGTCATGCTGTTCTGTGCTGACATGCTGATCGGCATCGTACTCGCCATGACTTCGTCCTCCGGGGACGTACCCGAGTTCGAAACGGGATTCGTCCCGCAGGCCATATTCGAATTCGCGGATGCGGCTGTCTGGGAGGAGGTCATCACACGCATAGGGTACATCGGCATCCCCATGACCGTCGCCGCCCTTGTGTGCAAGAAGGAGAAGGCCTGGAAGTACCTCCTCGGAGGATTCGGCTTCAGCAAGCTTGCGGTGGCCCTCCTGATAATATCATCACTTGTCTTCGGATTCGCCCACCTGCCCGGATGGGGACTCTGGAAAGTGCTCCCGACTGCTCTCGGGGGAGTCCTGATAGGATACCTTTACATCAGATTCGGAGTCCATGTGTGCATAATCTACCATTTCATCATAGACTTCACAACGGTGATGATGGGCGGACTCGGACTGTACCTTCTTGGAGTGTTCATGCTCGGAACGGTGATCATCGGATTGTTCTGCATCCCGATGATGCTGTCCAGGTTCTGGGGATACAGAGGTTCCCTCAGAGATCTCCCGAAGATATTCTCGGAGGATCATTCCAGCAGCTTCTTCAAACGCTGATTGGACAGGACCGCGGACGGAAGGTCCTTCGACTCTATGATGTAGTTGCCCTTGTATCCCGACAGCCTGCGGATGACGTGCTCGAAGTCTATCGAACCGTCGCCGATGGTGAGATGCTCATCGCGTTCGCCGTTGTTGTCGTGGATGTGTATGTTGGAGATCCTGTCAGCGAAGAGATCGATCATGGCATCGATCTGCCCCATAGTGTTGGCATGACCGATGTCGAAGCAGATCCTGAGATCTGTACCGTCAACAAGCTTCGCGAGGGATTCTGCCGTCCTTCCCAGGAAGAAGGGGACGTTCGGCATGTTCTCGATGACCACGCATGCCCCGCAATCCGTCGCGAATCTGTCTATCGCACGCAGAGTGGAGATTGTGCGCTCCTGCGCCTTCTCCTCGGTCCCGTGAACTGCCATAGAACACAGTCCCGGATGCACCGTGACCGTCTCGGCCCCGATGTCGACAGCGGATGAGATAGTCCCTATGATCTCCTTTAGTGAGGCCTTGAGAAGACGGTCGGACATCGCACCGATGTTCAGATCGCATATCGGTGCGTGAACGGAACAAGACAATCCTGTCTTTCCAAGAACATCGTTGATATGAGACTCCTGCCCGATTATGCTGTGCTCCGCCTCGGAGAATATCTCCCAGTGTTTGAAATCCTTCGAGATGGGCTCTGCCCAGTCGTCGATCGGAACATTGCAGAAATTGGTGCAGGAGACCCCGATCATACTCTGACCTCCTCACCGTCCACGGTCATCGGGGATACACGGTCGATGAGCGCTTCCAGGTCGTCCCCTTCGATGGTGACCTCTATCGCTCCGAGAACGGGATTGCGGTCTGCGAACGATATCTTGCCTACGGTCGCGACCTGCTTGTTGATGCTCATGTAGGTCTTGTTGCCGTGGAGGTTCCTGAGGAGCACTCCTCTGGCCGCATCGAGGATCTTCTGAGAGCGGATGCGCTTGCCGAAACTGTCCAGAGACGGAAGGGTTCCTTCGAACGCCTTCTCGCCCAGCTCGACCTCCGCATCAGGGAACACGGACATTATCGCCTTGCGGACTTTCTCGGGGTCCTCGCTGGGGTTCACAGGACAGTAGAGGCGGATGGAAATCATGGATTCCGAATCGCCCTGTGCTATAAATACAGACTTAGGCACGTGACATACCATCATAACAGATATACGTCGGACCAACATCCTGCAAAGCATGAGAGAGGAGATCCTGTCCGCAGCGGCGAAGAAGAAGATTTTCTTTTCACCGGACGCCATCGAGATGATCCTCTCCAACAACGACCCCATGGGTTTCACCAATACTGTGTTCTCCCATCTTGCATCGAACATGATGTTCGTCAACAAACAGGACATCATGGATTGCATCGCAGGCGACAAAATCATATTCGAATCCCAGAAGTCCATCAGACCGGACAACAGATTCACGCCCGACATCTCGGTGATGAAAGGCACCGATATTACGGGAGAGTCCACCTGCGAAGGGAAGATCAACGACTTCGCCACATTCTTCATGAGTCGCTTCCTCAGTCTGAAGAGGTTGCTGGAGAAGCGCCATGACTTCGGAAAGGCCATGGACATCTCCAGGGCTATGACCCTTGACCGCGAGGTGAAGATCGCGGGAATCGTCTACGACTGCAGCACCACGAAGAACGGCCACACGATGGTCACATTAGAGGATGATACGGGGACCACCAAGGTGTTCATATCCAAGGATTCCCCGCTTAACTCGGAGTTGTTCGTGAACGACGAGGTCATAGGAGTTCTCGGAAAACCGAACCTTCAGAAGACGATGATCATCCCCGAGAAGATCTTCCGCCCGGACATCCCCAGACAGCATACCTGGGAACCGAGTGACAGCACATCGAAGATCGCATTCCTCTCCGACGTCCATGTCGGAAGCTCGACATTCCTGGAATCGGATTGGCATAAGATGATCTCCTGGCTGAAGGCCAATTCCGTCGAACAGGGGATCAACTACATCGTCTTCCCCGGAGATGTCGTAGACGGTATCGGCGTGTTCCCCGATCAGGACAAGGAGCTCAACATCAAGGACATTAACCTCCAGTATGAGAAGTTGGCGGAATATCTGAAGGAGATTCCGGACCACATCAAGATCGTCGTACACCCGGGTAACCACGACGCAGCACGTCCTGCCGAACCCCAGCCTGCTCTGAACCCCAAATTCACCAAGTACTTCGATTCCAACATCCTGATGGTCAGCAACCCTGTGTATCTGAACGTCGAAGGAAGGACCGTGATGACATATCACGGCAAGAGTATGGATGATTGGATCGCATCTGTCCAGAATCTGACATACGAGAATCCTCTGAGCGTCATGAAGCAGATGTGCGTGAGACGCCACTTGGCACCGATCTATGGACAGAGGAATGCGCTTGCTCCGGAGAAGAAGGATTATCTCGTGATGGAATACATCCCCGACATCTTCGTTTCGGGACATGTTCACGGAGCCGGTCAGGAGATATACAACGGCGTCAGGATGATCAACGCATCCACTTGGCAGTCGCAGACCGAGTATCAGAAGCAGCACAACTTCAATCCCGACCCCGGAATCATGCCTGTCGTGGACCTTGCGAACGGTCAGATCAGGATGCACAACTTCCATGAGGAATGATACATCGCATTCGTTCCGAATATCGCAGATGGATCTGAGACGGAAATGACCTAAAACAGCCACTCGACTTTTTCCGAGTGGGGTATTGCCGGCCTTTACGGCCGGCAGGAATAGAATTCCTAAGGTGTTTATGCCTGGCCCAGAAAACTCTGGACCAGGACCCAGACAATGATCAGTCCGCCGAGTACAAGCATGGAGTAGGCCGAAAGCCAGGCGATAGTGAAGACACGCTTCATTTTCACCGGGTCTTCGCGGACCTCGTTCAAGCGTTCCTCTAAGGACTTCACTCTTCCGCAGCCCCTTTGCTCTTCAGGTGCTTAAGGCGGGTGGTGTTCTCCCTGTCCATCTCTTCGAGACGGAACTTGACGAACCTCTCCGCTTCCTTCAGCTCGGGGATGATCTTGAATTCCAGAGCGTTGACACGCCTCTTGGTCTTCTCGATCTCATCAAGCAGCTTCTTCATGGTGGTCTCCACTTCGGCTGCACGGACGAGCGTGTTGAGGAGTTTCTCAAACGCCGCGGCCGCATCCTCGATGTATGCGGAGGTGGAGATCACACCGTAACCTTTGTCGGTCATCTTGGTGTGGATCGTCTCAGCCTCCACTTTGGGGACCATCATTCCCATGATGGATTTGCTTCCGAGTTTCACCTGCGGATCTGCCTTGAGGGCATATGCCGCGCTTTTCACGGCGATCTCTCCCTCTACCGCACGGGCGATGGTGATCTTCTCCATAGCCGACTCGTAGTCGGAGGATACTCCCTCACGCATCTTCCTGGCCTTCTCGAGGACCTCGAAGAACTCGATGATGAGACCGTCTCTCTTCATCTTGAGGATCTTGTATCCGCCCTGTGTGAGCTTGATCCTCCTCTTCAGGTCCAGAAGGACTGAACGGTTGGGGGTGACATCGTGTGCTGCCATGGGAATCACTTCTTGGGCAGGTACTTCTCGATGTACTTGCGGTCGATCCTTGTCAGCTGGTCGAGGTCGAGCTCGGTGAAGATCTCCCAGGCGATGTCGAGGGTCTGCTCGATGGAACGGTCCTCGTCGACTCCCTGACGGACGATGCGGTCCTCGAAGAGGTCTGCGAAGTCCAGGAGCTTCCTGTCCTTTGCGGACAGCGAGTCCTTTCCGACGATGGCCACGAGACCGCGGAGATCCTTACCCTCGGCGTACGAAGCGTACAGCTGGTCGGACACTCCCTTGTGATCCTCACGGGTCTTGCCCTTACCGGTTCCGCCTCCCATCAGCCTGGACAGGGATGAAGAAACGTTGACCGGCGGGTAGATACCGTTCCTGTGGAGCTCCATGGACAGAACGATCTGTCCCTCTGTGATGTATCCAGACAGGTCGGGGATCGGGTGGGTGATGTCTCCTCCGGGCATGGTCAGGATGGGGATCTGTGTGATGGATCCCTTCTTTCCCTTGATCCTTCCGGCACGCTCGTAGAGCTGGGCCAGATCGGTGTACATGTATCCGGGGTAACCGCGCCTTCCGGGAACTTCCTCACGGGCTGCTCCGATCTGACGGAGGGCCTCGCAGTAGTTGGTGACATCGGTCATGATGACCAGAACCTGCATTCCCAGGTCGAAGGCCATGTACTCCGCGGTGGTCAGACCGAGACGGGGTGTCAGGGTCCTCTCGACAGCGGGGTCGTCGGCGAGGTTCAGGAAGACCACAGCGCTCTTCAGGGCACCGGTCCTCTCGAACTCCTTCATGAACATCTGCTTCTCTTCGTTGGTGATACCCATGGCGATGAACACCACAGCGAACTCCTCGTTCTCGCCGCGGACCTTTGCCTGCCTGGCGATCTGAAGAGCGATCTCGTTGTGGGGAAGACCGGACTGGGAGAAGATAGGAAGCTTCTGTCCCCTGACCAGTGTGTTCATTCCGTCGATGGTGGAGATACCGGTCTGAATGAAATCAGACGGGCTGTCCCTTGCCCAGGGGTTGATAGCGGCTCCGATGATGTCGAGCTCCTTCTCGGGCACGATCTTGGCTCCGCCGTCGAGGGGCTCTCCGGCTCCGGAAAGGACCCTACCGAGCATGTCCCTGGAAACGGGCATCTTCATTGTCTCGCCGAGGAAACGGACGGAGGCGTCTTTGTCGACACCGGAGGTTCCCTCGAACACCTGGACGACGACGATGTCGTTGGAGGAATCGAGAACCTGTCCCCTCCTCATGGTTCCATCGGACATCCTGATGTTGACCATCTCGTAGTATCCGACGGGCTCTGTGTTCTTGACGTACACCAGAGGTCCGGCGATCTCGGAGATTGTCTTGTACTCTTTTGATATGTCTGCCATTGGAATCACACTCCGAGCTCAGCGAACTGCTTGTCCATATCCTCGGATACGGCCTTCAGCTCCTGATCGATGGTCTCCTCGTACTTGGCCTGGTTGAACCTGGTCCTGACGGGGAGGTACACGATCTTGTCGACGGGTACACCGGCGGCGAGGGCCTTGTCGGCCAGGTCGGAGTACTTCTTGATCAGCGTCATCATGACGTGCTGCCTCTGGATGGGGCAGTAGCAGTCGACGGGGTGGTATGCGTTCTGCTGGAGGAAGATCTCACGGATCATCTTGGCGACCTCGAGGGTGACCTTCTGCTCGTCGGGCAGTGAATCGGAACCAACCATCTGCACGACCTCCTGCAGCTCAGACTCCTTCTGGAGGATCTGCATGGCCCATGCCCTGAGTGCGGGGAAGTCCTCGGCGACATTGTCCTTGTACCACTGGATCAGCTGTTTGTCGTACATGGTGTACGAGGTAAGCCAGTTGATTGTGGGGAAGTGCCTCCTCTCCCTCAGCTTGGTGTCCAGAGCCCAGAAGACACGGACGATACGGAGGGTGTTCTGCGTAACAGGCTCGGAAAGGTCTCCTCCGGGCGGGGAAACCGCACCGATGACGGAGATGGATCCGTCCTCTCCGCAGAGGGTCTTTGCACGGCATGCACGCTCGTAGAACTCGGACAGACGTCCGGCAAGGTATGCGGGGTATCCCTCTTCTCCGGGCATCTCTTCGAGCCTGGAGGAGATCTCACGCATAGCCTCTGCCCACCTGGAGGTGGAGTCGGCCATGAGAGACACGTTGTATCCCATGTCCCTGAAGTACTCGGCGATGGTCATTCCAGTGTAAACGGAAGCCTCCCTTGCAGCGACAGGCATGTTGGACGTGTTGGCGATAAGGACGGTCCTCTTCATCAGGGACTCTCCGGTCCTGGGGTCCTCCAGTTCGGGGAACTCTGTCAGAACCTCGGTCATCTCGTTTCCACGCTCTCCGCATCCGATGTAGACGACGATCTCTGCATCGGAGTATTTGGCCAGGGACTGCTGAGTAACGGTCTTTCCGGTACCGAATGCACCGGGGATTGCCGCTGCTCCTCCCTTGGCGAGGGGGAACATGGTGTCGAGGACCCTGAGTCCGGTCACGAGGGGGACATCGGGCTGGTACTTCTCGAGAACGGGTCTGGGCACACGGACCGGCCAGTACTGGAGCATGGAGACCTCTTTTCCGTCGATGACCGCGATGGTCTCATCGATGGTGAAGGATCCGCCCCTGATGGACTCGATCTTTCCCTTTGCGATGTCGACGGGGACCATGATCTTGTGGACCATGGGTCCTTCCTGGACGGTTCCGAGAACCTGTCCGGCGGAGATGACGTCTCCTTCTTTGGCTACAGGGACGAAGTCCCATTTCTTGCTGTGATCCAGTCCAGGTGCGGAAACTCCACGGTAGATGAAGTCTCCCATTTTCTCCCTGAGAACGGGAAGGGGCCTCTGGATTCCGTCGTAAACGGAGGTAAGGAGGCCGGGGCCGAGCTCAACGGAGAGAGGCCTACCGGTGTTGGTGACCGGCTCCCCGGGTTTGATACCCGAGGTATCCTCATAAACCTGGATGATGGAGTAGTCGCCGACGATCTTGATGACCTCTCCCATCAGCTGCTCCTCTCCAACGTGCACGACATCGTACATCCTGGGGGAGATACCGGTGGCAGTCACCACAGGTCCGGCGACCCTGTAAATTACACCTTCAGTGCTCATTCTTATTCATCCTCTGTTTTGTATAAGTCAACGCCAATCGCTCTCTTCACCTTCTCGCGGAGGTCGCTCTGGTCGCCTCCTACGGGCACAACAACGGGCTGGATCGAATCCATGACCTTGTGCCTGACGGCAAGGGAGAGATTGTCGAGATCCTTCGCATCCACTGCGAGGATACCAATTGATGGCTGGGACATAGCTTCCAGCATTTTCTCCTGGTAGTTGTCGGGATTTGCGACGAACACGCGCCTGATTCCGGCAAGGCGGAATCCCAGTACGAACTCATCGCTGCCAATTACTGCGATTTCCATCAGATCACCAGCAGTCCTTTGATGGTGTCTTTCGCGAGACCGCTCTCTGTTCCTCTGGCGATGGTCCTGATGTTGCCGACTTCGATCTCCTTGTGGATCATGTAGTCGAGCACGGGGACGACGGACAGGGGGTAGAGGTGGGAGAACTTCTTCGCCTGTGCGATCTCGTACTTCTTCATCTCTGTGACAACCTGTCTCAGGTTCACGGAGTCCGCTTCGACGAGGTCTTTGATGACATCGTAGAACTCGAGCTGCTGGAGGTCGGAAGCGGCGGCCGAGATGGTCTCCGCATTGGCGAGCTGCGTGGCGAACCTCTTGTCCACCTGCTTTCCGCCGGGTATGATGTAGTTCATCACGACCTCTCCGTAGATACCCTCGGCTTTCAGCTTGAGTATCGTCTCGAGATTCCTGACGTCGATCTCCTTCCTCACGTACTCCTCGAACATCTTCGTGGGCCTTGAGTCGGGTTTGATGCTGGCCAGCAGCCTGGTGTAGTGGAACTTGTCGAGGTAGTCCTCGACCTCTCCGAGGTTTCCCTTCTCCCTGTAGGAAGACATGATCTCCTGGGGGATCGAAACCTTCTCCATTTTGCTGTATGCGGCGAGGATATCCTCATCATTGTCAAGGGCGATGAGCTTCTCCAGCTCTTCCTCGCCGAGACTTCCGGCGGGAACAAGATCTTCCCTGACCGCTTCCGCATCTAGACCGTATGACTTACCGCGGAGGATGACCTTGAGGTTCCAGATATCCCATTTCTCGAGATACGCCGCAACCATCGTCTGGAGCTCACCCTGAGAGGCTGCAAGGATACTGCTGAACACCTTTGCCATGTTGGAGTAGGTGGCGTGCTCAAGGAGGTCGATGCCGTCGAGCTTCGAGGCCAGATCGGTCATCTCCTTCTGATACCCGGACTCGCTGATGTAGCGAGAGATCTCGGGAACGCTCATCTGCAGCATCTTGTTGTAGTCCTCGTCGCCGAGGAGAAGCGATTTCTTCGCTTTCACCCTGGCTACGGTGTACGCGTAGTTGCCTTTTCTTCCGCTGGACATGAACATACGCTTCACCCGAAGAGAATGTCTGACACAGACTTCATCTCACGGTCCCAGATCGCCTGAAGAAGTGTGGAGTACTGCATGTCGACCTCGACGGATCCGTCCTCGCTCTGGAGGATGAGACCGGCCTTGATCCTGCTGTCCTTCTCGACCGATGAGACACCGAGGTCGGATGCGGAGAACGAGTCGTTCTCGGACATGATGGCCTTGGGGTTCTCGATGACCTTCTTGGCAGCCTCGACCATTGCCTTGTACTGCTCCAGCTTAACATCGCTGGAAGCGTTCTCAAGACCTGCGAGGGTGCTGTCGAATGCCTCGGTGAGGAGCTCCTTCTTCTTCGCCAGGACGATCTTCTTGCTCTCCAGCTCTGCGCTGGACAGCTCCTGACGGTTGAGACGCTCAACGGCTTCTTTGAGCTTCTTGTCCTCTTTCTCTTTTGTCTCAGCGATCTTCGCATCCGCGTCGGCGTTGATCTTTGCGATCTCTGCGTCGGCCTCTGCCTTGATGGCGGCGGCCCTGTCGTCAGCGGCCTTGAAGATCTCCTGAGTCACGTTTGCTAGTGCCATGAGATTACCTCTTGGCGAGCTCACATGTTAGCCATTACGAAGATACCGAGGATAGCGACGACCAGTCCGAAGATGACGATGGTCTCAGGGAGAACCATGAAGATCATTGCCTTTCCGAAGAGAGACTGGTCCTCAGTGATGGCTCCGACGGCTGCGGCTCCGACATCTTTCTCGGCCATACCGGCTCCGAGACCGGTGAGTCCGACTGCGAGTCCTGCTCCGATTGCGATAAGTCCTATTCCAATGTCTGCCATTTTACTTACACCTCTGTGGTTGTTTTCTTGTTTGAAACGGTTTTTTCGCGTTTGATCTTGAGGGGGTTGTACTCGATACCTCCGCCCTCATAGAATTTGGCCATAAGCTCGACGAACTGCAACCTGAGACCGTGCAGACCTGCGGACAGGATAGCAAGGGTCCAGATCATGAGATGCAGGAAGACGAAGAACAACAGACCGACGATATCCATCACACCGAATGTGTTGACGATACCACCGTCGACGATCTCCACACCTGCAACCATTCCGAGAGCAATGTAGTTGAAAGCCAGAGCCATACCGGCCTTGGACATTCCGATAGCAGCCAAACGAGTGTAGGAAAGAATATTTCCGACGATTCCGGGCAGTTCAAGAACAGCCTGGATTCCCTCGTGTTTGATGTTCATCACAATCTCGATCACAATGAACACAAATCCAAGGGCAAGCGGGATCATGATCTCATCCATCGATGTGCTGTAGATGAGGTACATCGCAAGCGCATAACAGACGAGAACGATTCCGAGGAATCCGAAGATCCAGCCTCCCTTCTCCTTGAATGCATGACCGAATCCGTGCTGGATGGTCTTGTTGTACAGTGCGCAAAGGTAACCGATCATAAGGTGAACGATTCCGATGTACACGGACAGCTTCAGGAGAAGTCCGACATCATGGAGCTTTCCGACTCCAGTATCGTGGGGCAGAATACCTTCGAACACGCCGGGCAGGTTGTCGAGTCCGAGCAGCATCTGCCAGGAATACTCGACACTCAGTGCGTGTGACGAAGTTACAAAGTGCATTCCCAGACATTCTCCGAAGAAGAACAGTCCGAACACGAATGCCCAAATTCCGCCAAAGAAGAGAACGGTCGCAATAGCGCGCCAGTCCTTGTGGTGCGTGACCTTAAGTCCGTATGCACCGATTATTATGAACGGGATAGCATATCCCACGTCTCCGACCATAAGTCCGAAGAACATCGGAAGGAAGATTGCTATCAGGATGGAAGGGTCAATTTCCTGATACTTCGGTACCGACACGAGCTTAGTCGGGTACTCGAACTCCTTCACGACTTTTCCATTGTTGAACTTAGTCGGAGCGTCTTTGAATCTCTCCTCAGCAGCTTCGGATTCCTCCATGGACCTGCCACGGGTCTCCTGAAGCTCCACATAGACACCTTCGACCATGGTCTCGATCTTCTGTTTTACAGACTCGGCCTTGGCCTCGGGTACCCATGCGTCGACGACGAATGTGTACTCGCTGTTCGCGATCCTAACCGGGATCTCTCCCTTCTGGACCTCGATCCTGAGTTCCTCGTCAGACGCACTGAGGAAGTTCTTGTGTTTCTCAAGAAGGCTCTTGATTTCCGTTTCCACGTTTCCGAGTGCAGCCTCGGTGTCCTGGATCTCGCGGGCGTTTGCCTCAAGGGCTCCGACCACTGAACCAGCACCCTCAGGCACTGCGATCTCGGAGAATCCGTTCTCGGAAAGGATGGCCTGGACCTTTTCACGGTCTGCGATCCTTGCGAAAACAGCTATGACATTGCCGTTCTTCTTGTCAAGAGAAGAGAAGACCTCACAGTCGATTCCCGAAAGGGCTGCTGTGGGATCCTCGGCAATGGTTCCTACCGCGGAGTAGATACTCCTGTAACCGGAGTACAACTCAAGGTCCACGGGAAGAACGGAAAGGAGCTCAAGATTCTTCTTCGTAGCGTTTAGCTCGGTGATTCTCTGATTGAGATCATTCCTCTTGTCGATAACGGAGTTGATCTCCTTCTCGACAAGCTCGACGCTGTCAGATGATATCTGGCTCTTGATCTCAGCCTCGGAAACTACATCGGTCTTCATCTTTTTGGAGATGCCGAGTTCCTTTTCCATAGCACGTACCTTGAGCAGCCTCTCGGATGCTTTGGACGAGTATGGACGAGGTGTTCCCAAGGTGAAACCTTCATCCGCGTCGACGGTCTGATCGATCAGGTGGATACTGCCTACCTCGAAGAGTGCATCTATAGCCTCGTCAAGATGGGTTTTGGTACCCACAATCACAATCCTACTCATCGACTCAGGAAGTGACATTTAGGGTCCTCTCGAATTCTTTGTTGAGATAGTCTCTAACTTCCTGCATTCTTGCCTCGGATTTGGATTCGATTCCAGCGGCGGTAGCTTTGCCTTCGGCAAGCATATCGTTACGCTTCGCTGTAAGCGTCTCCATCTCTTTGGCAACGGCGGATTCGTAAGAGCTGCGCATCTGAGCCTCAGCGTCCTGAATCTTCTTCACAGAATCTCTGCGAGCCTCAGCGATTGCGGATTTCTTGTCTGCCTCAGCCTTGACGACTTTAGCATCAGCATCCGCCTCCGCTTTCTTTATTTCCGAAAGTATGTCAGTTCGGCTCAAATTTAACACTCCCCGACCCTGCTTGACGTATTCTAGGAGGTGTACTTAATCCTAATCCCTATAATAAATTTAAAAAAACGGGAATAGCCTGAAATGGGGAAGGATTTTCACAATTTACCCTTCGGATGGAATTCACGTACTTTTATGTCCGTCTCATCCAACAGCTGTTTTGAAAGATCGTCCACATACCCCTCGTCGTAGATTATCTCCTTTATGCCTGCGTTTATGAGTATCTTGGCACACATGGAGCAAGGGAAAGTGGTCGTGTAGATCGAGGCCCCGTTGACGCTCACACCGAAGTATGCAGCCTGCGTGACCGCATTCTGCTCGGCATGGACACCTCTGCACAACTCGTGGCGGGTGCCGGAAGGAATGTTCATCTGAACACGTATGCAACCGAGTTCCTCGCAATGACGGGTCCCTCTGGGAGAACCGTTGTATCCTGTGGAAAGAACACGTTTGTCCATCACGATGACAGCTCCGACCTTCCTTCTGAGACATGTGGATCTCGTGGATACCAATCTGGCCATGTCCATGAAATATTCATCGGAACTGGGTCTTTCCATGAGTGACCATACTACAGATAGTATATCATAGTAACCTCAAACCGAACGGAAAGCAACGAGGGATACCTTTATGAAAATATATGTGAATCACAAAAACATGTACTGCCAGTATTGTGGGAACGAACTTCCCTACGGTGCGACATTCTGTCCGGGATGCGGAAGGAGAGCAGAGTCCAACACTTCGTATAATTCTGGCTCTTCATATACCTCATCTGCACCTGCTTACGATCGGACACCAAAGGAACCGCCAACCGCCATCCCATTCGTATTGGGTTTGCTGCTAGGAGTCATCGGCGTCATCATCGCGGTATTGGTCTACAACGGGAATGATGGTCCGTACACGAAGAATCCTACGATCCATGCCCTTGTATGGAGCATAATAGGAATGGTGATCTGGATACCTATAATGTACATTCCATTTTTCCTGTTTTTTTGACCGAAACAATGGGAACACAGATGATGGATGGATGTATTATACAGAAATAATCCATACAACCATCTGTATTCCCTATAAACTTCATAATTGTGCGAATTCTCCTTAGAAAGTACTTTAAGAAAGTAAAAGGTACAGAGCGACGTGAACAAATCCGACCGCAGATTCTACATGGCCTTAGCTGCAATCGCAGTCATTCTCATCGGAGGCTACGCAGGACTGGTGGCATACACCGGATTCGGTTCACCATTCAGCGTCGTCACGTCCCAGAGCATGCAGCACAATCAGACACAATCCGAACTGGGCTGCATTGATACAGGGGATATGGTCATCGTCCAGGATCCTTCGAAAACAAAGATTCACAGCTATATCGAAGGTACTCAAGACGGATATTCATCGTTCGGAGATCACGGGTCGGTGATAATCTACGAACGCGGCGAGAACAAGAATCCCGTCATCCATCGCGCCATACTGTGGTTGGATTACAATCCGGAAACGGGAACTTGGAGTGCTCCGCAACTTCAGGGTTACAAAGGAGAATGGAAATCAGACAACGGGAACAATTGGTCTGATCTCAAAGGAACCCTGATACTGAAAGAGATAACGATTTCGAAAAAAACCGTGAAGATCGACCTTGACAGCATCACCAACAAAAAAAGCGGATTTCTTACGATGGGAGACAATGCCGTTTCCAACACATACTTCGATCAAACGGTCGGAATCATTGACCATCCCATCGGAATCGATGACATAAGATCAGTTGCGATATTCGAGATCCCCTGGATTGGTTGCATAAAACTGTTCATCAACGGAAGTTCCAATCTGAAATATGTCGAGAACAGTATACCTTCGTTGATAATGTCGTTCATCTCGATATTCATGCTCCTATTGGTCTTCGATGTTGTTTCTCTGTATAAAAATCAGAAAAATGCATCAAAAAGGATGAAAGACATGGAAAGATGTGAGAGGTAAGCCCCCCACCCCTCCATTTCCACTGGAACTCGAAAAACGGATATCACTGTTTTTCAGATCAGTGTTGTTTGCATTTTATTCTTGTAAATATCAGGATTTGAGAACAATTCATCGTTTTTGATGAGATTGACGATCTCTTTAGGAGTACTCAATTCGATCTCCTTTGTACGTCCTGCTTTACCGAAAGATTTGATCCTTGCATGGATGATACCGAGCATATCCAATTCGGAGATCAGACCGGCAACCCTTCTCTGTGTAAGAACGGATTGACCTATTATTTCACAGATGAACTTGTATGTCGAATACACTTCACCTGTCGTCATGACGGTCATATCCTTCTCTGTGTTACGGATGATGCTCATCAGAACGATCTTGGATTGAATGGTAAGTGTTTTTACTACTTCGGAAACAGCATCCAATTCGATCTTGTTCTTTGCATAACGGACATGTGCTCCGGTGATATGCGTATCTCCGTTCCTTTCAGCGAAATCGGCTGCCAATCTGAGAAGATCCAATGCTCTTCTTGCATCTCCCATCTCTTGTGCAGAAAGAGCTGCACAGTACGGGATCACATCATCATCGAGGATTCCGTCATCGAATGCTTCTTTTGCTCTTGCGTAAAGAATATCCTGAAGCTGTTCGACATTGTATGGAGGGAAAACGATCTTCTCTTCACCAAGTCTGCTTTTTACTCTCTGTCCGAGTAATTCTGTGAAATTGACATTGTTTGTGATTCCGATGATTGAGACTTTGGAATTCTGAAGGACTTCATTGATAGTCGTCAGATAATAGAAGATATCATCACCGTTCTTCTGGAACGCACGATCGATCTCGTCCAGAACGATAATAAAGATTTTGTCTTCTTTTTCGATATAACTTGTCAATTCAGCAAGGATCTTATCTAAACCCCATCCTGTGAAAGGTACTCTTTTTGCAGGATCGGTTATTATCTGATTGGAAATGTTGTAGAGCATTCCATATGTAGTGTCCACAACTTCACAATTGACATAGATAAAATCGCAATTGCGTTTCTCGGCATCGGCTTTCTTCAATTCTCTGCCGACGAAATTCATGACAGCTGTTTTTCCGGTACCGGTCTTTCCAAAGATGAGAATATTGGATGGTTTGTCTTTGGTCAATGCGGGAGCGATGATTTCCACGATCTCATTGATCTTTTCGGTTCTATGAGGCAGATATTCAGGAATGTATGTTGACTGCAATATCTTTTTGTTTTTCACAATTACATTTCTTTTTTTGACGTATTGTGTGAAAATATTAGCCTCAGTCATTATTGAACCTCTGCAGTGGAAATTTTTTTTCCTACCCTCATTTCCACTCTATGACTATTTTTGTTATAAAAATTATACTGTCATCTTCTTTTCATCGAAGGTTCTCATATTGCAGATTGAGGGTGGAAAATTTTCAACCAATTATTTGGTTAAAAATTTATTTCATAGCAAATTCGAATAACTGAATATTCAACAATTTTATTAGTAGAACAATGTTTGATTTTTCTTCATTTTATTGTTTCCACCCTTCTTCTGTAAATCTTCAAAATCAGAATCGTTCCTTTTTTCGACTTTCCGGTTGTATCAGTAGCTTTTATAAGTCAATGTAAATACAGTTCCAGTTTCACTGGAGTGATCAATAATGAAAGGTTGGCTTGTAATCGGAGCTTGTGTTCTCGGAATCATCGCTTTTATCGGCGTTCTCTACGTTCTCGGAAGCTGATTTTCGAACACACATACCATTTTCTTTTTGCAGTGGAAATGGAGGGGTGGGGGGCTCGCAGCGTAACTCCTTCCCTCCTCTTTTAATATAATTATCATAAAACCGTACATCCGATGAGGAATTCTCACGGATATGTCACAATAGCGATCGGTATAGTGGTCGTCGCAGCAATATTCGTCACGTTCTCTGATGAGGACTCTTTCGATTGCACAGGCATAGCCTACGACATTGATCAGACGTCCTCCGGTTTCACATTTTTCCTGCAGACCAGTTCCGGAATGCATCAGAGATGTTTCTCATACACGGAACCTGTTTATCTTGGATATTATGGATTGAATGGATCTTTATCCGAGGATGGTTCCATATTCTTCGTTTCGAAGATGATCAATCTCGATGACGGAGACCCGTAATGTTATCAGTGTGATTGACTTTGGTCCGATTGTCTATGTATGTAGCAGTGGACGATACGGATTCGATGAAAGGTAATTGCACGACCTTTCTTGCGACAGAGATCATACGCGAATTCTCCGATCTGGACCTGATCGGGAATCCGAGACTCGTCAGATTGAATCCGGCCACACCTTGGAAGACGCGCGGAAACGGTTCTTTGGTCCTCAGATTCGGAAAAGGAAAAGGACCTAAACGTTTCATAGGTCGCTTTTCTGACAGAGATGTGTATTGTTATGATTCATGCACATCATTCGAACCTGATCCATACATGATGAGGGACAGGATCATCCCGCACATCCAGGCCCATCACGAGGATGATGCCGATCCGGGATTGTTGATATCTTATCGCAAACCATCACAGTCGTTCTATTGGAACGGAGTCAGGACCATAATGGACCGTTCTGTCATCGATGCGGAGATCGAACGCATCGGAGGCATCACTTATACTATCGGTAACGGCCGCGGCCTGATCGGATGCACATGCGGCATGGCATGGCGTCCGCGTGACACAACCTTCGAGCTGCTCTCGTACAGGCCCGAATCGAGATGGGGGACTCAGCGCATCTTCGATCCGCAGACGATCGCATATGTCGAGCATTCATATCCTACGACATTCAACAGCTGGGAGGACAGGATGCAGAAGGTGGCGATGATACCCGCCACGCCGTGTCCCGTCATGTACGGTCTCAGAGGGGATGTGGAATCCGATCTCATAGAAGCATCATCGAAGATCTCCACCGAGCCCATCGACAGATGGTTCGTGTTCCTGACCAATCAGGGGACCGATGATCATATCATCCATAATCCGACCGTATTGATTCCGAATCAGTCATATTCCATCGAAGGGACCGTTTCCTCCTATTCCCGTCACATAACCGGAGGTCACGTCTTCATCGACATCGATACGATGTTCGGGAAGATCACATGCGGAGCATACGAACCTTCCAAGGAATTCCGCTATACCTTGGATTGGTTGCATCCGGGTGACAAAGTTGAGATCCTCGGCGAACTCAGGAATGAGCCCCGCACGCTCAACATAGAGAAGATCCATGTTATCTCTGTCGAGAAGGAATTCATCAAGATCTCCAATCCCGTCTGTCCGATATGTTCCCGCACGATGAAATCCACGGGGAAGGGTCAGAAGTACAAATGCAAGAAATGCGGGACCAAATCCTATGAACCGATCCTCAAAGAGATATCGAGACAGATAGTCCCCGGATGGTACGAACCGCCTACGGCGGCCCGCCGTCATCTTTCCAAACCTCTCAAGAGGATGGGTTTGACGCAACCTGTAGAGTTCGTCAATGGTCGTATATTATAATCGACAATCTTTTATATAGACCTCCGATTGACATTGCAGGGATAAACCATGGATGAGGTAGTCATCGTTAGTGCAGTGAGAACTCCTGTTGGGAAATACGGAAAGGCCCTTGCAGGAATCAAAGCCACTGATCTCGGAGCAATAACCGTCAAAGAGGCCGTTCGCAGGGCGAACATCCAGTCTACCGATGTTGAAGAATGCATCATGGGTAACGTTCTGAGCGCCGGACTCGGCCAGAATCCTGCCAGGCAGTCTGCCGTAGGAGCCGGTCTTCCTATGGAGATCGGTGCTTTCACAGTCAATTTCGTTTGCGGATCCGGTATGAAATCCGTCATGCTCGCCGCCGATGCCATCAAGGCCGGGGAGTACAACACCATCGTCGCCGGAGGAATGGAGAGCATGTCGAACGCTCCTTATCTCCTTCCCGGAGCAAGGTGGGGTTACAAGATGAACAACCAGGTCGCTGTGGACTCCATGGTCCACGACGGTCTTTGGGACATCTACAACAACGAGCACATGGGTCTCACCGCAGAGACAGTCGCCGAGAGGTTCAATGTCACAAGGGAGGATGCAGATCTCATCTCCGCACAGTCCCACCAGAAGGCCGCTGCAACCATTGAAGCAGGCAAGTTCAAGGACGAGATCGTTCCAATCACCATCCCCTCCAAGAAGGGAGATATCATCGTCGACACCGACGAGGGAGTAAGGGCCGATTCTACAGTCGAATCCCTTGCCAAGCTCAAACCCGTGTTCAAGAAGGACGGAATCGTGACTGCCGGAAACTCCTCGCAGCTCAGCGACGGAGCCTCGTCTCTGGTGATCACATCCAGGAAATGGGCCGAGGAGCACGGACTCAAGCCGATGGCATCCATCGTCGCATACGGCGAGAGGGGTGTCAAGCCTGAGTACATCATGGAGGCACCCATACCCGCAACCGAGCACGTCCTCAAGAAGGCCGGAATGACGATCGACGATATCGATCTCTTCGAGCACAACGAGGCCTTCGCCACGGCGTCCTGCGCCGTCAGGAAGGCACTGAACGTCCCCGAGGATATATTCAACGTCAACGGTGGCGCTCTGGCCATCGGCCACCCTCTCGGATGCTCCGGCGCACGTGTCCTGACCACACTCCTGTACGCACTCAAGGACAGGAAGAAGGAGACCGGACTGGCAACGTTCTGCATCGGCGGCGGAAACGCGGCCACGATGATCATCCGCAGCGAGTGATCCGAACTCAGGTCCGACCATGTGTCGGACCTCTGAAACCTTCCAGGCGATCCGTTCGGATTGCCTGGTATTTTTATCAACTATGTATGGGATTCCGGTATCATGAGGTCATTGGAGCAGGCGTTGGAGTTGATTGATGCTTCTGTCGATGAGATGGCAGAAACAATGGTTGAGATGATTCGTTTCCCTGCATTGGCCCCGGTCAACGGCGGGGTCGGAGAGGGAGAGAAAGCGGATTTTCTCATGACACGTCTCAAAGGATTCGATTCCATAACCAGATTGGACGTTCCCGACGAGACCGATCCGACAGTGCTCAGACCCAACATAGTCGCCGTGAAGAGAGGAAAGAAGAACGGGACCGTATGGGTCGTCGCCCACATGGATGTCGTTCCGGCCGGAGATCCCGAACTTTGGGACACTCCTCCGTTCGATCCCGTCTACCGTGACGGAAAGGTGTACGGAAGGGGGACGGAGGACAACGGTCAATCCATAATATCCTCTCTTTTCGCTTCTAGATCATGGCTCGGCGAGGAACTCAACGGTATGTCTATGGGTGTCGTCTATGTGGCCGATGAGGAGACCACAAGCAGGATGGGCATAGAATATCTGCTCGACAAGGGGTTCTTCAAAGAGGATGATGTGATAATTGTTCCCGATTGGGGCTCTCCCGGAGGATCCGAGATAGAGGTGTCGGAGAAGCATCTTGTATGGCTCAACTTCACTTTCGAAGGGAAGACAACTCACGGTTCCACTCCGGATCTCGGAATCAACGCTTACAGGGTATCGACATACTATCTTGCCGAACTGATCCATGTTCTGGAAGAGAAGTTCTGCAGGACAGATGACATCTATCTGCCCCATATGTCCACCTTCGAGCCTACGAAGAGGCCCGCAACGGTCGAGAATCTCAACACCATCCCAGGTTACGATGAGTTCTCCATGGATGTGAGGTTGCTTCCGGCGTATCACATAGACGATGTCATCGCAATCGCGCGCGAGCTCGCGGCGAAGTACGAGGAAAAGACCGGTGCGAAGATCTGTGTGAATGAGATCCAGAGGCACGAATCGGGAAAACCGTCCTCGACCGACAGTGCGGGATTCATCGCTCTGAGGGATGCCGTGCAGTTCGTCACAGGAAACAAGCCCTCTGCAGTCGGTGTAGGGGGAGGCACATGTGCCAATTTCTTCAGGGCAAGAGGATTGGACGCTTATGTTTGGCAATGTGGCGGTGGAACCCTTCACGCTCCGAACGAGCATGTGGTCATGTCCAATCTTGTGACCGATGCGAAGGTCTTCACTACACTGTATTACAATCTGTGTGTGAAGGGTTGATCGTTTACAAGATCAACCGGAAAACAATCGGAAGTGCCCATCCGGCGTATCTTGCCGGATGGGATACATCTCTGTTCTGAGAATCTCGATGATGTAATACGATCTCGGAAACCGAGGTCATTCATCGTTGAACATACGGTCTATCATCCATTCTGTATCGAATTTGATGATATCGTCGTATTCCTGTCCGTTGCATACGAATGCTATGGGTTTCCCGATGGTGTGTGCGATGGACAGTGCCGCACCGCCTTTGGCATCCGTATCGATCTTTGTGAGAATCACTGCATCGATCCCGATCGCCGCGTCGAAGACCTTCGCCTGTTCTATGGCATCATTGCCTGCCAGGGAGTCTCCAACGAAGACCTTCAGGTCGGGTTTGGCGATCCTGACGATCTTCTTCATCTCTTCGATCAGGTTGTTGTTAGTCTGCATCCTGCCTGCAGTGTCGATGAGGACGACATCCTTGCGTTTGGACTTCGCGTGCTCGATGGCATCGAAGGCCACGGCCGAAGGGTCTGCGTCGTGAGCCTGCTTCACGATCTTGCATCCGAGTTTGTCGGAGTGGATGGTGAGCTGCTCTATCGCTCCCGCCCTGAATGTGTCGCAGGCGGCGAGCACGACGGTCTGTCCGTTCTTCTGGATGCGGTTGGCGATCTTGGCGATCGCAGTGGTCTTTCCCGTTCCGTTGATACCGACGAACATGATGACGGTCGGTTTCTTCTGCTCGGTAAGCCATTCATCGAAGTTGAATTCGTTTATCTTGAGGACGTCTCTGACGGCATCCTTCACGGAAAGCTCCACGACCTGCTCCAATGTGTATGAGCGGTCGTATTTCTTGCCGAGAAGGTTCTCGCGGACTCCTTTCTTGATCTCCTCCACCACAGGGTAAGCAACGTCTGCTTCCAGGAGGATGATCTCCAGTTCGTCCAGGATCTCGTCGAGGGGATCCTCTTTGATCTTCTTTCCGGAGTCGGAGACGACCGAGGACTGGTCCGCCGCAGAATGGGATTCCTTCTTGGCCTCCTTCTTCTCCTGCTTGCGGAGTTTGAGAAGCTCCTTCCTGGAGAGCTTGGGCTCTTCCTTCGGAGACTCCGCGACAGGTTCGCTGCGGGGCGCCTCTTCGGGGGTCTCCTCGACCTCTTTCCTGACTTCGGGTGCGGAAGGGACCGCTTCCTCTTTGACGGGCTCTACGCTCGGCTCGGGAACATGCTCGGGTTCCTCAGGCTTGTAGACCTTCTCCTCATCCAGGTTCTTGTTCGCCTTGGAGAAGAGGTTCTTCATCTTTGACTTGAGGGACTCGAACATGTTCACCGCCTCACTGTTGTTTGTCCATCGCAGCCTGCCTGTTAGCATATTCATGCTGGATGGCATTGCTGAGTTCGGACAGAGCGTTCTGTGCCTCGTTGAGGGCTTCCACGGTCTTCTTCAGGGCCTCGTTGATCTCGGCGCCGTTCGCGTCCATGTATTCGATGGAATCCGACACATCCTTCTCGACGGACACGTTGGATCCTACGCCTACAACGACGTTCCTGTTGCCGGTCACCTTGACCGGAATGAACGACATCGCTCCGACGGGAACAAGGATCTCGTCTCCGTCTTTGGCGTCCCTGAATGCCTTGATGGCATCGGATGCCATGGTGACTTCGTCCAATGAAACGCGGAGAACCTGGACCTGGCGGCTGAGAGCCTCAACCCTTTCCTTGTATGATTCCATCACGGCGATGGCCTGACGGAGCTCGTTGTCTTCCAAGTTTACTCACCAATCTGGTATTTTACGAGGTGACTCTCGACCTGGTCTGCAGGAATCTCGGTGACGTCGGTGATCTCGATCTCCCATCTCTTGAGCTTGTGCTTGCTTCCGATGGTGGAGAGGGCCTTCTCTTTAACTGCGGCCTCGTCCTCGGCTGCCATCTCGATGGAGAAGGGCTGTCTCTTCCTGGGGTCTGCGTAGTTTCCTGTGACACGGAATGCTTTCATATTAATTACCTAAAGGGCTGGATTCCCAGCCCGTTTATAAATGTTCGCGTGTTTTATACGTCGTATCGCGTCCCAATGAAACGATAACCGCAGGATACGGTTCCCGACCTCCTCCGTATATACCCGATGCACATCGGTAAACCCATGGAAGCGGCATCGTTTTTCAGGAAGAACGGCCCCGGATTGGCGGTCAGTCTGGTCATAGCTGCCGCATCCTGGCTTTTGGTCGATTCGGTGGACGGTATGGAGGTCATCGGTGCTCCCGTCATCGCGATATTGGCGGGTATGCTCGTGTTCGCTGCGTTCAGGGGCAGGTCTGTTCCCAACACATCGTTCACGTCCAAGTACGTCCTCCAGTTCTCGGTCGTCCTCCTCGGATTCGGTCTCAATCTGTCCACAGTCTGTGCGATAGGGCTGTCATCGCTGCCGGTGATCATCTCCACAGTGTCGGTCTCGCTCGTTGTGGCATATCTCATGTGCCGCCGTTTCCACACGGATCCCAAGACAGCCACATTGGTGGGTGTCGGGTCATCGATCTGCGGTGGATCCGCAATAGCGGCCGCTGCACCCGTCATCAAAGCAGATGACGGAACCGTTGCCCAATCGATATCGGTCATCTTCCTGTTCAACATCATCGCCGCAGTGGTGTTCCCCACTTTGGGTTCCCTCATGGGGATGTCGGACGACGGGTTCGCCCTTTTCGCAGGCACGGCAATCAACGACACTTCTTCAGTCACCGCTGCCGCGTCCACATGGGATGCGATGCACGGGACCGGTCATCTGGTCTTGGATTCGGCCACCATCGTGAAGCTGACCCGTACGCTCTTCATCATACCGATCGTGGTCGTGCTCTCCGTTCTCGTGGCCCGCAGGACCGATGAGGGTTCCGACGGCAAGGGGCACGTCATGCGTGCATTCCCCAAGTTCGTGCTGTTCTTCATACTGGCATCCCTGATCACGACGGTCGCCTCATCTGTCCTTGCAGGGGATGCGCTCACCGCCGCAGAGGATCTCTTCAGGACCCTGAAGAAGGTCAGTTCGTTCCTCATCGTCGCAGCCATGGCCGCCATAGGTCTGAACACCGATGTCGTCCATCTCGTGAAGACCGGTGGGCCCACGATAGCGACAGGTGCTGCATGTTGGGTATCGATCATCCTCGTAAGTCTCGCCATGCAGGTCCTGATGGGCTCGTGGTGAGTCCCATATCCATCGGACGAAGCGATGTGCCAGCATATCAGAAAAGCTTCTTCTGGAGTTCGTTCTCCGAGGCGAATCCGAAGTCCGCCATCTTCCTTCCGATCAGGAAGACAGCAGCGAATTCGGGGACCTCGGTCTCCCCGGACAGGCTGAACTGCTGTCCTTTCATCTTCAGGGACGCAGGCTTCCTCATCGTGATCTTCACGGGGTCGTCGCTGTACTCCTTGGGCACGGCCATCTCAAGCGGGTCGAAGTCCGTCAGCTGCTCCCTGGTTATGGGAGTGACCCTCAGGCCGCTCTTCCCGTGCACCGAGCCCGGCAGACGGATGAGCCTCTTGATATCGGCGGTGACCGGTTCGTCGACCTCTCCGGACAGGCGGTAGGCGACATCCTCCTTCATCACCTTGACCAGCATGTTCTGGGTGGATGTGGACAGCGCGGCCATCGTGTTCTTGGAGAACAGCATCCCCCTGGACTTCTTCAGCTCTTCCTGAGCCTTGAGGACGGTCTTGGAATCGCTTCCCTTGATGCTCGGATACTCTTTCTTGATGGCCTTCACGTCGGTATCGCAGAAATCGTTGACGACGTCCATCAGACCGTTCCTCATACGGAGTTTCCATCCTCCCGAATCGGCAGGCGGTATGAGGCGGTCCTTGGCGATGTTGGTCCTCACTCCCGAACCGGTGACGATCTTGGATGTCGGCACCCTGTTGTACGGGAACACCCAGTCTATGTTGAGTCCCGTTCCGGTGATGTAGTCCACCAATTCCCTTCTCTCGTGGGTTCCGAGGCCCATGACGTCGGGGGTCCTGACATGAGCATGGTATCCCCTTCCGCCGGAGAACGTAATGTGGACCTGTTCCTCGGAGAATCCGAGGTCGTTCAGAAGGAACGAATCGACCAGGTTGATCATCTCCTTCCTGATCTGGAGAAGCATCTCGGAATATGTCATCGACACCGCTCCGTCCAAATGGTCGGCGTCGAGGTCGAAGATCAGTTCCGCACCCAGCCATTCCTTCTCGTCCATCGTGGGCGCATCGGGTTTGCGGTAGTAGGATGTGGAATAGTAGCTGTGGGAAGGCACCTGGCCAAGCATGAACCTGTGTAGCTCCTCGGGATTCGGGAACGATACGTGCCTCTGCACGTAGGTCTTGTCGAAGAACATGAACCCGAACTCCCTCCTGGTGAACCTGTCAGGCAGAATCGGCGTGTTCGCCCGATAGTATTTCCTGAATGACTTCAGCAGGAAGCGTGCGTTCGAATCCATCGGAAGGTCATGTGCTTGTACTCTATAAAATGGGTCTCAACACAGTTCCGTTGCATCCATCTGACCTCTCTTATACTAGGACTCAATCTTCGGGGCATGGCTGAACAGGTCCCGGTGTACGACAACCATATCCATATGAGTCCGTCCGGTCGCAATGTCGAGGCTCTGAAGGAGTTCGAGGCCGCGGGCGGTACGGGGTTGACCCTGGTTACGCTTCCGTATCCGGAGGTCCGCATCACCGACGGATCCGATTTCAGCAGGTCCTATGAGATCACTTACGGACTGGCCGCGAAGGCCCGCGAGGAGACATCGCTGGAGATCAACATCGCCGTCGGACCGTATCCCGTCCTCCTGATCCATCTTGCCGAGGCATACGGTCTGGAGAAGGCCGAGGAGATGATGGTCCGCGGGATGGAGGATGCCGGCAGGGCCGTGGCCGAAGGGCGCGCCGTAGCGATAGGCGAGATAGGGCGTCCCCACTTCCCTGTATCCGATGAGATACGCGAAGCCTCCGACCGCATCCTTCTCACGGGAATGCAGATCGCCAGGGAGAACGACTGTCCGGTGATCATACACTGCGAGTCCGAGGATGATACCTGCACGTCTCTGGCCGATCTGGCGGATCGGGCGCATCTCGACCGCGGATTGGTGATCAAGCACTCCGCTCCCCCATGGGTCACACCCGAAGAGAACTCGGGGCTCATGCCCTCGATCCCCGCATCGAAGACGAACATGCGCGAGGCGTACGGGAAGGGAACGGACCGTTTCATGATGGAGACCGATTACATCGACGATCCGGCCAAGCCCGGCGCGATAATGTCCGTGACGACGGTGCCCAAGAGGGTGCGTGCCTGGTTGGCCAACGGCGAGGTCCCGGTCGAGAGCATCCATAGGATATGCGGGGACATCCCGAATTCACTTTACAGGAGATGATCAGATGTCTGTAACCATCACAGGAGTTTACGACGAAGGCGCGATCGAGGACACCTCCCTGATCGGGGCGAAGGGATTCTCGGTGCTGATAGACACCGGCGACGGAAAGGTCCTTGTGGACACCGGGATGAGGAACAGGTACCTCAGGCATAATTTGGAGAATCTGGACATAGATCCCGAGTCGATAGATGCGCTGGTCATCACACAGTACCACAAGGACAACTGCGGGGCCGTGAACGGGCTTCTGGACATGAGGGAGACTCCGCTGAAGGTCTATGCGATGCAGCAGCTGTTCGAGCAGAAGAGGATGCTCGGCGGGAAGATGTTCGTGTCCGAGGACAACCTTTCCAAGGTCGATCCGGACACAGGCGACGGATGGTTCGAGGTCATCCCCGGGGTGGAGGTCACACCGTACTACGACGGAGAGAGGTTCGTCGTCGTTAAAGGCAAGAGGATGACGATCGTCTCCGGACGCGGGAATGCCGGGCCGTCGGTGCCTATGAAGGCGTTCTATGACAGATACGGCAGATATCCGGATGCTTATCTCGGCTCCGTGCTCCTGGAGAAGAGGAAGAAGGACGTTGCCGCATCGTATGCGAACGAGTTCGACGCCTGCGGATGCAAGATCCTGTATCTGAACCACGCGACGGGCCGCGACGGGATGCTGAACCTCCGCACGAACCTCGGTCTGGACGGAGTCAAAGACTACTATGTCGGCTCTGTGTACAAAGGCTGAGCAGACCCGAAGCGTTCATGATATCATTTATATAGGGTATCGCAACAATTCCTCTCCGATAAATATGCACTGGCGTATAAGGACCGCAGTGATGTTCGTAGCTATGACGGGATTGCTCGTCATAATAGGTGCATTGGTAGGTTCGGTGTTCGGGAACTGGATCTACGGTCTGACCGCGATGCTGGCAGTCTCGATACTGTTCAACCTCTTCGCATATTTCTTCTCCAAGAACATGGCCTTGTCGGCTAACAAGGTCCGTTTGGTTACCAGAGAGGAAGAGCCCAGGCTGTACAGGATCGTCGAGGGTCTCGTCGAGAAGGCCGGACTCCCTATGCCCGAGGTGGGAATCTCCGAACTTCCGATGCCCAATGCTTTCGCAACGGGACGCAACCCGAAGAACGCGGCAGTCGTCGCTACCAGACAACTGATGAATCTTCTCAATGACGATGAGCTGGAAGGCGTCATGGCCCACGAGCTGTCCCACGTCAAGAACAGGGACATCCTCGTCATGTCCGTCGCTTCCACGATGGCATCCCTGGTGGCATACGTTACGAGGATGGCCGTCTACGCAGCGATGTTCAACAACAATAACAACAACGGTGGCAACTTCCTGATTGCGATCCTGGCAGATGTCACACTTCCCATAGCTGCTATGCTCATCCAGCTCGGAGTCTCGAGGAACAGGGAGTATCTGGCCGACGAATCCGGAGCAAGGCTTACCGGAAAGCCCATGGCCCTCGCCGATGCGCTCACGAGGATCGAGTCGGGATGTTCTGCAAGGACCAACGACTACGACAACCCGTCGGCGGCCAACATGTGGATCTCCAACCCCTTCGGGATGAAGAAGATGTCCGGTCTGATGAACCTCTTCCGCACACACCCCTCCACTCCTGACAGGATCGAGAGGCTCAAGAAGCTGGATGAGGAGATCAACGGACCCTACAACTACTGAGCAAGAAAACAAGAGAAAAGCCCGGGTGGCCCTCCACCCGGGAAATTACCGTTTTATTGGACGGGCTCCCATTTGGAGAGCTCGTTTACCTTTGAGAGCGTGGATCCTCTGCGGATCTCCTCTCTCGTCCTGTTCTCCCTTTCGTGGACGTCTATCGCACGGTTGGCGACCTCGACGGCCATCTCCTTGGGGATCACGACGATTCCGCTCTCGTCTCCGACGATCCAGTCCCCTGTACGGACCCTCTGTCCTCCGACGGTGATCTCGATCCCTATTCCGCCGTATCCTTTCGGCTCGCCGGCACAGGGTGCGACGGTCCTGGAGAATGCGGGGAATTCGAGTTCGCGGATGTCGTCGATGTCCCTTACGGCACCGTCTATGACTATTCCCCTGACTCCGGCCTGGAGCGCGGACCATGAGGCCAGTTCGCCCCATACTGCGACGGGGGCTCCGCCGACATCCACGACGATGACGTCCCCTTCCTTGGCATGGTCTATCGCCTCGACGGGCTTGGCCCAGTCCCCGTTGCTCGTCTGGACGGTCAGGGCCCTTCCGATGAGCTTCTGCTTGTGGGCGAGGGACTGCGGCAGGATGCCGAACATGACACCCTGCTTGTGGAATGCATCGGATATGTTGCATGTGGACACCTTGGAGAAGGCTTCGAACAGCTCCTCCTCCCCGTACTTCTTGGCGAGGTCCGTATCGACCTTCGCACCGGACAGGGCGGCCTTGATGTCTTCGGCGGCCTTCTTGATGTCCTCGGTCTTGATGATCGCCCCTCCGACGATGACGTCCGTTGCGCCTGCTTCCGCATAGAGGCCGGCATTCTCGGCGGTGATGCCTCCGGCCACGGCGATCGGGATGGACACCGCGGACACGATGCTCCTGAGGACTTCGATGGGAGGTTCCTCGCCGCGCATCTGGGTGTCGATGCCCATGTGCAGGCAGATGTACGAAACTCCGAGTTTTTCCACTTCCACGGACCTTTTGACCCTGTCCGGGACGTTGATCATGTCGATCATGATCTCGGCGCCGTACTTCCTTCCGGCCATGACGGCCTCTTCGATGGTGGAATCGTCCGCAAGGCCCAGGACGGTCACGATGTTGGCTCCCGCCTTGGCCATGATCTCGACTTCGAACGCACCGACATCCATCGTCTTGGTGTCGGCGATGATCTTCTTTCCCGGGAATTCGCGCCTCAAGGCCCTGACGGCATCTGCACCTTCGCTTTTGATCAGAGGGGTACCAACCTCTATCCAGTCGGCACCGCCTGCGACCGCCTCTTTGGCGATAACCACTGCCCTGTTCAGCTGCATCAGGTCCAGAGCGACTTGAAGAAACGTCATATTCGGCTTATTAATTGAATTTTATATACCTTTATCGACAGGAAAACGGAAGCCACTCAGCTCGCCCGTCTATCATCAGCGATCAGCTCGATGTAACGATCATCATCGTGGCATCTGCCGGTATGCAGTGATTGGTGTTAATGATTTCTCGGGACCTCGGTTAATGTTATCTACATACGGGTGATAATGAGCGACAGTGGTTCACGATGTTCAAGAAGAAGGAGAATAAGATTCGTGTGCTTTTTGTGGATGCCAAGAACGATTTCTCATCGCAGGTCGCCGAGTATTTCACCGCAAAGCTGTTTTCGGAGCTCTACGAGGTGTACAGTGCCGGGCCCGAGCACGACATCGTGGATTGCGAGATGATCTCCGCAATGTATCAGAACGGAGAGGACATGAGGCGCCAGGTCTCGAAGGACTTCAAGGACGAGGACTACCTGAGGAAGGATCAGGAGTACGATTACGTCATCTTCACAGAGAAGCCCGTCTTCGACGAGTGGGCCCCCAAGACCCCCTGGAAGGGGAAGCAGATCCTCGCACCCATGCGCCAGAGGCTGGATTTCGAGGCCACGGACGATCTCGAGCTCTACAACGAGTACGTCGAGTCCATGAAGGAGATCGAGGCATGGGTGAAGGCCAACATGGCCGACCCGTCGAAGCTCGCATCGATGGTCTCCGCATGATCCCGGTAATCATCTACGACAAATGTCAGTGCGACCCCAAGAAATGCACTGCCAAGAGGATGCTGAAGTTCGGTCTGGGGAAGGAGGCGAAGACCCTTGGGGCGATACCTGCGGGATCGATCGTCCTCTCACCCTTCTCCGACAGGGCGCTTTCTCCCGCAGACATCCGCCATGCCCGCAAAGGTCTGGTCGTCATGGACCTGACCTGGACCAACATCGACGAGTTCCCGAGGCTGAAGAAGGTCGAGGAGAGGGCGCTTCCATACCTTCTCGCATCCAACCCGATCAACTGGGGGAGGCCCATGGAGCTCAACAGCGCGGAGGCCGTTATGGCGGCGCTGTACATACTCGGACAGAAGGAGCAGGCGGACGGGTTCCTCGGACGTTTCAATTGGGCCCCGGAGTTCGTCAGGCTCAACGGTGCGATGCTGGAGGATTATTCGAAGGCCGCAGACAGCACCGAGGTCGTCCGCATACAGAATGAGTACATCGATTCGGTCGTGAACTCGCACAGAGAAGAAGAGTGAAGGGTGTAAAGGGTTTTCCCGCCTTTCGGCGGGCACCATTCCGTGATGTAAAATCACTCGGAGAGGGCGGATGCAGGGCACTCGTCGATGCAAGCGCCGCAGTCGATGCATTTCGAAGCATCGATGACAGCGATGTCATCGCAGGAGATGGCTCCCTCAGGGCAGACGTCCACACATGCTCCGCATGCAACACACTCAGATGCGTTAACTGTAACCATTGTGATTACCTCGGTATCTGCCACGATGAAGCCATATAAAAATGTGATTGGGACTCATTCGGGAACCTGCGTTGCAAAGCACCCCATCGGGGCGGCAGTCGGCACATGCGGGAACGGGGTCCTGTTCCCAGGATCCCACCCCCGTCGCTACCCGCATGCGGAGTCGCCTCGCATTTTCTTTATACATCCGACGTTATGGTCACGGAGATGACCTCTGACGACCTTCTTCCGATGATATGGGACGCTCTCGGCGACGACCTACTGACCACTAAGGAGGCCACAGACCGTCTGGAGCATCTGTTCGAATACAGGTGTCCCGACGACCTCGCGAAGACCCTGATGAAGTACCGCAAGGCGGGGAAGATCAAGGGTCAGATCTCCATGGACCGCGGGGGATGGGTCTGGTGGGCGGACGAGGAATGCAGGAGGTCCTGAACATGAATGTCAATTTCCAGGATGATGACATAAAGGCGGCGTGGAACGACCTCTTCACGAAGGAGAAGTACCGTCTCACGATCACATGCATCGCCGAGAACTTCCCCCAGAAGAAGAGTCTGATGGTGGATTATGCGGACATCAACACATACAATGTGGATTTCGCCATGTATGTGCTCGACAATCCCGACAGGTGTCTGGAGTTCGCCAGGAACACCGTCATGTCACTCGTCCCCAACATAAACCGTCCGGGCGAGGCGATCAACGTAAGGATATTCAACCTGCCCCGCGACGCGACCGTGGACATACGCAACCTGAGGGCCGACCACCTGAGGAAGCTCGTAGCGGTCGAAGGTCTCGCCAGGAAGGTGACCACCGTCAAGCCCAGGATGACCACTGCGCTGTTCAGATGCGCAAGGTGCGGGGCGGAGATGTGGATCGCACAGCCCGGAATGCTCCTCAAGGAGCCCATGATGTGCGTCAACACCGAGGGCAGCTGCAACAAGCAGGCCACACGCTTCATACTGGACGAGAAGGAATCCGTCTACATCGACACCCAGAAGATCGAGATACAGGAGTCTCCGGAAGGCCTGAGAGGAGGGGCGCAGCCCGAGAGGATCACGGGGTATGTGGAGGACGACATCGCCGGAGAGGTCACCGCGGGAAACAGGATCACACTCAACGGTATATTGAGATCAGTGGAGAAGTCCGACAGGGACAAATCCACCGTCTTCGAGACCTACCTGGACGTCATATCGGTGGAGTTCGAGCAGCATGAGTACGACGAGATCCAGATCACGGAGGAGGACGAGAAGGAGATCTTCCGTATGTCGCAGGATCCGATGCTGTTCGAGAACATCGTGAAATCCATTTCACCATCCATCTACGGTCTGGATTCCGTCAAGAAGGCCATCGCCCTCCAGCTGTTCGGAGGATGTCACAAGGAAATGGACGACGGGACCGTCATGAGGGGAGATATGCACATCCTTCTGATGGGAGACCCCGGAGTCGCCAAATCCCAGCTGCTGAGGTACATGAGCATGCTGGCGCCCAGAGGCATCTACGCATCCGGAAAGTCCGCTTCCGCCGCAGGTCTCACCGCAGCCGCGGTCAGAGACGATTTCGGAGACGGCAGATGGACCCTGGAAGCAGGAGCGCTCGTCTTGGCCGATAAAGGTCTGGCATGCATCGATGAGCTGGACAAGATGACGGACCAGGACAGATCCTCGCTCCACGAGGCCATGGAGTCTCAGAAGATCTCCGTCGCCAAAGCGGGAATCACGGCGACCCTGCAGTGCAGATGCTCCATGCTGGCGGCCGCGAACCCCAAGTACGGAAGGTTCGAGGAGGACACCCCGATCGCTGAGCAGATCGATCTTCCTCCCGCTCTGATGTCCCGTTTCGATCTCATCTTCGTTCTCACCGACAAGCCGGACAAGTCCCGTGACACGCAGATCACGGAGCACATCCTGAACGCCCATCAGCGCGGTCAGGTCAGGATGATGCAGGAGGGCGAGGTGGTCGACGGCGTCGATCCGTCCAAGATCCTGGAGGATACGGGTTCGATCTGCCCCGTGTACGATGTGGAGATCCTGAGGAAGTATGTCGCATACTCGAAGAGGATCACACCCATCATGACCGATGAGGCCAAGAGGATCATCGAGAGCAGCTATCTGAGCATCAGGGCCATGGGCAACGACGGATCTTCGGTTCCGATAACGGCAAGGCAGCTCGAGGCGTTCGTCCGTCTGTCCGAGGCATCGGCCAAGATGAGGCTCAGCAAACTGGTCACCGACGTCGACGCCAACCGTGCGGTCGACCTGGTCGAGGACTATCTGAAGAGGATCGCCGGAGATGACGAAGGCGGATTCGACATCGACAAGATCGCCTCCGGTATCAGCACCAAGGACAGGAACAAGATCGATGTGGTCCGCGGAATCATCCGCGAGTTCGGCGGAGACGGTCTCACGGCAGACGAATTGGAGCAGCACGGCACATCCCAGGGTCTCAACGAGACCGATGTGACAAGGGCTCTGAAGCAGCTGAGTGATGCCGGCGAGATCTACAGGACCCCCGCAGGGGTATACAAGAGGACGTGATGATTATGTTCGTAAGGATACACACCCATGGTAGCGACAGGATCCTGGCCGCATGCGACGAGGACATCGTCGGGATGACCTTCGAAGGCAACGGTGCGAAGATCACGGTGTCTGAGGGATTCTACAAAGGAGAATCCATCTCCGAAGAGGCCTACAGGGAGAGGATGAAATCCATCACAATCATGAATCTGGTGGGCGAGAGGGCTGTCGCCATAGCGATCGAGGAGGGCATGGTCAGTCCCGATTGCGTCATGGAGATCGGCGGCGTCAGCCATGCTCAGGTGGTGCTCTATTGAGTTTCTGCGTGAAATGCGGAAGGGACTGCGAGGAATCTCTCGAGGGCCTCTGCATAGAATGCTGGCTGGGCGGCAGGAAGCTCACCACGCTCCCCCACCATGTGGATCTGAAGGTCTGCACCAACTGCGGGGAGTACGAGTTCAGGGACAGGTGGACCAAGATGGACCGCATGGTCGCGGTCCAGGATGCCGCCGCAGATGCGCTCTGCGCTATCCGTGACGTCACTCCCGTGTCCCTGTCGACATCCGTGGAGGAGCAGGACCCCTACACCTACAGGGTCACCGTCTCCACCATCTGCGATGTCCTGGGCTACGAGGCCGAGGACGAGTCGTCCACCACGGTCCGTGTGAAGAACACCGTCTGCAAAAGATGCTCCAGGCAGCTCGGAAGCTATTACGAGGCGATCCTTCAGATACGCACCGGTTCCGGGAAGCTGTCCGAGGAGATGAGGGAGGAGACGCTCGCAATGGTCGAGAACTCCGTCGCAAGGCAGGCGGTCAACAACAGGTCCCTGTTCATCACCAAGATGGAGCTGGTCACGGGCGGAGTGGATGTGTACCTCTCGTCGATGTCTTTGGGGAAATCCTTGGCGAGGGAGCTTTCCGATCATTATTGTGCCGAGACCAAGGAATCCCCCAAGCTCGTCGGGCAGACCACCGACGGCCAGGACATGTACAGGATAACGTATCTCGTCAGGCTTCCCGAGTACCATGTCGGCGACATAGTGCGCTTCCAGGGACGCTGGTGCAAGCTCGTCCGCGTCTCCAGCGGGGGAGGACGTGTCATAGATCTCGTGGATTTCCGCGAGAGGGCGGTCCGCAGGGCCGACATGACGGAGATCAAGCTTTACGAACAGTCCGGAGATCTTCCCGATGCGACTGTCGTCAGCCGTTCCGGCGATGAGATCCAGGTCCTCGATCCTCAGAACTATTCCACTGTGGATCTGAAGGTCCCTGCGGATGCGGAGATCGGGGACACAGTGAAGGTCGTCTCAATCGACGATGTCCTCTATTACGTGCCGTGATGCCCAATTTCCAAATACGACGAACCCTGTCCGCCATCCATGATAAAGCTGCCCGAACCCGTTGACGACGTAGTGGTCAATCTGCTCCGTCTCGCGAACACAAGGCTTCCGGAGGATATCGGCTGGGCCCTCGAGGCCGCGGCCGGCTGGGAGACGAATCCCGTTGCGTACACACAGCTCGGGGCCGTCATGGACAATGTCAAGAAGGCCGAGCACCTGGGCCTCCCGATGTGTCAGGACACAGGGATTCCCGTTTTCTACGTCAGGGGGACATTCGATTCATCGATCCGCGGGAAGATCGTCGAGGGCGTCCGCAGGGCCACCCGCACCATTCCGCTCAGGCCCAACACCGTGGACCCCCTGACCAGGGAGAACCTGGGCGACAATCTCGGAGAGGGCATGCCTATAATCCATTTCATCCCGACAGATGACGAGTTCACTGAGATCACCGTCCTGCCCAAAGGGGCCGGCTCGGAGAACATGACCCGTCTTGCCATGCTCAATCCCGCAGACGGCATCGAGGGCGTCCGCAAGTTCATCATCGACTCCGTTCTGGATGCAGGCGGCCGTCCGTGCCCCCCGTCCATAGTCGGTGTCGGCATCGGCGGAACCTCGGACAGGTGCGTGGAGATGGCGAAGGAAGCACTTCTGATGCCCATCGACGAGGACAATCCCGATCCTTCGCTGAGGAAGCTCGAGGAGGACCTCTTCGTATCGCTCAACAGCTCCGGACTGGGCCCCATGGGCCTCGGCGGGGACACGACGGTCCTGAAGGTCAGGATCAGGAAGTGCGCATGTCACACCGCGAGCCTTCCCGTGGCCGTCAACATCGGGTGCTGGGCCACCCGCAGGGCGTCCGCACGCATAACATCCGAAGGCGTCGATTATTCCCAGGGGGTGTCGCTGTGAAGGTTCTGAACGCTCCGCTGGACGAGGAGACCGTCAGGTCTCTGAAACTGGGGGAGACGGTCTTCCTCTCCGGCCCTATAATCACCGGCCGCGACGAGATGCACATCCGTGCTCTCGAGATGGCCGAGAAGGGAGAGGACGTCCCCGCCGAGCTGAACAGGTCGGTCATCTTCCACTGCGGACCGATCATGAGGCAGAGGGATGACGGCTCATGGGCGGTCGTCGCCGCAGGCCCGACCACTTCCGCCAGGATGAACAAGCTGGAGCCCGATATGATCGCCACCTTCAACATCCGCGCCATAGTCGGGAAGGGTGGAATGTCCCGCCCCACCGCGGAGGCTATGAAGGATTACGGATGCGTCTATCTGGCGGCGACCGGCGGCGCGGCAGTCACCCTCGCAGAGGGTCTTGACCGTTGCACAGGGGTCGATTGGCTCGATCTCGGCATGGCGGAGGCCATGTGGCATTTCGAGGCCCAGAAGTTCGGACCCCTCATAGTCGCAATAGACGCAGAGGGCAGGAGTCTGTACGATCAGGTCTCCGAGTCCCTGGTCAGGGATTATTGAAATCATCGGTCTCGTCCTCGTCCTTGGCGGGGACGAGATCGTTCTCCAAAGTTATGGGCGAATCCGGGTTGTTGGATGCTCTGGCGACGATGATCGTGATCACAAGCATCAGGACCAGGATGATGAACCCGATCAGCATCATTGAATGAGCGTTGTCGAGTCCGAGCAGGACATCCGATTTGACCGCATCCAGCGTGATCGAGTACGCGCTTCCGTGGTTGGTGGTCACGACAATATCTTTCGAGTCGTGGAATCCGTTGCAGGAGACGTTCAGCTTGTATTCGCCGTAAGGGCATTTGACGATGAAGTAGCCCTTGTCGTTCGTGACCGCGGTGTAGTTCTTACCGCTCTCAGATACAAGTGTGACCTTCGCACCGTTGAGGCCGATCTCCTCGCCGGAGACGGGGCCCAGCACGACACCGTACACCTCTCCCATCGTCACGGCCATGATTATGGGGGACATGCTCTCGGGTGTGCCCGTCAGCGCGTACTTCCCTTCCTCGTCCAGTTTGCTGCTGGTCAGTTTGAACGGGATGTAGTTTCCGTCATCAGGCTGATTCTCATCCATCGGAGGGTGGCTTCTGACGGCATATTCCGAGTACTCGAATGTCAGGTAGCGGGCGTTGTCGCCGTTGTAATCCATGACTGTGAACTCGAACTTCCCGCCCGCAGTTATGCAGCTACCGACGGCATTCTTGTCCTTGTCATACAATGTGACCGTCACACCGTCCAGAGGTTTGTTCATCTCCTGACCCAAGGTCGAGACATAGCCGTAGAAGGTCGACGGAACCGGCTCCGGATCTGGCTTCGCAGCTCCGTCCGCATCCTGGATGCCACAGACTGTGATAGCGGCCAGCGCAACGACGAGTGCAAGTGCAATGACCCTCTGCCGATTCATATGTGTAATTCTCGATTTCACTTTATATGATTTCCCAGGATTGTTTCGCATTCTGCGTTCGGATTCATCCTCTGAATCGGGAATATCTGTCTCAGGAATGATGCCGTGTATCGATGTCACATGGTCGGTCCGACACTATAATGATGTCATCCGCCCCATGGCCCCGAATTACGCAACATACGGTGCGTCGGAAGGTAAGTCTTATATTAGTTCCAATCATGGGTCTATCGATTGGTGTCTTTGATGCTGGAGAAGGTAGACAGAACCTACACGAAGGATGAGGTCATGGACCTCATGGAGCCTCTCATTTCGACATGGTTCAATGAGAGATTCGATGATTTGACGATACCGCAGGCCAAGGCGATCCCTGTTATCCATCAGCGCCGCAACGTACTCGTGTCATCACCTACTGGGTCGGGCAAGACGCTCACAGCATTCACCAGCATCATCAACGAGCTCACCCGCTATTCCCGCGAAGGGACCCTGGAGGAGCGCGTCTACTGCATCTACGTATCTCCGCTCAAGGCTCTGGCGAACGATGTCAATCGCAATCTGAACACACCTCTCGCAGAGATGCGCGAAGTCGCCGCCGCACACGGCATGGACATCCCCGACATCCGCGTCGCGGTACGTTCGGGGGACACCCCTCAGAGCGAGAGGCAGAAGATGGTCCGCCATCCGCCCCACATCCTGATCACCACGCCCGAGAGTCTGGCGCTGATCCTGTCCGCCCCCAAGTTCAAAGAGGCGTTCGAGAGGGTCGAATGGGTCATCCTCGATGAGATCCACGACATCTGCGATTCCAAGAGGGGAGCATTCCTGTCCCTGACGTTGGAGCGCCTGCGCAATTTCTGCAAGAACGATTTCGTCAGGATCGGTCTCTCCGCCACCTTGGCCCCGATAGATGCGATCGCGGGATATCTGGTCGGCTGCGAGCCTGACGGTTCCATTCGCGATGTCGCACTGATCGAGTCCGGTTCCAAGAAGAAACTGGACCTGGAGGTCATATGTCCGACAGAGGACATGACCACTCTGTCCTCGGACATCGTCAATTCGATGATGTACGACACGCTCAAAGAGCTGATCGACCAGCATGATACCACCCTCGTGTTCACGAACACGCGTTCCGGAGCGGAAAGCGTGGTGTACAAGCTCAAGGAGAGGGGATTGGAGAACGTGGAGGTCCATCACAGTTCCCTCGGAAAGGAGATCCGTCTCGATGTGGAGGAGAGGCTCAAGAGAGGGGAGATCAAGTGTGTCGTATCGTCGACATCCCTTGAGTTGGGTATCGATATCGGTTCTGTCGACCTCGTATGTCAGATCGGATCCCCCAAATCGGTCGCCAAGGGTCTGCAGAGGATCGGCCGCAGCGGACACAGCTTCGGAAAGGTGGCCAAGGGCCGCCTCCTGGTGTTCGATCCCGACGACCTGGTCGAATGCGCGGTCATGTGCAGGGCGGCCCACAGAGGCGACATCGACCGTGTCGGTATCCCCGAGGACTGTCTGGATGTTCTTTCCCAGACCGTCGTCGGTATGAGTCTCGACGAGCGCTGGGATGTCCAGGCCGCTTACGATCTGGTCAAAGGTTCCTACTGCTACCGCAACCTTCCGATGGAGTCCTTCCTCAACGTGCTGAAGTACCTGGGAAGCAAGGACGACTTCGAGGGTGTGTACTCCAAGATATGGTATGATGTGGAGGCCGCCCAGTTCGGGAAGAAGAAAGGTTCCAGGATGATCTACTTCATGAACCTGGGAACCATCCCCGAGGAGGCCAACTACAGGGTCATAACCAACCACGGCACCGTTGCCGGGGAACTGTCGGAGAAGTTCGTGGAGAGGCTGTCCCCCCGCGACGTCTTCGTCCTCGGAGGGAGGTCCTTCGAGTTCGTCCGCTCCAAAGGGATGACCGCGTACGTGAAGGAGGCCAACGGCAGGAAGCCCACCGTCCCGTCATGGGCCGGCGAGATGCTCCCCAGGAGCTTCGACCTCTCCATGGACATCGCCCGTTTCAGAGGAGAGATGGAGGATCGCATCGACGATCCCGATTCCAAAGCGATCGGGGAACTCGTCAGCGATTTCGATGTCGACGAAGGTTCCGCACGCAGTATCCTGTCGTATTTCCGCGAGCAGAAGGCGGTCGCCGGATTCATCCCTGACGCCAAGTCACTGGCCGTCGAGGAGTACATAGACCCGTCCAACAATCAGAAACTGGTGTTCCACTTCCCGTTCGGACGCAGGGTGAACGATGCCCTGTCCAGAGCGTATGCGTACCGCATGACCGGCATGATGGGTGCGAACGTCTCCGTGACGATATCCGACGACAGCTTCATGCTCGGATGCCCGAGGAAGTTCGATCTGAACCAGATACCCGGGCTGATAAAGAGCTCGGAGCTCGAGACGATCCTGAGGAAATCCCTCAAGGATTCCGAGATATTCAAGCTGAGGTTCAGGCACACCGCGGCGCGCAGCTTCATGATCCTCAGGAACTACATGGGCCGCCCCATATCGGTCAATAGGCAGCAGGTCCGCTCCTCCTACCTTCTCGAGACCCTCGGGGGCATGGAGGGTGTGCCTGTCATCGAGGAGACATACCGCGAGGTCATGGAGGATGACATGGACCTCAAGAACGCCCGCTACGTCTTGGACATGATCGATTCGGGCAGCATGACGATCAACCTCATCCACTTCACCGGCACGCCGTCGCCCTTCTCGCATTCGGCGATCATGTCCGGTTTCTCGGACATAGTCCTGATGGAGGATAGGTCCGCACTGCTCAGGGAGCTCCACAGGAAGGTCCTGTACCGTGCGCTCGGCGATTCGGTCAGCGATTTCGAGTTCACAGAGGACCAGGTCGTTCCGTACTATGCTCAGAAGCCAGTCAGGGTCCAGTCGAAGGAGGACATACCGAAGCTGCTCATGATGACCGGGCCCCTCCAGGCATTCCGCGAGAGGGGACGCAACATCTACTCGTACACGGACGAGGACCGCAAGGTCGTGGACGGGTGGATCAGGGAACTGCTCAGGGAAGGCATCATCGGGACGGTGTTCCTGGACGAGCCCCACATAATGGTCTCCGATCAGATCCCGTATTATGCGGCAGCTACCCGCCGCGAGAGGACCCTGAACGATGTCGAGGCATCGGTGCTCGAGCACATAGGGGAGAACACCCCTCAGAGCGAAATCTCCGCCGAACTGGAAATCAGCGATGATGTCGCGTACAGGGCGATCCGCAAACTGGAGTCAATGTACCTGGTGGCCCGCACAGACATAGACGGCCGCAACAGGTGGTTCTTCTCGAGGGTCGAGTATCCTCAGGTGGACCGCAGGCAGTCCATAGACCTGATTGTCCTGCGCTATCTGGAGTGCTTCGCCCCCTCGACCGTGCAGGAGGTCGCATTCTCCCTGTCGATTTCCGAGGACGATGCGAGGACATCGCTCGAATCCCTCGTGGCGATGGACGAGGTGTCCCGCGGAAGGTTCCTGATATCCGAGGACGACCAGTACATGCTCAAGCTGGACCACATGCGTCTCCGCGCAGGCAGGGACAATGTGTACGACTACGACACTGTGGAGCGTTACAGGCTCACCAGAGGCGAGTCGTTCGATTCGATCGAGGAGTACTTCGACTTCTACGGTTCGGCAGGCAACGAGCTCGATGTGTTCCAGAGGGTCAAGGGATTCTCGCTCGAGAAATGGTATGCCATGAGGGCCTCCGGGGACATCCTGCTGGGCAGGTTCGTCCGCGGAAAGGTCAGGTTCGTCATGAAGGACGATGCCAACAGGTATGCCGCGCTCCGCAGGAACGAGACTCTTCCCGAGGATCAGAAGGTCCTCGGCATGGTGGATGCGCTGGGCTCCGCCACGCTCCGTCAGCTGGTGTCCGAACTCAACATGGACAAGGAGGATGTGAAGCAGTCCGTCATGCGCCTCGACCGTTCCTTGGAGCTTGTCCGCAGCTTCGACGAGAGGGAGGACTGGGGCACGGAGAACACATACTGCCTGTTCCACCCCTCTGAATCCGATGGAGATCCCGTGACCGAGCTTGTCCGCAGGGCGATCCGCGGGTTCGGACCGATACCCTCCAGCTCTATCAGGTTCCTCGTGGACGTCCCGATGGACGAGATCGAGGCAAAAGCCGAGGAGATCGGCGCAACGACCATAACCGTGGGCGAGGGCCAGGTGCCCATGCTCATCATGAAGGACGACGTCCACCTTCTGGACGACGTCCCCGAGAGGATCTTCCCGATCAGGGTGCTCTCCCTGACGGACCCCGACATCGGTTCGAAGTGGGCGGAAGTGTCTTCCCGCTACGGTGACAAATGGATCTATCCGCTGGCAAGGGGCAACTGCATCGTGGGTGCCCTGGAGATGTGGGAGATGTCCGGATGCATCGAGATCCGCATGATGGACATGGATTCGATAGACATGCTCCCCGAGGTCCTGGATGCGATCGACCGCATGATGGGATTCTACAGGATGAAGGGCATAGACATCGTCCGTATCCGCGAGGTCATGAACACGGACACCGAGAAGCTCGATGACAGCGTCCGCGAGGTCCTGGAGTCTCACGGATATCATCACGTCAACGGATTCTACGCACACGGGGACTTCGATCCCTGGACCATGACGGAGAACGATGCCTTGAGCTACGTGTTCCTGAAGCAGCACGTCGGTTCCCACCGCTACGGCACGATCTCGGAGGTGCTCGCATCCAGAGGATACATCCGCGGCGACCAGGAGATGATGACCCGCGTGGCGGAGAAGACGACCATGAAGAGCAGGATGGATTCCGGCGATCTGGTCAAGATGAGCCTCTCCCCGTCATATATCGGGTACACGAACATCCAGAACTCGTCCCTCTACAGGGCCGGGAAGGGCTACGTCCCCGTCGGAGAGGCCAAGGACCTCTACGGATTGATCATGAAGAAGCAGCCCGTCACCAAGAAGAACCTCATCGCAGACTCTCCATACTCTCCGGAGAGGACCTCCGACCTGCTGGCCGAGCTTATGCGCAACTCCGTCATCTATCTGGACGGGGAATCGTGCTACAGTCTCGTCCCCGACAGCGGTATGAGCCGTCATGATGCCATACTGGAGCTCGCCCGCATGCATTTCAGGGATTTCGGGATGTTCTCCGCAGAGGACTTCTCCCAGTTCATCGAGGGGAGGATGGCAGAAACCAGGGCGACCCTCAGGACACTGGAGGACGAGGGATTCCTGAAGAAAGGATTCTTCATCAAGGACGATCCCACACTCAGATGGATGCTTGCGGAGGATGTCGGAGCGAAACCCAGGCGCTTCATGGATAATTTCGTGCTGAATTCCCAGGACAACCTCCACATCTACTTGAGACAGATGATAAAGGAGGTGACCGGGGCCGGTTCGAACTCCGTGATCTTCACCAACACGACCATCGCGGGATGGTTCAAGGGCAAGGTCTGTTCGACAGGTGCCAAGGTTGAGGAGTTCCAGGGCAGCGACCGTGCGGCCAGGATATTGAAGGAGACCGCCCAGTCCGTAGGCGTCAGGCTGGAAAGCAAGCGCGAGCGCGACGATGACGACTGGGACGTTTCGGAGTTCTACACCAAGGTGAATCTGGGGGCGTGATGCGTTCCCGCAGGGCATTCAGGCGTCTTAACAGACGTTTTTGCCCTGTGCCACGTCTCCAATCTCCGTTATATATCTGGATTACTTCAATGATATCATGAAGATTCCGTGTGAGATCGTCGTATGGAACGTCCTTCCCATGATACGCAGGGAACTCGCCCGCGAGCTCGTCTTCGTACACGGCATGTCCCAGGCCGAAGTGGCGAGGATGTTCGGTGTCACCGATGCGGCGATATCCCAGTATCTGAAGAAGAAGCGCGGATCTATGCCCGAGGTGGAGTCCCTCCCCCTCTATTCCGATTTCCTCGGAGAGGTCTCGGCATCGGCAGAATCCATATCATCCCGCAAGAGCGAGTTCTATTCGGAGATGTGCCGCCTCTGCTGCCATGTGAAGTCCTCCGGACTCATGGCCATCATTTACAAGAATCAGACCGGTGTGTACCCCACTTCGTGCAACTGAGCTGTCAGTTGTTTATAAACGGGCTGTGATACAGGAACTCCTGCGCATATCCCGCATATTTCCCGAATCTGTCGCGTCCGAATTCGGACACCTTGTTGTATGATCCGGTCACTCCGTACATGCGTTCCATCTCCTTCGATATGCGGACGTCCACGGGGAACGCTTCGAGATGGCCGTATGCGAACAGTGCGACGCAGTCCGCCACCTTGGGGCCGACGCCGTTGATCTTCTGAAGCTCGCTTATGCAGTGTTCGTAGTCCAACTCCCCGATGTAATCGGGATCGACAACTCCGTTCTCGACATCTTCTGCAAGTTGGATGAATCTTGATTCTCTGAATCCGAGTCTGCAGCAGGCGATCTCGTCGCAACGGTCGAGGATCTGACCAGGGGTCGGGAACGAATGGCGTCCTCCCAGGTCGTCTCCGAACGTGTCGCAAACGGATTCGACCATCTTGCCGATGCGGGCTACGTTGGCGTTGGTCGCCAGAAGATATGTGGCCAGACATTCCCACCTGTCCTGTTCGAGGATCCTGAGTCCGGGGCAGTGCTCCGAAAGGGATGCCACATAGCTGTCGCGGGAGGAGATGTCCTTGATGATCTCTTCCAGGTCGTCTTCGTGTCTGAAATAGCGTTTCAGACGGTCTTCGGAGGAGCAGCCTTCTGCGTTGAATCCGCCCTCGCATTCGGTCAGTTTGATGATCTCGTGTCCGAGGACTCCGATCCATTTGTTTCCGGTCTTCCTCCAGCGGTGTGCCTGTCCGCAGCCGAGGGTGGGATCCAACGACACATCCAACTCAATCATCATAATTGTGCATTCTAATAACCTTACTTTTATCTTTTTGATGTGCATCCCACATGTATGAGATTTGGACCAGCAGGATACCCAGAGGCGGGTAAAAACCCCGAGGGGGCATTGGAATACACGCGTTCCCTGGGCCTCGACGCGTTGGAAGTCGAGTTCGTCCGCGGCGCACGCATAAAACCAGAGCGCGCTCAGGTCATAGGAGCTAAGGCCAAATCTCTCGACATAAGGCTGAGCTGTCATGCTCCGTATTTCATAAGTTTCAATTCGGAAAGCGACGAGACCCGTCAGAAGAGCATCGGGTGGGTGATGGACACTGCCCGTGCCGCACATGAGCTCGGAGCGTACATCATCGTGATCCATGCCGCGTCATACGGCAAATCCCCCGAGACGGCGTTGCCGTCCGTCATCGAGGGTCTCACAAAATGCAAGAACATGCTCGACGACGAGGGAATCAAGGACGTCATTCTCGGAGTGGAGACCATGGGAAAGACCGGTCAGTTCGGAACCCTCGACGAGATCGGAAAGGTCATGGAATCTGTGGATGGGGTACGTCCGGTCCTCGACGTCGCACATGTCCATGCCCGCGGCCGCGGCTGTCTGAAGAACGAATCCGATATGCGTGGACTTGTCGATCAGTTCTTCGGCCTGTGTGGGGACATTGCGCATTTCCATATCAGTTGCATCAAATACGGCGAGAAGGGAGAGATATCGCATCTCCCTCTGGCCGAGAAGGACCCCGACATGCAGATCCTGGCGGATATATTGTCAGATTCCAAGCAGGATTGCACTTTCATCTGTGAATCCCCTCTGATCGAGAAGGATGCCGTCGTCTTCCGCGATATGTTCCATCGGGCCGGATAACATGGCAGAGCTCGAGTACGGAGACAAGTTTTCCATATACCTCTCACCCGCTGACGGGCTGAAGGTATTGCTGAATCCTGTTCTCGTGGACATTGCGGATCTCCTGGTGGAGTCGGAGATGACCGTCGGGGAGATATCCCGTAGGGTCGGCGCATCAAGGTCGACAGTGAGGTCCGACCTGAAGAGACTGGCCGACATGGGCTTGGTCACGATGAAGAAGAGCACGGTGGATGCCCGTGAGACCCTGTTCATATTGCATGCGATCAAGGTCGTATCATCGGCGGACCAGAACGATTCGGTGTTGAAATATCTGCAGATTTCGTTGAAGGCCCGGTCGCAGTCGAAGATAATGCCGATTTACGATGCGATCCTGTTCTCGATGGCCCAGATGAGGGCTTACGGCATCAGTATCGCCAATGTTCTGTTCGAGACCGGTTTCTCGATAGGGATGGCCTACAAGGATATTTTCATGGAGATGTCGGACGAGGAGATGATCGACAATGTCAGATGTCTCTTCGGAATCGGTTCGGAAATGAGGATGGAGATGGATGACGAAGGCCTCAGAATATCAATAGGTCCGGGAGATGCACAGTCTATAGTACTGATCAAGGACCTCTTGATGGGATTCATGACTTCCACCATGTGTATCCGCACAGGCAATCTGTATGCGCCCAGATACAATATGGTCATAGCAGATGACACCGTGATATTCAACTCCGAACTGTACTCGATGAGTTCTTACCCATTGCTCGGACTTACGTATGTGGAGCGTGGATCCTCATATTACCGTGTGGACCATCCGTTCAAGGTGTTGTACACGAATGGCGGTTCCTGCTATCTGATCTCCAACGAAAACATGATCAAGGTTCTGGGTTCCATCACCGATGGAAACAACACTCCTGTGGATATCGCGGCCGCAACGGAGATCCCTCACGTGACCGTGCATTCGGTGCTCAACAAACTGGAGTCGATGGGTGTCGTGTCCAAGTCGGCATCTTCGAGGGGATTGTCTTTCGACCCTACATATTCCACGATCATACAGGCGAAATCCAAACCGGTCGATGCACCTCCGCACATAGATGTAGCTGATATGCAGTTCGATGCAACCAAGTTCCGTGGATTCGTATACCGCTACATGTTCTGGGTCGCCGATAGTTTCGGTATCGGTGCCGAAGCGACCTTCCGCAGGGTCGGAGAATGCATGGGCGAGGTGCTGGCGACAGCGGGGCCGAAGGTCAGTGCTCAGCAATTCCTCGAATTCATATGCAGCAGCTATGCCGCCGATGGTGCCAACATTACGATAGTGTCGCTCATTCCCATATGCATAACGCTGAAGATTGAATCGAACGGGAAGTTCGCGGAAGATGTGGGGGCATACATCCAATCCCTGTTGGAGAAGGCATTGGAGATCATCACCGGCGAACATTACAATGTGATCGTCGATGTGAGATCGGTGAAAAGGGTGGGGCAGAGCCCCGCTCCAAGGAAGAAATCCAAACCCATCTGATCGGATGGGGTGACTGCGGACCGTTTTGCGACCGAATCATGACGGTTTCGACGTCAAACGGTCCGTCAATGTCACTTTTTTTATATGGGGAATCTTTCCCCATACTCATTGCCACTGTGGCTCAGCGGTAGAGCGGCGGTTTCGTAAACCGTAGGCCGGGGGTTCGATCCCCTCCAGTGGCTCCATCTCATTCTCAGCAATCGTTGTCCTTTCCCGAGTCCTTGTTCATGTACGTGTTGACGATCTTGATCGCACATACGTCGCCGCACATGGAGCATCCTTCGCTCTCCTCCGTGCATCCTCTGCATCTGTATCTGCGTGCCTTCTCCTCATCGATGCAGACCTCGTACATGGTGTTCCAATCGAGTTTCTTCCTGGCCTTGGCCATCTTGGTGTCCCTGTCCCTGCCGATGCCTCTGCAGAGGTCGCCAACATGCGCCGCGATCTTCGATGCGATGACGCCTTCCCTGACATCGTCCACATCAGGAAGCGAGAGATGCTCCGCAGGTGTGAGGTAGCACAGGAAGTCCGCGCCGTTCTGTGCCGCGACGGCACCTCCGATGGCGCCGACTATATGGTCGTATCCCGGAGCGATGTCTGTGACAAGCGGTCCGAGGACGTAGAAAGGGGCATCGTGACACATGCGCTTCTCCAGCTTCATGTTCATCGCCACCTGGTCCAGGGGAACGTGTCCGGGTCCTTCCACCATGCTCTGCACACCTGCTTCCCTGGCGCGCTCCACGAGATGACCCAGAGTCATGAGTTCGCTGAGCTGTGCCTGGTCCGATGCGTCGTCGATGCACCCGGGTCTGAACCCGTCTCCGAGGGACAGTGTGAACTCGTATTTCCTCGCCATCTCAAGGAGGTAGTCGTAGTTCTTGTACAGGGGATTCTCCTCGTCGTTGTGGAGGATCCACGCCGTGAGGAACGATCCGCCTCTGGAGACGACATCCATGATCCTGGGGGATTTGCTGAGCCATTTCACTGTCTCCCTCGTGATCCCGCAGTGGACGGTCATGAAGTCCATTCCGTCCTTGGCGTGCTTCTCGATGCCGTTGAAGATGTCGTCCTCGGTCATCTCCACAACAGCGTTCTTCCTCGCTGCGGTGAGGCCTGTCTGATAAATCGGGACGGAACCCATCATCACGGGGCATTTGTCGAGCAGGGTTGCCCTTATGCTGTCGATGTCTCCCCCGGTGCTGAGGTCCATGACCGCATCCGCACCGTACTTGATGGCCACGTCGAGCTTCTGGAGTTCCGAATCCAGGTCGACGATGTCCCTGGATGTCCCCAGGTTGACATTGATCTTCACAGAGAGCCCTTCTCCGATCGCTGCGGGCTCCGCATCGTGGATGGGGTTGTGTGGGGCACATATGCGACCGGATGCAATACCGTTCCTGATGAATTCGGGGCTGACCCCTTCTTTCTCTGCGATCTGCTTCATCAGAGGGGTGATCTCCCCCCTGCGTGCGACGTCCATGATGGTGCTCATTGTGAATCGAATCCTAATGACGTGAATCTCGTAATAAGATATCGTTGGTCGCGCGTTGTGCGCACGCGCACGCGCGCGTATATTATAATAGGAGGGCATACACCTCTGATTATTATGGATGGGAGCATGCAGCGTGCCGAGAGTGACTACGATGCGGACAGCATCGTGGCGCTCAAAGGTCTCGAAGCGGTCCGCAAAAGACCCGGTATGTATATCGGGTCAACTGATGCCCGCGGTCTTCATCACATGGTTTACGAGGTCGTCGACAACGGTATCGACGAGGTCATGGCGGGATTCGCCACAGAGGTCGATGTCATCATCAACGAGGACGGTTCGATCTCCGTCACGGACGACGGAAGGGGTATCCCCACAGGGATCAATCATGAAGAGGGCAAGTCTGCTCTGGAGATGTGTCTGACCGACCTGCACGCAGGCGGAAAGTTCAATCAGAACAGCTACAAGGTGTCCGGAGGTCTCCACGGAGTGGGAGTGTCCGTCGTCAACGCGCTTTCCTCGCGCTTGGAAGCGGTCGTCTACAGGGAGGGCAAGATCTGGAAGCAGACCTACCACATAGGCGAGCCCGACGGTCCCGTCGAGATCATCGGCGATTCCGACAGGCACGGTACCACCATCACGTTCTGGCCGGACAAGGACATGTTCGAGACGGTCGATTTTGATTACACGACCCTTCAGAACAGGTTCCGCAACCAGGCATTCCTGAACATCGAGGCGACCATCAACTTCGAGGACCGCCGCACGGGAAGGAAGGAGAGGTTCCACTACGACGGCGGAGTATCCGAATTCGTGCAGTACCTGAACAGGTCCAAGACCCCCCTGCACCCAACACCGATCAGATTCTCGGGAGAGAGGAACGGCGTCTCCATAGATATCGCGCTCCAGTACACCGACGGCTACAACGAGGAGATCGACTCGTTCGTCAACACGATCTTCACCCCCGAGGGCGGAACGCACCTCACGGGATTCAGGACATCCCTGACGAAGACCATCAACGACTACGGAAAGGCGAACGGACTCCTGAAGGACATCACACTCGAGGGATCCGACGTCAGGGAAGGTCTCACCGCAATCGTCAGCATCAAGATGGCCGAGCCACAGTTCGAGGGACAGACCAAGGCGAAGCTCGGCAGCAGCGTGGCGATGGGTGCAGTGTCTGGTCTCATGAACGACAAGCTCGCGGAGTACCTCCTCGAGAACCCGTCCGTTTCCCAGATAATCCTCAAGAAGGCCATCTCGGCTTACGAAGGCCGCGAGGCCGCCAGGAAGGCGAGGGATGCAACCCGTAGGAAATCCGTCCTGGAGACCACAAGTCTCCCCGGTAAGTTGGCAGACTGCTCCGAGAGGGACCCCTCCAAGTGCGAACTGTACATCGTCGAGGGAGAATCCGCAGGAGGAAGCGCCAAACAGGGCCGCGACCGTGCATTCCAGGCCATCCTGCCGCTCAGGGGAAAGATCCTCAACGTCGAGAAGGCGAGGCCGGACAAGCTTCTGGACCACGAGGAGATCAAGAACCTTGCGATCGCCATCGGAGGCGGCATAGGGAAGGATTTCGATGTCACCAAGATACGCTACCACAACGTCGTCATCATGACCGATGCGGATGTGGATGGAGCGCACATCGGAACACTTCTCCTCACCCTGTTCTACAGGCAGATGAAGCCCCTCATAGAGGCCGGGCACGTCTACATAGCGATGCCTCCGCTCTACAGGGTCTACAAAGGCAAGAAGCAGATCTATGCCTACAACGACGACGAGATGGCCGCCGCGATGTCCGAACTCGGTCAGGGCGCCAACGTGTCCCGTTACAAGGGTCTCGGAGAGATGAATCCCCAGCAGCTTTGGGAGACCACGATGAATCCCGAGACCAGGATAATGAAGAAAGTGACGATCGAGGACGGTATGATCGCGGATCAGCTGTTCTCCGTCCTCATGGGCGACGATGTCGAGCCCCGCAGGGAGTACATCATCGAACATGCCCACGAGGTAGTGAACCTGGATGTGTGATACCATGGACGGAGAGAAGAAGCTCATCATACAGCCTATCGAGAAGGAGATGCACCGCTCGTACATCGACTACTCCATGAGTGTCATCGTCGGCCGTGCGCTTCCCGATGTCAGGGACGGTCTGAAGCCGGTCCACAGGAAGATCATGTATGCCATGTCCGAGCTCGGACTGGTCTACAACAGGCCGCACAAGAAGTCCGCGACCGTGGTGGGAGAGGTCCTCGGAAAGTACCATCCTCACGGAGACACGGCGGCATACGATTCCATGGTTAGGATGGCCCAGCCGTTCTCGCTGAGATATCCCCTCGTCGACGGACAGGGTAACTTCGGATCCGTGGACGGCGACCCGCCTGCGGCCATGCGTTACACCGAGGCAAGGATGTCCAAGGTGGCCAGCGATCTGCTCGCAGACCTGGACAAGGACACCGTCGACATGATGGACAACTACGACGGCTCCCTGAAGGAGCCCACCGTCCTGCCTTCCAAGTTCCCGAACCTTTTGGTCAACGGTTCCGACGGAATCGCCGTCGGTATGGCCACGAAGATGCCCCCGCACAACCTGCGCGAGGTCTGCGACGCGATCGTCTACACCGTGGACAACCCCGATTGCGTGCTCGAGGACCTGATGCAGTTCGTGAAGGGACCCGATTTCCCCACGGGCGGCACGATCTACGGCATCGGAGGCATACGCTCCGCCTACGAGACCGGACGCGGTAGGCTCAAGGTCAGGTCCAACACCCATATGGAGGAGATGGACAACGGCAAGACCAGGATCATCGTCGACGAGATCCCCTACCAGGTCAACAAATCACAGCTCATCCTGCAGATCGCCGACCGTGTCAAGGAGAAGGAGATCGAGGGCATAACCGACCTCCGCGATGAGTCCGACCGTCACGGAATGAGGATCGTCATAGAGCTGCACAGGGATGCCATACCCTCCGTGGTGCTGGAGAACCTGTTCAAGAAGACCAACATGGAGATCACCTACGGTATCATCAACATCGCACTGGTCGACAACAAGCCCACAACCCTCGGTCTGAAGTCGCTGATCACATACTACATCGCCCACCGCAAGGACGTCGTCGTCCGCAGGACCAAGTTCGACCTTGCCCAGGCGGAGAAGCGCTTCCACATACTGGGGGGTCTGATGAAGGCCATCAACATGCTCGACGAGACGATCGCTCTCATCAGGGGATCGTCCAGCGGGGAGGAGGCCAACCTTGGGTTGCAGTCCCTTCTCGGCATCGATGCCGATCAGGCAAAGGCCATCCTGGACATGAGGCTCCAGAAGCTCACAGGACTCGAACTCAACTCCATCAGGGAGGAGTACGAGGATCTGAAGGTCCAGATGGACGATCTGAGGGACATCCTCGCCAACGAGTCCAGGGTCCTCGGAATAATCAAGGACGAGACCTTGGAGATGAAGGAGGCCTACGGCGACGACAGGAGGACCGTGATCGATCCGAATGCCATCGACACCGACGAAGAGGACCTCATCCCGCGCGAGCAGGTGGTCATAACGATCTCCGCTGACAACTACATCAAGCGCATCCCCCTGAGCACGTACAGGCAGCAGTCCCGCGGAGGAGTGGGACTCACAGCCATGCAGACCAAGGAGGAGGACCATGTCGCATCGATGTTCGTCACGTCGTCCCACGACTATGTGATGTTCATAACGAACCACGGCCGTCTGCATTGGCTGAAGGGATACAGGATCCCCGAGGGCAGCAGGCAGTCCAAAGGAAAGCCGATCGTCAACCT
>CAKUXX010000010.1 GCA_934702355.1 uncultured Methanomassiliicoccales archaeon
GGCCGTCTGCATTGGCTGAAGGGATACAGGATCCCCGAGGGCAGCAGGCAGTCCAAAGGAAAGCCGATCGTCAACCTGCTCTCCGATCTGGAGGAAGGCGAGAAGGTCGTCAACACGATCTGCGCATCCGGATTCCCCGAGGACAGGTACCTCGTGTTCTGCACCAGGAACGGTCTGTTCAAGAAGACCAGTCTGAGTGCGTACGGCAACGTCAGGGCGAAGGGAATCAAGGCCATCAAGCTCGATGACGACGACATCCTGATCGAGACCGCCATAACTGACGGTTCCGATAACATCATCATCGCCTCCTCGCACGGGCAGGCCGTGAGGTTCGAGGAATCCGACGCCCGCCCCACCGGAAGGGACACCATGGGTGTGAAGGGAATGACCCTCAACCCCGGCGACAGCGTGGTCTCCATGGCCGTCGTCAAACCCGGCGACCGCCTGCTGACAGTGTCCGAGAACGGATACGGGAAGATCTCCGACGTGGACGACTACCGTATGACCCACCGCGGCGGCAAGGGTGTGATCACCATAAAGACCGACGAGCGCAACGGCAACGTTATCTGCGTCCGCAAGGTCAACAACGGCGATCAGCTGATGCTCACATCCAGCTCCGGAAAGATCATCCGCATCGACACGGACGAGATCCGCGAGACCGGGCGCAACGCCAAGGGAGTCAGGATAATGGACATGAGGAACGGCGACAAGATCGTGGCCGTGGAGCCCATCATGACCGAGGAGCAGGAGGAGGAAATCGAGGAATCAGCTCCCGAAGCCCCCGCAGAATGACGAAGGCGGGGCCGGAGCAGATCCGGTCCCGTCGCAATCTTTATAATAAACGTGTCTATAAGGGGAAATTACGCCGTGGTAACTCAGTTGGGAGAGTGCAAGACTGAAGATCTTGAAGTCGCTGGTTCGAGCCCGGCTCACGGCACCATACCTTCTCCTATAACATTCCGAGGGATCTCTAATGGAGCCCGATCGCATATTCATCGACATTAAGACCTGTGACCTCACGCTCTCACAGGTCATATCGGAGATCGCGAGGCTTCAGGACGAGAATCCAGATTATGAGATATTCATGGACGGGGACGCATACGCGATCGTCGGGCATCCACGTGCGAAAAGGTGAGAACACATGGGACGCGGCAGGATCACGATAGGACTCTACAACTCTTACGATCAGAACTTCAGGGAGCCCCACAGGCGCACCATCGCCCGCGCAGGGGATCTGGCCAGGGCATTCGACATGAACCTGGCACTTTTCGGATTCCCCATCCCCGAGGAGACCCGCACCCCCGTGGAGGTCGCTGAGTGGATAGCCGGTACCACGAGCATCGGGGCCCACGGAGGATACTTCAGGGACCTGGCCGAGAAGGGCCGCTTCATGAAGTTCCCGTACCCCGACAAGGGATTCCCCCCGCAGCTCGGAGAGCCCATCCTGACCACCAGCAAGCCGGATCAGTCCAAGGCCATCGACCTCGACGCGCTCATGGAGATGGTCGACAGGGGTCAGAGCGTCCTTCTTGTTTTCGGGATAGGGCCTCACGGCGTCCCGAAGAAGGTTGCGTCCATTCCGAAATACAATCTGGACATCACGCCCGGAGGATTCTCACTCGAGACCTGCACGGCATTGGGTGCTGTGTGCGGGGCCGTCTACGCACGTTCCACTCTGCAATAACCTAAAATGCTAGGAGACCAGCGTGTTGGTGACTTTCGTGACCTCGTGCCGTCTCCTTCTAACGTGGTCGACAGAGTCGGCCGTTCACCGCTGAGCGGAGGGTCTGCGTATTCAAACCCCTGCGTAATATGTTGATGGCGGCGTTCCGATCCCCGTCCATGACCATACCGCAGCATTCACATTGGTATGTCCTGTCGGACAGTTGGAGATCGGCCTTCACGTTCCCGCATCCCGAGCAGGTGCGTGATGTGTTCCGGGGATCCACGAGGATCAGTTCGGCCCCAGCCTCCTCCGCTCTGGACCTCAGCATCCTGATGAGCTCCCCCAGCTCGCCTCCGTGTATCTGTCACGTACGGCCGGACCTTGGCCCGGCCTCTCCTTCATCTTCTTGACGTTCAGTTCCTCGAAAACGATTACGTCGTTCTTCCTGACGATGTCGTGTGCTAGTCTATGAAGGAATCTCTTGCGCCTTCTCCGGATGTCCTGGTGGACGGTGGCGAGCTTCACCCTCTCCTTCTCCCAGCCCGGAGATCCCGGTTCGTGCTTCTGCATCTTCGCCTGGATCTTGGCGATCTTCGGCTTCCCGAGCTTGTAGAAATCCGGGACGCCGATCTTCTCTCCTGACGAATCGGTGACAAGATCCTTGAGACCGAGGTCGTATCCGGTCTCCACATTGCCGTCGAGGTTTGTTCTCCCGTATCCCTCCTCTACCCTGTAAACTATGACCGCATACCACTTGCCTTTGGCATCCCTGCGCACGGTGCATATCCTCATCTCGCCCTTGGGATGGTAGTCGTGGCGGAATCTGATGTCGCCGATCTTGGACAGGTGTAGGCGGTCGCCCCTGAACTCGAATCCCTTCGGGGATCCGTAGCAGAAGGAGTCGTAGCGGTTGCGGGATCTGAACCTCGGGACATGTGTGAGCTGTCCTGTCTTGTTCGGATGACATCCCTTCATCGCCCTGTGGACACGGTCGGTAACGTTCTGACGACATGTGGAATACGCTCCGTTCCTGATCTCCGGATGTGCGTTGGAGATCTCGGTCATCCTCCCGTTCAACTCGAACTTCGACCTCTTCGTGCCTTCTGATGCGTAATGCGCCAGCTCATCTTCGAGAAGCATGTTGTACAGGTCACAGCAACAACCGAGAGTACTCTCGAGCTTCCGGGTCGTTGTGGCATTAGGATACAGTCTGTATATGACCGCCTTGTACCTGTGATGCTTCTCCATGATCGAACAGTGGATGTTACTGTATATAAACCGAATCGGGGGGTCACCGAAAATGTCCCAACACGCTGGTCACCTACCCCATAATCTAAAGAACTCCGACGGAATCCCCCACGCCATGGTCAGACAGGCACGCTGTTCACACATCCTGGTCGATACGTACCAGGAGGCTTTGGACCTCCAGAGGAGGGTCAACGCCGGAGAGAATTTCGCGACACTCGCCGCACAGTACTCCAAATGCCCTTCCGGAAGGAGCGGCGGAGATCTCGGCTGGTTCGGTCGCGGTCAGATGGTCAAGCCCTTCGAGGATGCGGCTTTCTCGTACAACCCCGGAGACATGACCATCGTCCAGACCCAGTTCGGCTGGCATCTCATCTACGTCTACGGGCAGAGATGAATAAAACGGCGGGGATCCCCTCCCCGCCTTAATCAATAATGGTCGTACAGGATGTCCTCTGTTTCCAGAAGGACTCCGTTACCTTTCTGAACGCGTCCGACTATCTGGGCGTTCTCGTTCTCGGATACGATTGCCTCGGCCTCGTCCGCGGGTGCGATGATGGAGAATCCCATGCTCATGTTGAATGTCTGGTAGATCTCCTGCGTCTCGATCTGACCGAGGTCCTTCAGCACATCGAAGATCGGTGCGGGCTTGATCGGATCGTCGATCACGTACTGGAGTCCCTTCCTCATCCTGAGGAGGTTCCTGAGTCCTCCGCCGGTTATGTCCACAAGACCGTGGACCTCGTGCTTCGCGGTTATGTCGAGGACCTGTTTCACGTAGATCTCGGTGGGTGTGAGGAGTTCGAGTCCCATCGTGGACTGGAGTCCGCTGACATTGTCGTTCATGGACACGCCGCTCGCCTCGCAGACCTTCCTTGCGAGCGTCAGTCCGTTCGAGTGGATACCCGACGATTTCAGACCGATGATGAGGTCTCCCTCGGCACAGGTCTCTCCGGTTATGATCCTGTCTTTCGCAACGTACCCGAGGCAGGTTCCGGAAAGGTCGACACCGTTGATGATCTCCGGAAGCACGGCGATCTCACCCCCGACGATCTCCATGTTGGAGAGTTCGGCACCCTTCTCCAGTCCGATACCGATCTCCTCGGTGATCTTGGGGTTGGGTTTGTCGATGGCGATGTAGTCCACGAAGGATGTGGGCTCTGCATTCACGCAGATCGTGTCGTTGACGTTCATCGCGATGCAGTCTATTCCGATGGTGTCCCATTTGTTGAGTTCCTCGGCGATGAGGAGTTTGGACCCCACTCCGTCGGTGGCCATGGTGATATATTTGTCACCGAAATCGATGAGGCTGGCGAAAAGTCCCGATATGCGCACTGCCTGTCCGATACCGGTCCTCTTGTATCCGACCTTGTCGACCAAGGCTTTGATCGCTTCTGATTTCTGGTCTATGTTCACTCCGGATTTGGCGTAAGTCCAGCCGCTCATCTCAATCGATGTTGGGATGTGGTACGACCATATAATCCCTATCGGTCATAGGTCCCTGTATTTCCCGATCCTCTTAAGCCAGAGTTTCATGCCTTTCTCGTATCCGTTGTCGGACATTTCGTAGAAACTCCTGCCGACGAGCTCGTCCGGGAGGTACTGCTGGTCCACGTAGTGGTTCTCGAAGTCGTGCGGATACTTGTACGTCAATCCGCGGCCGAGGTCCTTCGCCCCGCTGTAGTGGGCATCTTTCAGATACGGGGGGATGCCACCGGTGGGCTCTGTGGCGACGCATTTCATCGCCTTGTCGATCGCAGTGATGGCGGAGTTGCTCTTGGGGGCGGCCGCGACGTATGCGGCGGCCTGGGCGAGGATTATCCTGGATTCCGGCATCCCGATGCGTTCCGCAGCCTGGGCCGCGGACACCGCAACGGTGAGCGCGTTGGGATCGGCGTTGCCGACGTCCTCGGAGGCGCAGATGATGATCCTGCGGGCTATGAACTCGGGGTCCTCCCCGGCATATATCATCCTCGCCAGATAGTACACCGCGGCATCGGGGTCGGATCCGCGCATGCTCTTGATGAACGCGGATACAGTGTCGTAATGGTTGTCACCCTCGCGGTCGTAGTTCAGGATGCGCTTCTGTATGCATTCGGAGGCCACTTCCTCGGTTATGTGGATCTTCCCGTCCGGTCCGGGCATGGTGGTGAGCGCACCGAGCTCGATGGCATTGAGCGCCGCCCTGGCATCTCCGTTGGCCATGTCCGCCAGGAACGATACCGCATCGTTATCAGCATCGACGTCCATCTTTCCGAGACCTCTGTCTCTGTCCTCCAGGGCCCTTCTGATCAGTGATTCCAGGTCCTTCCTGTCCAGCGGCCTGAGCTCGAATATCCTCGATCTCGACACGAGCGCGCGGTTCACTTCGAAGTACGGGTTCTCGGTGGTGGCACCGATCAGGGTGATCGTACCGTCCTCCACAAAGGGGAGGAGGTAGTCCTGCTGAGCCTTGTTGAAGCGGTGGATCTCATCGACGAACAGTATCGTCTTCCGCTCCTCCATCCCGAGGGCCGCCTTCGCCTTGGACACGGCATCCTCCATGTCCTTCTTCCCGGCGGTGGTGGCGTTGATCTGTACGAACCGGGACTTGGTGGTGTTGGCGATCACCTGTGCGAGCGTGGTCTTCCCTGTTCCTGGAGGGCCGTAGAATATCAGCGACCCGATCCTATCGGCGCGGATCGCCCTCGACAGGAGCTTGTCGTCACCGATGATGTGCTCCTGACCGACGACCTCGTCCAGTGTGCGGGGGCGCATCCTGCTTGCCAACGGCGCCTCCTTCCCCAGAACGCCTTTCCGCGTGTACTCGAACAGGTCCATGCTACCCGGACCCCCTATGATGGATTAATGTATATCGACCTGTTCCGATGCTACCGTTATATAGCTCGGACGTTTGTTCGAACACTATGGCAGATCTCCATGACCGCTGGGTGGCAGAGAGGAGGAACGAGCACTACTACAAGCTCGCCAAGAAGCTGAACTATCGCTCCAGGGCATCCTTCAAGCTCATTCAGATCGACAACCGCTTCGGGATCTTCAAACCGGGCGATGCGGTCGTGGACCTCGGAGCGTGTCCGGGCGGATGGCTGCAGGTCGCCCAGGAACGCACATGGCCCAACGGAAAGGTCATCGGCGTGGATCTGAGGTACATCAAGCCCATGGAAGGCGTGGAGACGATCATCGGCGACATCACCCATGACAGCACCATGATCGAGCTGATGGACAGGTTCGGCGGAAAGGCCGATGTGGTCCTCTCCGACATGGCGCCTAACATCGCAGGCCATTATTCCATGGATCACGCACGTTCCATCAACCTGTGCATGTACGCGGTCAATGTCTGTGACCGTATCCTGAAGAAGGAAGGGAAACTCGTGATGAAGGTGTTCATGGGCGACATGTTCGATTCGCTCACGACCGAGCTGAAGAAGAGGTTCCAATCCGTGAAGGTGCATTCTCCGGATGCATCCAGAGACACCTCTTCAGAGGTTTACGTCATCTGCCAGGGATACTATGCCAAATCCGGAATCACTCTGAAGAAGCCCGAGGCAGAGGAGAAGAAGCCGGAGTTCAAGGCGAAGGGTGTGAACTTCTGATGCCCCGTCCCACGAAGATCGTGTGCATCGGATGGAACTACCGCTCCCACGTGAAGGAGCTTGAATCGGATTATCCCGAGTTCCCGACGGTGTTCCTGAAGCCGCCGAGCTGCATGATAGGCGACGGCGACGATATCGTCATCCCCCACGGAGTGACCAACGTCCAGCACGAGGTCGAACTGGCGCTGATCTTCGGCAGGACCTGCAAATGCGTTCCGGAATCGGAAGCACTCGGATGCATTTCCCATGTGGCGGTGTTCAACGATGTCTCCGCCAGGGATATGCAGGCCCAGGCCCGCAAAGAGGGCAACAGCTGGGATCTGAGCAAGGGCATGGACACTTTCGGCCCCATGTCAAAGCCCGTTCCGGTGGAGGAAGTGGGCGATCTGCAGGATCTCGAGCTGAGGCTGACGGTCAACGGCGAGGTCAGACAGAGCGGGAACACCCGCGACATGATCTTCCCGATCCCGTTCCTCATGTCCTATGTCACGAAGTACATGACGATGGAGGAAGGGGACATTCTGATAACAGGCACGCCGCAGGGCGTGTCCGAGATCCTTCCGGGCGATGTCGTCTGTGCAGAGGTGCTCACAGTCGGATCGGTCACTAACAAGGTTACTGGAATCTGATCAGGCGATCTGTTCGATTCCGTATTAGATCTGCATAGGATCATTCTTTTCAGTTTGTGAAAAAATCTGTTGCAGTAGATTATTTTCAAAAAATTGGAAAAAATCGCAGTGCACTAGAATTATTTACAATATGTCTGATGGTGGACACAGCATGATGGTGAGAAGGGCCGATTATCTTGAGCAGTTGCACAGATCCAAAGGTGCGACCGGTGTGGTCAAGGTCATCACAGGGATGCGCAGATGTGGAAAATCCACTCTTGTGGACCAGTTCATCGGGGATCTGAAGGCCGACGGTGTGGATGATGACCACGTATTCCATGTGAATTTCGAGTCTTTCGAAGGTTATGATCTGATGTCCCCTGATGATCTGAGGGCCGAACTCAGGAAACTTCCTAAGGATGGACTCGTTTACGTTCTGCTGGATGAGATTCAGGATGTGGATGATTGGGAGCTGATAGTATCTTCATTGGTCGAGGCGAAAAACTGTGACGTGTACATCACAGGGTCCAATTCGGATATGCTGTCGAGCGAGCTGTCCACACATCTCTCGGGAAGGTTCATCGAGATCGATATGCTGCCTCTGTCCTTCAGGGAATTCCTCGAACTTCATCCTGGCGATGTCGAGGAGAGGTTTGTCCAGTATCTGAGGTACGGAGGCCTGCCGGATGCCGATCCGGAGAGGGGAGACAGGTATTGTACGGGGTATCTGGAAGGTGTGTTCAACACGGTATTGGTCAAAGACGTCCTATCTAGGCTGAGAACTGATGATATCAACAAGATCAGATCCATCGCAAGGTTCCTGTATTCCAACATAGGGAATATCACCAACATCTCGACCATTGCCAAGGGGGTGGGGTTGAATCCAGGCACAGTGGAGAGGTATGTCGAAGGGATGGAATCCGCTTTGTTGTTCTATCATTCTGAGAAATACGACATCATTGGCAAGAAACTGCTGTCGACAAATGGGAAATTCTATGCATCTGACCTGGGGCTGAGGAACATGGCCCTGCAGGGGCCTGGTACCGACGATATCAGTAGGCCGTTGGAGAATGCGGTTTACCTGGAGTTGATACGCAGAGGATATACCGTGAGGGTCGGGGCCTACAGGGACAGAGAGGTAGACTTCACAGCGATCAACGGAAACGACCTGGAATACTATCAGGTGACGATGTCTATTCTTTCAGAAGATGTCTGTGCCAGGGAGTTCGGCGCATTGGAGTCGATCAGGGACAATTTCACCAAAGTTGTCCTCACTATGGACAGATTCAACCTGGGTACCTACAACGGGATAAAGGTCGTGAATGTGATCGATTGGATGCTGAGGCCAGTGAATCAAGGGTGAGCATCACTCGATTACATCGCGGATCTTCCATGCCATGCACAACGGCAGGGCAACAACATCTCCGTCTTTGGGCCTGTTTCCGGACAGGATTATACATTTCTTCGGAGAATAGCTGTCGATATAGTTCTTCAGGCTCGCAGATCTCACCTTGCTGCCGGATTTGACCTCGATCGGAATGACGCATGTGTTGGATGAGATCAGGAAATCGACTCCGTATTTTCCTTTCCTCCAGTAGAACGGTTCTCTGTCGAACGAGGATACGATCTCGTTAAGAACATAATTCTCCGCCACCGCTCCCCTGAAACCCGGATCGACATCATCCTTCAGTTCATCATACAGGAACATGGCCAAGTCTCCATTCATCATTCTCGTCAGAAGACCGCAGTCGCAGATGTAGAGTTTGAAACGGTCCACATCCGCCGATTCTGCCAAAGGCACCTTCGGTCTTTCTGTGCAGTTCACACGGTGAAGCAGGTTGGCGGAAGTCAGCCACCACACCGCATCCTCCAGGTCTCTGGAACGGCCGGAGGTGCCGACATTGCTGTAGAAGAATCTGCCTTTGTCTTTCGCGAGTTGTTCCGGGGCGGATGTCCAGATCTTGTTGACCTTCATCGCCATATCGTCGGGCACATGTTTGAGGAAATCCGCAGCATAGGCGTTCAGTATGTTTTCTTGGACCTTTGCGACCAGGGTTTCGTCATGGGTATCGATCCAGGTCTGAACTGCTTCGGGCATGCCCCCTACATACAGATATCTGCGATATTCGTCGTCCAACGATTCCAGGATCCCGTCGGACACATCCATGCAATTGGCATCTGCGTTGTCGAAAAGCATCGTTTTCCCGTTGGCCGCAAGCCATTCGCGGAAGTTCATGGGTCTGAGGGTGATCATGTCGACTTTTCCCACAGGATATGACGATTTTTCGGCAAGAAGGACGCCGAGGAGCGATCCTGCGGCCACGATGTGGTATCCTCTCTCCTCCTCACAGAAGTATTTCAGCGACGTTATCGCAGCAGGACATGATTGGATCTCGTCCAATATCAGCAATGAGGAGTTCTCATCTATAGGTGTGCCGAACATGGATGACAGGTCCTCCAGAATCCTGGACGGATCCAAGTCCTTCTCGAAGATCAGGCGCGCTTTCGCGGTGCGCTCGAGGTTCACATACAGAACGCTGTCATAGCATTCCTTTCCGAATTCCTTCAGGATGTATGTCTTTCCGCATTGACGGACCCCGCTCATCATCAGCGGTTTCCTGCCGGGGCTGTTGCGCCATTCCCGCAGTCTATCCATCGCTTCGCGCCACATGCATTTGAAATCAAATTAGAATTATATGTAAGATTTGGTAACTTTTTCCAGAAATTATTGTAATATTTGGCAAAAAATTCCAAAATTCCCTGATTTCGGCGCGTCAGTCCCAGAACCTCTTGTTCTTAGCGTACAGGATCTCGGCATTCATTATGTCCCTGAGGAAATCGTCCTCGTCCACGTGCATGCTCCTCAGTATCCTGGATGCCGCATCCGGACCGACACCCCTTCCGGCAAGCGTCACGACAGCCCTCTTGCCATGTTCGTTCACAAGATTGGCATTCCTGGAGAGCCTCAGGCGGTCCTTCTTCTCCTGGGCGGACAGCTCCGATTCCTTCACGAGCTTGATCGTGTCCCTCTCGTACCCTTTAAGGACGGCTATCATGACCCCGTTGCAATGAGGGCAGACGAACCTTTTCGGGGCATCTCCGACCCTGAACCTCCATTGCGAACCGCAGTTCAGGCATGATGCGAATAAGACTTCATCTTCGAGCCTCTTCTTGAGCGCCATCAGTATGGAATGGTCGGCCCTCATGGGCTGCATGAGCTCCTTCGACCTGACGATGCCCTCGAGACCTATCGTGGAAACGGTCCCGTCGACGAGTTTTATCTCTCCGTCGGCGATCATGGAGACCACTTTCTCGGTGTTCGGGATGTCGAGATCCTCCCAAAGGACCTTGTTGACCGCCTCCTTGTATGCGGGGGTGTCCTTGTGGATGTCGAACAGCCTCTGGAAGTTCATGAACCTGTGATCGGCGGTCTTCTCGATGATGCCGAACTTCTTGGCAACGAAGACGAACCTCCATCTGAGGAACGTCGAGTTCAGGATGGTCAGTCTAGCCAGGGCCTCGATAGTCCCAGGTTTGACGGATTTAACTGTCGACACGATGTCCTCGCGCCTCATGTTGCGTGGAAGTTCCAATATCATCCTGTACGGGTCGGCGGTCATCCCGACGCTCTCTCCCAGCCTTGCGGTCAGCAGTGCGGCATAGATCTTACCGAGCGTCTCGTTGACCCTCGTCCCGAAGCATCCGTTGATGATCGCCAGCCTGTCCCCCAATTCGATGGTCACGGTGGTGTCGGTGGGCATGACGAAGCGCTCGTCCTGGTCTGCGAAGTACTTCAGAAGGACCCTTTTGCAGCCCTCGTCGCCCGGATAATCGTCCAGATTCCTCAGACGGCGCATCTTTCCGACCTCCATAGCGACGTCGTACGGCACGGGGATGTCCGAACCGACCCAACTCGGGACGGAACCGACCTCTCTGGCCTCCTCCACGAGGATCTCGTCCTCCCTCATCTCGACTATGCGCCAGGTGCGGCCTTTGGCTATGAACATGGCATACTCCTCGGCGAACGAGGCGACGAAGCTCTCGTCGAGGGTACCGATCACGGCGCGGGTTCCGATGTCCCTGATCATGTACGTGCGCTCGTCGGGGATCATCGAGATGTTCTCGTAGAAGTAGTTCATCCCCTTTCTGGACCTTTTGAATCTGCCTTCGTCCTCGAACAGCAGTTTTATCGATTTCAGCTGCTCCAGGACGCCGACCATCTCGTCCATTGTCAGATCCCTGAACGGATACGCGCCCGTGAACACCTTCAAAGCGGTGTCCCTGTCGACCGAACCGCTCATGGTTATCGCGATCAGCTGGTTGGCGACGACCGAAAGCGGACACGGACGTCCCTCATAGAACTCCAGTTCCTTTGCGTCGCATTTCCTGGCGACGACCATTGATTCCGCGACCTCGTCGGGTGCCGTGGCGATGATCTTCGCCCTGATGCGCTCGCCGATGCGGTGTCCGGCACGGCCGGCCCTTTGGATCATGCGCGAAACCTGTCTGGGCGAGTTGTACTGTATGACCATGTCCGTGGATCCCACGTCGATACCGAGTTCCAGCGAGGATGTGCAGACCAGGGCCTTGATCTCGCCCTTCTTGAACCTGTCCTCCATATCCATCCTGTTCTCCTTCGAAAGGGATCCGTGATGGACGTCTATGGACAGCGATTCGTCCCATATGTGGTATCTTGCGGCGAGCCATTCCGCGGTCTCCCTCGTGTTAACGAAGAACAGTGTGGACCTGCCGGATTCGATGATCTCCCTCGCGCGGCTCATCACCCCCAGGATCTCAGGGTCGCATTGGAGCTTGTCCAGGAGTTTGGCGTCCTCGCACTGTGCCGGGGATTCGACATCGATGTCGAAGTCACGATGCGTGTCATGTTTCCTGACAGTGACCTCGCGTCTGGTCCCTACAAGGAATCTGGCGACACTTTCCACGTTCCCCACGGTGGCGGACAGTCCGATCCTCTGATATTCGCCTGCGATCAGGCACAATCTCTCCAATGCTACGCTCAACTGGGCGCCCCTCTCGGTGTTAGATAGCTCGTGGATCTCGTCGATGACCACCCATTGGACGCTCTTCATGTGCTCCACCAGGCGTTTGCCCGTGAACAGCACCTGCATCGTCTCTGGTGTGGTGATGAGGATCTCCGGAGGGTGTTGGGACTGATGGTTCCTCTCCGCCTGGGATGTGTCGCCGTGTCTGACGCCCACGGTGATTCCGAGTGCTTTCCCGTACTCCTCCATCCTGCGCATCATGTCCCTGTTGAGCGCTCTCAGAGGGGTGATGTAGATGCACCTGAAGCCGGATTTGGAACCTTTGGTGTGGTATATCTCATTGAAGATCGGAAGCATCGCGGCCTCGGTCTTCCCGATGCCCGTGGGTGCCACGAGGAGGATGTTGCCCCCTTTCTGGATGCGCGGTATGACGTCTGCCTGGGGCGGTGTGGGTTCTGTTATGCCCCTTTCCGCAAGCGCGGACAAGAGTTCGGGGCACAGATTCTGAAAAGGCATGAAAAAGTGAAAGGTGCCGGGGTCATGCCCCGGCTTTCAAGGATCACTCCTTAGGCTCTTCCTTCTTGGGTGCGGTGACCTCGAGCAGGACCTGGGACAGGTCCATGACCTTGATGTTGGAGCCGATCTTCTTGGCTCCCTGGGTGAGGTTCAGCACACAGAACGGGCAGCAGGTGATGAGGATTTCGGCACCGGTGGCCTCTGCATCCCTTATCCTCTCTGCCGCGATAGCGGTGGCGAAGTCGTTGAACTGACTCTTGTATCCTCCGCCTGCTCCGCAGCACCTGGAGTTCTCCCTGGACCTCTCCATCTCGACGAACTCGACACCCTTGATCTTCTTGATGACGTTCCTGGGAGCGTCGAAGACTCCGGAGTGCCTTCCGAGGTGGCAGGGGTCGTGGTATGTGACCTTGTGGTTGAACTCGTTGTTGAGGGGCAGCTTCCTGTCGGCGATGAGCTGCTCGACGTACTGCGAGAAGTGGTAGACGTTCTGTCCGACTTTGGCGTAGTACTTTCCGAAGTCGCTGGAGACGGTCTTGTAGCATCCGGAGCAGGTCATGACCATGTCCTTCGCACCCATTCCGTCGGCCTTCTCGACGACGGTCTCGGCGCATCCGAGGGATGCGGTCTTGGTTCCGGTCCTCAGAAGGGGCGAGGAGCAGCACCATTCTTTGTCTCCGAGGCAGTTCATCTTCACACCGGCCCTGGAGAGGACTGTGACTCCGGCCTGGGCGATGTGCTGCATCCTGTAGGATCCTGTGCATCCTGCGAAGAAGATGACGTCCGGAGGGTTGGACCTCTCGACGTCTGCAGGCCACCAGGCGTCCCTCTTGGACGGGGGCTCGTTGTAGGGGTTGTGGTTGGCAGCGATGCTCTTGGCCATTCCCTTGTGGGCGGACAGAGGTCCGACGCCGTTGTCGACGAGCCAGGCCCTCAGCTCTTCCCAGAACTCGACGAGGTGGATCTGAGCGTGGCAGACGACCTCGCAGTTTCCGCATCCTGTGCACTTGTACATGGCATCGACGAACTCGGGGTTCAGAGTGACCTCCCTGTCGAGCATCTTGTCCAAGGCGCCGGTTCCGGCCTTGTCGAGCTGGTTGATGTAGTAGATCTTTCCCCTGGGGGTGACGGACTCCCAAGGAGTCTGGTTGTGCGCCTCGCACACATCGATGCAGTATCCGCACTGCAGACAGGCTGTCAGGACCTTCTGAACGCGGGGCAGTTTGATGAATTCTGGTTTCTTTACCATCTTGCCGTCCTCCGGACTGTGCGCGACCTCGGGGGTCGCATATGCTCGTTGCCAGAATCCTGGGGTATTTAACCGTTCCAGGGGTGCGCGGACGAAGATGCGTTCCATGGGATGCAAAAAATGAGAATCAATGAGATTATCAACGATGGTTGTATTCTAGATGTATGGACACGCCTAAGGTGTACGACGACTGGACGGGCAACATAGTCAACGGTCTGGACATCAGGAGCCTGGACATAGGTGCCATCAAGGCCGCCAGGGCATCCTTCGGGGAGCGCTTCCCGGACCGTGCCAAGGAGGCGGCGGCATGGGACGATCAGACCTTCCTGTCGAGGGCGGGCGTGTTCAAGCGTGGCAAGGTCACCGTCGCCGCGTTGATCCTTCTGGGAAAGAAGGGGGCGGATGTGCTTCCCCCATCGCTATGCATCCGCTGGAGGCTTTACGATACCGATGGGGTTCTTCAGGACACCCGCATCTTCGACGGTCCCGCCGTCCTCACATCCATCAGTTCGGTGTCCATGATATGCAACTGGTCCGTGAAGACCTCCGCAGGGGATGTGGTGTCCGCGTACCGCACGTCCACACTGTTGGAGGCTGTCCGCAATGCCGTGGCCCATCAGGACTATTCCCTCGGAGGCACAATCGATCTTGTCGAAAGGGAGGGGGAGTCCGTGACCGTGATAAGCAACGGCAGATTCCCCGACCGCAGTCCGGAATCCTTTGTGAAAGGATCTCCCATGACAGGTCCCAAGCGGAATCCGTTCCTCTATTCCGCGATGGCGGGTCTCGGATTGATCCCCGCGTCCTCGAGCGGCATACGCTCGATGTACCTCTCGCAGGCGTTCCGCCATTTCCCTATGCCTGATTATGACATCCTCGACGACAGGGTCGCCGTCCGCTTCTCCGGTTCCAGAGGGGGATCCTATGCCCGCGTCCTCGATCTGAGGGACGATCTGGACATCACCGCCGTGATCGACCTGGACAAGCTGGCCAAGAACCGTTTCGTTCCCGATAGGAGATTGAAGGCCCTTGCGCGCCGCGGACTCATAGAGATGGTCGGGGATCTGCCCTGCATAGCATCCGGAGCGGGTCAGGAGGTGGCCTCCGCATACACAGCGGGCACGCCTCAGGAAGCGGTCCTGCAGCTGATGGCGGACAAAGGGTGGGCGACGCGTTCCGATGTGGCGGAGATCCTGGCATCGAGGGATTCGAAGGAGCTGACGCAGGAGCAGTTGAAGGTGAAGGCGACGAATCTGCTTCAGACCATGCGGAAACAGGGACTCATCACGAAATCCGACGGGAACACCCGTTCTGCGAGATATGTCATGATCGATGGATCGGAAAATGAATGAGTGGGCCCTGCCGGATTTGAACCGACGGCCATCTGGTTATGAGCCAGACGCTCTACCTGTCTAAGCTAAGAGCCCGATGAGGCACCCTATGGAGGAAGTTGTTAAAAACCTATCGGATAAGGGTGTGGTGAATCGAAAGGAATGAAGAAAAGATGGCGCCGCCACACGGATTTGAACCGAGGACCTTGTGATTAACAGTCACACGCTCTACCTGCTGAGCTACGGCGGCTTAGTAAATGAGCGATTGGAGATTTCATATAAAAATATTTGCAAGTACGGATTTTTCAAACGGTCGCTCAGGCGTCGTTTTCATCATCAGCTGATTTCTTTTTCTGCTTTTCAGCCGACGAAACACCCTTTTTATCCGCATCTTCTGTGGCTGACGGGATTCCGCCAGGGCCGTAGAGCGCATCGCGGGCCATCACAAGGTGCTCCGCCACGTTCTCGCCCCTGGATGTGAGCTCATACACCCTCATCTGTCTGGTATGGGATTCCAAGTGCTCGGTCAGGAGTCCGAGATCCTCCAATTTCTCCGCTGTCTTCACCACGGTCTTGTAGTTCTTTGCTATCCTGAGCAGGTCTGTGGCCATGATCTTGCCCTCTTCGTAGACGAGGGACAGTATGTCCGTGGCATAGCGCATTGACAGGGGAGACTGGTAATCCGTATCCATAATCCGTTTCTAATTTGCGGTCATATTTCAATCTATACGGGATTTCCTACCGATGACTACGATGCGATGCGGCCTTCCCTATTATAATACTATATTAGTCACGGCGACGGCGTGCGTTTGTTTTTATAAGGGATTCTCCAATCAAGAACCTGGTCCAAATGATTGTGGATGTGAAGTACGGTAAGGACGGGGTCCAGAAAGTGGACATCCCCGACAGGAATTACATTGGGACATACTACCCTAAAGACGTCGAATGCGGAAACCCCGATGAGGTCATCGGAGCATCCATAGACGATCCGATCGGATACGATTCGCTCGATGATTTCCTCAAAGGCGGGAAGGACGTAGTCTTCATCGTCAACGACGGTACCCGTCCCACGCCTACGGCGAAGGTTCTGGACGCCCTCTCCAAGAGGATGGACCTGAGGTCCGCCAGATACATCATCGCAACGGGGACCCACAGGGACATGACCGAGGAGGAGTACGACTTCGTCTTCGGTTCCCATTATCAGGAGCTCAAGGACCGTATCATCTGCCATGATGCGAAGAACTCCGAGTGTGTCAACCTCGGAACATCGAAGAACGGCACGCCCATGGAGGTTAACAAGGTCGCCGTCGATGCGGACAGGCTCGTCATCATAACATCCGTGGAGCCCCACTACTTCGCAGGATACACAGGCGGGAGGAAATCGTTCCTTCCCGGAGTCGCCTCCTACAGGACCATCGAGGCGAACCATAAGCTCGCCATGAGCAAGGAGGCACAGTCCCTCGTTCTGGAAGGAAACCCCGTCCACGAGGACATGATGGATGCATTGGAGGTCGTCAAAGGAAAGGAGATCTTCTCCATCCAGATGGTCCTCGACAGGCATCAGAACATCTACAAGGTCGCTTCCGGAGCACTCAACCCCGCGTTCGACAAGGCTGTCGGCTGGGCCAACGAGGTGTTCTCGGTGCCCATACCGGAGAAGGCCGACGTCGTCATATCCGTCGCCCCTTATCCGATGGATGTGGACCTCTACCAGTCCCAGAAGGCTCTGGACAACGGTAAATGGGCCCTCAAGGAAGGCGGGAAGATCATCATGGTGTCCAAATGCAGGGAAGGCATCGGTCACGCGACCTTCCTGAAGCAGCTCTCCTCGTCCAAGGATCCCGAGAAGGTCCTCGAGAATCTGAGGGCGGAGTACAAGCTCGGATACCACAAGGCCGCGAAGATGGCAGAGATCGCCACATGGGCCTCGATCTGGGCAGTCACGGACCTCGAACCGAAGCTGCTGGAGGATGCGAACATCACCCCGTTCCCCTCTGTGGCGGATGCGGTCGGAAAGGCGTTGGCCGAGAATCCCGACGCCAGGGTCATGGTCCTCATGGACGGAAGCGTTACCATTCCAAGGTTGGTGTGATTAATGACTAATTTCGAAGTTGATAGGCTCGAGAAGGTCAGGAACGCCGTCAATTGCTGCACAATGTGCGGTTTCTGCAAGAGCGTCTGCCCTTCCTTCAAATCGATCGGATGGGACTCCGCCCTCTCAAGAGGACGCATCGCCCTGACATACGGTCTCCTCATCGGGGACCTTCAGCCCGACGAGTCCGTCGTCAGGAACATGTACACATGCACGACATGCGCGGACTGCGTCCGCAGGTGCCCCTCCAAGGTCGACATCGTCGACATCATCGAGGACTGCCGTGCCGATCTGGTCAAGGCCGGATGCATCCTTCCGAAGCACAAGGCCATGTGCGACAACATCCTCGCCGACGGCAACCCGTTCGGCGAGAAGACGCCCCGCAGGGAGGCACTCGGAAAGGAGCCCCACAAGGCGAAGGTCGGTTATTTCGCAGGCTGCACGGCCACATTCAGGTCCAAGGCCACCGCGAAGGCGACCCTGTCCATCCTCGATAAGCTCGGAGAGGACTACACCACCGTGGACGAGACCTGCTGCGGATCCGTCATGCAGAGGGTCGGATGGCCCCAGGAGGACGTCACCGAGCTCATGAAGCGCAACGTGGAGTCCATCAAGGCGCTCGGAATCGAGACGCTCGTGCTCTCCTGCGCCGGATGCTACAGGATGTTCAAGATCGAGTACCCGAAGTACGTGGACGTCCCGTTCGAAGTGCTCCACATCACCGAGTACCTGGCGAAGAAGGACCTCAAGCTCAAGCCCATGTCCGGCGTCGTGACATACCACGATCCCTGCCACCTCGGAAGGCACTGCGGTGTGTACGAGGCCCCCAGGGAAGTCATCTCCAAGATCCCTGGCATAGAGTTCAGGGAGATGGAGTTCAACAGGAAGTTCAGCCACTGCTGCGGAGGAGGCGGCGGTGTCAGGGCCGCATACCCTGAAGAATCCATGGACATCGCATCCACAAGGCTCGACGAGGCCGATTTCGCCGATGTCATCATAACAACTTGCCCCTTCTGCGTCAACAACCTCGATGCCGCAAAGGGCGACAGGAAGCTCGTCGTCAGGGATCTCGTCGAGATCGTGGACGAGCTCCTATGATAACCTCTTTCCAGACCAGAGGGTCCCCCGAAAGGGGCCCGCTGGTCATGGGCATATTGAACGTGACCCCCGATTCATTCTCAGACGGGGGCATGTGGAACGATGTGGACTCCGCATTGTCGCACGCATCCGACATGATCGACCAGGGTGCGGACATAATCGACATAGGTGCGGAATCCACGCGCCCCGGTTCTCTGCCCGTCTCGGCTTCGGATGAGATATCCCGTCTGAAGCCTGTTCTCAAGGAACTGATCCCCTCTGTGGACGTTCCCATATCCGTGGATACGCTGAAGACCGAGGTCGCCGAGGAATGCCTCTCGCTTGGCGCGGACATCATCAACGATGTCAACGGCCTTCGTTCCGAGGGAATGGCCGAGGTATGCGCTTCCGCCGGAGCATATGTTGTGATAATGCACATGGCCGGAATGCAGAACACCACCCACAACTCAGTGATGGGTGACGATTTCGCGTCGGAGATCAGGTCGTTCCTCAGGACTCAGACCGAAAAGGCGCTGGATGCGGGCGTGCGCAAGGACAGGCTGATCATGGATCCGGGGATAGGGTTCGGCAAGACGGTCGATCAGAATGTATGGATCCTCGAGAACAGCGGATACTTCTCCGACGGTTATCCTGTCCTGTCCGGTTCGTCGCGCAAGAGGTTCATACGCGCAACCTACCCTGAAACGGATGTCGATGATGCATCCGCGGATGCCGCTCTGAGGGCGTACAGGTCAGGTGCGGACATAGTCCGCGTCCATGATGTCGGCAGGACCGTGTCTATGGTCAGGCAAAGATGAGCTTGGCTGCGATCATCACCACGATGACGATGCCTGCCGACGCATAGAACATGACATCCTTCATCTTCTCCTTCTTCTCCCTCTGAATCACGGCGTTCCTGCAAGTCTCATCGCAATAATCATTGCCGAACGGGATCGGATCTCCGCAATACTTGCAGTGCGAGTGTTCGGGAAGCCTTACGCTGACCATGACACCGCATCTAGCTAGAATGATATTAAACCGTGGCTGGTCAGCTTATAGTCTGATACGGGCTAACATCGTTGCCATGACATTATGGCAGGATGGAAAGATGGTAAGATTCACATTGTTCTGCAGAAGCAGAGGCGACAACATGAGGATGGACTTCCCCCGTGACGATGCGGTGCAGGAGCTGGGGGACATCGTAGCGGATTACTACGGAGCAGGGAACATACTCAGGAACGGATACACGATCCTCAATCAGGACATGAAGGTCGGCGAATGCATCTCCGACGGTGACCGCATCGAGGTCATCCCGGACCCGGAAACATATTTCGGCGGGGAGTGCATCCGGAGGCCATGAGCAGATTGGGTTCCGATGCGGATGTGCTCTTCGACCCTGTCGTAGTGGAATATTTCGCTTTGGCGGCGCAGGAAGGTCATGATGAGACGGGTCTCCGCGGCAAAGTCGAGAATGACGGCAACGGCGATTACTATCGCATAAAGGGCATAGGGAATCCGGAGATCGGTATGCTTTTCGTATCAGAGGAGGGGTCGGAACTGACCGATCCGATGATCGACAGGTTCAGATCCATCATGCAGAGGGGGATCATCGTGGTGGTCGATCGCTACGAGCAGTCCTTCGCATTCTACCGCGTGGACGGGGATTGCTGCAGGACCGCCAAGGCCCTTCTGTCCGAATGACGGTCAGACCCATATCGCGTGGCGGTTGCGCATCTCTTCCTCGGTGGCCCCTTCGATCCTCATGAGTTCGCTGACGATGCAGTCGAAGAACAGCAGTGCGGAATCCTCGAAGATCGTACCTAGGGGTGCGACCACCTTGACGTCGTCGGAATCGTCGACATCCATGACGATGGACACGTCCGAGACGTTCGTGAGCGGACTGTTCTCCGTACCCGTGATGCAGATTATCTGGGATCCGATGCGTTTGGCGATGCGTGCCGTCTGGACGACGGACGAGGTCTTCCCCGTATATGATATCAATAATGTCAGGTCGTCCTTGCCGATGATCGGCGTGGTCATCTCACCGACGAAATGCACATCCAATCCGAGCTGGACCAGTCTGACCGCGAAGAGCTGACCTACGAGTCCGGACCTGCCGGAACCGTAGACGAACACCTTCCTCGCTTTTCTGATGCCCTCGATGAGCGCATTCGTGGATTCGGAATCGATGCTGTCGAGCGACCGTTTGCAACTCGCTGTTATGATGTCAAGCGAGTTGGACAACTCACTCACCGCTTGCCGCCATTGCTTCTGCTTTCCTCTTCTCCTTGAGGTCCTTTGCGACTTTCTTGCTGAGGCCTCTCTCGTGGATGATCCTCATGTACATCGCATCGTGCTCCAGGAGCGGGGACGTGGATATGATGGTGCAGTTAGGCTTGAGCTCGATGAGGGCCTCTGCGAGGGGCTCGAATCTGAGGTCTCCCTTCTTGATCGGAGTCAGACGTCTTTCGTTGCCGCTCTCGTACTCGACTCCGGAGAATGCCGTGTGGAACGAGTCGCCTGTGTAAGGCCTCACGCTCTCCATGAGGTCTATGAAATCGTCGGTCTCAAGGAGCTTTCCGTTCTCGCGGGAATGGTAGTGCGAGAAGTTGATGACGGGCTTGATGTCGTCTCCGAAGGCATCGCAGACGTCGAGGACCTGCTCGAGGGATCCGAATACATCCTGCTGTCCGGTGATCTCGACTCCGATCTTCGGTTTGAGGCCGCAGTCGTGCCACCAGTCGAGGACGAATCCGAGGTTGCCGTAGATGGTCTCGTCGATCTCCTCTTCGGGGCGTTTGCCGTCGTAGAGTCCGAGGCTTGTCACGACGACATCGCCGTCGAGTGCGTTAAGCATGATGCCCGCATACCTCAGGCTGTTCATGCAGTTCTCGGAAAGTTCGGACTCGGTTCCGAGATCCATGTAGTAGGGGGTGTGGATGGACAGGTTCACATCCATCCTCTTCGCCATGTTGCCTATGGGTCCGAGGTCTCTGAATCTCCCTGCGATGGGGGATGTCATGTAGATGAGGTCGTCATCCTCTTCGATAGGCTCGTTCGGATCGCCGATTGGCATGCCGTCCCTGACGACCTCGATGACGAAATCTTCCTCGATGTCGTTGATGGTCATGCCGACCTCTTCATCCTCGGGGCATCTGTTGAAGGCCCCGGGGCGGACAAGTTGGATCTCCAGCGCGCCTAGGCTGAGGTTGTTCACATCCTCTATGCCATCCTCCAGAGTGCGTCCTTTACACGAAAGAGGTATTCCTGCAGGTCCGAACCTTATCATACGATCACTGGCGTGACAATCCCCCCATCCTATTAATAGGATGTTACGCGCGAGGCGCATGTGACGGTGGGAAAACACGACGGTTTCGACGAATTTCGTTTTCGATATCCTACTGAACGCACATATGTGCGCGTCCCTGTAGGGCAGGTCGTGGGGAATGTTTATAAACAGCACCAATATAGACCGCTTCCATCAAACGTTTTACCGAAATGTCGGGAGAGTCAGAAAAATGAAGAGCTGCAAGACAAATCCCCAGCTCGTCGCCACCATCAGCAACCTGAAGGCGAAGACTAGGGAGACAGAAGCTGCCATCTGGCGAGACATCGCGCTTAGGCTCGAGAAACCCAAGAGGAACTGGGCCGAAGCGAATCTCAGCAAACTTGAGAGATATGCCGAGGAGGGCGAGACCATCGTCGTCCCCGGAAAAGTTCTCGCTGCAGGCAACATTAGCAAGAAGATCACAGTCGCTGCGTACGACTTCTCGGACGCTGCCGCCAAGGCCATCGTCGCCGCCGGCGGAAAGACGCTGTCCATCGAGGAGCTGGCCGAGGCCAACCCCAAGGGAACCGGCGTCAGGATCATGAGGTGATTTGGATGGTTACAATTATCGACGGAAGGAACCTGATCCACGGAAGGCTGGCCAGTGTGGTCGCCGAGAGGATCATGGCCGGAGAGGAAATCGTCGTCCTCAACGCTGAGGCTATCATCATCACCGGTGTCAAAGAGAACGTCTTCGCTGACTTCAAAGCGAAGGTCGACCGCGGAGACACCACCAAGAGGAAGGGACCCTTCTACCCCCGCAGGGCAGATCTTCTGTTCAAGAGATGCGTCAGGGGAATGATCCCCTGGACCAGCACCTCCGGAAGGGACGCTTACAGGAGGCTCCACGTCTTCGTCGGAACCCCCAAACAGTTCCAGGACTGCGAGAAGGAGAGGCCCGAGGAGGCCTGCAGGAAGATTACCGGTAAATACACTACCCTGGGAGCCGTATCCAAATTCCTGGGTTCCAACGTGAGGTGATCCCATGGCTGATTGTGTCAATACAAGCGGAAAGAGGAAGACCGCCATCGCCAGGGCCGTCGTCAAGGAAGGTACCGGCAGGGTGACCATCAACAAGGTCCCCATAGAGGTCTTCACCCCCGAGCTCGCTAAGCTCAAGATCATGGAGCCCCTCGGACTCGTGCCCGAGAAGGCCCAGAACGTTGATATCTCCGTCACCGTCAACGGTGGAGGAGTGATGGGTCAGGCCACTGCCGCCAGGACAGCCATCGCCAGGGGAATCGTCGAGTACTACAAAGACGAGGAACTCGAGGCAATCTTCAGGGCATACGACAGGACCCTCATCATCAACGACGACAGGCGCAAGCTGCCCAAGAACCCTCTTGGACCTGGTGCCCGTGCAAAGAAGCAGAAATCCTACCGTTGAGGCTTTGGCATGATAATACCGGTGAGATGTTTCACATGCGGAAAGGTTGTAGGTTCAGCCTATCCCGTGTATGTACAACGTGTGAGCGCAGGCGAGGACCCTAAGGCTGTCCTCGATGATCTCGGCTTCGAGAGATACTGCTGCCGCAGGATGATCGTCTCCCATGCCGACCTCATAAAGGAGATTGCTCCGCTCGGATGAAAACGAACGGTTCCGGAGGTGTCACGCACACTTCCGGAATCGTCAACTTTTTAAATAAGAAGTCAATCCCCGTATTGTGGGCCCGTGGGGTAGCTTGGTATCCTTCGTGCTTGGGGTGCACGTAACTCCAGTTCAAATCTGGGCGGGCCCACCTTTCTCATCCCATATCTGTTTATGTGGTTTTATCGCGCACTAAACGCTGTTTTTCATATTGGTCTGATTCCACGATATCGGCTTAGCAATATCGTACGTCAAGATATGAGGACGTCCCGGTGCGTCGTCACTCCGAGAACTCCTTCAACCAGTCCAATATATTCACAATCCTTATCCCGTCGATATCATCCAGCAGGAATCTGTCGTATGTTATGACGGTCTTGGGATAGTTGTCCGATATCGTCCTGAGAGGCCTCAGTTCCCTTTCCCTGGTGGTTTTATCGTTGATGCTCATGCAAACCTGGAAGTACTGCGGTCTGTCGAGCGGATTCACCATGAAATCGATCTCATGCCTTCCTACGGCGCATACGCATGCGTTGCCGTATCTGTAGATCAGCTCGTTGTAGACGACATTCTCCAGGATTCCATCCATGTCATCCTCTCTGAAAGTGCCCAGGTGATTTCTGATGCCGAGGTCCTGAGCATAGAATTTGTCCCGGGTTGTGAGATACTCCAGGGTTTTCAGATCCATTCTTTTCGCGCGGAGTGCTATGAACGCATCTTCAATGTATTCAAGGTACTCCTCGATGGCATTGTGGCTGAGTTTCACACCATTGCTCATCATCACGTTGGATGCCTTTCTGGAAGATGTCCGATCACCGATGTTGCGCATGAGGAATCTGATAAGATTGCTCAGTCCTGCGGGATTCCTAATCTGATGTCTCTCGATGACATCTTTCACGTAAACCGTGTTGTACGTGCCCGCTATCATCTCGGATACGATTTTCATCGGCTGCCTGTCCATGGCAAGGGCTATTGTCGGAAGGCCACCGTAGCGGACGAAGTCCGCGAACATTCCGTTATCATCGTTTTGGTCGTTCTTCCTGAATTCAAGATACTCCGAGAAAACCAGGGGTGTAACTCTGATCTCGACAGTTCTGCCCGATAACTTCGTGGATAGCTGTGACGAGAGCATCTTGGAGTTGGAACCAGTGATGTACACGTCTGCGCCCGCGTCGTAGAATGTCCTGATGGATGATTCCCATCCGTCCACGTTCTGTATCTCGTCGAAGAATAGGTATTTCCCTTTTCCGACATCCATCTTGGATTTCACCAGGTCTGTCAGCATCCTGTGGTCATGCGGGATGTCCTCATCATCGTTTTCCAGATTCAGGTAGAATATGTTCTCTGCAGGTATGCCCGATTCCATCAATTCCGTTCTGAACATGTCCATGATCGTGGATTTGCCCGTTCTGCGCAGACCTGAGATCACTTTGATGAAAGGCGAGTTCATAGTGGCACGCAGTTGGTTGAGATAATGCTCTCTCGGATACAGTGGCCATTCTGATTCCCACATAATGTAATCTATACATTACACTTAGATAATAATATTGCAAAATGTAATCTATAGACGCCATTTTTGAATGGAGTTCGGGAGCGTCCCGTGACTCCGTATGCGTTCTGAAGAAGATCGTCTCCCAGTCACAGTTTGTTTCTGAGCGAATCGATCTTTTCCGCTATATCGTCGATATGGGTCGAGATCCCTTCTAGGAAGTCGTCGCAGCGGTCCGAGACCGTCGCACCGTCGGTGGTGGGGATGATTATGCCCTGTTGCTCCAGAAGCTTGAGGGAGTAGCGAACCCTGTGCTTGGGGATGTCTGTCATCTCGGACAGTCTGATGAGGCCTATCGGCTGATTATCGCGGACGGTCTTCAAAATAGAAATATGCCTCTCAAGAAGTTCGATCTCATCGGAGATTGAACCCAATGGGTCCTTGTTAGTAGCCATGAGTCACCTTGCAATGCCAATCTCCGACAAGAGTTTGGAAAAGAAATGGGTTTTTCAGTCTCGGTTCAGCGACCGTACCACTTCTGTTTGCCCCACTTGTTGTAGTTGGCCCACCATCCCTGGACGACGGAACCGCAACAGTCGAGGGCCTTCTGCTCTGCGTCAGGTCCCTTGTAGGTCCTGTAGCAGTTGAGGCACTGCCATCTCAGTTCGGGCTGTTTCTCTTTCATTGTCTGGGAATCTGACATGTCCATATTAAATGTTTGCCAGTTGTAGTTCCGAAATACTTTGACGTATTCATTTATACCTTTTACTGCATGGGGTATAAGCATGAATAGAATCAAGGTCATCAACGAACCTTCAGAGTTGGTCCCAATGCTCAGGTCTGTTGATACTCCCGTTAAAAGGGATGTTTTGAAAGAGGTGACCTTGGAGTGGAGAACAGCGGACGAGATCGAAGAGAAATTCGGTCCCGAAGGCAGGGATGCCATCATCTTCTTCGAGAAGATGAAGCTTGTCGAGACCCGCTGGATGTCCAAAAATGGCGGGTACCCCGAGAAGTCGTACCACACCTATTACACCTCGTTCAGCATCAATGCGCAGTGGCCGGTCTACGAGATCAGCGATGTTCTCACGGCAGCCATGATGAGCGATTCGGAATATGCCGAGATCGAAGACAAGATCCTGGAGCAGGTCGGCAAGGACGGCAGATTCTCTGGAGACGTTGCGGAGGCCCTCGGGCTCACATCCACAATGCTCAAGAGTCTTGTCCGCAGGTCCGTCAAGATGGACTACCGCGGTCACAGGATCGAGCTTATCCACGAAGAGTAATTGAGATGGCAGACATCTGGATTATGAGGATAGGCCACCGTCCGGAACGCGACAAGAGGGTGACGACGCATGTCGCCCTTTCCTCGCGCGCCCTGGGCGCCAAAGGCATCTATGTGGACACGGAGGACCCCGTCCTCGAGGAGAATATCCGCAGCGTCGTTCAGAGGTTCGGCGGAGACTACACCATCAAGACCGGGGTCAGCTGGAAGGACGCCATCCGCAATTTCAACGGAAAGGTCGTCCATCTCACCATGTACGGTCAGCGTGTCGACGAGGCATTGCCCAAGATCCCCCGCGACGAGGACATAATGATCGTCGTCGGTGCGGAGAAGGTTCCCGCCGAGGTGTATCAGAGGGCGGACTTCAACATCTCCGTCGGCAATCAGCCCCATTCCGAGATAGCGGCATTGGCGATCTTCCTGGACAGGTTCACAGAGGGCAAGGCCCTGTATTCCGATCGTGGCGGCGAGCTTGAGGTCGTTCCCAACGAGAGGGGGAAGACGGTTGTCGAGCATTCCAAATGAGGATGAATGCATCGGACTTCTGTTGGATGCGGGTTGCAAGCGCAGAGTAGTGATCCATTGCTGTACGGTCGAGGCCGTTGCCAAGCAGATGCTGACCCGTATCGAGGGGGCCGACCGCGATCTGGTCCTGGCGGGCGCATTGCTCCATGACATCGGAAGATCCGTCGACCACTCGATAATGCACGCGTACATCGGTTCGGAGATACTCAGGAAGAAGGGATTCCCCGAAGCCCTCGTGAACATAGTCCTCAAGCATACCGGCGCCGGGCTCGACCAAGAGGATGTCGAGGAGATGGCGCTTCCGGCAGGGGACTACATTCCGCATACGCTGGAGGAGAAGATTGTCGCCCATGCCGACAACCTGGTCAGCGACAACCGCGTGGTCGGTCATGAGCATTCCGTGATCAAGCTCAGGACCAAGGGTGCCGAACGCGGCGCCGACAGGGTGGAGGCGCTTCACAAGGAGCTTTCGGAGCTCTACGGCGAGGACCTCGATCACATGGTCGCCGAGATGGACGAGTACCCATACCTGCCCTTGATCGACAAATTCTACGCCTAAACGCACTTACCTGTCCTCGGACGGGGTACTTCCTTATCCTTAACACCGTTTTTCAGTTCCATCCTTCCATGTATCAACTTTAAAGGTGTCTTCCCGATACAGGCATAGATAACATGGTAACCGAACTCAACGAGTCCAACTTCGACTCCTTCGTGGAGTCCAACCAGATTGCGATCGTCGACTGCTGGGCCCCCTGGTGCGGCCCCTGCAGGCGTATGGGACCTATAATCGAAGAGGTCGCCGAGGAGCTTGCGGGAAAGGTCGGAGTCGCCAAGCTGAACACCGACGAGAACCAGGCCATCGCGATCAGGTTCAACATCAACGCAATCCCGACCCTGCTCGTGTTCAAAGGAAACGTCCTCGTGGACTCCCTCGTGGGACTCAGGCCCAAGGACGACATCATCAGCTACGTGAGCGGTCTCTGATGGAGACGGACGTTCTGATAATCGGCTGCGGCCCCGCAGGGGTGCAGGCGGCCATCCACGCTTCCCGCGGAAAGCTCTCCGTGGCCGTCGCAGGGAAGCCGTCCGCAAGTGCTATCGCGGGCACCGATGTGGAGAACTACTTCGGCACCGGAAGCGTGTCCGGAAGCGCCATCCTGTCCGAAGGCATCGGACAGGCCAAGGCCTTCGGGGCAACCTTCCTCGATCAGAACGTGGTGTCGTGTTCGAGAGAGGGCAATCTCTTCTCGTTCGTCATAGAGGACGGTACGGAGATCGTGTCTCGCAGCGTGATCTTCGCCACGGGCATCTCCCGCAGGAAGCTGGGGGTCCCGGGCGAGAAGGAGCTTTTCGGCAAAGGCGTGAGCTACTGCGCGGTATGCGACTGCAATTTCTACAAAGGACGCAAGGTCCTGATCGTCGGAAACGATTCCGAGGCCGCCGTGTCCGCCGAACTGATGACCCGCTATGCCTCAGAGACCTTCTGGGCGGCGTGGGATGTCGAAGCCGATCCGAAGCTCGTCGCCAAGGCAAAAGATGCGGGGGCGAAGCTCTTGACCTCGAAGCCGAAAGAGATACGCGGCGAGGGAAAGGTCCAATCCGTGCTGATGGACGACGGATCCGTCGTCGAAGTGGACGGCGTCTTCATAGAACTGGGCGCAAAGTCGGCCGCGGACCTCGCGATGGACCTGGACATCATGCCCGAGATCGACGATACGATCAAGGTGAACCCGGACTGCTCCACCAAAGTCCCCGGCGCTTTCGCATGCGGCGACATAACCGGGAGGCCGTGGCAGGTCGCCAAGGCCGTCGGACAAGGATGCATCGCAGGGATGGCCGCAGTTGATTATGTGAGGGGAAAGAAATGACAGTATCCGATCTCATAGCGGGGATGCTCAGAGAGGACGGCGGATTCCAGAAGGCGTTCCGCAACATCCTGAACGACGAGTTGAATATGTCCCTCAACGAGTTCTGCCAGTTGTCCGGGATATCGCAGAGCACCATGTACAAGATCCTGGAGGACAAGCGCGAACCCAATCTCAAGACAGTCCGTCAGGTCATCAAGGCCCTGAGGCTGCTGTCCGAGCCGGAGGATTCCCATTTCATCGCGGTGATAGCATTCAACTCCGTGTTGGAGACCCTGCCGCGCACCGTCGACATGGACGGGCTGGATGTCACTCTGAGAGAGTATCCCGTGTCCACCGTGGAGGATGCGATCATCGCGGCGGTCCGTGCGGAGCGCGACGGCGCCCTCGGCGTGGTCTGTGCGCCTATCGTGGCCCCGACCGTGGAGAAGATTCTCTCCATCCCGGTGTCCCGCGTGATCCCGACTACCAGCGTCCAACTGGCGATCGACAGGCTCAGGAACATGATCTGAGGCGATAATCGCCTGAGTGCGAGATTAGTTAAAATACAAGCTTAACTTTATTCGGTAGCAGGTATCCAAATGTTCGAGTTGCAGGTTGTCAGCAATACTCCGATGACAGGTGTGGACGATGTGAACGTTGTCGCGGAGACGCTGCTCGTCCAGATAGGATATCTGCCGAAGGGGTACGACCCCAAGACAGAGGCCATCACCGTGAGGGAGAGCGTCCCGTACAGGATGTTCATGGATTATCTCATGGAGTACCCGGACAAGGCCTGGGCCGTCGAGGAGCTGGCGGCATTGCTCGGCACAACAAAGCCGACGATCTACAGGCACATAAACAAGCTCAAGTCCATGGATCTTCTGGAGGCCATGGATGTGGAATACGACGGTCAGAACAGGAAAGGCTACCGCATAAGGTTCGGCGACCTCTCTAAAGCGTGGAGTTTCACGGAGGCCAACGTGAGGATGGCCATGGAGAACTACCACAGGACCATCGTGCATTTCCAGGAATTGAAGAGGAAGGGATGATCATCATGACCAGTGATTACACAATATCGTCCGGGGCAGTGTTCGAAGTCACCTGGAGGCGCACCGCAGAGGAGTGCGCCACATTCACAGGCACATACAAAGGGATGTCCGCGATAGCCTCCGATACGGCCCTCGTGTTCGAGATTGACGGGATGCTGCGCTTCGTCAACGCTTCCGCGATCGTCTGCATGGACCAGGTCGAGGCCGCTCCCGAGACGGAGCAGACCGCAAAGAAAGCCGATCCGGGTAACATCTTCTATGGCTGAACCCGACATAGCGTCCTTCTCCAAGGAATTGATCGATGCGGTCAAAGAGGGGCGCGTAAAGGATCGCGACTCGCTTCAGAACCTCAAGCTGAAGCTATGCAAGAGGTACGGACTGGGCGAGGTCCCTCCGAACTCCGATGTTCTGGCGAACGTCCTGCCGGAGGACAGGAAGCTGCTGATCCCGTTCCTCGTGAAGAAGCCGACCCGCACTATCAGCGGTGTCGCGGTGGTGGCGGTGATGACATCTCCGCACGACTGTCCCCACGGGCGCTGCGCATTCTGCCCCGGAGGGGTCGGGAACAACTCCCCTCAGTCGTACACAGGCAAGGAGCCTGCCGCACGCAGGGCCGGAAGGAATCATTTCGACCCTTGGATGCAGGTCACGGACAGGATAACACAATTGTCCGAGATCGGTCACAAGACCGACAAGATAGACCTGATCGTGATGGGCGGTACGTTCACCAGCAGGGAGCCGGAGTATCAGGAGTGGTTCGTCCGCAGATGCTTCGACGCGCTGAACGGCAAGGACTCGGAGACGCTGGAGGAGGCCCAGAGGCTCAACGAGGTCTCGGAGCACCGCTGCGTCGGACTGACTGTGGAGACGCGCCCCGATGTGTTCACTCCGGAGCAGATCGACCGCGTCATGCGTCTCGGCGCCACACGCGTGGAGCTAGGGGTGCAGATCCTCGATGACGATGTCCTCCGCGGGGTCGACCGCGGCCACGGGATATCTGAGGTCAGGGAATGCACCCGCAACTGCCGCGACCGCGGTCTGAAAGTCTGCTACCACATGATGCCCGGTCTTCCAGGCTCTTCGCCGGACAACGATCTGAAGTGTTTCAGAAGGGTGTTCGAGGATCCCGATTTCAGGCCGGACATGCTGAAGTTCTATCCGGTCCTTGTTGTGGCGGGGACTAAGCTCTATGACATGTGGGAAGCCGGGGACTATTCCCCGTACCTCGAGGAGGATGCCGTCCCGCTCCTCTCCAAGATGAAGGCTATGGTCCCGGAATACGTGCGCATCCAGCGCATCCAGAGGGACATCCCCGTGACGGAGATCTCCGCAGGCATACACAAGAGCAACATCCGCCAGCTGGTCGGGGACTACATGCAGAAGAACGGCATGGAATGCAGATGCATCCGCTGCAGGGAGGTCGGCCACCGCGGTACGGTGCTGAGCGATTCCGACAGGGTCGTTCTGAAGGACACGGTGTACGAGGCCTCCGGCGGCACGGAGCACTTCATAGCGCTGGAGTACGACGATTCCTTGATCGGCTATGTCCGTCTGAGACTGGATTCCAACCCTGTGGCGACGATACGCGAGCTGAAGGTCTTCGGCAAGGTGGCCTCCATCGGAGACGAAGGCGAGGACTGGCAGCACAGGGGTTACGGAAGGAAGCTCGTCTCGGAGGCGGAGCGCATCGCAACCGAGGCCGGAAGGAAGGGCATCCGCGTCACAAGCGGTGTCGGCGTCAGGGGATACTACAGGTCCCTCGGATTCACGGAAGGCCTTCCATATATGGTCAAGGACCTCTGAGGTCATCCGTAGAACGGTATGTTGTCCCAGCCTGTCCTGCGTCTCCTCATATTGCGTCCCATATCGACGTATTCCTTCAGGACCATCTCGTCCACCGAAGGTCCGATGCGTCCGAGCGCCTTTTCGAAATCGTCCGCGGTCACGCCGTCGGAATCGTGGTCCCTGCGGTAGGCGGTCAGCGCAGCTTCCCTGCAGAGCGCCGCGAGGTCCGCTCCGACATATCCGTCCGTGACGGCCGCTATACGGTCCAGATCAACATTCTTCAGGGGTATTTTGCGGGTCTGGACCTCCAGGATCGACCTGCGGGAGGCCTCGTCCGGCTTGCCCACGAGGATCATGCTGTCGAATCTGCCCGGTCTGAGAAGTGCCGGGTCGATCATGTCGGGCCGGTTGGTGGCGGCCATTATCGTCACGTTCTTCATGCTCTCGATCCCGTCCATCGAGGTCAGGAGCTGCGCCACGACCCTCTCCCATGCGGAGTTGTCGCCTGTCCCGCGTATCGGGGCAATGGAATCGATCTCGTCGAAGAAGATTATGCACGGGGCCATCTGCTTCGCGCGTTTGAATATCTGGCGGATCGCTCTCTCGCTCTCGCCGAGCCATTTGCTGGCCACTTCCGGCCCGTTCACGGTGATGAAGTTGGTCCCGGACTCGTTGGCCATGGCCTTGGCGATGAGCGTCTTGCCGGTGCCTGGAGGGCCGTACAGGAGGATCCCCTTGCCGGCGTCTATCCCGAGTCTGTCGTAGGCGTTGTTGCCCTCCTCGGGGACCAGCATCTCGGATATCTCCTGCCTGATGTCGTCCAGGCCCCCGATGTCCGACCACGAGACCTTGGGTATCTCCACGAGGACCTCCCTCATGCCGCTGGGCTCTACGTCGTTTATCGCCTCCATGAAGTCATCCATGGAGACCTGCATGTTCTCGAGTATCTGCGACGGGACCGGCTTGTCCAGGTCCATCTCCCTCATGCGGGTGCTGAGGCAGTGCATCGCGGCCTCCCTGCACAGGGCGGCGAGGTCCGCACCAACGAATCCCTGCGTCATGGAAGCAAGCGCATCCAGATCGACGGAATCGGTCAGCGGCATGTCCCTGGTGTGCACGTCGAGGATGTCGCGTCTGCCCTTCCTTCCCGGCACACCGATCTCGATCTCGCGGTCGAACCTCCCCGGACGGCGCAGTGCGGGATCTATCGAATCCTCGCGGTTGGTGGCACCGATGACTATCACGCTGCCGCGGTCCCCCAAGCCGTCCATGAGGGTCAGCAGCTGCGCCACGACCCTTCTCTCGACCTCCCCGTAGACGGAATCCCTGTTCGGCGCGATGGAATCTATCTCGTCCAGGAAAATGATGCTGGGGCTGTTCTTCGACGCCTCCTGGAATATGTCGCGCAGGCGCTCCTCGCTCTGCCCATAGTACTGCCCCATGATCTCGGGACCCTTGACAGAGAACAGCGACGCGCCCGATTCGTTGGCGACGGCCTCGGCTATCAGCGTCTTGCCTGTGCCCGGCGGGCCGTACAGGAGGACTCCGCGCGGCGCCCCTATCCCGAGACGGTCGAAGAGCTCGGGATGTTTCAGCGGGAGCTCTATCATCTCCCTTATGCGCTTCAGCTCGTCATCCAGGCCTCCGACGTCGTCGTAGGTTATCTGCTGTCCCGGATTCCTCTTCGTATCCTCCTTCCGGGTGGTCCTGTCCTTCAGGGTTATCTTGGTGGCACCTGATACGATGACAGGCCCTTCGGGCACGGTGGAGATGACTGTGAAGATCGATCTGTTCCCCATCAGGGCAATGTTGGGGACGATGAGATCTGTCCCGGAGACCAGGGGTCTGGCCATCAGGCCCTTCAGGAACATGTCCTCTATGCCGGGTTCGAAGACTATCTTCTTGCCGTCTGGGATGTTCGGAGCCAGCACAACCTGTTCGGCAAGTCTCGGCTCGCATTTCCTGACGGTGACGTTCTCGTCGACGCTGACCCCGGCGCTGGTCCTGGTCAGACCGTCTATGAAGATCATGCCCTTCCCCTCGTTGTCCGCGTCGCATTTGAAGACCTTGGCGACGACGGTCCTCTTCCCCACGATCTCCACAGTGTCACCTATCTCGACACCTAGGATCCTGCGGGACTCGCTGTCCATCCTCGCACGGCCGTATCCTGCTTCGGACTGCCTTTGCGCCATGGCCACTCTCAGGACGAGGGAATCTTTCATCGCTGTCCGAATCTATCGGCCGATATAAGGTTGCGCGCACACGCGTAGGGTTATATGTGGCTCCAGCAATCGCATTCGCAATGACAGTCATTGAAATCAGGATTGAGCTCAAGAAGGGCGTCGCCGACCCGGAGGGTAGGAACACCCAGAAGACCCTTGAATCCCTCGGATTCGAGGGCATTTCATCCGTGAAGACCGTGAAGCTCTTCGAGGTGGAACTCGACGCGCCCGCCGACAAGGCGGCGGCCATGGGCGAGGAGATGTGCAGGAAGCTCCTGGCCAACCCTGTGATCCAGAACTACAGCGTCACGGTGAGGTGATCCCATGTCCGGGCCGATGATCAAACGCGACGTCCCGTTCACGTTGTACGACGTCGCGATCCTGGACGCTTCCGACGAGGTACTGTCCCAGATATCCGCGGACATGTCCCTCGGATTGTCCCTGGACGAGATGAAGCGCGTCAAGGAGTATTTCGCCGGAGAGGGCAGGAACCCCACCGATGTGGAGCTGCAGGCCCTCGGACAGGCATGGAGCGAGCACTGCTGCTACAAGAGCTCCAAACCCATCCTGAAGGAGTTCGTGTTCGGTCTCGACCGCGACGACATCCTCTCGAGAGGGGATGCGGGCGTGATGGTCTTCGACGACGACTACGGATACGCCCTCAGGATAGAGAGTCACAACCACCCGTCCGCCATCGAGCCGTACGGAGGCGCCGCAACAGGCATAGGCGGCATCCTGAGGGATGTCGTCTGCATGGGCGCCCAGCCGATAGGTCTCGCGGACCCCCTCTGCTTCGGTCCGATCGACCGCAAGGGAGAGCTCCCTCCGGGAGTCAAGCACCCTAGGTATCTCGTCAACGGTGTGGTCTCCGGTATCAGGGACTACGGAAACCGTGTCGGCATACCCACGATCACGGGCGGATTCTTCTTCGACGAGAAGTACACAGGCAACTGTCTCGTCAACGTCGCATGCCTCGGAATAGTGAAGAGGGCCGATCTCGCCAAGAACTACGCAGGCGGTCCTGGAGAGGTCATGATCCTCATCGGAGGACGCACCGGCCGCGACGGTATCCACGGTGTCAACTTCGCATCAGCCGACCTCACCGCAACATCCGAGGACGATTCCAGAGGAGCGGTCCAGCTCGGTGACCCGATCACCAAGGAACCCGTTATGCACGCATGCTTCGAGGTCAATGCCAAACATCTCATCACCGGTATGAAGGACCTCGGAGGAGGCGGACTGAGCTGCGTCGTGGGCGAGATGGCCCTCGATGCGGGATGCGGTGCGGATGTGGACCTCGAGAAGGTTCCGCTGAAGGAGCCCGGACTCGCACCCTGGGAGATATGGGTGTCCGAGTCTCAGGAGCGCATGATGTGCACGTGCAAGCCCGAGAACGTCGATGCCGTGCTGGAGATATTCAAGATGTGGGATGTTCTGGCGATCCCGGTCGCCAGGACCACCGATCAGAAGCGCACCAGGCTGTTCTGGGACGGGGAGCCCATATTCGACATGGACCTCGAGTTCCTCACCGGAGGTCCGGTCTACAACAGGCCCTATGTCCTCCCGGAGGTCAGTTCCAAGGCCGGGGAGAAGTTCCCCGAGCTTCCCTCCGACAAGGATGTCATCCTGACGCTGCTGTCCGACCCCAACGTGGCCTCCAAGGAGTGGGCCATCAGGCAGTACGACCATGAGGTCCGCGCATCCACCGTGATCCACCCGATGGTCGGACCGCTCAACGAGACCGGTCCCGGGGACGCGTCCGTCCTCAGGCCCGTCCACGACAGCTGGAAGGGACTTGCCGCTGCCATCGGATGCAACCCGTGGTTCACCGAGGGCGACCCGTACAAGGGCGGAATGTCCTGTATCGACGAGACCTGCAGGAACCTCGTGGCCGTCGGAGCCAAGCCCAATGCGTTCACCGACTGTCTGAACTTCGGAAACCCCGAGAAGCCCGAGAGGCTCGGAGAGTTCAGAGAGGCCGTCCGCGGAATCGGTGAGATCGCAAGGGAGCTCAACATACCGATACCGTCCGGAAACGTCAGTCTGTACAACGAGGCGCCCGGAGGGCATCACATCCTGCCGACGCCCATGATCCTCGGATGCGGTCTCATCGATGACCTCAGGAAGGCCGTCACCGCCGACTTCAAGAAGGTCGGAAGCTGCATCTTCGTGGTCGGAAGGACCAAGGACGAGATGGGAATGTCGCTCCTCTACAGGAAGTTCGGAGGGGAGAAGGGAGTCGTGCCCGGAGTCGACATCGATCAGCTCAAGAGGTGCATGGACGAACTCCTTAAGGCGATGGACGAGGGCCTTGTGCTCTCCTGCCACGACTGTTCCGACGGAGGTATCGCCGTGGCCGTGGCCGAGATGTGCATATCCGGTCATATCGGAGCCGAGATCGACCTTTCCGCAATCGACCTCTCCGACCTGAGGCGCAAGCTCTACTCCGAGAGCAACACCCGCTGGATAGTCGAGGTGGACGGAATGGATGTCACAAGGTTCACGGAGATCATGGGCGGAGACGCCACGCTCCTGGGAATAACGAAGGGCGACTGCCTGAAGATCAAGGACAATGCGACCGTCATACCCGTGGAGGAGATGAGGGCCGCCTGGAACGGTCCCATCTGGAAGATCATGGGGGGTGCGACGGAATGAAGGCTGAAGAGATCAAGGTATGCGTCATCAGGATCGAGGGAACGAACTGCGAGGACGAGATGGCCGAGGCATTCAGGGCCGTAGGGGCCCAGGCCGAGGAAGTCCACCTCAAACAGCTGATCAAGCAGGCCCCTGCCGGCATGTGCAGGGATCTGGAGGACTACGACATCCTCGCCTTCCCCGGCGGATTCTCCGCAGGGGACTACGTCCGCGCAGGCGCCATCTTCGGCGCTAGGATAAAGGCGGGGATCGGTTCCGAGGTCAGAAGGTTCGTCGAGTCCGGAAAGCCCGTCATCGGGGTCTGCAACGGATTCCAGATCCTCGTCGAGATGGGCCTTCTGCCCGCGATCGACGATGTCATGACCGAGAGGCCGACCGCAGCTCTGTACACCAACGACTCCGGAAGGTTCGAGTGCCGCCCCACGGTGCTCCGCAATGACAACCGCGGAAAATGCCTCTTCACGAAGGACGTCCCCGAGAAGAAGCTGCTCATGATCCCCTCCGCGCATGCTGAGGGCAAGCTGATGAGCATGGATCCCGATTTCGTCCAGAAGCTGGAGGACAACGATCAGATCGTGTTCCGCTATGTCCGTCCCGACGGATCCGACGCGGATTATCCGTGGAACCCCAACGGCTCCCCCTCGGACATCGCAGGTATCTGCAACCCCGCAGGGAACGTCATGGGCATGATGCCCCATCCCGAGCGTGTGATCACAAGGTTCACGCACCCGGATTGGACCAGGGGCTTCGTGGAAGAGGATGGGGACGGGAAGGTCATCTTCCAGTCCGTCATCGACTCCCTGACAAACTGATTCAATGGGGCCCGGGTCCCGGGCCCTATAAAATTATCTTGCCTTTCAGAGGCTGACTTTCACATCCACCTTGTCCCCGTCCTCGAGGCTGAGCGTCCTTCTGAGGTGGTATTGGCAGATGATCTCTATCGTGTCGACGTAGTGGGATCTCTCGGGGACCACTATGGCGCAGTCTATGTTGCGGATCTTCGCCCTGTAGGCAAGGACGTCTCCGAAGCTGCGGCCTTCGCTTGTGAATCCGGATATCGTTATCCCTGCGATGCTGCGGACCATGTCGAGTTTCCCGATGTCCTCGGGGTCGACACGGACGTTGAGGGTGCCTTCGAACGGGGTGAAGCCGAGTTTGGACTCGAACTGGACGCGGTACTTGTCCTGGCAGATGTAGTATCCTCCCTCCCCCATTCCCGATACGACGCTTCCGTGTATGGTGACGTGGTCGGTCAGTTCGAATATCCTGCGGTACTCGTTGTACTCCTTCTTGAGGTCCTCTATCCCCTTGGGGGTTATCTTTATGCGCTGTCTGCGCGCCCCAAGGTCGCGGATGATGTATTTCTCGTCAAGAAGTTCGAGGATCCTCTTCGAGGCAGATTGCTGACTCATCTCCAGAGCATCCCCCAGTTCCCTGGAAGATATGGCGATGTAATCATCCATTGCACCCAACAAGGCCAGTTTTCTGAGTGCGAACGAGTACTTTTCATCCATAATCTCGAGAAACGGAACCGCCGATATAAAAGTACCGAGAATAGCGTATGTACGAAAAAATGCGTAGATAAGGAAACAGGCCCTTTCGGGCCATAGGGTTTCAGATCCTCTGGGCGTCGACCCACTTGGATACGGTGGGGCAGGCTCCGACGAGGATGCAGGCGGCTCCGATGACTGCAAGCAGAAGGCTGACCTCGATGAAGGTAGCTTCGTAGAGCATCGAGAGGATGACCATCGCTTCGCAGACGGTTGCGATGATGACGACGGTGTTTCCTGCGACAGGGGTCACCTTGGTGAAGGAACCGGCGGTTGCGAAGAACATCGTCGCAACGAGCATGTTGAGTCCCACGAGGGGCATGCAGTCGACCGTTCCGTCCCAGGAGTAGGCCATGGCTGCGAGGGCGATGATTCCGCCGAGCATGCCGAGGCCGATACCGAATACCATTTTTCTGGGCATTGTTGCCATATTATTACCTCTGATTGGGGACCGATCAGGCGGCCTTCCTTGAGTCGAATGTCATTTTCGCGCTGACGCCGAGCATCCATACGATGGCGCAGGCGACGGCGATTACCTCGACCTTCTCGATCTCCATTCCGACGAAGCATCCGACGATGATGAGGATCAGGATGCTGCTGAGCGCCGCGTTGAGCCTGGCGCCGACCTTCCAGTCGCCGACGGCGGAAAGGCCCATGGCGACGATGAGGAAGAGGAAGATGAGGACAGCGGCAGCGTCGTGTGTGTTGCCGTTTCCGAAGTCGGAGTGGATGAATCCGATGACGATCATGAAGAGGGCTGCGATAGCAGTGAAGCATCCAGATGCGCGGTTGCATCCGTTCTCGGCAAGTGCTTTACCGATACCGAAAACAGCGACGAGGACGCCGATGACTATACATCCGTAGTTGAAGAGGTTCTTCGTGAGCTCGACATCAGAGATGCCGAGGTCCGAAAGCATGTTCTCCCCGTAGACCCAGCTGGAGTCCGCATTGACCGCCACGGTTATGATGACGGCGAGAGCGAACGCAGCGAGGAATCCGATGGCCGCGAAGGGCCCGGGGTTGCGAAAACTCACATTCATGACAGGCGGAGGTATCCCAGTCATTAAATGGCTTTCGTTCATTCCAGGTTCATGGCACAGGCCATACGGAGCGCGATACTGTGAAAAATGTGTTTTTCGTCGGAACCGCAGGCAGCGGAAAGAGCACACTCGTGGGAGCCTACAAGGAGTGGATGGAGGATGCTGGCGTCGATGCGATCATCGTGAACATGGATCCCGGCGCGGACACGCTTCCCTACGAACCCGATGTGGACATCAGGGAATGGATCGCGTTGGACGAGGTCATGCAGGAGTATTCTCTAGGTCCCAACGGGGCCCAGATCGTCGCCGCAGACCTCATGGCCGTGAACATCAACAAGATGATGGAGGTCGTATCCACATACAACACGGATTACGTCCTCATCGACACCCCGGGTCAGCTGGAGCTATTCGCATTTAGGGAGTCGTCCGACATAACCGTGAGGGCATTCGGAATGCAGGATTCGATGATCGTGTACCTTTCCGATCCGTCCCTCTGCCGTACGCCCAACGGTTTCATATCCGCAATGACGCTCGGTGCGCTGGTCCAGTTCAGGCTCCAGCTCCCGATGCTCAATCTGCTGTCCAAGGCCGATACCCTTTCCGAGGACGACGAGCAGAGGATGCTCGACTGGTATTCCGTCCCAGATGTGCTGTACGGGGACCTTCTGGATTCCGACACGCTCCCGCAGACTGTCGTGGGAATGGAGCTTTTCAAGGCAATGGAGAACACAGGCGTCTTCGGGGAGATAAGGGCCGTATCCGCTCAGGACGGAATCGGACTCGAGGAGATCTACGCCGCGACACAGCTGATGTTCTTCGGCGGAGAGGACAACGAAAGGGAGTGAGGGCGGGGCGGTCAACCCCGCCTGCCTCACAGTTTTCCGAACCAGATCTTGATAAGGGGATATGGTTCGTCTTCGCACGAGGCGGAGAATTTCTTCAGGAATGCGAATTGGAACACCGAGAGGACGATCACGACTATCCAGAGCACGACGAGCGTCATCATGCTGGTCGCGGACATGGTTGCGCTGTAGTCTATTCCCATCACGGTCGCCACATTGTAGTACAGTGCCGTCGTTATGAGGCCTGCCAGTCCGGTGATCATCGGGACCGCTCTGATGGCGGATATCACGGCGACTACGATGGTGAGTGCGACGCATACGGCCATGATGTCGCTGGGCATTATCCCTCCGATGCCTGCTGACGACATCGTCTGGAAAGGCATCGCCAACTGCTCCATGCTGTGCCCGTCTGTCTTGAGGATGTAAGTGGGCTTGTATCCGAACAGGCAGTAGCATGCGATCAGAATTGACATGACGCCTGTGATCATCACCGCGATCTTCGCATTGAACGGGTCCGCGGGCGCTGTGGTCCTGTGTTCCGGTCTTTCTCTGGCAGGACGTTCCTTCCTGCTACGGGACCGCTTCTCCTCCCGGACGTTCTCCGAACGCTCGAAAGGTCCGAAGTCGATGCTGCGCTGAGGGCCCAGGTCGATCACGTTCCTGTTGGTCTCGGCTTTGGGGGCAGTGTCGTCGAATGAAACGGATTGGACCTGTGCGGGGGTCTCATGCACGCATATCTGCTCGGGCTCTTCGTGCGCATCGAACATAGCCGACGCCGTATCAGGCTGAGGTTCTTCGATGGTGGGCGGTTCTGTGGGTACATCGCATGGTTCCAATCTGGAGCTGCATTTCCAACAGAACAGGCTCTCATCGGGGTTCATGCATCCGCAGTTCTTGCAGAGGCTCATATGGGTGCATTCAGGTCTTACCCGATATAATGTTATGTAGACACGAGGGTCAGGCTGTTGTGTGCCTATATCGGTCTAAGGTTATAGGTTTTAGCAAGTAGTTTTTTTTTTATATAGCATCGATTCTATCCTAACAGTGAAAATATCAGCCCATGGAGGATAATAATTTGAGAAATGGAAGAACCGAGAGACAATCAGGCCCAGGTCTACATCAATCTCCTGTGATGGTAGATTTTGTATCGACGATTCATCCTTTATGAGGTGAGCAAATGGACAGTAATGACCGTGGATTGATAGGATCTATTGCATTGGTTTTCATAGGTTTTGCCTACCATTCGTACTACATGCTGAATTACTACTACGGGTTTGGGCCTAGTTGGCAAGTTCTGAAATTTTTCGGGGGTGCTGTAACCCTGTTTGCCATATTGGGATTCTTCGGGATAATTTGGTTTGGTTTTATGAAATCCTATCTTGAATCAAGGAGAGAAAAACGTATGGCGAAGGCCGACGAATCACAATGATATTCTGTTCGGCATCAGTTTCACGTCGGTTGGGATTGTTACAATTCCTCCGAACAAAAATGTGAAACGATGGCACGATCGGTGGATGGTGCCATCGTTTCACGGTCATTTCAACCGATTATTTTCATCCGAACATGTGCGCAGGTGCGGGCTTGGTCTTGTTCCTTCCCGCATCGCGGACCTTCTCCTTCGCATTGGCGAAGTCTTCCTGGGTGACGTGGTCGCGGTCGTCGCGGATGGCGAGCATTCCCGCTTCGGTGCATATGTTCTTGATCTCCGCACCGGACACTCCGTCGGTCATGTCGGCGAGCTTCTTCGCGGAAACGTCGGGGTCCACGTTCATGTGGGCAAGGTGGATCTTGAAGATCTGCTCCCTTCCCTCCTCGTCGGGCAGGCCGACGTCGATGATCCTGTCGAACCTTCCGGGCCTGAGCAGGGCATCGTCGAGGATGTCGGGCCTGTTGGTCGCACCGATGATCTTCACATCGCTGGTGGGCGTGAATCCGTCGAGTTCCGAGAGAAGCTGCATGAGGGTCCTCTGGACCTCTCTGTCTCCGGACGTGGCGACATCGAGCCTCCTTGCGCCCACGGAGTCGAGCTCATCGATGAAGATGATGCTCGGGGCCTTCTCCTTGGCGAGCTGGAACAGCTCACGGACGAGCCTCGCTCCCTCTCCGATGTATTTCTGGACGAGTTCGGAACCCACGAGCCTGATGAACGTCGCCTGGGTGGCGTTCGCCACGGCCTTGGCCATCAGCGTCTTTCCGGTTCCGGGAGGTCCGACCAGGAGCACTCCCTTCGGAGGTTCGATTCCGACCTTGGCGTAAAGCTCGGGCCTGAGCAGAGGGTCCTCGACGGCTTCGCGGAGCTCGAGCATCTGCTGCTTCAGTCCTCCGATGTCATCGTAGGACACATCGGGCTTGTCGATTATCTCTGCACCGGACACAACGGGATCGACGGGGGACGGCAGGACATCCATGACGGACAGGGTCTGTTTGTTGAGGGATACCCTGGATCCGATTATGAGGTCCTCTTCGGGAACGTATTCTGACACGGATACAACGAAGTCCGGTCCGGTGGAGCTCTTCACCACCACACGGTTCCCAGGCAGAATGTCCTTTATCGAACCGATTATGAGCGGTGGGCTCTTGAGTCTTTCAAGCTCGTTCCTGAGCCTGGAGATGTCTTTCTGAAGCCTGAAGAGTTCGCTCTCGGAGTAGCGTTTCTCGGTCTCGGCGCTCTGAAGGTCCTCCATGAGCCTCACGTTCCTCTCTTCGAGTGAGACTATCTTCGCCTTCAGTTCGGTTACCTCGTCGTTCGCGTCCGTCATAATCCTTCCGAGACCGCAAACGGGGCCATTCATTATAATGATTGTGAGCGCACGCGTGCGTTCCTCGAAATGTTTAATAAGGGAAGCGGAAAATGACAGAAGCATGATTTGCGAGATGTGTGGCAAGGACGTTCCGCAGACGCGCACTGTCATAGTCGAGGGTTCAAGGCTCACCGTGTGCCCCAACTGTGCCAGGTTCGGAGAGGATTTCAGGTCCCAGTCGAGCGGCGGAGCCCCGGTCAGTCAGTCCGTCATCGACGAGAGGCTCGAGAAGCGCGAGAGGAGGATGAAGTCTAAGGACATCTACTCCGGAGCCGCTTCCGTGGAGCTCATCGACGATTTCGGCGGTGCGATAAGGGCCGCCCGTGAGGCCAAGGGCATGGACCTCGAACAGTTCGCAGAATCGATACTCGAGAAGAAGGGCGTCCTCGCCAAGGTGGAATCCAACAACCTGATCCCTGATGACAAGCTCATCAAGAAGATCGAGAAGGCCCTCAACATCAAACTGATGGAGACGGTCCAGTCCGGGAAGTCCGTCGGTTCTCAGAACACCGGCAAGATGACCCTCGGGAACTTCATCAAGTACGAGTGACCTCAGGCCGCTTTTACATGGTCATAGACCGCATCGAGGTGCGGGCCGATGTCCACTCCCGCGTCCCTCAGGACGATGAGTGCCGCAACGGCCACCTCGATGTCCAACTTCTTCTGTATCTTGTTGCAGTTCTGTATGAAATCCCTGCGCTGAATCCCGTTGGACGCGGCCACATCCATCATCGCCTGGAAGGGGTCCTTTCCAGATTGAACGGGGGTTTCTTTGGGACTCTGGCTCTTTGAATGCATCGCAGAGATTAGATCGGCTGGCGGGCGGTATGCCATAGGGACGTCGATCGATGAGAGACGTTCAGCAGGACGGACGTATCCGTCCTTCTGTTCGACGGATCCGTTCTCGGTGAGCTTTGCGAGAAGGAGCTTCGCATCGGACGGTTGCATCCACTTCATGTCAAGCGAAATGTCCATGACGAATTCATCCTTGGTTGCCACATCCTTGCCCTTGCCGCGGAAGTATGCCGCCGCGCAGGTGTCCATCTCGTCACTCATGCCATCGCCATCTCCGCCGAAGTAGAAAATAGTTGTCGCCCTCATATATACGCGCGGGCGTTTTTTGAAGTTCTACTAACAGATAGGCATAGGTTTATATCGCACATTCATATCGGGCATCATCCCGTATGGTGAACCATATGAAGTACACAAGATTCGAGAAGGCAAGGATCATCGGCGCCAGGGCGCTGCAGATCTCATACGGGGCCCCCGTGCTCGTGGACTATCCCGAGGACATGATGGACCCTATCGACATCGCCATGCTGGAGTATGACAAGGATCTTATTCCAATCACTGTCGTAAGAAACTGAGGAGACGTTGACATGACCGACGAAGAAATTCAACCTATAGACAGCGGCGACCTTCTGGTCGCAGAAGACATCTACCTGACCTCCGGAGTCCACATCGGAACCCAGCAGAAATCTGCTGACATGAAGGACTTCATCTACAAAGTCAGGCAGGACGGACTTTACGTCCTTGATGTCAAGAAGACCGACGAGAGGATCAGGGCCGCTTCCGCTTTCCTCAGCCGCTACGACCCCTCCAGGATCCTCGTTGTCTCCGCCAGGCAGTACGGACAGAAGCCCGCCAGGGAGTTCTCCAAAGCTATCGGAGCACCCGCCTTCGCCGGACGTTTCGTCCCCGGTACCCTGACCAACCCCATGAACCCCGCTTTCGTCGAGCCCGAGGTCATCGTCATCACCGACCCCGCAGCAGACAAGCAGGCCCTCAACGAGGCCCTCAACCTCGGAATCCCGATCGTCGCAATGTGCGACGCCAACAACGAGACCCGCAACGTCGACCTCGTCATCCCCACCAACAACAAGGGAAGGCGCGCTCTGGCTTGCATCTACTGGCTCCTGTCCAGGCAGGTCCTCTTCGCAAGGGGAGACCTCAAGGACCCCGCCGATTTCAACATGGAAATCGAGGACTTCGAAGCCAAACTGGTCTGATAAGGATAAATCAAACCATTTCCCAAACCCTTTCCCTTTTTCCGCTTTATAATCTCTGAATTCCGGGTCACATATAGGTTTTAATACCGATGTCAATCCATTCACCCCCTATGAGTGAAGACACTCTCTTCTGCGAGAGGTGCGGTCGCAAACTGTCGCCCCAGGACAAATTCTGTCCCGAGTGCGGTATGATGGTCGCGAACGATACCTCGTCGGGCGATGCCCTGTTCATGGAGGAGGCTTTTCAGAGGATGGAATCGAGGCTGAACCTTGCCTCGTTCATGATGCTGATCTACGCCATACCCCTTCTTTTCGTGGGAATCTACATATTGATTGATTCTGCGACCATAGCCGACACTCTTTTCTCCATCTATCAGGAGTACGCGGGTGTCACCGAGTCTGAATTGGACCAATACGTGAAGTGGGTGGGCTACACATGCCTCGCATCAGGGGTCATGGGTACCGTATCCGCCGCACTTTGCTACAAGCGCTGTGCCTTCTGGGCGGCGCTGTTCACATGCATCCTGTCGACATTCACAGGTGTGTTCGGCTTCCTGGCGCTCATGCTCGGAATGATATCGTTCTGGCTGATCCTGAGCGGAAAGCCCGTGTTCGACAAGCACAAGGTCCAGCCCATAGAGAATAAAGAAGAATGAAACCGGTGGGGTCTCACCCCCACCTAATTGATTTTTCAGATACGTTTGAGGTATCTGAGGTTCGGCTCGTAGACGAGTCCCTTGTCCATGAGGATGTTGGAGATCTCCTCGAGCTCGATGCTGCTGATGCCTTCCGCTTCGGCCCTTCTCTCGAGCTCGTCCCTCGGGGCGCCCTTGCCGTCGGTGTCCAGTTCCTCGAGCATGTTGAGGATGATGTCCTCGAGCTGTCCGTGCGTGTGGTTGTCCCCGGACGATCCGTTATCGGAATCCAGGTCGATCTCGTCGGGTTCGTCCGAGAGGTCTTCCGGGAATCCGAAGTCCACATCCTTATCCGGGAGCAGCGTCCTCAGCGCATTCTGGATGGTCTTGAGGTAGAGCGAGCTGTCGGGCATCTGGCCGTAGTTGTCCAGAGCATACAGGAGTCCTTCCGCTTCGGTGTTGGTCATTCCCAATGCGATGAGGTCGGGGACCTTCGCATCGGCCATTCCGAGCGCGGTCTTCGCCATCTTGAGTCTGAACCATGTGCATTTCGCGGTCTCCAGGAGCCAATCTTTGCGGGTATCCTCGTCGATCTTCATGATGTGCTCCGGCCTGACGGAGATGTATGTCCTGTCGCCGTTCTCGGGGGTGTACGCTTTGACCCTGCCCACAGCGGCGACGAAGCACGGGATCTCCAGATCGGCCATCGCCGCCGAGGCCTCGGGCTGATACCTTCCGACGCTGATGTAGTAGTTGCCGCTGACATCCTGTATCCTCGCCTTCCACATGGGGTCGTCGGGGGAACCGATGTTCTCCTTCTCCGTCATGACACCTGCGATCAGGACCCTGTTGATCTTCGCGCCGAGCGGTGACACGACGTAGGACGGCATCTTCTCTTCCTGTGCCTTGATCTCCAGCGTGGAGCTGTTCAGCTCGGTGGCGAACACCCTCCATGCGGTCTCCCTGGCGTTCATATCGCCGCCTCCACTTCCTCAAGGAGTTTTTCGGCCTCGGCCTCGAGGTCCACCTTCATGGGTTCGGTCTTCTTCACTATCATGTTCGGTCCGTAATCGTCGCTCATGACGTTCCCGGTGATGGATATCCTCTGCATGAGGATCTTGCCCATGAGCTCCCTTGCGACGGTGCCCTCGCCTTTCGCCGCGGCGAGTCCCTCGGCGGCCTTCATGGAGACGCCGGTTATCTTCTCGGTGTCCGCCTTTCCGAGGATGGCGCCCATTGCGCCGGTGCCGTCGTCGAGGACGATCTTCATCCTGAGGTCGGGTATGCCGTCGACCTGTCCGTGAGCCGTGCACACTCCGTTGAGTATGGAGCGGTTGCACTGCGGGCATCTCTTGATGAGTCCGCTTCCGCTCTTCACGTCCACGACGAGTCCCTGAACTGTCAGGTCCAGGCCTCCGCCCACTTTGACGATCTCGGCCACGGTCTTCAGCGACGGGCCTGCATCCACGGCGGTGAACGATCCCGACACCCTGGTGACCTCGCATCTGTCGCCGAGGTTCAGCTGGGGTATGCCCTTCCATGCGCGGATGTAAGCGTTCTTGACACAGATGGTCTCCCCGTCCTTGAGGGAGAAGTCGTGCCATGCGGAGAACTGTATCTTGCCGGTGTCGTCGGCCATGAGTCCGGAGTAGACTGTTTTCTGCTCTCCTTTGACGGTTATGTTCCTGGCCTCGACATTGAGGATCTTCCCTGTGACCGTGACGTTGCCGACACCTTCGCGGATGTCGCCGATCTTGTACTCCTGGGATGATAATGTGGATATGTCGCGCGCGGGCACGTTCAGGGTGACATCCTGGGCCTGCTCGACCTTTCCGCGGTTCCCGAGATTGACCTGGACCTTGTCGTTCCAAAGTCTGCAGTAGCAGTTCCTGAAGTAGTACGCCGAACCCTTCGTCAGGGCCACGGATCCCGGTTCCCATATCGTGAACGGCACGGTCCCGGTCTCATCGCCTATGATGCCCGAGACGATGGTCTTGTTGAGTCCTTTGACGGTGATGTTCTTGCTCTCGACATAGACGACCTTGGCAAGCACATCCACATTCTGCTCGTTGCCGCCGAGGTCTGCGATCTTCTTCATAATCGAGCTCGAGGTTGCGAGCATGGAAGAGTCGGAGCCGCCGTACTTTCTGATGATGCCGCGTTTGGCGGCCTCTATCGTCACATTGTACTCGTTGAGGTATTTGTTCAGCTCCATGTCGAGCTGTTCGTCGTCGATCTTGTCTCCGAGCACCCTTTTTATTTCCTGTTTGTGGGGTGTTAGTTCATTCATGTCCAATATATCGACCTCCTCTGGGGGAAGTTGCGGATCGCGGACCATCTCGGTCCGGGCTATCCGATTCTAGACTCCTCTAACTCGTATTTTATGATTGGCAGAACTGTTCCGCGGGCGCCGTTCCGGGCCCTTTCGGGACCGTCGGTCCTCATAATAGAATGGTATATGCCAAGTGTCCTGGGAGGGGGCAACCTGCTATTGCCACAGGGCCGTACGATGGTCGACCGGCCAGTATATTTTTAAAGGGGAACGCAATCCGAGAATATGGTTCCCAAGAGCAAGATCGACGAGATTCTGGACGGGTACGACACAAGCGACATCACGATCGCCACACTGTGCTCCCATTCGTCATTACAGATCTTCCATGGAGCGAGGAAGATGGGCTTCAAGACACTTGGGCTCACCATCACTCACAGCACGAAATATTATGACGCATTCCCTCTGGCCAAGCCCGACGAGATCCTGAAGTTCCAGGATTTCGACGAGTTCGAGGCCCGCACGGGAGAGCTTCTCGACAGGAATGTGGTCATCATCCCGCACGGATCGTTCGTGGAGTACATGGGTTCCCGCAGATTCGGGGACCTGGAGGTTCCGTCGTACGGTAACCGTGCTGTACTGAGTTGGGAGTCGGACAGGGACATGCAGAGGCAGTGGATCACCTCAGCCGGTGTCCCCATGCCCAAGCTCATAACGGACGCCAGGGAGATCAACGAGCCTGTAATGGTCAAATACCACGGTGCAAAAGGCGGAAGGGGCTACTTCATCGCCATGGACTATCCCGATTTCAAGATGTCCATCGACCCCACGCAGCCGTACACGATCCAGGAGTACTGCCTGGGTACAAGGTACTACATGCACTTCTTCTACGATCCTTACAAGACAGACGGCTACCTCTGCGAGCAGGGAGGTTCCCTCGAGCTTCTGTCCATCGACAGGAGGGACGAATCCAACATCGACGAGATGTACAAGCTCGGGTCGATCGAGGAGTCCAAGAGGCACGGCCTGTACCCCTCGTTCGTGGTCACAGGCAACACGCCCGTCGTCATAAGGGAGTCGCTTCTCCCGAAGGCGTTCGAGATGGCCGAGAAGATCGTCAACAAATCCTACGAGCTGTTCGGAGGAATGTGGGGTCCGTTCTGTCTCGAGACTGTGGTGTCCGACAAACTCCAGTTCAAGGTGTTCGAGATCTCCACAAGGATCGTCGCAGGTACGAATCCGTTCATCTCCGGATCGCCCTATGCGGATCTCATCTACCCCGGTCTGAGCACAGGTGCCAGACTGGCCATGGAGATCAAGGATTCCGTAGGCCAGGGCCACCTGAAGGACATCCTGTCCTGAGCAGTCCGATCGCTTGAAAACGCTTTATTCCATGCAGGCGGGGTCGTATCGACTCCGTCTGTCTTTCCTTATGCCGATCCGTATCGGATCTGTTTCCGAATCCCCATCGTGGCAAGACAATGCGGCCGTAAGGCATCGTTTGTCCGAAAATACGGCATGCAGTCCATGCACACAGCGGTCGGATGTGTTGTTTTTCAAAGAACAGTATTTCTATTCGTATCATTGTCGGAGTTTCGGCCCCGTGGGGTAGTGGATATCCTGTTGGCCTTCGGAACCAACAAGTCGGGTTCGAATCCCGGCGGGGTCGCCATCCAGTAACCCTCTGTATACGTATGACGCGCGGAGGGTAAAAATGGTTATGTTTATATAGAAGTTCTAACATAAAGACTCCTCAGTATTCCAATCAAGGAAGATATGGAGGAACAAATATGGGTATGGGAAACGCACCTGTGATCATTCTCAGGGAAGGAACCAAGAGAGAGAAAGGCAAAGATGCCCAGTTCAACAACATCACCGCGGCCAGGGCCATCTCCGATGCAGTAAGGAGCAGCCTCGGACCCAGGGGAATGGACAAGATGCTCGTCGACTCCGTCGGAGATGTCGTCATCACCAACGACGGTGTGACCATCCTCAAGGAGATGGATGTTCAGCACCCCGCAGCCAAGATGCTCGTAGAGGTCGCAAAGACCCAGGATGCAGAAGTCGGAGACGGAACCACCACCAGCGTCATCCTCGCCGGAGAGCTTCTCAAGAAGGCCACCGACCTGATCGACGCCAATGTCCACCCGACCATCATCGCCAGCGGATACAGGCTCGCCAACGACAAGGCTCAGGAAGTCCTCAAGAATGTGGCCATGAAGGTCTCCATCGACGACACCGACCTCCTCAAGCTTATCGCCGAGACAGCAATGATCTCCAAGCAGGTCAACAGCTCGAAAGAGTACTTCGCAGACATGGTCGTCGATGCAGTCAGGACCATCGTCGACAAGGACAAGGACGGCAAATACAACATCGATCTGAAGAACCTCCAGACCGTCAAGAAGGCCGGAGCCAAGATGGAGGAGTCCTACGTTGTGAAAGGTCTCATCATCGACAAGGAGCCCGTACAGGCCAACATGCCCAAGTCCGTCGAGAAGGCCAAGATCGCTCTGATTGATGCACCCTTCGAGGTCAAGAAGACCGAGATCGATGCCAAGATCCAGATCACCGACCCCAACCAGCTCTCCCAGTTCATCGCAGAGGAGGAGAAGATGCTGAAGGACATGGTCGAGAAGGTCAAGGCCTCCGGAGCCAACGTCGTGTTCTGCCAGAAGGGAATCGACGACCTCGCCCAGCACTTCTTCGCCAAAGAGGGCATCTATGCCTGCAGGCGTGTCAAGAAGTCCGACATGGAGAGGCTCGGAAGGTCCACCGGCGCCAACATCATCAACAAGATCGCAGAGATCGACGCATCCGACCTCGGATACGCAGATCTCGTCGAGCTCAAGAAGATCGAGGACGAGGAGATGACCTTCGTCACCGGTGTCAAAGAGCCCAAAACAGTCTCCGTGCTCGTCAGGGGAGGAACCAACCACGTCGCTGACGAGGTCGAGAGGTCCTTGGTAGATGCCTGGTCCGTCGTCAAGGTCGCCATCGAGGATGGAATGACCGTCACCGGCGGAGGATCCACCGCAATGGAGATCGCAATGCAGCTCCGTGACTACGCCGCATCCGTCGGCGGAAGGGAGCAGATCGCCATCGAGGCCTTCGCTTCCGCTATGGAGACAATCCCCTCCACACTCGCCGAGAACGCAGGACTCGACCCCATTGACATCCTCATCCAGATGAGGAAGCAGCACAAGGCAGGAAACGTCCACGACGGACTGAACCCCTACACCGGAAAGGTGGAGGACATGCTGAAACTCAACGTCATCGAGCCCTACAGGATCGGAAAACAGGCAATCAACTCGGCTACCGACGCCGCTGTCATGATCCTCAGGATCGATGATGTCATCGCTTCCAAGGCCAGCCCCATGCCCCAGGTGGGCGACGGCGGCATGCCCGGAATGGACGACTGAAGAACCCGATTAAATAAAACCGGGGGCTTCGGCCCCCATTTTCGATTATCGAACGACTAAGAGATGCTACCTATGACTGGTAAGTCTGAAAAGAAAGATGCAAAGGCCGCCGAAGCCGAGGTGGAGGTCGACGCGCTTGCCGAGGCCAAGGCCGAAGCGGAGAAGTACCTCGATATGGCCCGCAGGCTGCAGGCTGATTTCGACAACTACCGTAAGAGGACACAGCGCGAGAACGAGGAATACCGCAAGTTCGCCTGCTCGTCCATCGTAGGCGAGCTGCTTACGATCGTCGACGATCTGGACCGTGCCCTGGAGCATGCCGGGGAGGAGACCGAGTTCGTCAAGGGGATCCGCGGTGTGCGGACCAATATGATGAAGGTCCTCGAGTCCAACGGGCTGAAGGAGATCCCGACCGAGGGCAAGTTCGATCCGAACTACCACGAGGCACTGTGCGCGGTCGAAGGAGATGACGACGGGACCATCGCCGAGGTGTTCCAGAAGGGATACATGCTCAATGGAAAGGTCCTCAGATACTCCAAAGTAAAAGTAACGAAGAAGAAAGAAGAAAGCGAAGAGAAAGAAACTACTGAAGGTGAATAAAAATGTCAAGAATAATCGGAATCGATTTGGGTACAAGCAACTCCGCTGCATCGATTATGGAAGGCGGCAGGCCTACCATGATCCCCAGCGCAGAGGGAACCAGCGTTGGTGGGAAATCGTTCCCGTCCTATGTCGCGTTCACGAAAGATGGACAGCTGCTCGTAGGAGAGCCTGCACGCAGGCAGGCGGTCACAAACCCCGATGGAACCATCAAGAACGTCAAGAGGAAGATGGGTTCCAACGAGAAGGTCACCGCGCTCGGCAAAGAGTACACACCTCAGCAGATCTCCGCTTTCATCCTCCAGAAGATCAAGAAGGATGCGGAGTCATACCTCGGAGAGACCATCGACAAGGCGGTCATCACCGTCCCCGCATACTTCAACGACAACCAGAGGCAGGCAACCAAGGATGCAGGGGCCATCGCAGGTCTCGATGTCGTCCGTATCATCAACGAGCCTACAGCGGCAGCACTCGCATACGGTCTGGACAAGTCCGGAACGGAGCAGAAGATCCTGGTGTTCGACCTCGGAGGAGGAACCCTCGATGTGACCATCATGGACTTCAGCGATGGTGTGTTCGAGGTCCTCTCCACATCCGGAGACACACAGCTCGGAGGATCCGATATGGATGAGGCCCTGACGAAATACGTCATCGGCGAGTTCCAGAAGGAGACCGGAATCGACCTGTCCAAGGACAACATGGCGTTCTGGAGGGTCAGGGAAGCATGCGAGAAGGCCAAGATCGAGCTTTCAACCACCATGCAGACCGAGATCAACCTCCCGTTCATCTCATCCGATGCCTCCGGACCCAAGCACCTGGTCCAGACGATCACCCGCGCCAAGCTCGAGGAGCTCGTGGAGCCCATCGTCTCCAGATGCAGGACATCCATCGAGCAGGCCATCTCCGATGCCCACCTGAACGCCGACAAGATCGACAAGATCATCATGGTCGGAGGACCCACAAGGATGCCTATCGTCCAGAACTTCGTCGAGTCCATCGTCGGACCCAAGATCCAGCGCGGAATCGACCCGATGGAGTGCGTCTCCATGGGTGCATCCATCCAGGGAGCCGTCCTGTCCGGTGAGGTCAAGGACGTCCTGCTGCTCGATGTCACACCTCTCTCTCTCGGTATTGAGACCCTCGGAGGAGTGGCCACCAAGCTCATCGACAGGAACACGACCATCCCGACGAAGAAGTCGCAGGTGTTCTCCACCGCAGTGGACAACCAGCCCTCTGTGGAGATCAACGTCGTCCAGGGTGAGAGGCCCATGGCCGCCGACAACACCTCCCTCGGAAAGTTCGTCCTCGACGGAATACCCCCGGCACGCCGCGGAATCCCTCAGATTGAGGTCACCTTCGACATCGATGCCAACGGTATCATCAACGTGTCCGCTAAGGACATGGGAACCGGAAAGGAGCAGAAGATCACTATCGCGTCCTCCAACAAGCTCAGCAAGGAGGAGATCGACGAGATGGTCAAGCAGGCCGAGATGTTCGCCGATGCGGACAAGAAGAAGATGGAGATCGTCGAACTCCACAACCAGGCCGAGACCGCTGTCTACACCGTGAGGAAATCCCTCGACGAGCTCGGAGACAAGGTCAGCCAGCAGGAGAGGATGTCCATCGAGCAGGCCATCGGAGACCTGGAGGCGGCCAACAAGGGCGAGGACGCAGACGCGATCAAGTCCAAGATGGACGCCCTGATGAAGGTCATGGAGCCCATCAGCCAGAGGGTCTACCAGGAGGCCTCCCAGCAGGCCGGTGCCCAGCAGGGTGCGTCCGCAGGACAGCAGGCCTCTCAGGAGAACGCTTCCAACAACGGCGACTATGTCGATGCCGACTACAAGATCGTCGACGATGACGACAAGCAGTGAGGCGGTCAGAGATGCCGAGGGACTACTATGAGATCTTGGGCGTGGAGAAGACCGCGACCGAAGATCAGATCAAGAAAGCATATCGCACTCTTGCCAAGAAGTACCACCCCGACGTCTCCACCGAGCCCAAGGATGTCGCCGAGGCCAAGTTCAAGGAACTGTCCGAAGCGTACGAGGTGCTCTCCGATCCGGAGAAGAGAAAACTCTACGACCAGTACGGTCACGAAGGGGTAAGCCAACAGTTCGGAAAGGACGGGTTCACCTGGAACGACTTCACAAGGGCCGATGACATCAGCGACATCTTCGGGGACATATTCGGCGGGATGTTCGGCGGCGGCGGACGCCGTTCGAGATCCCGCAACGCCCCCGCTCAGGGGGACTCCCTGAGGTACGACCTGGAGATCACGCTGAAGGACGTTCTCGAGGGCAAGAAGGTCAATCTCGACATACCCCACTCGGTCGTCTGCGATGCATGCAAGGGCACCGGGGGAAAGGATGGCAAGGTCACCACATGCTCCAAGTGCGGCGGTTCCGGACAGGTCCAGTCCGTGCGTCAGACCATGTTCGGACAGATGATGTCGGTCAGCGACTGCCCCGACTGTAGGGGAAGGGGAACGACATCTGCTGAGAAGTGCCCGAAGTGCCGCGGTTCCGGACGTCTTGACCAGGAATCCCACATCTCTCTCAACATACCCAAGGGAATCCAGGAAGGGATGAGGCTCAAGGTGTCCGGCGCAGGCAACGCAGGATACAACGGCGGCCCCGCAGGGGATCTGTTCGTCGTCATCCATGTCGCGGACGACAAGACGTTCGAGCGCGACGGCGCCAATCTCTGGACGGGCATCGTCACCACGTATCCCAAACTGGTCCTCGGAGGGGAGGAGACCGTGTCGACCCTCGGAGGGGAGAAGGTACAGCTCAAGATCCCCGCAGGGACCGATGTCGGTACCGTGCTGAGGATCGCAGGTCAGGGACTGCCGAAGATGAACTCCCAGTCCCGCGGAGACATGATGGTCCGTGTGACCATATCTGTCCCCAAGAAGGTGACCGACGAGGAGAGGGAGCTTCTCACGAAGCTCGATGCTTCCGCCGGTGCCACAAAGACCCGCAAGAGCAAGTCGAAGCTCCGCGACAAGATCCAAGAGACAATCGACGACATAACCAGATGAAAACAATGCCCTTCCCTTCGGGGAGGGGCGGTCTTCCTTTTTTCAATCAGATGCAGCAGGCGACGGGCACAGAACATGTGCTCGCGACATGCCGATCTCCGAGGCGTTCATTCAGTTCCTCGGCCATCGCCCTCGTGCGGTCCGGATCGTCTGTGTTGAACACTACGACATCCCCGTTCAGGCAGTATATCACCACCACGGGCATGATCCCGTTGTGCACGGCGAGCTTGTACGTTCCGAATTCGGCATTCTTGAAATTCCCGGTGCTGAATTTGGGTGTGCCGTAGCCTCCGACCCTTGTGCCCGCATCGAAATCGTCACGAAGCTCGATGCGTTCTATCTCATCATACCTTATGTCCTTCTTCATCATCGTCGCATCGATGGTGATGGAATCCTCATCCATGCCGACATCCACATGACCTGCGGAGAATGATATCAAAATGATGGCTATCACGAGCAGGATGATTCCGACTGTGATCCCGATACACAGTTTCACGTATCTAGAGTATCTTTTTTCCGAATCAACGCCGGTTCTTACGATCGGTGATGCGTCGGATCCGGAGGATATCTGGTGGTACAGGCTCTCTGTGGATTCCGCATCCTTGAAGTTGAACACGACAACTTTGTTCCTGCCGTATCCGATCACGATGAATCTGGGGATCCTCGAGTCGCCCGCATAGGTGTACGACGAGAACTCCTTGTTCGTGAAATCCCCGTAGCCCCTTTTCAATCCCCCATATCCGAATATCCTCAGCCCGGGTTTGAACTCCTGTCTGCATTCTATGGACGTGATCGAGCTCAGAGGTATGCTGAGGCTGACCATCGGGGCCTTGATATGCAGCGTATTGTCTGCGATATGTGCTTCGGTACCGCCGGTCTTCAGCAGTGGGATGAAGAGTGCAACCGTGAGTATTGCGAGCAATATCCAGAAAAAGGTCATTCCGATGATATCCGAAATCAGCAGTACGGTCATGGTCCAGATTGACACTACGTAGAGGGCCAGCGCGATCCAGAACCATTTCATACCGCTCACAGCAACTCATTTTACTGATATTTAAAAAACATATCGGCACCGAGTTTTGGCAGATGCAGGAATGATCAGTCATCCATGATTTGAGTCTGTTGTGACGAAATATTTGGTTCCAGCATTTTGATGCTGGAACCTAAATCGTTTATTCGTTTGAGGTTTTGTTGAAACAAGTGGCTTTGACGATCATAAAAATGCCTATTATGATCATCGCTATAGCGAAAAACGGCATAAAATCCATAATGAATGCACAGGGTAGACCAGTCATCCACATGGTGCTTATTGCGGAATCGCTGTCCAAAAGACAGAATATTGCACACAGGACATATACTATCAATCCTGTGCTGAACAGAAGCGATCCGAGTTTGAATCTGTAATCATTGTTCATGTTATCATAACGATATGACATATGTTTGTTCCATATCGTCATATTGAGTGTAATGGCCGAGGATCCTGTGGCAGAACTGAGACTTATACGAATCTTCGCCATGATATGATTCGCCCTCATTCAGCCGAATAACTTTGCCAGGCTCTACAGTATATGTGCAATGTCCTACATTTTTAGATTCATCGATATTATGGTCTATATCCAGGATGTTTTGATGAACCGAGGAATGATTCATGACCACAACATCACTGATGCTGTATGACCATGTTAGACCTCTAGTTATAGAAACACCGTCAGTTCCCCGGGACAGTTCAAGGCTGACTTCTGCAGTGCTAGTTCCTTCTGTCGGATTCGGACCTTGCTTAATCATAGTTCCGCCATCCATTTCAGATCTGACATCCAGGCCGGATCCGAATGAACCATCATTCGGATCGATTGTTGTAACATACCATCCAGTGTAATAATCGTAGTTCGGGTTGTCTTCAGTCAGTTTGTAGTAGTGAGTCCTAATATTGGTCCAGCCATAACTGACATTTTCAAAATCATGGAAACTCTCATATGTTTGACCATATGGTATTTCGTTAGATGCGAGATCGTATGTTGTCAGAGTATGATCATCTGCCCATGCGACAAGACGGTCGATTGCATCCGAGTCGGTTTGACATATGACGCTGTAACTTGCAACACCATTGTCAGTTACTTTGGCGGCAAACGCCGTCGGGGTGTTAACGGGGTAGGATATCTTATATTCTATTTTCTCCCAATTCACAGAAGTTTTGAATAAGGATACCATATTTCCTGAATCCATAGTTGCATTGATAGTTGCTTCTACATCATTATTTTTGGAGGCCCATTCCGATGTTATCATTATTAGTTGAGGCTTAGATGAAGGGGTTGAATCAATCACTAAAGCTTCATGAGTTGTTTTAATATTGTTCACGACAAAACAAGCATCTGCCCCATCACCTAGAACAACAATGTCATATGGTTTATCAGGCTGAGCTATGCATGTCACATCAGATTGTAAAATCACATCATCATTAATGGTAGAATCAGATGCGTCAGAGTCGGCCATTACTAGGATTATTCCCGCACTGACAAAGACTGTGACTGCAACTGCCGTTATCAATAGAGATTGTTTCATGGCAATCGCCATATTACAAATCTGAATGAAGGTATTTAAAGGCTATAGAAACTTAAAATTCGCATCCGCAAGACGCTCGGTTTCACATCAAATGTGAAGATTCTAGCTCTATTTGACACCAGATTTCATAGGTTCAAGGAATGTCTATTTTAAGTTGTCTCCTTATCTCCATTTAAGGAACTGCATCATGTATATCGGCACATAGGTGATGTTCCTATCGACCCGGATGTCTTTGGAATGAATCACGAAAGCCTCTCCGACACGGCTTTCATATTTCTCCATCAATTTGTCCAATGATGGATGCGGGGAAGATTTTCCGGATTTCACTTCGATGGGCAGCATTCCTGATCTACTTGGGAGGATGAAATCGACTTCGTACTTCCTTTCGGTTCCTTTTTTCTCGAATTCAGTGAACCACAGATCGTATCCTCTGCATACAAGCTCCTGAGCTACGCAGTTTTCGAATAGCATCCCTTTGTTGATCGATAATTTTCCATCCATCAGCAGGCCGTATGTCTCAGTAAGTCCGTCCGTATCGTTCTGGAATGCAAGACTTATCAGCAACCCTGTGTCCAACAGGTAGCATTTGACCCTGTTCGTATCCTTGGTGAGTCCAATGGCCGTTCCTGGGTCGGAACTGCAGCGACATCTGTTGAACAGTTTGGCATCGCATAGCCACTCCGCTGCACGATCGTAGTCTCTCTTCCTGGTCCCTTTCTCGATCTTGGTCGGTGACAGTACTTTATGGGGCGAGGACAGGATCGCAGGGATGCAGTTGAACAGGTTAAGGGCCCTTTCCATGGATACTCCAGGAATCTTATGGATGTCGTCGCGATAGAGGTCCAGGATGTCCTTTTTGATATATTCGGCCTCCATGATATCGTGATGCTCAAGGTATGCGGACACCACTTGTGGCATCCCTCCGATTATCATGTATTCGATGTACTTCCTCAGAACAACCTTGTGGGTACTGTCCCCCAACGGTTCTCTCCTCTCCATGAACGATCTCAGCATGTCTGAAGTGATCTCATCCCCGTTTGCCCAGAGCCATTCTTCAAAATCCATCGGATGCATGTTGATCCTGTGTTCCTCGGAAGGAATCCGGATTCCTGCCAGTTTTGATTTCACTGTGATGAGGGAACCTGTCTCGATGTAGTCGTATCTGCCGTCCCTCACAAGCACTTTGATCATCTCTCTTGCCAATGGAAATGCCTGTACCTCATCGAATATGATGCAACTGTTCCTCTCGTGGAGCTTCACTCCGGTCTTCAACTGAAGGCGATTGAAAAGCATGTTCAGATCGGTTTTGAAATCAGAGAATATTCTGAGCATGTCATCATCGGTTTCGACGAAATCGATCAGCATGTAGCTCTTGTACTGTTCTCTGGCGAACATCTCTACGACGGTGCTTTTTCCAACCCTTCTGGCCCCCTGTATCATCGCGGCGGAATGTCCGTTCGACACATTCTTCCATTCAAGCAGTTCATCGTAGACCTTCCTTCTGAATTCCATTCCGATCATCATGAATAACAATTCATCGATATATAAATATGACAATTTTGCAATCAAAAATTCCTGATTTTTTGCCACTTTTGCAACCTAAAATCTTAGATAAATTGCCACTTTTGCAACCTAACGCCAATATGTATCTGCGAGTGTAGTTCAGGCGTCTCTGTTGTGACAACGTCATTGTCCGTAGAATCCGAATCCACGACCTGGAATCTTGAAATATATGAAGGGGGTGGTAAAAACATGAATGCCAAAACACTGATCGGGAAGAGCCTGTTCTTCCTTGCACTCTGTCTGTTCGTCGGAGTGTACACTGCGATATTCGGACAGAACAACTCCCTGGTCGGTGTGTTCGTCGTCATCATCGCGCTCATGATGCTCGGCAGGGATCTCTCCGTCAGGCCCCTGTCCAATCTGGCGAGTCTGATGCTGTTCACCCTTGCCATGGGCTTCGGGGCCTTCATCTCGCTGATGGACCCGTTCCTCGGCCTTGTTGTGAACTTCGCGTTCGTGTTCCTGACGGCCTTCATCACCATGCACGATATGAAGTCCCCGATGCATTTCCCGTTCCTTCTGGGATACGCGTTCATGATGTGCATGCCGGTGACTCCGGAGGAGCTTCCGATACGCATACTGGCGCTCATGGTCGGTTCCGTGCTCACAGTAGGATTGAACGTGCTGTTGAACAGGAACAAGATGCAGAGGACATGTCACAATGCCATAGTCTCCATGTGCGATGCGATCGGCAAGGAATGCGAAAAGGTGCTGTCCGGCATTGTGACCACCACGGACGAGCTGGACAAGGTCTGTTCCGACGTCAACTCCACCGTGTACGACCGTCTGAAGGACCGGTTCTTCATCAACCCGAAGGACCGCCCCGTCATGGACCTGGTCGCATCCCTCCAGAGTCTCGGAAGGGCCATATGCCTCCGCGAGCGTGATCTCGATGTCGTCAAGGGGGTCGCATCCCTCATGGAAGATCTCGCGGCCTACGAGAACGACACTATATCTCTGGACGAGTTCCGCGCCCGTTCCGACGCTTTCCTTCAGAAGAATCATGATGCGGACATTGCGATATCAGCATCCGTCAGAGCGATAGTGCTCGAGCTCGAAGCCTTGGAGAACTCCGAGAACATGGCCGTCGCCGATGATGACGGCGAGGTCCCCCATGCGTTCAGGTTCATGACCATCATGAAGGAGAACCTGCGCACGGATTCCGTGAGGTTCACATTTGCGGTCCGCATGGCAACACTCTTCTCCGTCTGGGCCTTCATATGGCAGTATTGGGAGCTCGAGAACGCGAAATGGCTTCTATTCACGACCGTCGCCGTGGTCCAGCCCTATGTCGAAGGCTCATGGACCAAATCGTCCATGCGTGTCGTAGGGACCCTGGCTGGTGCGTGCATATTCATGGCCCTCGTGTTCCTGTTCGGAGGGACCGCCGAATCATTGGCGGTCGTCACGCTGGTGGTCAGCTACATCTACACAGTCGTGGACCCGAAGAGATACGATCTGATGATGACGTTCGTGACCCTGATGGCCCTTCTGGCGGCTTCCATGGCGGATCCGTCCGAGCCGGTGGTCCTCGAGCGTGTGCTGTACATATTGGCAGGTGTCGCCTTGGCCACATTGGCCAATCATGCCCTGCTGCCGTACCATCTGCGTGACGAGAACCTGAAACTCTCCGCCAGGTACTTGGAGATATCCGCGAGGCAGCTGGACAACCTGGCCAAGGCCGCAAGGGGAGATACAGACCGCACGGAGGACAGGTTCCTGAGGCTGACAGCCAACAACATATCCGCGAAGATGCAGGTGAATGTCGGCAGGGACTCCGATCCGAGCATAGAGAGGCTCCTGGCGGCGCAGAATGCGTTCATGGCCGAGTGTGTCATGCTGTCCAATTCGATGGCAGGGGCAGACCGGGAATGCCGGGAGCGTTTCGCGGAGATTCTATCCGCTCACGACGGCAGGGAGATCGACATGGATGCCATGCTAGACGGCATGGACGACAAGGAGTCCGACCTGCTCATGATGGGGCAGGATGCCGTCCGTGCGTACAGGGAGAACCGCTCGATCTATGTCGATGCGGTCGTAGGGCTCTGAGTCCCGGTTTTTTTCGGATGTCCGGGGCACGTCGATATTGTGTCGTGTCCCGCATCCGACCCTTATGTCGGAATCATTGCGAAAATCGGAAGTCGTCCTGATCAAGAGGAGCACTCGAAATCGATTGTAGTGATAAGGAATGGCGCCGAGGGAGAGATTCGAACTCCCGAGGATTACTCCAGCGGTTTTCGAGACCGCCGCCATACCGGGCTTGGCTACCTCGGCTCTGTCTCCCCCATTTTATTTCAATATAAAAACGGTTCTGTCGGTTCCGCGCGTTCCCATGATCGCGGCCGCTTAGCAGCATCAGGTCAGCGGGAACCATTCTCCGTGTTCAGCAGCCAGTCGATGACATTTACGACCATCACGCCCTCATCGTTCCCGAGACCGAACCTGTCCAATGTCAGAACTGTTTTCCTGTAATTGTCCGAGATGGATTTCAGAGGTCTGATCTCTCTGGTGTATGTGCTGTCAGCCATCACGGTCTTCGACACCTGATAATATTCGATCTCATCCCCTCTGACTGCGGTGAAATCCACTTCCTGGTCACGGAAACTGCCGACGAAAACCCTGTAGCCTCTGCGGAGCAGTTCGAAGTACACAACATTCTCCAGAGGTGCGCTTATGTCGATCAATTCGTTGGCATTCATGAGGATGTTCCTCATCCCGAGGTCGGTGGCGTAGTATTTGCCTTTGGACGAGGATATCTTCCTGCCGACGATATCATATCTGTCCGCATGATAGAACAGATGGGCCTCGAGGATGATCTCCAGGTATTTGCGTATAGTATCGTTGGAGATGTCCAATTCGGCGGACATCCTTTCCGCATTGGTGATGTTCCCGATGTTCGAATAAAGGAATCTGCAGATGGAGTTGAGTCTGTCTGATCTTCCGGATGTGCGTGACAGGACATCTTTCATCATCACGGTGTTGTAAATGCCCTCTGATTGGGCACGGCATACCCTGTAGCCCCTGTCGGGCTCGATCGAGGGGAGCGGCCCATAGCGCATATAACGGACGAAACCCTCATTCGGATTCCCTCCGTTCATCTCCATGAACTCTTTGAAAGACAATGGAAGGGTCTCCACTTCCATGTACCTTCCCGAGAGCTTGGTGGACAGTTCGGAGGACAGCATCTTGGAGTTGGATCCCGTGATGTATATGTCGCAGTCCCTGCGGGCGATCAGCATAGCGATCACCAATTCCCATCCGTCTACATCCTGTATCTCATCGATCAGTATGTAGTGGATGCCTTCGCGTTCCAAACAAGGCCGCAGCATGCCCTTCAGTTCTTCTGCGGTCGTGATCTTTCCCAGAAGGTCCAGGTCTATGTAGCAGATGGATCCCTCTGAAATCCCTGTTGAGCGCAGATAGTCCAGATGCTGAAGCATGACGGTGGTCTTTCCCGTCCTGCGCATACCTGTGATGACCTTCACAAGGTCTGTCTTGTCAGAGGAATACTTCAGGATCTGCAGATAGTCATGCCTCTTTATCTCCATATTTTTAGTGATTGATTGGAACAATATAAGTTTTCACTAAAAGTTTAGTGAAAATCGACATCATGATTCATCCGTCTTGGACTAACGTCCCTTCCTTCGAGGTGTAGGAAACATCGGTTTCGACTCAGGCGACAGCGATATGACGGGTCGGAACATCTGGATGTGTACGTCCCCGGTGAACGTTTTTATTAAGATTACGTAATCTCGGTTCAATGTCCGCATCCGATGTCGTTTCAGGGATTCAGAAGGCCAAAGTCGCTTCCGTCGAGTTATCGACGATACCGTCGGACGTCAAGAACGATGCCCTGAGGGCCATGATCTCATCGCTGGATGACAACAGGCTGGCCATTTTGGATGCTAACGCCAAGGACCTGGAGCAGGCCTCGGCGATGCTGGATGCAGGCGAGATTTCCGAATCGATGTTCAAGAGGCTCAAGATCGACGATTCCAAGATCGACGGCATGCTCGACGGGATCAGGGATCTTCTGAGCCTGCCCGACCCGGTAGGGGAGGTAATGTCCTCGTTGGATCTGGATGACGGTCTGACGCTGTATCAGATACGCTGCCCCATAGGTCTTCTGGGAATGATCTTCGAATCAAGGCCCGATGTGGTCCCCCAGATCATGTCACTGTGTCTCAAATCGGGGAATGCCGTGGCATTTAAAGGCGGAAGGGAGGCATCGGAGTCCATACGCACGCTGTTCGGACTCCTCAGGGACGCCGCAGTCGCTTCCGGGATACCCGGAGATGCATTCGTGCTTCTCGAGACAAGGTCCGATATCAATGCCATATTGGAATTGGACAGATACATCGATCTTCTCATCCCGCGCGGGTCCAACGAGTTCGTCAGGTACATCCAGGACAACACAAGGATCCCGGTCCTCGGACACGCGGCGGGAATATGTCATGTCTATGTGGACGACCGTGCCGATCTGGACATGGCGATATCGGTCGCATCTGATTCCAAGGTGCAGTATCCTGCCGTATGCAATGCGGCGGAGACGATCCTTGTCTCGTCCGCCGTGGCGGATGAATTCATCCCCCGTATGGTCTCGGAATACACGGCCCTCGGCGTGGAGATCCGCGGAGACGAGAGGACGATGGGACTCGCGAAAGGAGTCGTTCCTGCGACCGAATCCGATTGGGACACCGAGTACGGGGATCTGATAGTCTCGATGAAGGTCGTGGATTCCATGCAGGAGGCCATCGATTTCATCAACAGGCACGGTTCCCATCACACCGATGCGATCATCACATCCGATATCCATCGTGCCGCCGTGTTCAGCCGTGCAGTGGATTCCGCCGACGTGTTCGTCAACGCATCCACCAGGTTCGCGGACGGCTACAGGTTCGGCAAAGGCGCAGAGGTGGGCATAAGCACGAACAAGATCCATGCGCGCGGACCGGTCGGGATGGAGGGTCTGATGATCTACAAGTACGTCCTGGTCGGAAACGGGCAGGTGGTGAAGGACTACGTCGGGCCCGGATGCAGGAAGTTCAAGCACACCCCGTCGGAAGTCGATTATCCGTACAGAGGTGCATGAGATGTCCGAACCCGTGGACAGGGCATTAATTCTCCGCGATGTGAGTCGCGTGGTCGTGAAGATCGGTTCATCATCGATTATGAGGAACGGTTCCAAGGTGTCCCGCGACTTCATGGACTCCGTCGCCGAACAGGTCAGAAGTCTGAGGGACGACGGGATCGAGGTTCTGCTGGTGTCATCAGGTGCGATCCCGTTGGGTCTGAAGAGCATGGGCGTTGTGCCGAAGCCGCACGAGATGCCCATCCGTCAGGCTGCGGCCTCTGTCGGTCAGGGGATCCTGATGAAAGAATGGGGCGAGTGCTTCCAGAGGTACGGCCTCTTGGTCGGGCAGATCCTCATGACAATGGACACCTATTCGGACAGGGAGAGCGCTCTGAATCTCCATAACACCGTGATGTCCATGCTGGAGCACGGGGTCGTGCCGATCTTCAACGAGAATGATGCGATACGCACGCAGGAGATCAGGTTCGGTGACAACGACACGCTTTCCGCCATAGTGGCAAGCAGGACCGATGCGGACCTTCTCATCATCCTGTCGGATGTCGAAGGTCTCTATGACGACAACCCCAACAAGAATCCTGATGCCTAGCTCATCCCGTTGGTCACGGACCTCGAGTCGGTCGAAGGTGTCGCAGGGGATGCCGGCACGACCATGGGCACCGGCGGCATGAAGACCAAGCTGAAGGCCGCTTACATATGCAGGGATGCGGGGTGCAACATGGTCATCGCGCACAACGCGGCCGAATCAGCCATCTGCAGGGCCGTCAAGGGGAACGACATAGGTACGCTGTTCCTCACAGGCACGGAGATATCCAAAAAGCGCAGGTGGATAAAATCAGCCCACCCTTCGGGAAGGATAACGATCGATGCAGGCGCCGAAAAGGCTGTCGTGGCGCACAGGTCCCTTCTTCCTATAGGTATAAGGGACGTTCACGGAACGTTCGAGAAGGGGGATGTCGTGGAGGTCGTCTGCAATGACAGGGTCGTGGCCAAAGGCATTGTGAGCTACGGATCCGAGGACCTCAGGGCGATCGCAGGCCGTCACAGCACCGAGATAGAGAGCATCCTCGGACACAGGTCGCACGACGATGCGATAATCTCTGAGAACATAGCGCTTCTGTGATCTTCTCTGCTCCGGCAGAGTTTCAATGCATTTACAAAAATAAAACAAGAAATGGTTTCAATGAAGGGGGACGAGCCCCCTCCATTGTTCAGAATTTTCCGACCTTGTTGCCGTATTTCTCATCCTGGAGCTTCTCAAAGATATGATAAGCTATGGAGAGCACGACCAATCCTATCAGGATGAGGACGAGCAGTACTGTGTTCTTCCCATTGTCGAAGCAGTATCCGCTGCCGACCCCTATGATCGCCGCGATGGCAAGAAGTATCGAGAAGATCGTATTTCTGTCCATATTCAATCCTCCCATTCTGTGATTCCGCTCGAGTCAGAGAGGACGCTCTTGTGGAAGATCGGTTCTTCCACACCCTCTCTCTTCTGCTTCCTGTAATCTGCATAGGCTTCCAAGACCTGTCTGCTGAGAAGCAGGACGATGATCATGTTGACTATTCCCATCAGAGCCATGAACGTATCACTCACCGAGTCGACAGCGGAGACATCCGCGGTGGTGGCTGCGATGAATGCGACGATGATGACCAGGATCTTCACTCCGAAGATTACCTTGGGGTTGTCGTTGATGAATCTGGCGTTGGCCTCGGACATGGTGTAGTATCCGACAAGGCTGGTGAATGCGAACACGAACATGAAGAGCGCGATGATGTAGTTGGCAGCGACTCCGAATGCGGTACTCGAGATAACGTCCTGCACGAGCAGAGATCCTTTATCCCCGAAGGCGAGGATGGAGGAGTAGTCTCCGTAGGACAGGATGACCAGGGCTGTGAATGTACACACGACAAGTGTGTCTACAAGGACTCCGAAAGACTGGATGAGTCCCTGCTTGACGGGGTGCTTGACGTTCGCAGTGGCTGCGATGTTGGCAACGGAACCGAGACCGGCTTCGTTGGAGAACACTCCTCTCTTCAGACCGTTGACGATGACTGTTCCGATTCCTCCGGCTATGAGGCTCTCGGGGCTGAACGCATTGCTGATGATCATTCCGATGGCCTTGGGGACTCCCTCGATGTTCATGCAGATGGCAAGGATTGCGAAGATGATCCAGGCAAGGGCCATGATGGGAACGATCTTGGCAGAGAACTTCGCGATGGTCTTCAGACCCCTGAAGATGATCAGGGCGGCGATGATCGCGATGATGGCGGCGAAAATGTAGTAGTTGTTTTCGAATTCGAATGCACCGCAAAGTGCGTTGGATGCGTTACAGGCCTGAACAGCCACGAATCCGATACCGAATGTGAGGATGAGAAGAACTGCGGCAAGGATTCCGAGCTTCCTGTTCTTCAGTCCTTTGGTTGCGTAGTATGCAGGGCCACCGAAGAAGTGTCCGTCGGATTTCTTCTCTTTGTAGATCTGAGCGAGGGTGGATTCCATGAAGCTGCTCGCCGATCCGATGATGGCGAAGATCCACATCCAGAATACCGCACCGGGTCCGCCCATGACGATGGCGGTGGCCACTCCGGCGATGTTTCCAACGCCGATACGTGCGCCCATTCCGATGCAGAACGCTTCGAATGATGATACATGCTTGGTCTGGCTTCCCTCTTTGACTCCCGAGAACGAGAGCGAGGAGGTCTCTTTGATCTTGGTGATCTGGAGACCTTTGAGCCTCACTGTGAAGACGAGGCCGAGTCCGATGAGGAAGACGAAGGCGATGCCCCAGAAATATGAGTTGACATGGCCTACGCCGTCCATCACTGAATCAAGTAATGACATTATTATTTGCTCCCTTGTGCAGGGACCAGTCATCGACTGTGACCCAGCGCGTTGGATGGGGGTGTCGCACGCTGTACCTCATAATTAATACTTTTGCAGGAAAAAAAGTTCTATTTTAGACATGGCATCGACATATGTCTATATTAAAATAATATTACTAGATAAATAGTCATAATCAATAAAATTATTCATATATATGTTGCCACAATCGTGACACATGCTAGCACGGTGTACGCTTGGACAAACTGTATATATCAATTCATGGAGCAATCGACAGTAAATGACCAGTCACATCAGTTCTGGAGGTCTCGAGAGTATCTGATGTTCCACGTTGATTGATATGTCACAATCCGGGAATCCGCGATCAACAACTTGCGTCAAAAAGTCGATACGGGTGTCCGAAACAGATAATTTGGGAAAAGCTGGTGGGCCCGGCCGGATTTGAACCGGCGACCTCCGCCATGTCAAGGCGACGTCATAACCCCTAGACCACGAGCCCAGCATACCTCCTGATATCCTCCTTATTCTTATATCTTTTGGCTGGGACTTTTTTCTGACCATCCTGATGGCACCATCGACGATCTTTCATCTGGTTCGATTTCAATCGGGAATCAATGCATGCGTGCACCATTGCGACGGTCTGCGCATTTTCTTATAAGTTGGATTCAATGCATCCCCGTCGCTTTTTGACATACGGAAGAATGTGATTCGATGTTGACATTGGGGATCGAAGGGACCGCACACACCCTCGGAGTGGGGATCGTGGATGAGGAATGCAATGTCCTCGCGAACGAGTTGGACATGTTCCGCCCGAAGGAGGGCGGATTGCACCCCAGAGAGGTCGCCAACCATCATTCCGACATGGTAGCGGAGATCATGGGAAGGGCGATGGAGGTCGCAGGCGTATCGCCTCAGGACATCGATGTCGTCTCATTCTCCATGGGTCCCGGACTCGGGCCCTGTCTCCGTGTGGCGGGGACCGCCGCAAGGGCGTTCGCCTGTTCCCTCGGCATCCCAATCGTCGGTGTGAACCATTGCATCGCGCACATCGAGATAGGGCGCGCATTGACAGGTTGCACCGATCCCGCATTGCTGTATGCATCCGGGGGGAACACGCAGGTCATCGCCTTCGCCGAAGGTCGCTACAGGATATTCGGCGAGACTCAGGACATCGGAATCGGGAACATGCTGGACAAGCTGGGCAGAGAGCTCGGTATGGGATTCTATGCAGGGCCTGTTTTCGAGAAGCTTGCGAAGGAGGGTGACCGCTACTACGAGCTACCATATTCCGTCAAGGGGATGGACGTCTCCTTCTCCGGACTGATGACAGCTGCCGTCGCACTCAGAAAGAAGGGCGTTCCGCTCGAGGATATCGCATTGTCCGTTCAGGAGACTGCTTTCGCTATGCTCACGGAGGTCACCGAGCGTGCCATGGCGCACATCGGAAAGGACGAGGTGCTCCTCGGAGGCGGAGTCGCTCAGAATGCCCGTCTGAGGGACATGGTCGCCGAGATGGCCCATGCCAGGGGCGCCGAGATGTTCGTCCCTGACCGCAGGTTCTGCATGGACAATGGTGCCATGATAGCATGGCTGGGCGCCGAGATGTACTCGTCCGGAGTAAGGATGGAAATGGCGGACACGGAGGTCCGCCAGAGATTCAGAACCGACGAAGTGGACGTCACATGGAGGAGCTGAGCTGCTCCCCGATGATGTTGTCCAATGTCGTAAGGAATTCCTGTACCTTGTCCACAGGTATCGATCCGCCGGCGGCGATCTTGTGACCTCCGCCCTGTCCTCCGACTGCCGAGCAGGCCTTTCCCATCGCAACGGCGAGGTCCACGCCTTTGTCGAGCTGTTCGAACATGCCTCTCGACGATATGTTCACAGGATCGTTGGACATGTTGATCCCGATGGTGGGTTTCGTGTGGTCCGCTATGGACTGCATGGAGATCCCGCACAGCATTCCGGTGAATCCGGAATCGGTGGAGTCGAACCACTGGATGTGCTTCATCTGATTCAATCCGGTGCTGTCGAGCTCGACCATGCTCTCGACGATCTGCTTGGCGGATTCCTTGTTCTGCTCCGCGCCTTCGTTGATGGCCTTCTCGTCGCCCATTCCGGCCGAGATGCCGACTCCGCCGATGCCCGCGCGGCCGCAGTTGTTGAGGACCGCCGAGAAATATTCGGCATCGAGGCCGTATCCCGTCAGGTAGTATCTGTCGCGGGCGATCTCGTTCATGGACGAGAGGCACACGCCCTGCTCCGTGAGCTTAATCGCTATCAGGGACGAGAGCTTCCTGCGCTGTTCATCGGTCAGGTCCCTGAAGGACGTGCCGTTCGACACTCCCGCATCCTTGAGCAGCTTGGCAACGCCTTCGACATTGCCGCTCACACCGCGGATGTACGGGTCGACGCAGAGATACAGTTCCGTCATGAGATCTCCCGAAGGGATCAGCGATCCCGGCGTCTTCTCGATGAAACCTCTCTTGATCCCCTCTTCGAGCAGGTAGACGTTCAGTCCGGACACGCCGTTGATGTGCTGCCTGTCTCCCGCTATCCCGGCGAAGGCCACCTGGACAAGGTCCCAGTTGCGCTCGTTCAGTGCGACGGCGAAGAGGAGGCACATCGTGGCCCCGCATCCGGACGTCATCCCGTCGATCCCGTAGAGGTGGGGGTTGGCGTAGCACGTCTTCTTGGCCTCGGGGACCACGGTCGTGTGGTGGTCGAGCACGATGATGTCCCTGTCCATCTGATCGAACTGGTCGATGTAGTACGCTCCGAGATCGGATATGATGGTGCAGTCGGACTTCGTGTTCCTGATGACGTCCATGTTGTGGTCGTTGAGGGTTGTGAAAAGTGTGATTCTGAATTCCTTGCCTTCTCTGAGCAGGGCCTTCGCGATGATAGCCGCGGATGATACGCCGTCTGCGTCATAGTGCGAGAAAACTTGGATGAAGTCATGGCTGCGGACAATCTCCGCAGCCTGAGAAAGAGTGGAAAGAAGTTTAGAAGGTACCTTGCCCTCCATGGGACTCACTTAAGCATGAGTTCCGCGTTGCTGAGAGAGTATTTCCAGTCAGCCGGGAGAACGCCGTTCCTCTTGTAGTAGCGCTCCAGCCTCCTGATCTTCGCCTCAATCATGTTGAGACCCCTCTTGTTGGAGACGTCTCCCTTGTTGTCCCTGAGGTGAATGTTCAGGTCGATGGCGCGCCTCATGAGGTTGGCCAGGTCTTCGGGGAGGGAACCTGCGACTCCCTTCTCCTCCATGATGGCGGTGATGGTCTTTCCGGTTGCGAGCTTGACATCGGGAACTCCGTACTGGTCCCTGAGGACAAGTCCGATCTTTGCGGACATCATTCCGTCTTTCGCGAGCTTCACGATGAGGTCCTCTATCTCGGTGGCGTTGAGAGGAACCCATGCGGGGTTCTCGGAAATCATGGGGCGTTTGGAACAGGATTTGCCCTTCCTTCTTGTGTGCATTCTTGCCATAATGTGATCCTCCGAATCATATCTAGGCGGCGAGGCTGATTCTTGCGATGATGAAGCAGTATATAAACTGTTCAATTAAGCGTCCGTATGACAGGGCCGATACGGGGTGGATCATCCCGAACGATTCAGAGCAGCTTCAACCTCTTTTCTGGCCCACGGGACCGTGTCCTCGTATTCGTCGCGGTCGAAGGACAGCTTCTCCGGAAGTTCGCTGAAGAGTTCCGATCTCATCTCGCATCCTTCGGAGATCTTCTCCCCCAGTATGGCGGCGCATACGTCGCAGTAGCCGATGTCCCTGATGGAAATGACCTCAATCGAGTACCCGGACTCCTCCCTGAACTCCCTGACGCATGCCTCTTCGGAAGTCTCCCCCGCTTCGACATGTCCGCCGGGCATCTCCCAGCCGTCCCTCCTGGGATGCCATACCATCAGGAACCTGTCGCCCGAGAATGCGACTGCGTACGCTGTCCTCATGTCACGGCCTCTCGAAGACGATCATCTCGTGTGCCTTCTCATACGGCTCCAGCGAACGCGCGTCCATGATCCTGAATCCCCTCTCCCTGATGCGGGATTCGGTCGCTTTGAAGATCTCCTCCGGAGACGATGTGACATCCTCGGAACGGGCCTTCACGGCGACCATCCCGACTTTGGCGCCGAAGGCGTCCATGTTGTCGCAGATGATGTCCGCCTGCCTCTTCTGGGCCACATCCTGGTACACGATGTCCACGCGGTCCACGAACATCCTGTATTCGTCGGGACGGGTGGCATCTCCGAGTATGGGTATCATCATCGGACGTCCCTCGCATGTCTTCACCAGATCTCTGAACATCCTCTGTGCGAATTCCACGCAGTAGACCTTCCCGGACGAGCATATGTCGGACACATGTGATGCGGTGGTCCCGCTGGACGCTCCGAGGTACAGGACGCAGCTGTCGTCGCGGAACGGGAACTCCCTGCCTCCGCATACAAGATATGCACCCAGTTTGCTCCTCCTCGGATCCCACTCCCTGAGTTCGGAATCCCCGTTGCGGAGCAGTCTCTCGCCGTAGACCCTCTTGCCCGGATCGGCCGATTCAGTGTAGATGCGGCCTCTTTCGGAGAACACCCTTCCGTGCGAGAAATCCAATGTATCCATATGGCCCCGAAGATGTCCCACCGTGTATTTAAGAGGGAAGAGCATCGCAGACACTATGATCACGATGGAAACTCTTTCCGCGATTGCGGACGCCATCCAGGCAGAGATAATCAAGATCCCCGATTCCCATTCGAAGGCAGAGGTCGTCTGCATGGGCGCAGACGGAACGCCCACTAAGGAGATCGACAAGGTCGCGGAGAATGCAGCGCTGATGTACATCCAGAGGAACTCCATCCCCCTCAACATACTGAGCGAGGAGATCGGACTCGTGGACAACGGCGCGGAGGAGACATTGGTGATCGATCCGATAGACGGGACGTCCAACGCCATCGCAGGGATACCGTATTTCACCATATCCTTGGCAGTCGGGAAGGATTCCCTTTCCGGAATACGTCTGGGGTATCTGAGGAATCCCGTCACAGGGGATGTCTATTCCGCGGAGAAAGGTAAGGGGGCGTTCAAGAACGGTGTTCCGATCTACGTCCGTGAGGCCGATCTAGACGATCTGTTCGTGATGATCTATATGGGGAACGGGGCCCATCCCGACTCCTATGCCGTGGCCAAGGCCGTGAAGTCCTCCCGTGCCCTCGGATGCGCTTCTCTGGAGATGGCCATCGTCGCAGAGGGCGAGGCGGACGGCTTCCTGGTCAAGGCGGAACGTTACACAAGGTCAGTCCGCATCGTGGACATCGCCGCCAGCACGATCATCCTCAGGGAGGCCGGCGGAGAGGTGTACAACCTCGAGGGCGAGGTCCTGGAGATGCCCTTCGACATCGAGCACAGGTCCAATATCCTCGCAATAGGCGACATGAGGGTGTACAACCTCATCATCCGTCACCGCGATGTCCGCCAGGAGCACAGGTACGGGATATACACCAACACCAGCATCACGCACGCTGTCGACTACACGAAGCAGGTCATGGACGCGCTCGGCGACAGCACTTACTACGTGGACAGCCAAATCGCGGATGTCATGGGGATTCCGGGTGTCCCGCTGCAGGACATGGATGCGGACATAGTCATCGTGGTCGGCGGTGACGGAACGCTCCTCAGGGCGCTTCAGCACACGGATGCGAAGGTCATCGGCGTGAACGGGGGAAGCGTGGGATTCCTGGCCGAGATAGATCATGATGATATCGCAGGGGGCATACAGCGCCTTCTCGCAGAGGACTACATAATCGAGACCAGGTTCAAGCTCAGCTGCTGGTACAACGGCGAATATCTTCTGGATTCCGTCAACGAAGCTGTGGTCCACACGGATTCCGTTGCCAAGATCAGGCATTTCAAAGTGTATGTGGACGACGTCCTGGCCTCCGAGCTCAGGGCCGACGGTGTGATAATATCCACTCCCACGGGTTCCACTTGCTACGCGATGAGCCTCGGAGCTCCGTACATGGACCCCAACGTGAAGGCTCTCACAGTGGTCCCCATGGCCGCATACAAGTTCAACTCCCGTCCGTTCGTGGTCCCGGCGACGTCCAAGATCACCGTGGAGAACGTCCTGGACAAGGGATGCCTCATCGTGCTTGACGGTCAGGCAGAGTACGAGATGGACGGCGGGTCGAAGGTCGAGTTCATGATGTCCGACAAGAAGGCGCGCTTCATCAGATTCAACACGGACTTCTACTCGCGCGTGAGGGAGAAGCTGGTGAACACACTATGACGAAGATATACGCCGTGGACATCGATTTCATAGATGCATTCAACGAATCCGCCAGGTCCACCTATCCCGACGAGTTCCTGTGCATGACCCGCGAGATCGACGGTGTGATCTCCGAGATGGTCCTGCTCCCCGGCACGGTGTACGGGGACAGCCACAGCTTCCTCAACCAGTGGATGGAACCCATCGACTACAGCATAGCGGGTTCCGCACACTCCCATCCGGGGTATTCAAATGAGCCTTCGGAGGAGGACAAGACGTTCTTCAGCAACACCGGGGGCGTCCATTTCATAACCTGCCAACCGTACGACCGCACGAGCTGGAGGTCGTACGATTCCAGAGGGGAGCCGGTGGAGTTGGAGGTCCTGTACTGATCAGGGTCCTCTGATACAATCATCCACCAGGTCGCTCGCTATCTCCATCAGTCCGAGGAGGTAGACGCGGTCCCTGGATTCCGCCCTGATGACGACGGTAGGCGATTCCCCTTTGATCAGGGATATCAGGAACCAGCCGCTCTCCATGTCGATGCGCCAGGAGCAGTCCACCGAGGACAGGGTGCCAGAGACGTCCTCCACCGAGCTGTCCATAGCCCTGATGAAGGAATCGGGGGAGCAGTCGCAGTCGATCTCCTTGGTGTCGTTGTAGCATACCGTGAGCTTTCCTGCCAAGGTGTTGAGGCTCTCGTTCCCGGCTATGGTCGCTATCGCGGTCGCGCTGCGGATCCCGTCGGGCATCATGCTGGTCCCGCCGAATATTATGCCGCCCTCGTAATATCCGATGGATGCGCCTTCGCTGACGGCACTGCACACGTCTCCTGCGCTCATGTCGGTGGTCACGATCTTCCTTTCCTGATCCTTGGGGAGTCCGTTGAATGCGTCCAGGATGACCAGGGACGTGTCTATCGGGACGGCGATGCTCGAAGGGTTGGCCTTCATGATGATTATCGCGAAGATCTGGTCGTCTGTGAGGACCTCGCCCTTCTCGTCCACTACGGAGATCATGGTCCCGATCCTGTTCATCGTTATCCCGATGCATCCCGCATTGGATTTCACGATCTCCTTGACGTCCGTGTTATCGGTGAGTTCGTCTCCGGAGTCGTCGGTGGAGTAGTCCCTGTCCCTCTGTGCGTTCAGTGTCATGATGTCCGCGCCGACCATGTTGAGGAGCATCGGTGCGGATTCGGACGTGGGGCCGCAGTCGCAGTTGAGGATGACGGAGCAGCCGGGGCTGTGGACTATCATCTTCTTCACGCGGGAGTTGTACTCCTCCGTCGCGGTCGTGTATCTGGTGACATGCCCCAGTTTGTCCGCGCCGGGCAGGGTCAGGGGTTCTATGAATATGCGATTGAGATGCCTTATCTGCTCTTTCCTGAACAGGCTCCCGTCCGAGTTGATGAGAAGATATCCGCTGATCATATTGGATCTGCGGTACTCGGTCACGAGCACGGCGCAGTCCCCCTTGGATGCGGCCATGCCTATGACGGGTCCGCTGGCAACACCTATGTCTATGACGTCGACCCCGGCGGACAGAAGTCCTGCCACCAAGGCTTCCTTCATCATGGTGCTGCTCTTCATGAGATCCGTTGCTACAACGACTTTGTGATAATCCATTGCCAGGGCGCGGCCGAGCAGTATGCCCATATCAGGTCCTGTGTTCTCTGTCGTCGACGATCTCAGAAGAATCCTGTCAGCGGGACTCATGTCTGCGACTACAGTCCCTGCATTATTATGGTTTTCGTCCGAACCGTGTCATCAGGGATTATCCAGCGGGTCTGTGGAGCCGTCGAAAATTGTAATATTTGTCCGCACTTATCCAGACATTGGCCCGTATTTAAAGAATGCTTTATATACCATACACTAAAATACGAAAACGTGGGGGTGCAATCATGATGGAGCGCATTGACATAAAGAAGGCCCAGGCAATTGCAAAGAACAAAGGACTGAAGCCCGGTAAGGTCAAGGGGACCGAAGGCGTCCAATTCACCAAGGGCAAGAACAACAGGCTTGATGTTATTACATGGGAAGAGTTTGAAGCCATCCTTGCCAAGAGAGGTCTCGGAATCTACGAGTCCGGCGGATGGATGAAGATCATGAACGCGTGATCGGTGTCCTCGTAACTGATATATAGGGGGATGCAATCCTCCGTCTCAGGCTCAATGCAAGGGTATCCGAGCCTGGCCAAAGGAGATAGGTTCAGGGCCTATTCTCGTAGGAGTTCGAGGGTTCAAATCCCTTCCCTTGCACCACTTCCATATTATCCGGTCACCTAAGGGTCTAAAGCCATTCGGACCAGTCGTTTCCATCATCGAATTTTGGGTAGGTGGCGTCTCATTTCGAAGTGTTCTGTATCAGAATGAGTCTTATCCCTTCATTCATTAGGCTTTTTCTCGACGAGTGAATAGACTCTGGCTCTGATTAGGGTCAGTTTATTTCTTTCAACTATGGCAGTTTTGATAGAAAGATTTCCCGACGACGTTGGTAATACTGTATAGTCATTGACATAACTAAATAGAATGATGTTCATGTACAGTTATGAGCGATGTAGAACACATCAGCGTGGTACA
>CAKUXX010000011.1 GCA_934702355.1 uncultured Methanomassiliicoccales archaeon
AACCTTTAATGAACCTTTAATGAACCTTTAATGAACCTTTAATGAACCTTTAATGAACCTTTAATGAACCTTTAATGGATATAGATATACTTTAAAATCCACACATTAGATTGAGTCGAGATAATAATCGGATATGATCCAATTCCCTACCTTCTTACTACCCTCTCTACGTATGATACCTGCATCGACCATCTTGTTAACATTGTTCTTGACCGTGCTCCGAGGTATTCCCGTAACATCAACAATCTCATTAATGGTAATAAATGGGTTGGATGAAATACATCTAAGGATGAGCTTCTGCCTCTCATTCGGAACGAATGTCTCCGAGGGAACGATCGTCTCCTCTATATCTTCCTGCTGCGGAACACTGGACGATACGGTGACTGATAGGCCTCCGAGTTCAAAAGAGAACTCCGGCAAAGGATTGCCGTTGGATTCACAGGATTCCATGACCTTTGTGATGCCCTGAGCCCAGTTCTCCACGTAACCCGCATCGTGGAAGACGTTCGCCAAGGTCTTGTTACGAAGGACCGATACGTGCTTGCCTGTCAATGTCTCGACGGTCCATCCATCTGGAAGGGCCCCATGATCGAATATCTCCACTCTCTTGGGATAAACCGCCACAGTGACCGGTTCCTCCAAACAGTAGTTCATATGGACTACCGCATTGACCACCAACTCCCTGATGGCATCCTTCGGATACGCATGGACTACTTTGCGGAAGACCCCTTCGTATGTGAATGTGGATGGTACGTAGCTATCAAACAGAATATCCACGGCAAGATCAGGAACGAGGATCAACGGGGCTTCGACTATATTCTCCCTTCTGAGGACCCCCTTTTCGTCGAATCCACCAATCTTCAGATATGCACCGTGGTTGAACCTGCGTGGATTCTCGGAGAACAGCAGCACCGCTGCGATTGTGACAGTTCCGTCGTCGCAGAGAAGACCATAACGCTGGAGCACTGCTACGATGTCGGATGGTTCTATGCTCTTGGGAATTCTATCAACATTTTTACCCATCTCTACAAAACGTCTGATGGCATCTGCAGACAATACTTCGGAAGTCATTCCGCTGGACTCATCCATCCAGAATATGCCGCGCTCGTCAGCTATGATATCCTTGAGCTCCTCGCGCTTGATCGTCTGGGTTGTGTTACCGACACGTTTGTAGAACCTCCCGTCATAGTCGATCTTGCTCCTGCCTTTGGGAACAATGACAACAATGCAGAGCTGGTCATCGAAAAGTTGTGCGTGAACATCGGCGGTGATACCAAGTGTGTTCTGGATCGAATCCGAAATGGACTTCAGAGTTCCCTTTACATCCCTGACACCGACAAAGGTACCGTCATCCCGACGGCCGATGATGAACCTGCCTCCCGCGGTGTTGTAGAACGCACTTACGGTCTTGAGATACTCGGATCTCCAGATCTCCTTCCACTCCTCATCGACGTCTTCCATAGTCACACGTATAGAATGATGCGCTTATTGATAATAACAATGTGTAGAAGTCTTCATCTCATACACCAGTGCCTCTATCGAATACACAAGATGTCAGTGACCGTATTCTTTCCGGAAACTTCGTGATCCCCCGTTCCAAAGACTGCTGTGCGGAAAACCCCGATGGGAACGATGGAATTGGATCAGTTCGGGTTCATCGAACCCGACCCTAAGTAGTTTGAATCAATGAAATTTAACAGAATGTGGGCGGGGGAGGAAACCTCCCCCGAAAAAAGTTTACGGACAGCTTATCCGCCGCCCGAAGGCATCATCTCGGAGATGTCGACCTCCTGAGTCTCCCTCTTGATGTCGTCGATAGACTTCATTCCGCGTTCGGATGACTTCTTCTCTTTGAACGACACCGGGATATACTCCGACGGATCGGCGGGGATCAGGTTGGAGACATCGTAGTAGAGGTCGGTGAAGTCCAGTCTTGCCCAGACCTTTCCGTCCCTCTCCCTGATATCCGTGACCTTTCCGACCGTCGACGTCGGGGCATATTTCAGCAGGTCGCCAACTTCCATTGGATCATCCCTTGATGACTGCGCTTCTCTCTCCGGCAGGCTGGAACTCCCTGAGGGCTCCACGGCCGATCTCCTTCGTCACGTTGGCGAAGTCGAATACCAGAGCGGGGTCCGCGAAGGCAACCCTTACGAAGGGGTTGGCTGTGAAAGCATCTCCGCGGGCGACGTGGGCTGCCTTGGGGATACCGGTGTATCCGGAAAGGTGACCGACGTTCATTGCGTAGTTGGGGTAGTTGGGTCCACGGACTTCCATGGGGAGACCCTCATCGGACCTGTATGCGAAGGAGTTCGCAGATCCGCACTGGTCCTGCAGGTCGAATCCGTAGAATCCGAGCCTTCCGGTCCTCTCTTTGTGCTGGAGCATGGAAAGGTACCAGCAGTTCAGACCGACATCGGCAACTCCGGTAGCCATAGCTCCGGCGATACCGGTGGAAGCGGCGGCGACGGTAGCCCTCTGGGATCCACCGAAGTGGGTCTCCATGACGGCGGGGTAGCGCTCGTACATCTCGAGAGCGTAGGAGTTGATGTCGTCTCCGAGCTTCATGACCTCTTCCATGTTGTTGGGGTCCAGTTTGCAGAATCCGCCGTACCTGGATTTGATCTGGTCGATGGCGTAGTAGACGTAGTCCTCGAGGATGTTGTCGGTGTATGCTGCAGTGGCGTACTGGGTGAATCCGACTCCACCGGACATGTATCCACCGAGGTAGACCTGATCGAAGACTGCGGCTCCCAGAGCGACTGCCTCAAGGGCTGCGCGTCCGGGGTCGTCGGGGTAGACACGGTCGGACTGAGCGATATCGGCCATGTATCCGAAGGGTATTCCTCCAGGCTCGTTGGGTCCCCTTGCACGCCTTGCGGGCATCATGGTTCCCATGTTGAGGGACTGGTGCTTAGCGGAGTAAGCGAAGTCTGCGATAGCTGCCTCTCCTGCTGCGAGTTTGTAGGAGGAGATGAAAGCCATGGAGATCTGCATTGCGGCGTGCCTGGAGACGGTAGCTCCATCCATGAGCCTTCCGACGATGGTAGGTACACGGACAGCCTGCATGAGGGTCTTTCCGATAGCTTTCTTCAGCTGCTCTGCCTGGTCTGCGGGGAAGAGCTTGTTGATGTCGATGACGAATCTGGGATCCAGCTCGTCGATGAGCTCGTCGTCTCCGGAGAAGACCTTGACGTAGGAGTCCCAAACGAGAGCGGGGTTGATCTCAGCCATGTGCTCCTGAACGACAGCTCCACCGGGCATGGTGTGGTTGACGGTCTCGAGGTAGGCGTTGATTGTCTCGGGTGTAACTTCCTTTCCGAGCCTTCTCTCGATGGTCTGGTGAGGGGAGTCGAGACCGACGAGGATGGTCCTCCTGATGTCGTCCCAGGCCTGCTGGATAGCGCAGTTGTTCACACAGTGCAGATCGTCGCACTCGGCGTAGATGTCTGTGTGGGAGAGCTGGTAAGGCATCCAGCTCCTCTGTCCGAGGGGAACTCCGATGTCCTCGTTGAGCATGGGGATTCCACGCTTCTTTGCGATCTCGTCAGCGCTCTTCTGGAACTCGACTTTGGATTTGGACTGCTTCCATCCACCGTAGCAGTAGTACTTGGTGGACATGTCAGTCGGGTCTTCTTTGAATTTCTTCTTGCATGCGTCCATGAACAGCTTCTCTTTTCCTGCCATGGCAATCACTCTCCTCTTACTTTCCAGGGCTGGTATCCACCGAGGGTCCTCAGTTTGTGGATCCTGAGTCCGTACATGGTGACCTCAGCGTCGTCTCTCATGTCGACACCGTCAGCTCTGAAGATTGTTGTTCTCTTTTTCAGGTCGGACATGGGCGAAGGCTTTCCGACGGAGATCCTCCTGTCGAGGGGGATAGCGACCTGGTCCTTCACGTAGACGACCTCTTTCTTGGCATCGTCCCAGACGTACCTCTGCCAGCCGTCGAACATGAGTCCGTGCTCGTCGAGACGGCAGGCGTGTCCGTGAACGGTGGCTCCCCTGATTCCGGTGAGGGCGGGGTCGAAGGTCTCGTTGTCGATCATCTCTTTGGCCATGACCTCGAGGTCTCTCTCACGGACCTCGATAATCTGCCTTCCGGAGAGAGTTCCGGTGTCGACTCCTCTGTACCTGGAGAGGTACATCCAAGCCCTCTGGTAGGGCGAGATGGGGGCGAAGTAGACGGAATCTGTGAACTGGATGTACCTTACACGGTCTCCGTGTTTTGCTCCCTCGATGGGTACGACGAGTTTCCTGATGGGGCACTCGGGCTCCTTGCCCTCCTCTATTGGGGGGTGAATGGACTTGTAGTCCTCTCCGGGGTTCCTGTGTCCCATGATCCTGATGACATCATCCATGGAAACGTCGCGCAGCTGTTTCAGTTTGACTTTGGGGTCCATGTATCTGCGCCTGTTTTTCGCAGGAATGGAAGACCCAGGGTAGAACTGCCTCTTGTATGCAACCATTTAATTCAACTCCTATAATCGTGAAGCGTTGGTTTGTACTTCGTGAACCTTCCGACAGTGAGTGTGTATCCGTGCTCGATGGTACGGTTGCACGCCTCCTTGATCTCCTCCAGACGCTTGTTCAGAGTCTCATCATCCTCGACCGAGAGCTCTATGTAGAATGCTCCTACAAGATAGAGGAGCTCCACATCCTTTCCTCCGACTTTGATGACCTTACGCTCGGTATGGTTGTTCGGAAGACCTTTCCCGGGACCGCTGTTGATGGTCTTGGGGATGCTCTCTCCGGTCATGTTGATCTGCCTGATGTCGGGAATGACATCGAGCGCATTGAGAACGGCCTCGGTCGTCTCGGCGCTGAGCAGACGGTTGGTGATGATCTGTACCTCCGGAAGCGGTACTCCTGCATAATCTGCAGCTGGAGCGGTTGAACACGACATGTACACACCTCAGAGCTTCTTTTTCACCTTCTTTGCCTCTGCGGCGACAGCCTGCATAGGCTGTTTGAACTCATCGATGTCTCCGAAGACCTCTTTGAAGAGACCGGATGTGGCCTCAGCGGAGAAGGTCTGGGTTCCAGCATCCAGACAGTTGGCGGCGGCGATAGCGGGGATAACGACTCCCTTGGCGTGCCTGGTAACGACGTGGTTACCGTGGAACAGACCGGGTCCTCCTCCTCCGTAGATGGAGTGGCTGAAGAAGGACATACCGACTCCGACTCCCTCCGCACGACCGTAGTCGACACCGGGGAGACCGGACTCGTGCTCGAGCAGATCGTTGTAGTACAGGATTGTTCCGGGGACACCCTGGGCGGCCCTGGCGGCTCCGACGTTGACCATGACGGCTGCGACCATTCCGGTAGCGGCGTAGGCGTTCCACTTGGGGAGATCGTCGGTTGTGTAGACCTTGTATCCGGAGGGGAGGGTCTCTTTCACGCGGATGACTCCGTCGTCGATGGCCCTGGCCATGAGGGACTCGATAACGGTTCCCACGGTTCCGGTCTTTCCGTTCTTCTTGACGATGCTGTAGAGCATGTTGTTGGCGTTCAGTCCCTCGTAGGCGAGAGCGAGAAGTCCGCCCCTCTCGAAGTTACCGATCATGTCACCCATTTCGTAGGATCCGCACTGCTCGAAAATAGCGGAGAGAGCGGTTCCCTGCATTGCATTCCTGTTGACCAGGGAAACGATGTGGTTGGCCATGATGTTCCTGAGTGCGAATCCAGCACCCTCGTTGTTCTGGGGAACCTCGAGGATGGACTTGACGTTGGCGCCCTGGAAGGTGATGGTCTGGGGGTATCTTCCCCAAACGGCGGCCTTGACCATGTTTGCCTTGTACATGGGAATGTCGAAGGTGTCGATGATTGCCTCAGTAGCGGCAGCTGCTGTGGCGGTGAATCCGGTTGTGTACTCGATACCGGCGTTCATCCTCTCTTCGGGGACGATGACGACGATGTTCTTTCCGTCGGATTTGACCTTGACCTCGGTTCCGTCTCCGTCGTAGACCTGGACGGACTCTTTGATCAGCTGTGCGATCTTGTCTGCGTTCTCAACGAGAGGGATGTCGATTTCCTTTCCCTTGATGATAACTCCACCGCCGGTCATGGAACCGGTCTTGAGGGCTTTCTCGATACCCGCCAGGTTAACTGCGCAGGTCCTCTTGGTCAAGGACACGATCTTCTTGATCGCATTGTTGCGGAGCGGACTGATGGCTTCGAGCGGAACGTCTTTTGCGATGCGTTTTCCGTAGTCGTCATACAAGTCTACTACGTCCTCGTATTTTGGCATTTCATACCTCCTTGTTCATGCTTTGCTGACCGAATGGTCAGCCCCCTTGCAGTGACGGGGAACGTATGAAAGGATATAAAACGATGGGAAAACGCTTCAAAACGGCATTATCCTACGATTTTTCATCGATTCGGAAAAAGCCGAAAAAACAATGTTAAGTTAAATTCGTTTTGTTTGTCATATATAATTGTGTCCCCGTTTTACCAGGTGCGCATAACAACGCAACCTTGCTTGCGCACTAGGTAATACGGGGACATTTCAGTTTGTTACTGGCTCAATCGCGCTTGGCTTTCGTCATCACGGTGACGGCGTAGCGCTCGAGATGGGTGACGAAGGAAGGTATCATCTGATACGGGATTCCGAGCGCCATCTCGTCTGCGGCCATATCCGTCTTCTTCCTGCATCCGAAGCATCCGAGGGAGATGTTCGGCTTGCCCGTGCATATGGGCATGGCGACGATGTCCTCGCATCCGCACTGGAAGGGGGATGTAGAGAACTGCACCCTTCCGCCCTTCTCGGCGGTTGTGAGAGGCACGACCCAATAGATCCTCTCGGGGATGTCCTCGATTGTGACCACGTCGGGGACGAAATCGGCATCCTTCAGAGGACATACAACCTCGCCTTTGGTCTTGTAGGGGACGACCTCCCTGTCGGAGATCATCTTGGCGGCGGAAGCGGGACTGTCATGCATCCCGATCATGCTGTGGAACTCTCCGGAGGCGACTTTCTCGGGGGTGGGCACCATTCCGAGGGCGGAACATCCGATCATGCAGCTCTGGGATTCGACGGGAAGTTTGAACGACTCCCCTGCCCTGGCCCTGAATATGGCCTGGCAGTGGCTGATCTGAGCCACGGGCTCCTCGTATCCTGCGGGGTACTCCTCGTCCTCGCGCACGAGTTTGACGGCGACGGGCTCGCCCCTGAGCTTCAGGACGTTCTTGAGTGTCTCTGCGTATTTGCGGTTGGTCTCCAAAACCTCTGACATGACTCCATCATGCCTCGGCGGACGTATAAAAGACGCTTGATATCATGTGTGAAATTCAATGGTGTTAACACCCTATAATTCCACCATTATGCGGGTCTGACATGAAGCATGGTTCAAACAAGCTGGGATGAGACCAGATCCTCGACGATATCGAGGAAATCGCCCTTGCGGTCCGGAGGTATGGTCGCTCCCGCGGCGACGCTGTGACCTCCTCCCGTGCCTCCGACAAGCTCCGCCGCGGTCTTCATCACCTTGGACAGGTCCAATCCCCTGTCGACCAGATTGCGGGTGGCCCTTGCGGAGACCTTCACACCGTCGTCGGAATCCGCGAAGGCTATGATCGGCATACCGCTCCTGCATTCAGGTGATGACAGCACCATCCCCGCAACGATGCCCACGACGGTCTCCTTGATCTCGGTACCGGCATCGAACCACTGGATGAACCTCCTCTCCCTGAGGAGATGGTTCTCCCGTATGTACGTCATGGCGGACGAGATATGCCTGCGGTGGTCGGCCCTGTTCTTCTCCGCCTCAGCCAACGCGCCCATGTCCCCGCGGCATATGCGCAGACCCGTGACGGCATCATCGTAGCGGCCGCAAGAGTTCAATACGGTGGCGAACTCCTTCGCATCCCCCAATCCTTTGCCCGGGGGCATCTCAGGGAAAGAGTACATCTCGCCGAATGCGCGGTTCCTCTGTTCCTTGGGGATCCGTTCCATGACGGCATCTGTCAGGCGTCCGCGCTCTTCCTCGGACAATCCGGCCCAAGTCCTCCATCTGGTCCCGTCCTTGGCGGACACGCCGCAGGAATCCAGAAGGTCCAAACAGGCGCGGGGGTTCTCGCTGATCCCCGGAATCTGCGGATCGCTGGCGAATTGCAGATACTGGTTGACGGGACGGGTCTCCCTTCCGAAGAACCTCAGGTCCATGTCCACCACTGCGGACCCGTATCCGACCGCATCGTTCAGGACCGTGCGGTTGAGTCCTGTCAGCCCGGAATGGTTGGAGTCCTGGAAGTCGCCGACGGCACCCACGACCGCCAGATAGGCCATATCCATGTTCGATGGGTCCACTGCCTTGGACAGGAGATAGGTCATCCCCGCACCGCAGACCTCGTATGACCCGTCCATTCCGTAGAGATGCGGATTGAGATGCACGAGGCCGCCATAACTGTCCAGAATCGTCTGCTTCCTGTGCCACCTCGGATCGGGGACGTGATGGTCCGTGACGATCAGTCCCTCGCGGTCGAACTCCGAGAGGTATCCGCTGCCTAGGTCGCATATCCAAACGATGTCGGAGGGATCGGAGTTCACCGCCTCGATCGTCTCCTCGGTGATCTTCTTCTCGAATGAGATCCTGTGCTCGGCGCCCAGCCTCTCGCAGGTCATGTCCGCTATCGCGCCGGCCGTGATGCCGTCGGCATCGATGTGCGTGTAGACGGATATGCTGCCGGCATCCTTCAGGGCCAGGGCCGCCTGACGGAGGTCACGGTCCATGCGGCGAAGATCACCAGAGGTAGCAGGCATGCTCCCTCACGAGTCTGTCGTAGATTATCCCGGCTATGCGTTCGAGGTTGACCGTATCGGCGCGGTTGTACTCTGTGAGTATGTCCAGAGCATCCCTGTCGCTGTGCCTCTCCCACATCTTCCACAGACGGACCGCCTCGGCACCGTCCACGCCCTCGATGTCGTCCGACCTCGTAATGCCGAGCTGTATCTCCAAAGGCTTGAGGCCACCTCTGTAACCCACCTTCCTCGATGCGAAGCGCAGGTCGAACTGGGGGATGTCGAAGTCCACCGATGGGAAGCTGTTCCTGAGAACGGGTATGTCGAAGCAGCTGCCGTTGAACGACACAATCATGGATGCTCCGTCGAGGGCATCGGACAGGTTCTCCGGGTTCAGGTCGATCCCCTCCGTGAGTGTCACCGTGTCCCCGCGGCCGTGGACCGTCACCACGGTCACCAGGGCATCCCTGCTGAGTCCGTCGGTCTCGATATCCAGATAGACGGCGTCATCCATGAAATGCCTGTAGAGTCTCCATATCTCCCCCTTGGGAAGCATCTCCGCCAATCCGGAGCAGTCCCCGTCGTCCAACAGCTCGCCCGCCTGCATGAGCACGGCATCGCCGCGCTCCTTGGCCTCGGGCTTCATGGTGCCGACGGTGTCCGCGCCGAGGAAGTCATCCCATGTGCGGATACCCTGGTCCCAGATCGCCCTCTCTTTCTTCGCGCCCACGGACGGCAGCAGTTGGAACGTATGAGATATCATGGTCGTCCGGGAGCAATGCGTAACTTCTCTTAAGGATGAGGTCGGATGGCCATGGACGCGAAATGATACCAAGGATGACGTACCACAATGCCAGAACGTGTGAATGGGGACCTATCCAACAAAGACCGCGGTTGCAACAGATACGGGTTGTAGATCGGAACCGGTTATAACCGGACAGCCGTTAGAGAACCTTCATGAAATGTGTGTACTGCGGCATGGAAATCCCCAAGATCTATCCATTCTCCATGTGTCCCTCCTGCGGACAGCCCATCGACCTTTCGCCCGCAACCCAGGGCAAGGCCTTCTGAACCACATTCCCGACGGGTCAAACTTTATCACCCGTCGGACATAACCGCCCCTCATGAGAGTCAAGGAGATCCTTCCGGGCGTTCGCATCACCAGCGACAGATGCCTCATCCTGGACGACGGTCCGACCGTTGTCCTGGGGGACCTCCACCTCGGATACGAACGTGCCCTCGAGATGGAGGGAATGTACGTTCCCAGGACGAACACCGAGTCGATCCGCGACTCCCTGAACAAGATCCTCTGCAGATACGAGCCCGAAAGGGTCGTCCTGCTGGGTGATATCAAACACGACTTCAAACGCTCCGGATTCGAGGAGAAGCGCGAGGTCACAAAGATCGTGTCCCTGCTCTCCGAAGCGGCGCAGACCGTCGTGATCAAAGGCAACCACGACAATTACATCCAGAACATCGTGGGGGAGCTCGGCATCCTCGCCGTGGACCACATAGACCTCATGGGCTACAGGCTCGAGCACGGCCACGAGGATTCCGGGGTGAGGCCCGTGATAATCGGGCACGAGCACCCGTCGGTGAGGATACCAGGTTCCGTCGGAGGAGGACTGAAGATCCAATGCTTCGTCCACGCGAGGAAGGAAGGGGTCATCGTGATACCTCCGTTCAGCCCATATTCGTCCGGTAACGACCTGGTCCTGGACGAGAACTGCGTCATGGCACCCGCTCTGAAATCCACCGACTTCGCTTCCGCCGAAATATATGGCGTGACGGACGTGGGGTTGATGGACCTGGGAACGCTCAGAGACCTCTCGGATGTCAGAATCTGAGATGCTGGATATATCGTTCTTTATCCTCCATTCATCCACCCTGTGCGCACGCGCCGTTTCACACTAATATTAATTTTATATACAGGGGGAGGCATTCATTCCGCAGGAGATACTTAAAATGACAATGACTCCTAGAGACAGAGTACTCGCAGCAATGAAAATGGAATCCCTGGACAGGCCCCCGGTGGCCATCTTCACCCAGTCCGCTACCCTCGGACAGATGGAGAAAGTCGGTGCCGCTTGGCCCGAAGCCCACAAAGACCCTGAGCTCATGGCCAAACTCGGTGCAGCTCAGGCTGATATTTTCGGATTCGAGTGCGCCAGGGCTCCTTTCTGCCTGACCGCTGAGTCCGAGAGGCTCGGAGCCACTGTCCAGGTCGACAAGAAGGATGCAGCCCCCATGATCAAGGCCCACCCCTTCAAATTCGACCCCATGACCGCTGAGTACGACGACCCCGCCAACCTCATGTCCCCCGAAGAGTTCATCCAGGGCGGCAGGCCCGCAGTGGCCATCAAAGCCATGGAGCTCCTCAAGAAGAGCCACGGCGAGAACGTCGCTATCGTCGCCGGTAACACCGGACCCTTCACCCTGACCGGAAACCTCGTCAACACCGAGAACATGGTCTTCGGAATGATGATGTGCCCCGAGGAAGTCGACAAGTGGGTCGCCGCAGTCAACCCCATCGTCACAGCCTACACCCACGCCCTGATGGACGCCGGTGCAGATGTCGTTCAGTGTTCCGAGCCCTCTGGATCCACAGACATGCTCGCCCCCGACATGTTCGAGGAGGCAGCTGGACAGCACGTCAGGACATCCCTGAAGCCCAAGGATGGAAAGTTCACCGTCCTCCACATCTGCGGAGACACCTACCCCATCCTCGAGCAGATGGCCGCCACCGGAGTCACCGGAATCTCCATCGAGGAGAAGGTCGCACCCGAGAAGGCCGCTGAGAAAGTCGGCGGAAAGACCGTCCTCGTCGGAAACGTCGGATCCGTTAGGCCTCTCTTCCAGGGAACCCCTGCTGAGGTTGCCGAGGGAGCCAAGCGCTCCGCAGCTGCAGGATTCAACGTCATCTCTTCCGGATGCGGAATCGCAGTCGCAACCCCTGACGAGAACATGGAAATGCTCGTCAAGACCATCAAGTCCCTGGCATAAGCAGGTTCATAAAACCCTTTACCCCCTTCGGGGGGTTTCTTACCATATTATGTTTGTAGATCCCCCTGAATACAGCGGGATCTCAGTTTCAAAATATTCAAAAAGAGTCGTCCGGCGGTCTCCCGCCGGTAAAAATTTTCAATCCTTCATCAGGGTGTACAGAACTGCCTTCTGAGCGTGAAGACGGTTCTCGGCCTGATCGAAGACAACGCTCTGGGGTCCGTCCATGACCTCTGCGGTGATCTCCTGTCCGCGGTGGGCGGGGAGGCAGTGCATCACGATGCATGAGGGCTTGGCCAGTTTGAGGAGGTCGTCGTTGATCTGATACATCTGGAAGATCCTGATGGCATCGGCCTCAGGAGTGGAATCGCCCATGGAGATCCAAGTGTCCGTGTACAGAACATCCGCATCGACACAGGCCTCTTTGGGATCGTGCGAAGCGATGATCTTGGAACCATTCTCCTCTGCGATCTTGGTTGCGCGCCACATGATCTCCGCGTTCGGCATGCGGACAGCAGGGCAGCATGCGACCATGTCGATACCCATTATTGCACATGCATAGAGAAGCGAGTTGCATACGTTGTTACCGTCTCCGAGGTACACAAGCTTCTTGCCGCGGAATCCTCCGAGCTTCTCCTTGATTGTCACCATGTCAGCAAGTGCCTGGCAGGGGTGCTCCAGATTGTCCAGTCCGCTGATGACGGGGACGGTCGCGTACTCTCCGAACTGGTCCATCATCTTGTAGTCATATGCGCGGTACATGATCCCGTGAACGAAACGGCTCATGACACGTGCGGTGTCCTCGATCGTCTCGCTGTGGACTCCCATCTGCATCTTGGATTCATCGATGTAGAGTGCGTGTCCTCCAAGCTCGGTGATGGCGACGTCGAATGAGATCCTGGTACGGGTGCTGGGCTTCTCGAAGATCATCGCCAGCGTCTTCCCGGCAAGAGGATCCCCGTGGTGTCCGCGTTCGGCCTTGAGCTTGATGGCCAGATCGACCATCTCGGGCCACTTGTCCTGCATATCGGAAACTGAGATTAGATCCCTTTTTGCCATGGGACACTAATCGATGGACCCCTTTAATACGATATTGTGAAGCAATGGACAGATACTTTCGACACTGTCCGATAGCCGACATTATCATCTTTTTACAATAATACAGATCACGTCTTCGTCGTTTACGACGTGATCCATTCCCACGGTCTGTCCCGGGAACTTTGCGCTGGTTCCCCAGATCATCGCGTAGCGGAAATTGTTCCTGAAATCTCTGTGGATGAGCTCGCATACATCTCCGACAGTGTTCCCGCGCTTGACGATCAGCGGGACATCCATGTCCGCTTCCTGACCCTGTGGTTTGAGGTAGACCCTGATCATGTCGATCGTGTCGTAGATTGCCTGTTTGAGATCGTTCATCCCGTAGCCTGTGGCCGCGGAGATCGGAACGGTGTGATACTGCTTGTGCATCTCCTGAACGGCCTCGAGCTGTCCGGGCTTGGCGAGATCGACCTTGTTGATCGCCATGACGGCCCTGATATACACCCTGTTGCCCGCCAGTACGTCGAGCATCTGCTCGACATTGATGTCCTCACGGACGACCACGGTCGCATTGACGTGTCCGTAGGCGGCGGTCATGTCCTTTATGGTGTCCACATCGATCTTCGTCAGCTTCAGAGTGGGCTTGACGAGGATTCCGCCATGGTCCGAATTGGTGATGACGACGTCGGGACGCTTCTGGTTGAGCCTGATCCCTGCGTTGTACAGCTCCTTGAAAAGGACATCCATGTTGGGATTGAAGATGTCGACCACGAGAAGGATGACATCCGATGCCCTGGCGGCGGCGATGACCTCACGTCCGCGACCCTTTCCCCTGGATGCATCCTTGATGAGACCGGGCATATCCAGGATCTGGATCTTGGCGTGGTTGTACTCCATCACTCCGGGGACGACGTCCAATGTGGTGAAGTGATACGCACCGACCTCGGACTTGGCTCCGGTCAGCTGATTGAGAAGAGTGGATTTACCCACGGAAGGGAAACCGACGAGGGCCACTGTCGCATTCCCTGCCTTCTTGACATAGAATCCTTTCGTAGGTCCTTTGGAAGCGCGTCTCTTCTCCTCTTCCAGGGACAGTTTGGCGATCTTGGCCTTCAGCTTACCTATGTGACCTTCGGTGGCCTTGTTGTACTTGGTCTTGGAGATCTGCTCCTCCAATTCCTTGATCTGCTCATCGATGGTCGCCATAAATCTGCCTCCAATTCCCCAGTCAAGTCCAGCCAGTATTAAGGACTTACGAGGAAACCACGTTCATATACGCACTTATGCAGGAATCCAACTTGGTCTTGAGACCGTCGAGATCCGCTTTGCCTTCGAGGTAGGACTTCGTGTAATCCATGATGTCCGTGCCGAAATCGATGTTGTCGCGATGCTCCCATCCGATCGCCAGTTTGTCCATCTCCTCCGATTCCGGGATCGCATCGAAGAGCGTGTCGCCGATCAGCCTGACGTAATCCTGGATAGCGTATACCCTGTCCGAGAATGTCTCCATCTCGTCGTAGTCTGTGATCAGGGAGTCGGCCATCTCTATGCAGACATTGCTGAAATGCATGTAATCCAGACAAAGGTCCAACGCGGCCCTCAGATCGGTCACTCCGCGCATGAATTCGGAAAGGAGCACGGCAGTGGATTCTATCACATTCATCAGAATCGGAGCACCGTCGAGTTCCGGAGGGATGATGAGATATGCCTTGATCATGTCGCTCATCAGGAAACATGCATGCTCTTCCGGCGTGTATCTGCAAATGACAGTGGTGAGATCGTACAATCCTCCGGAATAGGTCGAATCCGGGGATTCGAGCTGCTCGATGAGCCATTCCACGACAACCATCTTCATGCAGCCCGCAACCTGCAGAACATCATCAGGATTGGCATCCGCTACGGCTGCGAACGCCTTCACGGCTTCTTCTATCCCTGCATCATTCAGGACCGTACGGACATCCACCATGTCGGGATACCATTCCGCATGCTTGAAACGGGCCATATCGTATGGGTTCCCCACTGTATCGATGAATTCCATCAGATCGATCACGGGTGCCCTGAGGATCTCATCCGGAGTGAAGCGATATCCGCAATGATAGCAGTATGAACCTTCGTCATCATTGTCGATCAATGCCTTTTTCTTGCATTTCGGACACTCTGGTGTTAAAATGGCCATGAGCGTTCATAGGCTAAGCTGTATATAACCTACGGCGAAGGATCCCACAACAACATGATGGTTGGATCGTCCGGACAGAACTTCCCTTCTCCATAGATTATGTGTTGCACTTTCACTCACGTTTATCTACTAGTCCAAGTCTCTGACACATAATGACAGAAACCGCTAAAGGCTCTGGAACCGGCATCGTTGCCGATTTCATGGCCTTGACGACCAAACAGTGGATAGGGATCATCGCGGCCATAGCCGTGGCCCTCATCCTCGAGATCTTCATGGGATCCACCTGTATGGGATTCTTCGTCGTTGCTGTTCTTCTGTACATGATCCCCCACATGTTGGGAGTATCATCTGTCAAGGTCAAGACGATCGTAGGAGTCGTCTTCGCTGTGGCAGCGATCACCCTCGGTACATTCGCATTCAGCGGCACGATAGAATACCTTGAAGATGCGAAGAACACATCCGACGACAGCAAAATCCAGGATATCGTCTATGACGAGGAGAACAACTACCTGACGTTCACCCTGATCGATGAGGAGCTTCTCCCTGGCACCGAGGATTCCCCTCGCAAATGGCATGCCAGAGCGCAATCCATCCCGGTTGACGGAATTGCATTCGGCAAACCGAACAGGGCCGGCGGAGAGTCCAAAATGTATTTGGAGACCAGTGATCCGAAGTACAAACCCGATGATGAGGCCACTAAAGACCTGATCGTCACTGCAACATATGTCGGACAAGACGCGGCCACGGGCAAGTACACATGGAAGTGCGAGGTCAAGGACTTCAAACTCGATGACGGAAAGCTGTACCTCGTCGGAGTCGGAGTCGGCGAGGGCGACAAGATCACCAAGTCCGTCGGATTCGCTGTCGATAAGGGCTGCGACAAGACCATGATCTACTTCAAGGGAACCGCCTACACCGTGGCATTCGCCCTTGTGATCTACTTCATGATCCTCATATTCTCCACGATAATGAGGCGCAGCGCAGAGAAGAGCCGTAAGAAGATGGAGGCGGAGGGAAGACTCTACCCCCAGGGATACGGAAGATGCAAGAAATGCGGTGCGATGGTCCTCCCCGGAGAGATCAACTGCAGGAAGTGCGGAACATACATCGATGTTCCCGAGGAGCTGAGGGCCAAGAAGAAGGACTTCTTCCAGTGCACCGAGTGCGGCGCGGAAGTGCCGTCCGATGCGGATGTATGTCCCAAATGCGGTGCCAAGTTCGAGGGTTCCGAGACGGAGATCGTCCACGAGGACGGAAGCGTCGAGGTCACCGAGGACGAAGCCAACATCTGCCCCGGCTGCAACAACCCTGTCCCGCCCGGTGCCGAGTGGTGCCCCAGGTGCGGACACATGATGAAAAAGGAATGAAAACGGTCCCGAAAGGGACCTTTACCTCCCCGATCCTTTCGGGGAGGAACCTGCCCCCTTCCGGGGGCATAAGAACTTTTCAGAATCCGGAGATGTTCACTTCTTCCTCTTGCGGAATGTCACCTTCGAATCCTTCATGTTGATGACCGCATCCTCCAGCTTGGCGATCACGTCCCCGCTGGTCTGGATGAGATCCCATCCGACCTCCTTCATCATTATCGCCTCTCCGGCGATGAAGAGCCTGGCTGTGATGCTGTACTTGAAGTTGCCACCGGTATCGTTGTACCTGGAGACATGCATCGTCAGCGACTCGGGCTTGTAGATCTTGGAGATCTTGGACACCATCGATTCGATGTCCGCGTATATCGCGGCGGTCGCATCCTTCTCGTCATCCTCCAGTCCGCTTATCTGGACCAGGAGCATGTCCCTCTCCCTGCATGCGGACAGAAGCTCGATGATATCGTACTCTGTCAGCACTCCGACGAGTTCCTTGCCCTCGACGACGGGAAGGGTCGAGATCTTGTGATCTACCATCAGATCGATGGCGGCAGAGATGTCGCTGTCCCATGATATGGACTGAACACACGTCAACGCAACCGATTCGACAGTGATCTGGGACCTGGAGCTCTTCTCGAGGTCTCCGATGATCTTGTTGTCCTTCTTCCAGTTGCAATCTATGACCTCCCTCATACCTACGATACCTACGATGTTGTTCGCATCGTTGATCACAGGAATGGTCCTGTAATCACCGCGTATCATGGTGTCCATCGCATCATCCATCAGGTCGTTGGCCTTGACGGATTCGACCGGGTTGGTCATGATCTCCCACACCTTGATCTCCTTGAGAGCCTTGATGTTCCTGACGATCTCTATCAGCTTGGTCCTTCTGACTATGCCGATGATCTTCTTCCCGTTCAGGACAGGGAGCTGACGGCAGTTGTTGGAGACCATGAGCTCTGCGATCTTCGTGATCTGCATGTCCATGGTGACCGACGGCAGCTGTCTAATGTAGTTCTTGACCTTGGCGTCCAGAGTGACGCTCTTCTTCTTGAGGATGGAAGAATAGCTTATCATGCCCTTGAACTCCCCGCTGTCGACAACGGGAATATCCTGATATTTGGTCTCCCTCATGACGGACAGCGCATCGGATATGCGGCTTTCCGTAGAAACAGTCGGGAAATCGGCGGACATGATCTCGTCGACGGATATGCCGTCGATCTGCGATCTGAGCATTGTAATCTTCTTCAGATCCTCTAGGTCCTTTACAGCCATTAGATATTTCACCTCTGGATATAGAATCTGAGAGTGACGTTATAAGCCTTCGTCAATTGGCGGTCACAGATTACGACTTCCGACAATATTTCTTCGAAAATCGAATCCAAAAAGGTGATAACACTGGGAATCGCGGTGTGAAGTCTGCGATTCCCAGCAAGTTTTAAATACTTTAGATGTCGGCGAAGGACTTTCCGGCCAGAAGGTCGTCGATGATGTACGGGACATCCTCGATCTTGATGCGCTTCTGTTCGGTCGTGTCCCTGTCGCGGATGGTGACGGTTCCGGGAGCGGCGCCGTTGTCGAGGGAGTCGTAATCCACGGTTATGCACCACGGTGTACCGACCTCGTCCATCCTGGCGTACCTCTTTCCGATGGTTCCGGATCCGTCGTAGTATGCCTCCACCCTGTGGGAGTGGACCTTCTCGTAGATGGCGCGGGCGACCTCGTCGAGACCGTCCTTCTCCATCAGAGGGAACACTCCGAGCTTTATCGGCGCGACGGCGGGCTTCAGCCTGAGGACGGTGTAGTCCTCCTTCTCGTCGTAGGAGTAGGCGTGCTCGAGGACGGAGTAGAATATCCTGTCCAGTCCGTGGGACGGCTCGATGACGTGGGGCACCACGCGCTCGCCGGTGACCTTCTCGTTCACCTTGACGACCTCGAAGAACTCCTCGGTCAGCTCGATCTCCTCTCCGTCGACGGTAATCTTCAGCTTGCCGTCCTTGATAGCGGACGGGTCTGCCTCCTCCATTGCGGCGGCGATGTCCTTTGCCTTGCCCTTGAATGCGGGTCCGAGGGCCTTGTGCTTGGCGCGGATCTTCTCGACCTCCATCTCCCTGGGCTCGTCGAACCTCTTGAAGTGGGTGAGCTCCGTGCCGGAGAACTGGGCGTGCCTGGAAAGGTCCCAGCATCCCCTGTCGGCGATACCGGTGATCTCTATCCATCCATAGGACAGGAGGACCTCCGCATCCCAGCAGTCCGCTGCGTAGTGGGCCATCTCGTCCTTCTCGTGCTGTCTGAACCTGAGCCTTGCGGGATCGATTCCCAGGGCGGTCAGGAGCTGCTTGGTGGTGTAGACGAAGTATGCGAGGACGCGGTTCGCGATGATTCCCTTCTCGACGGCCTCTTTGACGGTCACGGTGACCATGCCGGTGCCGGTGTTGGGCACGAGGTCGAGGGTCTCGTTCTCGATAAGAGGGAATCTGGCCCAGTCCTTGTCCTCGGGGTCGACGAACAGCTCGACCTCCATCATATTGAACTCCCTCATGCGGATCATACCCTGCCTGGGCGCGATCTCGTTCCTGTATCCGCGGCCGGTCTGGATGACTCCGAGGGGCATCTTCTCCCTGTTGTACCTGTAGAGGTTGGGGAAGTTGACGAAGATTCCCTGGGCGGTCTCGGGCCTGAGGTATCCGACACGTGCGGAACCGGGCCCGATGGTGGTCTTGAACATGAGGTTGAACTCCTCCACGGGTCCGAGGTCACCGCCGCACTCGGGACACTTCACACCGTGCTGGACGAACGCATCCTCCAGCTGCTTGGGGGTGAGGATGTCCGCATTCTCGTAGAAATCCTTCACGAGGTGATCGGCCCTGAAAGGGGCCTGACATTTCTGACAGTATGTGATCAGATCGGCGAACTCATCCACGTGACCGGAGGCCTTGAAGACCTCCCTGGGGTTGACGGTCTCGGAGTCGATCTCGACGAAACCCTCCCTGCCCTTGTATATGGACCTCCAGACGTCCACGATGTTGTTCCTGAGGGAGCATCCGAGGGGGCCGTAGTCGTACATTCCGGCCACGCCGCCGTATATCTCGAATGAGGGCCATATGAAACCCCTGCGTTTGCACAGGGACATGAGGTCATTGGCGTTGATGTCATTCATTTACATTACCTGTGAGGGCGCATAGGACATCCACATCATAAATCATGCCCACGAGCTCGTCCTTGTTGCCATGGACGGGGATCTGACCGTAGTCGTTCACGAGCATGGCCTTGGCGACCTCGGACAGGTTGGTCTTCTTGAACACCGAGTAGGGGTTCTTGACCATGAAGTCCTTGACCATCTTGTCCTCTGCGGAGACCCTGTCCGTGGCGGTATAGAACAGCGGAAGGACGTTCCTTGCCCCGGCCATGTTGCCGATGTCGGCGATGCCGAGCGCCTTGAGGTCCTCCACGTTCTTGACCTGGTCGCTGAACAGGTCACGGTCCGTGAGGATGCCTGTGAGCTTTCCGTGTCCGTCCAGAACGGGCACTGCGGACACATCGCTGATCCTCATGGAGACGATGGTGTACTCCAGAGGCTCGTTCTCGTATGCGGTGACGCAGGTCGTGCGGATGACATCCTCTGCGACGAGAGGCGTCTTCATGTCCTTGACGAGAGGCAGGAGATCGGTAGGGGTGATGATCCCTATGAGCTTGCCTCCCTCGACCACAGGGAGCCTGTGGATCCTCTTCTCGCAGAAGATCCTGGCTGCCTCCTCCACGGATGCGTCCGGGGAGATTGTGATGCAGTCCTTCTTCATGATGAGGGACAGCTGATCCTCGTCGAACTTGCGGAACACGTCCCTCCTGGAGACGATACCCATGAGCTTTCCGTCCGAGGAGCGGACGACAGGGAGACCTGTGAGTCCGTTGCGGACCATCATGTTGATCGCATCGTTGCGGCTGCCGGGGACCTCCACCACTATGGGGGCGGCGGTCATTATCTCTGATACTGTTCTATCACTCATTCAATTCCCAACCTTGGAATCCCTGACCACAAGGACGGGGCACTGAGCGGCTCTTACGACCCTCTCTGCGACGCTTCCCATCAGAAGCTTCGACATTCCCGTCCTTCCCAGGGTACCCATGACTATTATGTCGAAATTAGGAGACTCGTCCAGGATGACCTTGACCGGTGTTCCCTCCTTTATGGACACTGCCACTTCGATGCCTTCCTCGGCTCCGAGTTCGCGAACGTACTCCACTGCCTGCTTTCCTTCCTTCTCCAGGGTGTTGTACACGTTCATGACGGCTGTGTCCATCGGCATGTTGGTGAACACGGACTGGTCCAGGACATAAAGTGCCGTTACCTTCCCTCCGGAAAGCTTTGCGAGCTCCATGGCCTTCTTCACTGCAGCCTTTGTGTATTCACTACCGTCAGTCGGGACCAGAATATTCTCAAATACCATCTTCAGACCTCCTTTAATTCCAGACTGAAGCGTGAACCGCGTTCCCGCACGGCCTCTGTCGGAGAGAGGCCCGATGAGGGAAGCACCGTCACACAGCCTGGTCTATCTATTACTGAATTGGTTCTGACCGAATTTAATATCTTGCCAGTAACCATAGTAAGTGCACGAAGGCATTGTCCGGGATCGCCTCCCTGTTCCGAAGCCGTCCTGGAGAAGACATCCGCCTCCGCGAACATGTCGGGGGTGCATAACATACCGTTGTCGGTACCCAATGCCAGATCGGCACCCATTGCCTGTGCCCGTGCAATCGGCGGCCTCTTCCCGAAATAGATGTTCGATGTCGGACACACCACGATCGGCACCTCCGCCTCTGCGCATTTGAGGAGATCCGAATCCGTTGCCTCGCACATGTGCACGACGAACGCCGGATCCATGGACAATACGAAGTCTATGTCCTCGCGGACCCTTTCACTCACATGCAATGCGAATATCTTCCTGCGTTCGCGGACCATGTCGGCGACCTTCTCGACATACCCGTGATCCATATCGGAGATGCTCGAGATCCCGATGCCGTCCGCCACATCCAGTATGGATTCTATCTCGTACTCGTCGAAAGATTTGGATACGGACCTTCCGAGTATCACCGCATCGGGCGCGGATGCCCTGAGCATCTCGCATCCCCTGAGACCGCCCTCGCGGAAATCGACGAAACCTGTGGAACCGTATCCTCTCGAATCGGCGGAGAAACGGGACATCGATGATTCCAGGACGACATCAGGGGACTCGCGGAGATATCTGTGCTTCAATCCGTCCGGCGGGGCCACAAGTTCCTCCAGGCTCATCCCTTCAGGCACTTTGAGGTCATAGTCGGCACAGTGGGTGTGCATGTTCATGACGTCCGTGACCATGAATCCCCTGACATCCGGCTTCTCCGGACACTGTCCGGATCCTTTCTCGCAGACGGAACCGTCCTGAGATATCATCCAGCCGGGCCTTGTGCCGTATCTGTCGCAGATCAAGCCTTCGATGACATGCCTTCCATGAGAACCGTCCAACTCCGCCATGATGGGAGCATCTGCGATGATATGCTTTATAACGTCGCATCGGAAAGGCGTGACCGCCGATGCGGGTCGGCATGATGATGTGAAAAAAGGGAAGGAAGTTGTTGAACGGAGGGAATCCCACACGTTCAGGCCCAGTAGGGCTTCTTGGCGAACTTGTATGCCATCAGCACGGCAGTGGTGGCCTCGCCCATGGCAGTCGTTATCTGCTTGAACTTGCCGGGATAACTGACCACATCTCCGCACGCGAATATTCCGGGGCGGTTGGTGCTCATGTCGAAGTCGACCTTGACCAGACCGTCGTCGGTGAGTTCCAGGCCCCACTCCTTGAGGTCATCGAGGTCCGCAGAGATACCTATGTTGATGACGGCCAGATCGGTAGGGATGTCGAACTCCTTTCCGTCCTGCGAGACTGTGACAGACTCCACCTTGTCTGTTCCGTTGATGGACACCAGGTTGGCGTTCATGACCTTCCTGATGGCACTGCTCTCGAGATGCTCGACAGTGGACTCGTCGGCCCTGAAGTCGGGCCTCCTGTGGACGATGGTCGTGTCTGTGACGGAGTCTGCGATGAGTGCCATGTCGATGGCGCTGTTTCCGCCTCCGAACATGGTGACCTTCTTTCCGACGAGCTCCTCCTTTGCGGGAAGGATGTACGTCACTCCCTTTCCTGTGAGTTCGTCCTCTCCGGGGCATCCCATCTTCTTGGGCTTGAAGCTGCCCATACCGATCGCGATGACCACGGACTTGGCATCGTAGCTGCCCTTGTTCGTGACGACGACGAGCTTCTCGTCACCGTTCTCGATCCTCTCGACCTTCTCGTTCTCGTGGATCTCGCACTCGACTGACTCGGCCTGAGCATAGAGCTTGTCGGACAGCTTCCTGGCCTGAATGGTCTCGAATCCGGGATAATTGTGGATTCCCTTCTCCGGGTACAGGGACACGAGCTGCCCCCCGACACGGGCGGAATCGATGATGAGGGTCTTCATCATCTTCGATCTGGCATAAATCCCAGCTGTCAGTCCGGCGCATCCGGCCCCTACGATGACCACGTCATAGCACATTGAAAGCACGGAATCACATTTCCGTATAAAAAAGTGACATAATCCAAATTGCGATTGCAATGCACCGTTGAGCAAAAAATGATTGTTTTTCGATGAAAAACTACGAATTTCGTATTTTAAATGCTGAAACCGACAATACGGCATACGACGGGAAAAACCCCGTTCACCCTGCCGTCTGGGGCCGTGTTCCAGAACGTCGGAACCTCGGACAACCCGGGGTCAATTTTCAAATATCAACGAGAAGATTCCGTCGTGTGATTCCCATGGATTCGGACGAACTCTACTCGGAGGAGTTGATGAATGTAATCATGGATGTCATCGACGACATCATAGTCATCCACGACTCGGAACATACTATCACATGGATGAACAGGGCCGGAGAGCTTGCGTTCGGAAGATCCGTAGATGATGTCATCGGGAAGAAGTGCTACCAGCTGTTCGGCAACAGCATACCGTGCTCCGACTGCGTGGCCAACTTCACCAACATCGGCGCACCTGTCAACAACATCAAGCGCAGGATCATTCCGGCGACAGGCAAGGTGTGCGACTGCTCCGCCACGCCGATATTCAAGGGCGGGAAGCTGGAATTGGTGGTACAGCACCTCAGACCAGTCTGCGATTGTGAAGGCACAGAGAACAGATGAGGGCCCCGGATCGACGGAGGTTCCTCCGCCACTTTTGATCGCCGTGGTTTCCTCAGATCCGCATATAACAGGGGAGGGGCTCTGTCCAGGAGCCCCTCCTAAGCAGTTTACCGTTTCTGGTTATCGGTATTGGGATCAGGTCTTCCTCCAAAGGTCCATGTAGAGTGCGATGATTATGAGCGTCAGACAGGCGACGGAGGCGGCTACGACTGCAACGACTCCGTCATCTGCTCCGGTCTTGGGGGCCGAAGGTTTGGAGGATACGGGAACATCATCCTCATCCGCTATCGCGGAAAAGACGAACTGAACCTCGATGACTATCTTTCCACCATCCGAGGCAAAATCATCTACGCTTATGGTACGGGACTCTGGGACGTCTCCGGCGGGGATCTCCTCGCCGTTCACAAGGAATCTGTACGTATAGAATCCGGGATTGGGAGTGGCCATGATGGTGATCGTCCTTCCCTCGACGGCCATTCCATCGGCATCGAGTCCGGTTATCTCGACCTCCCCATTGAAGGGCCCTATGAGCTGGACAGGATATGTGCTGGCCATCTCAAACTCGACACCGATTGTATGGTCCGCGTCGATGTTGTTGATCGCGACCGCGGCGAAGATCTTCCCGAACTCCTGATCGATTCCGTCTAGCTTGACAGTTTTGATCTTGTAACCAAAATCGGACGAGACCTGGAAATTCGTAGACGAACCCCACATCATGACGTACTCGCCTCCGTCATTAGGGGTTATGCTTCCATTCTCTCCACAATCCAGAGTGACAGTGAACTGCAGATCAGCGGTTCTGATGAATCCGACCTCGAAGTTGTTTACGACTCCTACATCGAATTCATACTCGGAGTTCAGGTCAATGCTCTGGCCATTATGCTTCAAGGAGATGAACGTGTAACCATCCCCGGGGGAGATGGAAAGCTTCACGGGCTCGCCGAATTCAACATCATATCCGGAACCTACTATGTCTCCACGGAGATGGAAAGCGGCCGTTCCCATCGAATCATCGTTGAGGGTCACGATTACAGGGTACCGGTTCCTCTCGGCCTCGAAGTTCGCCTGAATCGTCATGTTTCCCGTGACTGTGCCACTGGCATTCTCGGACCATCCTCTGAAAGAATAAGTGAATTCGTCTGTGCGGTCTTTAGTAATGGCGGTAGCAGTGTACATCAGCAATCTCACCGTGTCAACTCCGGGGACGATAGCTGTGCCGTAATGCACAACAACCTCCGCCCCCGGAACAACGATTCCACCGGTATTAGAGAGCTGAGTCACCCTAACAGATCCCCAATCGGTATTGTTGGAGACAAAGGTCACAGTGTACGTTCTCGGAGTAGTTTTGAAGACGGCCTTAAGCTTCGCATCTGCGACGACCTTGCCGTTCTCAAATCCTTCCCCGTATTCCCATCTTTCAAAGGAGAAAGTGGATTCGACAGTATCCTGAGCAGGAGTCGGTGTGACCGCCGTCCCACCCAAGTTCAACGGATTTTGGCTGAGATCGACCGGAGTGCCATAAGGTACTTCGGGGATGGATGTCGGATCCACAGATCCGGTAGATGGATCTTGGACGATGATGGTCACGGTATACTTGTTCAGTGCCTCCCTGAATACAGCTGTAGCGGTAACATCTCCGACGACCTTGCCGTCTTCGATCCCGCCAGAGAAGTCCCACCTCACAAAGGAGAATTCGGAATGCCCTGTACCCTGATTGGGCATCGCAGAAGTGCCTTGTTGCCCGAGTATCAGTGCATTAAATTCTGTTGTTATTGGAGTACCATAACCCACTTCAAAAATTGCATCTCCTTCTATATGGCCCATATTCGGATTATTGACAGTCACATTCACGGTGTACGTTCTCGTTTGTTCAATGTAAGTGGCCGTGTATGTAGCATCTCCCTCGACAGGAACGATCCCGGGATTCCATCCGCTGAACTCATATGTGAGCTGTTGTGTGGGTTCTCTAGTAGGAGTTCCTCCAGGGTATTGAGGAGTCTGTCCGTATTCAACAAGACTCGTGTTCAGGACGGATTCGTCGTAGTCCTTCCAGGTGATTGTATACTTTACAGGGATACTCTGGAAAACGGCTGTGATGTTTCCTGTGTTTTCAGTGATAGGATAGTTGGGCACCCCTATCCATTCCACAAAAATACATGTGTATTGGGCATTTCCTTCATTCGGTATGGCGGTTACGCTATCGTTTCCTGTGGTCAGCGTTTGCCCGTTTATGGTTATCGATCCGCCATAAGGTACGGAGAGTCTATCATGATCCACGGACCCGATATCCGGATCATTCACTTGTACGACAAACACTACGTCTTCATCCAGATCTCCTACATTGACATCATCGGACATCGCCATCGGATCAGAGAATCCCAAAGGCTTGTCCTTTGGAGGTGCTGCGGGCACTGCATCGTCTGCCATGGCCAGCACAGCGAGGGCGCAGAAGACCATCGCCAACACAGAGGATGACGCCAGTAGCCTCTTACCTGCCTTCATCATTTTCATGTTCATGGTGACCTCCTTCCAGGCATCGTTCTTCGAGCGGGAGGCTCCTGAGAGCCTCGCGCTCCGTGCCTATTTTAGATGTTTTCCCGACGATAAAAAAACACGGAATACGTACATATAACATAGAAACTTAAAAACCCGTCATCACAGAGCACCTTTCGGATGAGAGATACCTATGAATATCCCGACAGACGGCGGCATCATAACCTACGTACGGAACCCGTCGGATCCTCCGCACCGGCCGGGTGATCTCAATCGCCATGACGACGGAGGACACGGTCTGTCCCGATCATAATCCATCACCGTATGCTGCGGTCGGTTCCGATTCATGGGATGGGGCGTCTTCCTGTAAGAAACCTTAAAAGCCATGCCATGGATGACAGGTTCATGTTCGAATTCATGGAAGGATTCTGGTACTTCGTCATCGCCGGAGCAGTCTACCTGGCCGTTCTCGGTATTGCCAACATCAAAAGAGCCGATTCGGAGTGATATTCATGGTTGAGATGACCGAGCCGGTAATCAGGATGATCAAGCACCCTGATACCAACAAGGTCATGGCGACCGTCTCTCCGGACGGGATGCCGCATTCCATCGTCTGCGGTAGCCTCATGGTCACCGAACCCGACACGATAATCGTCGGAGAGGTATTCATGCACCGTGCATCCGAATACCTTCAGAAGAACCCCAACGTGGAGTTCCTGGTCTGGAGAGGCAAGAGCGCATATTCCATCAAGGCCAAAGCCAAGGCACGTCTGGACACCGGAGCCGTATTCGACAAGATGTCGTCCCTTCTGGAGAAGATGGGCATGACATGCGTCGCGGTATGGATCTTCGAGGCCACAGAGGTCTGGGATGAGAGCGCTTCAAGCACCTCAGGCGACAGAGTGATCTGATGGAGATCGCCAGATTCAGACGGCTCTGTCGCGCAACCTTTTTCCTCAGCGCGATGCTGATTTGCTTCGGCATCGGATTCTATCTCATGGGTGCCGCGACCGCAGGCGTGGTACTGATCATCGTAGGCGTTGCGGCGATGATGATATGCTTCAGCATCACCAAGGCATTCGCGATGTACGATTTCCAGCACAGAAGACGCTGACCGATATCGAAGAACATCCGACCCGCAGCGATGTGTGCGTCGGAAGTAGAAGATCGAGAATTGGTTTTATTGGGCCTCCGCAGAGGCCCGGTTCATTCAGAACCTGCTCCTGTCTACCTCTGCGGGCTTGTGTTTCTTGAAACAATCCCTGCAGTAAACGGGGCGGCCCTGTGTAGGCTTGAAGGGGACCTCGCACTCGACTCCACAGTCCGAGCAGGTAGCCTTGAAGAACTCCTTGGGCTTGTCCCTGTCTCCCCTGTATCCGCCTCTGTTTCCGTAACCTCCGTATGCCACTTGTATCACTCCTTGTCGTTCCAAGGTATCCCGAATAATTGCTCCGTGGCCCGACTTGGACCGGAGGTTACCTAGACGCCTCTGATTGTAGTCAATGTCGAAGCGGTATATTATGACCTACGTCCGACAATTATCCCGTTCCGTCGGATCCGGATCCGTGCAGGGACAGGATGTCTGGACATACAGAGACGGAGATGTGATCGATAATGGTCCGATCAAAGGTTCCCGCCGCAATCCGGGCAGATCCACATGCCCTTATAGCAGACCAGAAGCCCTCCGCATCCGGGGCATACGCGCGAAGGAGACCGGTCGGAAGCTATGACCGACTTCTTGGAAAGGTCCTCGTTGGCCCATGCGATCAGGGATGTGAGCTCCCTGCTGCGATCGGTCTTGTCCGGACCGTAGAACTGGAGGTTGTCGGCCTCGTTGTAAAGACGTGTGCGCATCTTGTTGAGTGCGCGTGCCACATTGTTGAAGGAGACCTGCTTTATCTTCTCGTTGGGGAGGATGTTGCTCCTATAACGGACATCGATGTACTCGATGGCCCCGTCCAGGAACTTCTCAAATTCGGTCTCGTTGGGATATACCGGGACAGATAGGATGAGGTCCCTTTTGGGCAACAGCTCGGGGAAACGGGATATCGTCCTGTCCAAAGCCACCTTGACAGCGGACCTCATCTCACCTCCGACCTGCCCGTAGATCTTCCTCAGATGGGGTATGTCCTCCTCTGTGGCGACGGATCCCATGCGGGATGCCGCCTTGATGAACTCTGAACCGGTCGAATGGTCCATTATCTCGAACAATCTGGGGATGAGCTCGTCATCCGAACGGATGACACTCTGATATCCCATGCATGCCAGCCTGACCTTCTCGCAGTCCTTGCGGCCCATCTCGTCTATCTTGTCCCTTACGGCCCTTTCGCGGACCTCTCCGAAGAGTGTGACGACCTCCGCACGGACGCGGTCGTCGTCGCAGTCAAGATATCCCTGGAGCAGCGATAGCTTGCTCGGATCGTAGTTGTTGATAAGCCAACGGTCCTCCTGGATGTGCCCGGGACGTCCTCCCATCACGGAATCGACGTCACCGAGGAAACGCTCCAGATAGACCACGTTGGTCACTGACAAGGCATGCACCTTCTGATTGGTGTTATCAGATGTCCCTGGATTCCAGGGCCTTCTTCAGGACTGCGACTTCCTCGTCTGTGAGGGTTATGCCCTTGCTGGTCTTGCTGTGGTCGGGCGACCAGTCCCTTATGTCGTATTTAGGGTCCTTGTCGTTCCAGCTGATGAGGTTGAGCTCCTTGGTCCAACCGCTGGGTGATTCGGACAATACTGCGATCTGCTCGACGATTTCACGCTTAATCTCTGCCATGATGACCTATTGCGCGAATGGATGATCTGTTCTTAACATTTGTCTTAAAACGCGCGCGTACATGAAAGGGAGAGCGTAATGCTTTTATCGTGGTGGCGATGATTGCAAATCAACGGTTGGATGCAATTGTCACGAGAAGTGATTATCAACGGACGTGTGTAAGCAATGGATTCTGCAGTCATAGCTTACATCGCGATCATTGCGGTATTGGTTGTGTTCTCGGCGTTCTTCTCTATGTCCGAGACGGCCTTCACCAGTGTAAATCAGGTACGTTTGAAGAAATTGGCCAAGGATGGCGATGCCAAAGCGGCACGCACCCTGAATATCTTGGAGAACTACGACAAGTTCCTCACGACCATCCTCATCGGTAACAACCTTGTCAACATCGGTGCAAGTTCGCTTGCGACCGTGATGTTCGGCATCATACTGATCGGGATGACCTCGTCGGCGGTCTCCGTGGTCTCCACTGTGGTGATGACCCTGCTGGTCCTCATCTGCGGAGAGATCACCCCCAAGACCCTCGCCAAGAGGAACCCGGAGAAGTATGCGATGAAGATCTGTACCGTCGTGTACTACATCGAGATCGTCCTGACCCCGCTGTCTTGGGTGTTCACCAAGATCACCCTCGCCGTCGGTCGCAACTCCGGAGAGTCCCCCACCATGACCGAGGACGAACTGGAGGTCATGATCGACGAGATCGAGGAGGACGGGGTCATCGAGAAGAACGAAGGCGAACTGATCAAGTCCGCCATCAGATTCGATGACACCCAGGTCGGAGAGGTCTTCGTCCCCAGGGTCGACGTCGTCGGAATCTCGAGCACCGCCTGCCTTGATGAGGTCGGACAGACGTTCAGCGCGAGCGGATTCTCCAGGATACCCGTGTACAGGAACAGCATAGACGACATCATCGGAGTGGTCTACGCCAAGGAGTACTACAGCAACCTGTTCATGGGAAGATCGTTCGAGCTCAAGGACATCACGCGTCCCGTCAAGTACGTGCCCGAGACAATGAGCATCGCCACTGTCCTGAACGATTTCCAGAAGTCCAAGATCCATCTGGCCGTGGTCCTCGATTCATATGGAGGCACCATGGGAATAGTCACTCTGGAGGATGTGCTGGAAGAGCTTGTCGGCGACATATGGGACGAGAGCGATGTCATACAGCAGGATGTCGTGTCCGCAGGCGACGACAAGTACATCGTCAAAGGGAATGCGAACATCTTCGACGCCACGGAATCCATGAACGTTGAGTTCGATCCGGAAGAGTACGACGACTACTCCGTCACGGGGTATGTGATGTACAAACTCGGAAGGTACCCGCTGAAGGGAGATGTCGTTGACACACCCAACTTCACTATAACCGTGAAGGCCGTCAAAGGCCGCAGGGCGACCGAGTGCCTCTTCGATGTGAAGAGGCCTCAGGAAGAACCGTCCGAAGAAGAATGATCTTCGATCCCGGTCAGGAAATCATCCATGATCCTGACCGCGATCTCCTTTCTTGCAGGGTGCGACTGCACCTTGCCCGTTATCGATATCACATCGCCGTGATGGGCTATCTCGTACACCCCTTCCACGGCCTTCTGCTTGTCGAGCCTCATGTAGAACACGCAGTCCTCGTCCACACGGTTCTCCATATCATCCACGAGCCATCCGCGGATGTCCCCGCCCAGCTTCTCGAAGAGCTGCCTGAACTGCTTCTGCTTGGTCAGTCTGGCCTCGAGGATGGTCATCGTGTTCCCGTGTTCGCTCTCCGTGAGCTCCTCCGAGTACTCGGCATCTCCGAGGAGATCTTCCATGACCTCCTCCAGAAGCTCCTTCCTCTCGGTTGCATAACAGAATGTCTGGACCCTTATCCAGTGAAATGTTGTAGACGGCATCTTCACTCCTCCTTCCTTATCGATGATATCGCTTCGAAGGCCTCATCAGGCGTGGTGGTAGAAAAAACCACGACCCTCTTGCCGAGGAGCTTGAGAGCCACTCCGAAATCATCTCCGATGCATGTGAAGGACCTGTGCTTCACACCCTTGAGGTTCCAATTTGCATAGTTCCTGATGTCCCCCAGCTCACCCTTGCGGAGGTCTATGATCTCCTCGGCCGGGATCTGAACCTTCCTGAATGCATAGACGATCTCCACGCCGGAGGCGGAGACGGCCACATCCATCTTAAGGACAAAAAGGACGACGATCACAGCTATGAACAGAACGGCCGATGCGAGTACGGTCCACAACGGCATGTCGATATCCATGAATATGCAGGATATCGCCATGAACGCCAAGGTGGCCAGGAGGACCCCCGCCGTTATCAGCGAAAGGTCTTTCGGCATGATCGGCCGGCTCTCTGTGAATATGGAATCCATGCACACCCATCATCACTCCCCTTTATATCCGGTGTGCCTGAAGGGCCGTCATCGCGGTGCGGAAACGTGATGCACACCCGTCGGAACAGGATGATACGGCCGCCAAATCTCCTAGACAGTATATCCGAACTATCAAGACAATCGACGAGAAGCATCCAGACATCGGCCGTTATTCACTCCGTCTGTGTTTAATACCAAAAAAATTGTCAAAAGGTTTATATTATACCTATGGCTCACGGGTCATAGCGGTCCCCTAGCTTAGCCTGGTTGGAGCGCCCGGCTGATAACCGGGAGGTCTTGAGTTCGAATCTCAAGGGGACCACTCATCCATTCTCATCATTTGTGATTCGTCCCATTGTCGATTCGTTCCTCGTTCGACAGCGTCATGTAAAAATCGGTCCGACGACCGTTTCAGAAGATAAGGGAAGAATGGTCGGGAGGTCCCGACCGATGTTTTTCGTGCTTCACTGAGGTTCTGCGACCTCTGGTTCGTACATGTACTTCCTGCAAAACGGGATCAGCATGCATCCGACCGCGTTTCCGAGGATCGCGATGACATCGAACACAAGTGCGTCGAGCGTGAACTCCCCTGCGGAACAGAAGTAGAACATGTCCGCGATCGAGTGCTCGAAGCCTGCGAGGATGAACACCGGGACACAGAAGAATATCGCAAGGAAGCTGTTCCTCTGCTTGTAGAAATCCACTGCGATGAACATCAGTATACCGCAGAAGATCGCACGGAAGAAGATCTCGTGATAGTCCAGCAGGAGTTTGTTCGCAACAAGCGTCTGGGCCTGGTCCAGGGGCATCATCAGCCCTGTGACGAGACTGCCCACGAAGTTACCGATTATTATCACGAGTATACCGATCAGGTAAGACGGAGGATTATCCACCGCATATCCGACCTTACCAGTGTACAGGTCCAGCTTGAAGGCGACGACGGTCATCAGTCCTACCGAGAACAGGATGGCCCCGACCCACTTCGGATCGGTCTTGAGGAACACGCAGCAACCGATCGCTATCGCCATTCCCGCGAGGAATGCGCGTATGAACATTCTAGAATAACGTCCGATCATGATATCATAGCTCATGGTAGAACAGGAGTATCGTCCTGTACTCCCCGTTCTTGTCACGGAATCCGCCCGGGATCATCCCGAGCCTGTGGAATCCTTTCTTCTCATAGATGTGAATCGCAGACGCGTTGTCCTGGACGACCGCGTTGAACTGCATTATCCTGAACCCTTCCTCGGAAGCAACCCTCATGGAATCGTCCACCAGGGCAGAGCCTATGCCCTTCCCGGCCATGGTCGGATCCACGGCATAGGATGCGTTGGATATGTGTCCGCATCTTCCGACGTTGTTCGGATGCAGGATGTAGAGACCTGCCACGGTCCCGTCGACGACGGCCACGCCGCAGTATGTCTGGGAACCGAAGAACCCCTCTGCTTCTGAAACGGACAGCACATCCTCCTGGGGGAATGCCATTCCGCGCTCCACCACGGAGTTCCAGATACGGGCCATAGCAGGGACGTCGCTTTGGACGTACTTTCTCACTTCTATGTCCATGATTGTTGGAATCCACTATCGCCTTATAAGGCCATATCCCACGGTCGGAACGGCCCCCAGGGCCTGGGAACATATTATAAATGCTAGGAGATAGCGTGTTGGTGACTTTCGTGACCTCGTGCCGTCTCCTTCCAACGTGGTCGACAGAGTCGGCCGTTCACCGCTGAGCGGAGGGTCTGCGTATTCAAGCCCTTGCGTAATATGTTGATGGCGGCGTTCCGATCCCTATCCATGACCATACCGCAGCAATCGCATTGGTACGTCCTCTCGGACAGTTGAAGATCGGCCTTCACGTTCCCGCATCCTGAGCAGGTGCGCGACGTGTTCCGGGGATCCACGAGGATGAGTTCGGTCCCAGCCTCCTCCGCTCTGGACCTCAGCATCCTGATGAGCTCTCCCCAGCTCGCCTCCGTGTATCTGTCACGTACGGCCGGACCTTGGCCCGGCCTCTCCTTCATCTTCTTGACGTTCAGTTCCTCGAACACGATGACGTCGTTCTTCCTGACGATGTCATGTGAAAGCTTATGGAGGAACCCTCTGCGCTTCCTCCGGATGTCCTGATGGACAGAGGCGAGCTTAACCCTCTCCTTCTCCCAGCTCGGAGATCCTGGTTCGTGCTTCTGCATTCTAGCTTGGATCTTGGCGATCTTCGGCTTCCCGAGCTTGTAGAAATCCGGGACGCGGATCTTCTCTCCGGACGAATCGGTGACAAGATCCTTGAGACCGAGGTCGTATCCGGTCTCCACATTGCCGTCGAGGTTTGTCCTCCCGTATCCCTCTTCTATCCTGTAAACTATGACTGCATACCACTTGCCTTTGGCATCCCTGCGGACTGTGCAGGTCCTCATCTCGCCTTTGGGGTGATAGTCGTGGCGGAATCTGATGTCGCCGATCTTGGACAGGTGCAGGCGGTCGCCCCCGAACTCGAATCCCTTCGGGGATTCATAGCAGAAGGAGTCGTAGCGGTTGCGGGACCTGAACCTCGGAACATGCGTGAGCTGTCCTGTCTTGTTCGGATGACATCCCTTCATCGCCCTGTGGACGCGGTCGGTAACGTTCTGACGGCAGGTGGAGTATGCTCCGCTCTTTATCTCCGGATGTGCGTTGGAGATCTCGGTCATCCTTCTGTTCAGCTCGAACTTCGACCTCTTCGCGCCTTCTGATGTGTAATGCGCCAGCTCATCTTCGAGAAGCATGTTGTACAAGTCACAGCAACAGCCGAGAGTACTCTCGAGCTTCCGGGTCGCTGTTGCATTGGGATACAGTCTGTATGTGACCGTCTTGTACCTGTGATGCTCCTCCATGATCGAACAGTGGATGTTGCGGTATATAAATCGAATCGAGGGGTCACCGAAAATGTCCCAACACGCTGGTCACCTACCCTACTATTATATGAATAATGGGGATTAGAGCATCAGATGAAAGGTGACCTGTCGACACTGAAGAAAGTATGCCTCTATGGATCAAAGGTCATGACCGCGGGAATGGCCGTCATAGCCGTGGTCATCCTGGTCCTGATTGTTTTGGGTATCGGATCGCTGATCAGCGGTGACATCTCCGCCGCGCTCGACGGAATGATCGGGACATCCTCCGAAGACAGCACCGCCGTCAGGATGTGCTCGTTCCTTGCTATCCTAACGGTGTTCGTTTTGGCTTTCGTGACCGTGAAGGCCGTCAGGGATCAGATGCTGTCGATCCGTTCCGAGCACAGCCCGTTCACCGAGGACAACACCCGCAGGCTGATCGTCATGTCCAAGATCTACATCGCAGGCGCCGTGATATTGGGGATCTTGGAACTGGCCAACGGACACGGCGCCGCATCGGTCGCATTCATGTTCTTCGGATGCATCCTTCTGTCCACTGTCCTGTACGTCTTCGCCCTGATGGTCAGATACGGCGCGGTTCTGCAGAATGAGTCGGACCATACGCTCTGAGGTGCCGAGATGACGATAATCCTCAGATTGGACCGTGTGATGGCAGACAGGAAGATGTCGCTCAACGAGCTGGCGGAGCTTGTCGGGATCAGCAACGTGAACCTGTCCAACATAAAGACGGGGAAGATCTGCGCCATAAGGTTCTCCACCCTCAACGGCATATGCAAAGCACTGAACTGCCAGCCGGGCGACATAATCGAATATGTCGATGATGAATGATTTAACGATAATCATTAATTTTTTAATTATAGTCAATATTTTAATATCACCTTCCGGATTGGTTTTCAATGAAGACGATCGTAAAGCTGCTCAGCAGCACCGCATTCATGATGGGTGCCGCCGTGGTAGTGTCACTAATCACCAATGCCTACATCACGGGCTGGTACCCTGATTTCCTGGCAACGAACAACAAACTGCGCAGCAACATCACAATCATCCTGCTGGCGTGCATGCTGACCATAACCCTGTCCAGGATCCCGTACAAGGACCTCAACCCCGTGAAGAACATCAGATCGGTGTCGAGGGCCATCATCCTCGGACTCATCGTGGCATCCAGCATCCCGCTTGTCGCGTACTACATCCTGAGGAACGTCGACGCCTACGCGGCATACGCCCCCGGACTTGTTTTCCTTGCGGCCACACCGTTCGCCGCATCCGTGGGACCTCTTTCGCTCATCCTCCGCGGAGACCTCGAGCATGCACTCAGGTCCACGATCGTGGTCTACATCGTATCGCTGATCTGGATCCCGTTCATCGTATGGGCCACTCTGGGAAAGACCGTCGACATGTCCACGGTCGTCGTGACCGTCATTGAGCTGCTCGGAGTGCCTCTCGTCGTCTCCAGGCTCTTCACGAAGCTCAAGATCGACAAGACCGCCATGTCCGTCATGCTGAACTGCGTCATCGCATTCCTCGTATGGCTTTCCGTCGGGTCCACCAACTTCGGATCCGCGGGATTCGTCGTTCTGGCGGTCTTCATGATCATCGCCGCACTCAGGGACGTCGGCCTCGGACTCGGAACAGAGGCCGTGGAGAGGCGCATCGGGATCCCCTGGTCGCAGCGCGTCACCGATATCCTGATGATATCCTACAAGAATAAGGGCATAGCCATCGCCCTCTGCGCGGCGGTCATGGGTGCCGACGCCAGATTCGCGATGGTCGCCATAGCCGCTTCGATCGTCGTCGAAGTATGCTGGGTCGCGTTCATGGATTCCGTCCTGTTCTCAAAAAAGCGCATGGCGAGGGAGCTCGAGCTCGACGAGAATGCCGGAAGGCATCAGGCATGGGAATGAACCCTGTGAAATCGTGAAATACGTGCAGATGCTGTCCGAAAGCGGATACCGATGGAGAAATGCATCAGATTACGGAACCGCTACTGCGATTTCGATCCGCCGGACAGCTTCCGCACAGACATTGCCAGATATCATGGCATAAGAGCGGACGAGCCCGTTGTCATCTCCACGGACCACACGCTGTTCCACAGCACGATGGACCAGCGCACATTGTCCGCCTACCTTTACTGGAGGACACAGGTCTGGGACAGAGGAGATCCCGTCCCGGACTAGAAGTTCCTATGGCTGAGGATCTGCGAGATCATCAACGATGTCTACCAGGACCAGGATGAGGCCCTTGACGAGCTGATCTGGCTTGCGAACAGATTCCAAAGCAATTACACGATGATGCTCCTGGCGGCGAATGCCGCCAAGGACCTTTCCCTTGTACTCAACAGGCCCTGGGACCCGTCGGTCGCCTGGATGGGGGCGTACCTGAAGAACATGGCCTTCACCCAGACCGTCATGTCGGAGGAGATCCCTCCGATCCCCATCGCCGCAATCGCCCTGATCAGCAACATGCCCGACATCAAGAACGTTCCCGACAAGGACCTTTTCGCCGAACGCTTCAACGAATGCTTCAGGATAATGGTCAAAGAGGAACTTTCCAAAGGAGGGAGGTCCGAACTGTATCCGGAAGCATGCATGTCCAACGAGAACGTGCTGCTGTTCGACGGTTTCGTATACTACGGATATCCCCAATACATCGACATAAGGACTATCAGCGTGAGCATGTGCCGTCCGTGGAAGGACTTCCTCCAGGGGCTGGCGAGCAAGGTATGCTCGGAGCTGTTCTGCGGATGGGAGAGCGTCGAATGGAAATCCCTGTCCCTGCTCAAACCCGAACAGTTCCGCAAGATCGAGGCGATATTGGAGGGTACGTACGTACCCCTGTACGAGATGATATCCCCGTCGCCCGAACCTGCCATCCCGGATGAGCCTGATGACAAAGCGTCCGAAGAGACTGCAGAAGAACAGGAATTGACCGATTACACGTTCGATGTATCCGACGAATATCCTCTGAGCGCCAACATCATCGATGATTACAATGTCGACTGGAAGATGCCCGACAAGATGATGTTCCTGTACAACCTGCCGAGGCATTCCGGCGAGACCGGCGAAAGGACATACTACTGCCCTTCCAACATGCGCTTCGCCAGCTTCGAGAGGATGAACAAACAGCAGAGAGACTTCTACCTGTACTGGAGGGATGAGATATCCAAGGGCATCTACTCGGACAGCGACTACGGATATCTGCGGCTCCTTCTGTCGGATATCGTCGAGAACATACCTGACGAGAGGAACTGCCTGTCCGTCCTGGTGAACCTCACCGCCGCATACTGTCAGTCGTCCAATTCCGTGAAGAAGGTCCTGACTAGAACATGCAACGACTACGCGATCATTACCGGACAGGACCCTCCCGTAGATGTCACCGCATCCGAAAGGGACTTCATCCTCTCGATAAAACTGGGCTTGATGCCGGTCGGGAAGGTGACCATGTCCATGATGAGGAAGTTCAGGAATGTGGACATGGAGAAGTACATCCATTCGGGACTGGATTACGACGGCCCGCTGAACCGTGCCATCGCCGCCCTTGATTCCTGGTGTCGCAATGAGTATCATAAAACTCTGACAGACAGATACTGTGCGAAGATATCCGAGGTCGAGAGACGCATCATGCCGGACATCATCCACAATTGGCCCGGATACAGATGGTTCAAAACATATTCGCCCTCCGACGGAGAGCTCGGAACGATACTGTCGGGCATCATCAAGATGACAGTCATCGAAGTCAACCGCGCCGCAGAGCTCAAATGCCCCAGGATGCCGAACGACATCCCCGAACAGGAGATGGAGGTCATATCATCGGCCCTGAAGGAGGCCGTGTCCAAATCACGGAAGGAAAGACTCGAGAGGATCAAATCCGAGCGCATGGAGTCCATCGTGATTGACCGTGATGCCATCGCAGATGCCGAAAAGGACCTGGAGACCGTGAAAAGGCTCATGACCGTGGAAGAGGAGCCCCAGCCGGAAGCAGAGGTCGAGATCGTCGAGGAGGAACCCGAGTCGACCGGATGGGGCGGATTGGCCGCCGCACTCAGCGAAGAACAGAAAGGATATCTCTCCGCATGTCTGGAAGGGAACGGACGCGCTTACCTCAAGAGCATCAAAGGCAGGATGCCGGGCATGGAGGATTCGATAAACTCCGTCTCGACGGATATGATCGGCGACCAGATAGTGGATTCCGGAACAGTGTTCGACGATTATGCCGAAGAGGTCCGCCGCATCACTTCCTGATCCTCAGCCATCTCTGGATGTAACGCCTGACGGTACGTCTGGATTCCTCGTCGCATTCGTGGTTGTGGACCTCGCCCGATTTGACGCATTGGATCATGTCGCTTTGGATCTTCAGGAACTTGGAACCGCGGGTCCCCCAATATTCGAGGACCGCATCCATCGAATCGGGATCCATGCCTGCGGTTATCGATCCCCATTCCGATTCATACACTCCGAGCATGCCCATCAGGGATCCGGGATCCCTGCCCTCCAGGACCGCTCCCGGTGCACATACATCCTCTGCCGCCGACCTCAGGACCTCTATGAGCATCATATGGTCGCGAAGGTCCGGGATGAACAGCGTGGCCATCGCCACAATGTCCAACGCCACATCCATGTCGTGGATACAGGACTCCTCATCCACCTGGGAACAGGAACCGATACATCTCACGATGTCCGCGCATAACCAGACAGGATGCCTCCCCAAGATTGTGCATGAGCCGATGGACAGTGTCGTGACGGCCGTCGCCGCCGTCAGATAAGGCTGTTCAAGCCCCGGGATCAGATCAATCAGGACACGCTCGATCGAATCGCACATGTCCTCGATCTCGGAGATGTCCTCCATATGGTCGAGAGCATACAACCATGAAGCGGCGGCACCGAAGTGGTCGCCTTCGGCCATGTATGCGCATGCCTCCAGATGATACGGATATCCTATATCGCACCTGGGATCGGCCTCGAAGAACCTCTCCGACACCTTCCTGCATCCTTCCCAGTCCTTCGACTCCAATGCCCTCCTGCCCTCGTCCTCCAGAAGCAGGATGTCGTCCTCGGGTATCACGGGGTCCGCCTCCTCGATGTTCGGGATCAGACACCGTGGAACAGGCACTTAGTCTGATACTCGGGCTCGCTGGACACGTACATCCCCAGCTTCTTATAGAGCCCCTCGTCCACCGGCGATACGATGACCGACGAGTGCACGTCGCTTCCCCTCAGTGCCGGGAGCATGGAGAATGCGCGCTCCACCACGGGATCGGTATTGGCCGCTATGGAAAGGGCCACCAGCATCTCGTCTATGTGGAGACGCGGGTTCCTGTTGCCCAGATAATCCACCTTGAGACGCTGCATCGAGCGGATGACATCCGGGGATATCAGCAGGACGGAGTCGTCTATGCCCGCCAGGACCTTCAGCGCATTGAGTATCATCGCTGATGATGCCGTCAGTAGTGGCGATGCCTTCCCGATGACCAGACGTCCGTCCGGGATCTCCGCGCATACCACAGGCCTCTCGGTATCCTTCATTCCATTCCTGACAGCTACGACCGCAGGTCTGCTCTCCGGCGTGATACCGGAGCGCTTCATGCACAGCTCCATCTTGAACACGGTCTCGTCGTCCGCCTTGCCCTCGCGACAATCCCTGAGGGTGGAGAAATAGCGTCTTATGATCTCGTTCTGGGCCGCACGGCACACGGCGGCATCGTCCTTTATGCAGAATCCGGCCATGTTCACGCCCATGTCCGTAGGGGACTTGTAGGGCGATTTCCCGAAGATACCCTCGAGGATAGAGTTGAGCACCGGGAAGATCTCGATATCACGGTTGTAGTTCACCGCGGTTTTACCGTAGGCCTCCAGATGGAACGGGTCGATCATGTTGCTGTCGCCCAGGTCCACGGTCGCCGCCTCGTATGCGAGATTGACCGGATGTGACAACGGAAGGTTCCAAACGGGGAACGTCTCGAACTTCGCATACCCTGTCGCCTTGCCCAGACGGTTCTCGTGATAGAGCTGAGACAGGCACACGGCCATCTTCCCGCTTCCGGGACCGGGGGCGGTGACTATGACCAGGGGTCTGGTGGTCTCGACGTAGTCGTTCCTGCCGTAGCCGTCTTCGGACGCGATGAGAGGGACGTTGCTAGGATATCCCGCGATCGGATAATGGCGGTACACCTTCAGGCCCAGGGTCTCTGCCTTCTTCTGGAACGCATCGGCAGCGACCTGCCCGGTGTACTGTGTGATGACGATGCCGCACACCGGTATCCCCCTGTCGTGGAAGGAATCCACCAGCCTGAGGGCCTCCAGATCGTATCCGACACCGATGTCCTTGCGGACCTTGTTGCGGACTATGTCCTCGGCGTTGATGACCACTATGGCCTCTGCCTGCTCTCCGAACTTCTCGAGCATCCGTATCTTGCTGTCGGGCATGAAACCGGGAAGGACCCTCGACGCATGGTAGTCGTCGAACAGCTTCCCTCCGAATTCCAGATAGAGTTTTCCACCGGACTGTCCGATGCGTTCACGGATGTGCTCTGACTGCATCTTGAGATACAGATCGTTATCGAAACCAGGCATATTCCCGGTTATGCGTAATGAGTTGAAATAGGGTGATGGTCCCCCGCCCTCTGAGGACGGGGGTGGTCACTCATGCGGAGCAGGGTATCTCGATGTCCACCCTGTGTCCGTTTCCCGTGAATTCGGGTGCATTCAGGAGCGATGCATCCGACATCGCCCCGCGTGCTGACAGAAGCGTCGCTATGGCGGGATCGGTGGACACCGCTCTGTACATATGCTCCTCCGACTCGGAGCCGTAGGAGATCCTCAGAACGCAAGTGCTCTCGAACAGCCCGCCGTCCATCTCTTTCGCAGAACCTGCGTGAAGGGTCAGACACATCCCCAGCATCCTGACAGCTTCCTCCAACCTTGCCATGAAAGCCGAATCGCGGACGTCCATCACGAAGGAGAGGTCGTAGCTGCGCATGATGTCGCACAGGACGACCATGTGACCTGCAAGATCATCCGGTTCCTCGATCTCCTCCTCTTCCTCCGAGAACTCGTACCATTCCTCGGCGGTCATGACCTCACGACCTGACGCGATGCGGTGACATGACCGCGGAACAGCGGGACCGTTCCATTCCCGTCCCGATCTGCCCATATAGATCCGCCGTGACAGCGGACATCGATTCCGGCCGATGCGGCAGGCGCCACCAACGCCATCAGTGTCGCTACAAGCCCGATTATCATTCTCAATCCATCCATACCGATTCCTCACGGTACATCACGGGATCCACCCCGTATGCGCAATTACATTGACTGCCGAGTATTATTACTGTGAGTTGTTATGTTTGTAATGTTCGATATTGACGTTATCTTAGATACTCATGAAACCGCGGTAAATCAAGACATGTGTTGGATGGAAGAAAACGGTCACAGACCCTGTAAAAAATGTCCGGGCGACCGGAAAACACTTTTTTAACCTGCATCAGGATACGCATTCGGGCCGTGTTTCGGCCCGGATGGGATAATATGCAAAGTGTGAAACCTGGACGCGCACCGTCGGCGATGGGCGGATTCATGGGGATAGTGGCCATCGTGTTCGGTGTATTCTGGACCATGATGGCCTCAAGCATCGGGGCACCGTTCTGGATGTTCGGGATAGTGTTCATCCTGATCGGAGTAGCGTTCACGGTCATGAACTTCAAGAACGCATTCGGAAAGAACAGATACTCCTCCTTCGACATCACAAGTTCGGGAGAGGAACCCGATCCGCTGGCGACAAGACTCGGCTTCGAGAGAGCGGACGGACCCAAATCCGATTCAGGCTCGGAATACTGCCCCTACTGCGGAAACCCTGTGGAGAACACATTCGAATTCTGCAGGAAATGCGGAAAAAGACTCCCATAAGCGTGAGAATCGATCAAACACCGATCGGGACGCAGTATCAGATATCGGCACTGACGGCTACGATGAACACCTCATAGTCGCTTATCTGGTCGTCGGGACGGCTGTCATTGAACACCCCGACGAAGTCATACTCGTCACCGATCATCCCTTCAGCGAATGATTCGTCTGCCGATGTATGGTTCACTTTCCCATCGAACATTATTGCTCGTCTCACCCTACACCCTACGACCTATTTATAACCAGACCGAGACCGTCCCATCGGTAACCGCCGATGAGATGCAAGGGTACCGCGGACCGGCTGACATGACCCATAAATATTATCCATAGAATAGGGGAACCCCATGAAGATTGCCAGTAGAATCGCGGACATCCCGATGTCCGGGATCAGGAAGATGTTGGACCTTGCAGGCTCCGATTCCGTCAACCTCGGTCTGGGAGAACCGGATCTGGCCCCGCCCGCGGAGGCCATAAGGGGCATGAACGAGGCCGCATCATCGGGCAAGAACAAGTACGGACCCACCGCAGGCATACCCGAACTCAGGAATGCCGTGGCGGAGTACTTCTCGAAATACGGAAGTATAGAGGGATCCAACGTCATGATCACGCCCAGCGGATCCACCGGACTGCTGGAGGTCACACAGAGCATGATCGATCCCGGGGACAGGGCCCTCGTTCCCGATCCCGGATTCGTCATCTACAAACCGCATGCGGAACTCGCCGGGGCCGAGGCCGTCGGATACAATCTGACAGACGACGGGCTGTTCCAGCCCGACATCGACGACATCCAGTCGAAGATCACCCCGAACACCTCGATGATAGTCGTGAACACCCCGTCCAATCCGACCGGCGGCGTCCTCACCGAGGAGAGCAAGAAGGCCCTCTGCGACATCGCCCGCGACAAGGGGATCACCATCCTCTCCGACGAGGTCTACAGCGAATTCATCTACGAGGGAAAGCACACATCGTTCCTCGACAGCCTCGACTGCGCAGTCGTCGTCAGCGGCTTCTCGAAGATGATGGCCGTCACAGGATGGCGCATCGGATTCCTGTGCGCAGAGAAGGAGACATTGGAGACCCTGATCAAGATGCAGTACCACGTCTGCGCCAGCCCCAACATGCCCGCCATGTACGGTGTCCTGGCCGCGATGCCCAACATCGACCCCTATCTGGAGAATGCGCGCAACGTGTTCAAGAAGCGCAGGGACCTCATAGTCAAGAGGATCAACGAGATCGACGGCATGTCCATCATACCGCCCCGCGGAGCATTCTATGCGTTCCCCAGCTATGAGAAGGACATCCCGTCCGTGGAGGTCGCCGGCACTCTCGCCAGGGCAGGACTCATCTGCACTCCCGGATCCGCATTCGGAGCTAACGGAGAGAAGCACCTCAGATTCTCCTACGCTGCGGACGAATCGAAGATCGATTCGGGAATGGATATATTGAAGAATGTCATGGAAGGACTCTGATATCATGGGCGACGAATTGGACCCGAATTCAGCACTGTTCGGAAACGACGAACCTGAAGAGAGCGCAGAAGAGGCTTTCGTCAAGGAGACGTTCGGAAAGAACCCCAACAGGACATCTGCCATCGCGGACATATTCTGCAACGAGCTCATCAGCACCGTCTCCGAGGAGGCGGAGCTTCCCGAGGAAGCAAAGAAGCAACTCATCTTCAAGATGACCACCAACAGCGTCCTCGACATCTTGGTGGAGTGCCTTCCCCCGGACCTCGCGGAAGAGGTCGTCGGATGTCTCGACGGATACCTGGGCATGTGCCTGGCCAACAAGAAGAACGGCGTCGACATCATGGGCGAGATGAGGAAGGCCGTCCTCAGCGTCAAGCAGGACACGGGAGAGTCCGACGAGGACTTCGAGAGAAGGCTTGCCGATTTCGAAGATGCATGGTGGAGCATTCCCCAGCCCCTCCTCAACGGAAGGAACCCCAACGACGCCATCATCGAAGAGATGAAAAGGTACGGTCTGAGCGAATGAGCGACAGATGGTGCAAGGCATCCGCCCCGGGGAAGTTCGTGATCCTCGGGGAGCATGCCGTGGTCTACGGCAAACCCGCAGTGGTCCTTGCAGTGGACATGAGGATGACCATCTCGGTCAGGGAATCCAAATTCAACACCATCAACGGAGACAAGATCGACTTCAGAAGGCAGCCTCATCTGAGGTACCTTACACGCAACACCAGGCACGCCATAGACATCAGGACATCGAGTGAGATCCCGGTCGGATCCGGACTCGGATCCTCCGCCGCACTCTCGGCGGCCATGGCCCTTGCCCTGGACGAACTCCACAACGGCTCGATGACCGAGGCGGAGCTTGTTGAGGAGGCATACGGTGCCGAACTGTTCGCACAGGGCATCGGGAGCCCCATGGATGCCTCCGCATGCGTCCACGGCGGCGGCATAGCCGTCAACCTACCCGAGACACAGGACAGGCACCTGTGGACTGTGGAACGCGGAGAGAGGAGATGGTCCGTATCGGACGTTGACGTGCCCGACATGACGTTCGTCATCGGGAACACGGGCATCAGGGCCCCAACCGGCCCTCTGGTGGACAAGGTCCGCAGATTCATCAACCACAGCTCCTTCGCGACGGAGGTCATCGACGACATCGAGAATGTCACGATCGAAGGCAGCAAGGCGCTTGCCAAGAACGACGTCGAGGCCCTTGGAAGACTTATGACGGAGGATCACAAACTCCTGTCGATCCTCGGGGTCTCGGGCACGGAACTCAACAAACTGGTCAACGCGGCCCTTCCTTATTCCTACGGGGCCAAACTCACGGGTGCCGGCGGCGGAGGGTGCATGATCGCACTTACCGACGAACCGGACAAGGTATGCAAGGCCATCGAGACAAGAGGCGGCAAGGCATACGTCGTCAAGACAGGCGTACCCGGTGCGATGCTCCATCCGAGCTGATACCATGAGCATGGTGGAGCTTGGGAGAGAAGTCGACAGACTTCGCAACACATGCATCGGATGCGGAAGATGCTCCAAGGTATGCCCGTCGTTCAAACACGGCGGGATCGACCCTGCAGAGGTCATGATGGGCGGCACCGCCGACATGTCGATGTGCATCTGCTGCGGGAACTGTTCCAAGATCTGCAAGAGGACGGACCCCGCCAGAGTCATGATGGACCTCATCGCGATCGAGAGGGACATGCACCCCTCCGAGACATTCAGAACGACAGGATATGTAGCACCGGTTCCCACAGATGCTCCCGCACCGGAATGGACGGGCGACGACCTGTATGTAATGCCCGGATGCATCGCCAAGTGCAAAGTCCCTTATGTCGTGTCCGCGGCCGCGTCTGCATTCAAGAGCATGGGATTCGCGGCCTCCGAACTCGAAGAGAACACGTGCTGTCTGCACCCTGTCCAATTCAGGGACATGCCCGAAGTGGAGAGAAGGTCATACCGCAAGAGGATGCATGATTCCGCCCATGGGAAGGAGATCGTGACACTCTGTGCGGGATGCAGCGAGGAATTCATTGATTCCGGAATTGAGGCTGATCATATCATACGCTTCCTGGCGAGGAACATCGACCGTCTCCCCAGATTCGACAAGCCGGTCAAGGTCGGAATGGAGCCCGGATGTGCGGCGGAACCGTTCGCAGACGATATGCGGAAGGTCCTGGAAGCCATGAACTGCATCATAGTAAACAGCACATACGGATGCTGCGGAAAGGGTACGCCTGTGGCGAAACCCCTGATGCAGGAAAGGGAGTCCGAATGTGAAGGTGCCGAATGGATCGTCGTCGGATGCCCCATGTGTCAGGTCAAATACGACCAGTACGGCGGCATCGGATCAGTGCACATATCTGAACTTGTGGCGATGGCCGCAGGGGACGACCGTTCCCTCGGATACCACATCAACAAGTGAAAAAAATAAAAAAAAATGGGCCGAAGCCCGGTTTTTGAATCAGATCAGATCCTCGAAGCCTTCTACGACCTGGGGGAACCTTTCCTTGACGACCTTCAGGAGGTTGTAGACGTTGACCTCTCCGATGTCCGAGTCCTTGATCATCTTGATCAGCTCGTCGATGGTCTCGTCGTCCAGGGATGCCAGTTTCTCCTTGGCCATCCAGTTCCTGAAGAGCTTGTCCTCCATCCTGTCACGCCACATCTTCTCGTAGGGCATGAGGGCGCTCTTGGAGAAGTCTCCCTTCTTGGCGCACTCGGAGAGGACCTTTCCGGCATACATTCCGGTCCTGCATGCGTGGCAGATTCCTCCGCCGGTGATGGGGTCGATGATCCTTGCGGCGTCTCCGACGAGGACGATGTTGTCATCCACGGCGCAGTCGAGTCCGGGGCATGTGGAGACGAATCCTCCCATGATCTCGAGGCACTGTCCCTTGTTGAGACGGGGGTCCTCTGCGATGAACTTGTCAAGATAGTACTTTGCATCGGCGTTGCCTTTGCACAGCCTTCCCATGACACCGATACCGACGTTGGCGATGCCGTTGCCCTTGGGGAAGATCCAAACGTATCCTCCGGGAGCGACGGAACCGATCACGAACTCGCAGTAGTCGGGTTCGCAGTCGATGTTGCACATCCTGTACTGGATGCACGAGTCGATGTCGTTGAGCTTGAGGTTGGTGTCGATGCCGGCCCAGCGTCCGACCTGACTCTCGTATCCGTCTGCGGCGACGACGCACTTGGCGCGAATCTCGATCTCCTCGCCCATGCTCCTGGCCTTGATACCGACGATCTTCCCGTCCTCGCGGATGATTCCCGTACAGGAGGTGCGGAGCATGATCTGGGCTCCGGCCTCGGCGGCGTCCCTAGCGAGGGCCTTGTCGAACAGGTGCCTCTCGAGGACGTATCCGACCTCGGAACCTGCCTTGGACTCGTCAAGCTGGAATGTCGTTCCCTGAGGGGACTTGATGATCGCACCCTTCATGTCGGCGCGGATCCAGACCGGATCGGGGGTGATCCCGACCTCCTCCAGCCACTTCTTGGAAACTCCCTCGGCGCACCTGAGGGGAGCTCCGACCTCTGCCTTCTTCTCGATGAGGATGGTCTTGAGGCCTCCCTCGGCGCAGTACCTGGCAGCCATGCTTCCGCCGGGACCTGCCCCGACGACGACTATGTCACACTCGATTGTCCTCATGGGATCACTCCATTGAAAGGGCCGCGACAGGGCACAGCTTCACGCATCTGCCGCATTTGATGCAGTCTTCATTGAACTCGAGAACGAAATCGTTCAGGAATATCGCGTTCTTGGGACAGGATCCCACACATCCTCCGCAGTGGAGGCATTTGTTGACATCTACCTTCATTTTCAATCAACTCCGAAATGTGTTCACTCCTCGTCCTTGGGAACGATGAGGGCGTCCGCGAGCTCCTTGGCCTCGGCGGCGTGTGTCTTCCTCCACTCGTCGAGCGGGACGGAGAACTTCTGCTCGATCTCCTTTCTGAACTCGGGTCCCGAGTTGTAGGCGCAGAACGGGTAGATGCGGAGGTCGGGTGTGATGTAGTGGACACCGCAGCGCCTGACCCTCTCAACATCGTAGTTGTAGCTGTCCTGGAAGTGCATTCCTGCGACGAGCATCATCTTCCACGAGAATGCGGCAAGGGTGTCCTTGGACTTGTCGGACATGACGTCCTTGATGAGCGTCACGAACTTGGCCTTGGTGAGTCCCTCAGGCATCTTGCTCTCGTCGACGCAGCTGTTCAGGAGCTTGACGAGCTTGGCGATGTACATCTTCTTGAATCTGGAGTTCTCGGCCTTGTCCGCGATCTCGTTGAGACCGGCGGAGAACCTTGCGACATCGACGAACCTGGGGAAAGGCACGACGTTGCCCTTGTCATCCTGGAACAGGTATGTCGCGATACCGCAGTGCGGGTGGGTTGTGAAAGTGACCTTGGTCTGTCCGAGGATGATGGACGCGAACTTGGATATGGGAGCCACGACGGGGACGGGATACCAGTCGTCCTTGGTGGCGTAGCCGGTCTGCTCCTCGACGCACCTGACGAGGTCGGGGAGGGTGAACCTTCCGGACTCGATCTCCTCGTGGGTGACCCTTCCTGTGAATGCGATGGGCTGGAAGTTGACTCCTCTGATGATATCGGAGTTGTCGAATGCGAATTTGACGATGTCTCCGACGATGTCGTCGTTCATTCCCTTTCCGACGACGGGAACAAGGACCACGGAGGGGGACTTGAGTCCGTCGGCCTTCAGCTTCCTGCAGTTCTCGAGGACGCCGAGCTTGATGGCCATCATCTTCCTTCCCCTGGATCTCATGTAGACCTCGTCTGTGAGTCCGTCGAACTGGAGGTAGATGGTGTTGAGTCCGGCTTCCTTGGCCGCCTTGAGGAACTCGTAGTCCTTGGCGAACTTGATACCGTTGGTGGCGACCTGGACCTGGGCGAAGCCGAGCTGCTTGGCATCCCTGACAACGTCGATGAACCTGGGGTAGACCGTGGGCTCTCCTCCGGCGAACTGGATGGCGGTGCACTTGATCGGCTTCTCGGACCTGAGGGCGACGAGCATGTCGTGGACCTGGTCGTAGTCGGGCTCGTACACATATCCCGCATCGTTCGCATTGGCGAAGCAGATGGGGCAGTTCATGTTGCACCTGTTGGTCAGGTCGAGGTTTGCGATGGCGGAACAGGAGAGCATGTCGATCCTCTCGCCGTCGATCACGATATGGACGGTGTCATCGGGATCGTTCCCGATGGTGCGGTCCATCGCGTTGTGGAGACCGACCCCGTCGTAAGCGTACTTCTCGGCTTTCAGGTAGAGATCGACATCCGACCAGTAGACATCGGAGAACTTTCCGTGCTCGGGGCAGGTCTTCTCCATGTAAACCTTGCCGTCTTTCGCGAAGATATCGGCCTCAAGGATCTTTCCACAATCGGGGCAGATTGATTGGGTCTTCTTGGGAAGGCCCTTCTTGATGGCATAATTAGTCGCTGTAATCGTCATGGTACTGGACTTGCAAAGTTCTCCAGATATAAAAAACAACGATAGACAAAATGCGACTGCCGACGATGTTAAACCGCATATACCCAGACATCACGAGAAATCGGTGTGCAGATTCGTCTGGAATCTGTGGACTTCGCCGGGGATGTTGGTGGGGTATTTCCCGTTGACGCATGCGAGGCAGAGGTCGTTCTCGTTGAATCCGAGAGCCTCCACGAGACCCTCGAGACTGATGTATCCGAGACTGTCCGCACCGATGATCTCCCTGATCTCGTCGATAGAGTGGTGGTTCGCGATGAACTGATCCCTCGACTTCATGTCGACACCGTAGTAGCACGGGGCGATGATCGGAGGGCTTCCGACACGGACATGGACCTCTTTGGCCCCTGCGTTGCGGAGCATGGCGATCAGCTTCTTCAGGGTGGTACCCCTGACGATGCTGTCGTCGACAATCATGATGCGCTTACCGTTGACGGTGCTCTTGATGGGGTTCATCTTCATGGAAACGGCCCATTCCCTCTGCTTCTGCTCGGGCATGATGAAGGTCCTTCCAGCGAACCTGTTCTTCATGAATCCCTCTTCGTAAGGGATGCCCGCCACTGCGGAGTATCCGATGGCATGCGCACGGCCGGAATCCGGTACGGGCATAACCAGGTCGACGTCAGCGGGGCATTCCCTGGCGAGGATCTCGCCGATCTTCCTGCGGACGTCATAGACCTCTCTTCCGTCGATGATGGAGTCAGGCCTTGCGAAGTACACCCACTCGAACATGCAGAGCGCTTTGGGGTGCTCTGCCGGCGGGGGGTAGATCTTGAAAGTGTCTTTTGTTATCTCGCAGATCTCACCGGGCTGTATGTCGCGGATGAGTTCTCCGCGGAGCGTGTCGATGGCTGCGCTCTCAGAGACGACGATGTATCCGCCGTCGATCTTCCCGAGGCAGAGCGGCCTGAATCCGTACATGTCACGTATCGCGAAGAGGCGGTCGTTGATGAGGATGGTCAGCGAGTACGCGCCGTCCAGCTCGCCCATGGCGGCCCTGATGGACTTGACGGGGTCGTTGTACATCGTCATGTACTTTCCGAGAAGCTTAGTGACGAGCTCGCTGTCGGAATCCGTGAGGAAGGTCCAGCCCTCCTTCATGTATTTCTCCTTGAGCTCCGTGAAATTGGTTATGTCGCCGTTGTGTGCAACGGCCACCGTGCCGAAATTGGTCATCACGGTGATGGGCTGGGCATTCTCAGGACCTTTAGACCCTGTGGTAGAGTACCTGACGTGCCCAACGCCGACGTGGCCGAGGAGGGTCGGGAGCGACTCCTTGGGAATCGCATTGTTGACGAGACCATCGCCTTTGATGGTGTCGATCGTCTCCCCGTTGAAGACAGAAATTCCCGCGCTCTCCTGACCACGGTGTTGAATGATCATGAGGGCCGTGTACAAAGCTGATGCTACGTCGAAATCACCGCTGATTCCGACAACCCCACAACTGTGTTCCGGCCCGGCCATTTGATCGCCTTAGTCGCGAAGCTTTGCCCAGCTGTAGGACCTGATGGTTGCGGTCTTGCCGTATCCGCAGGAAGCGCATACGCCCTTCCTGACGTGGTAGGCGCGCTTACCGCACCTGCGGCAGGGTATGTGTGTCTTGTATTTGTTGTGCCTTCCCTGTGCTGGTGTTCCCTTACCCATGATCAATCACTCCTTTTGTGTGAAATGTTAATTCCGTTCTCTTGACGGATCCGCGGTCGACCCCATTAGGTTCGGGTCCATAGGGTATAGACCACGTCTATATTTGGACGATAAGGCATTCCCTATTTGAATATTACTGATAGAGTACAGCCCCGCATAGTTCGGCCAGATACCGCATGCCCTTCCGACGGATATGATCCCGCCCATCATACGAATGCACCGATGGTCGGTGCGTCCAGACGGTCCATATCGTAGAATATTATGGCCTCGCGGACCGCGTCGGCCCCGCATCCGATGCCCATGAAATGGTCCAGCATGGACATCCTCCAGAGGAGGTCCATGACCGTCACGGACATGCAGCCGTAGTAAGCGTTGAACATGTCGTCCTCGTACCCGTTGACATCCATGAGCGCGAACACGCTGCCCATGAAGCTGTCGCGGCCGTTGAGCGTCCCGACATAATCGGACAGGACCTTGACGCCCTGCTGGTCGGGGACCTTTAGCCTTATGTCCATCGGATCGGCCTCGCCTTTGAAATGGAGGTCTCCCTCGTCGTCCATGACGCTCCAGACGATCCTGTCGGACTTGGCCATGAACATGTTCCAATTCCAGGAGCTGTCGCAGTACACGGGGACGCTCATCGGGTCCTGCGAGGACATCGACTCCATAGCGAGCTCCCTGCCGGCCTCCTCCAGCGATTCCATGTCCAGCTCCCTCTCGGGCTGTGTTCCGGCGAGGGACATCACGGGCTCGATCTGCGCCAGATCCATGATCCTGCTGAGATAGGCCAGGTCCGTGAACATGGACATGTTCTCCGATACGGACATCCTGAGTCCGGACGGATCTGCCATGACACCTGCCTCCCTGCAGTTGGAATAGAACTCTCTGTATACCGCGGTGGACTCCTCCATCGCGGCGCGTATCCTCTGGTCTGCGGACGACACCAGGGCCTTGGCCTCCGTGAGCGCATCTGCGCCCTTGCCTGTCCAAGCCCCTCTGCACGAGAGGTCCAGCTCGACCTTGAGGCGGTCGCTCGCATAGAGGTGGTACGGGAACTGCCTGCAGTACGCCGTCCTGTGATCGTAGACGGTGCATCTCCTGTCCTTCAGGAAGACGCAGGAACCGCAGCCCTTCTTCATCGCCAGTGCGAAATAGGGATTGGGGCCTTTGGTCCTCACTAGCTGCTCCGGATGATTCTTGCGGAAGAACGGGCGTTCTTCGGGCAGCACCTCCGGCTGACAAAGACAGCACATACCGCATTCGCTGGGGCATTCCACCTTCTTTCCGGCAACCTCTGAATAATCAACTTCGTAATCAGCCACAGACATCACGCCCGAGGGGTTCTCCGCAGAACTCCCCATCCTGCACCTGGACCTCGCCCCTGACCATAACTGTTTCGGGGAAGACAGCGCCGTATCCTCCGTACGGGGAATGACCGCACTTGCTGTGGAGCGCCTTGACGTCTATCTGCGTGGCCTTCCTCATATCGTATATCTGTATGTCCGCGTCGAATCCTTCGGCCAGTCTCCCCTTCCTGAGGGAGAACAGCCTTCCGGGGTTCTCAGCGCCCATCGATACGGCCAAGGACATCGGGACGGTGCCCCTGCGGACCATGTCCATGACCATGGGCATGGTGGTCTCGACGCCGGGTATCCCCGACGGGGCCGCATCGAACTCCTGCGACTTCTCCTCCGCCGTGTGGGGGGCATGGTCGGTGCCGATCATGTCCACATCGCCTTTGACGAATCTTGCGAAGAGCCTGTCGCGGTTCTCCAGGTCGCGTATGGGGGGATTGACCTTGTACTCGGCCCCGGTGAAGCGGTCCACTTCGAACATTAGGTGGTGCATCGTGACCTCCGTGGAGAATCCTGCGGACCTTGCCAGGTCCAGGCCCTCGGGGGTCGTGATATGGCATATGTTCACCCGGGATCCACCGAAGCTGTCGGCGAGCCTCCTGATGGCGTTCAGCTCCGCCTCGGCGGGACGGTTCCTCAGATGGTCCCTGGTGCACCCTTCGGGCGCCTTCTTGATCAGATGGTCGTCCTCCGCGTGAACGCTCAGACGCTTTCCCGTGGAGAGGGCGTTGCGGACGGCGGGGATCATCTCCTCGTCGTCATCGAGGAGTATGTTCCCTGTCGTGGATCCCATGAACAGCTTGAAACCCGGGACCAAAGGTGCGATGGAAGCGGCATTGATGTTCGCCGTCACCGCTGCGAACAACCCGTAGTCCACATTGGCCCTGCCCCTGACCGAGGACTTCTTGTCCATCAGGCTCTGGAGGTCCGTGACCGGGGGCTTGGTGTTGGGCATGTCGAGGACGCACGTCACGCCGCCGTAGGCCGCGGACAGCGTTCCCGTCCCGAAGGTCTCCTTGGAGGTCATCCCGGGATCGCGGAAGTGCACATGGGGATCGATGAACCCGGGGAGCATTATCTGACTTGTCCCCAGCTCTATGCGCTCGTCCCCTCCGCGCACCATGCTCCCCATGGTGACTATGCTGCCGTCGCAGATCCCGATCTCCGTGTAGCGGAGCTCCCCGTCCACGAAGGCACGGCCTGCGATAACCTTCTCGACATCCATACCGAACCACCTGACCGCTCCCGGGCCGTAGCCTGTGCGGAAGATCACTCCTCGGCGTCGTCGGTCGGTTCGGCGTTGATCTGTACCTTCTGGACCTTCTTCGCGCCGCAGGTCTCGTTGGCCTTGCAGGCGGTGGCCTTGAACTCCTTCTCGGCGGTCTCTGCGGATTCCTTCATGAAATCCGGTACGGGGGCCTTCTGCATCATGGCGGACATGCCCATCATGAACTCCATCCCCATCGTGAAGAAGTGCCTCTGGACCTCGGGGTCCATGAACATGTTGTAGGTGGTCTTGAAGAACTCCTCGGTATGGGCCTTCACGGCCTCCGCGGACTCCTGCGCAACATCGGCAGCTGTCTTGGCCGTTCCCCTGGCGACGGAGACGGCATCGGTGAAGCCTTCCTTCTGAAGCTCCATGATGCTCTCGATCAGCTCCTTGTTCTTCGATACGAAATCGTGTATTTCCTGCTCGGTTGCCATCTCAATCCCTCTTGAACCTGATAACGAGTTTATTGTCTTTGAAATCTGCCCCCGACAGCTCCGCATCCTTCAGGACGTCGGGCAGCATGATGTTCCTCTTCTGACTGCCGACATGGACCATCAGCGTGGCGGAATCTATCCTGAACAGCTCCACATCCCTGCTGTCGACGAACGGCATGCTCAGAGTGAGGCTGTAGTCCCCGTCTGAGCCGTCGAAGGACATCGGACTCTCGTCGGAGTACACCATGATCGGATTCTCGTCGCCGTAGATCATATCGGCCATCTTGTTGAGCTTGTCCAATCCCCTCAGCTCGGTCTTCATCATCTCGCAGGTCTTGATCACCATGGGATCGAAGGCGCTGTGGATGAGACTCATGTTCTCATCCTGCTCCTTCAGCTTTTCCTGGAAGAACCCGCCCTCCGCAGCGGCCTCTGGAAGCACCCTGTTGACCACGAGGGCCTCGACGTTCTTGTTGTACAGGCAAAGATAGGTGTAGGCGCGCATGGTCTCCTTGATGACCATCTTCTCGGGATTCAGCACAAGCCTGACGGTCGTGATCTTCGGATCCTCGAGGATGGTCTTCACACGCTCCATGTTGTCCTTGATGTCGAACACGCTGTCCATGACCTCGTTCGACGGGAGCGGCATGTCCATGATCTTCCCCACGGTGAGGCGGGCGATTCCAAGGAGCTTCTTGACCATGGCGAATCCCTTGTCCAGATACCAGTTGGTGACGTCGGGGAAGCTGAGGAGCCTGAGCGTCTCGCCGGTCGGAGCGGTGTCCATGACTATGACGTCGTACTTGCCCTCCTGCTCGAACTGGTTGACGTAGAACAGTGCTGCCACCATCTCCATTCCGGGCATTATGGCCATCTCCTCGGCGGATATCTCCCCCATGCCCTGGGATAGCATGAACGCGGAGATGTACTGCTGGATGTCGGACCATTTGGTCTTCATCTCGTGGATGATGTCTATCTCCAGAACGTCCAGGTTCTTGGCCACGTTCGTGATCTCGGTTCCGAATTTCATATCCAGCGAATCACCGAGGGAATGGGCCGAATCCGTGCTCATCAGGATCGTCCTGTATCCCAGTTGAGATAGCCTGTATGCAGTGGCCGCGGATGTGGATGTTTTCCCCACTCCGCCCTTGCCGGTGTAGATGATGAGCCTCATGATTGAACGAGAACGGGAGCCGTATATGGAACTATCCAGCGTTCCTTCGGCGCATATGCGGAAAAGACGTCCGGAAAGAATGCTCGGATCACGGCCCGAGACATCCTATCGGAATCACATACACACCATCCTTGCGACGGTATGCCAAACCGGTGTACGTGATGACTGCCAGGAATGCGGGTTCGCTCTCCACCTTCGTGTCGACCTTCTCCCTGAGCTTGAGAAGATGCTTCGCGCCTTCGTCTACATCCTTCTTCCCCAGTTTCACTTCCAGGGCGGCCCATCTGCCATCATCCGTGTGGATGATTACATCGGCCTCCAGACCGTCCTTGTCACGATAATGGTAGACTTCCGCATCAATGGCCGACGAATATGCGCGAATGTCCCTGACAACAAGCGATTCGAAGTAGGATCCAAGCGTCTGCGGATCGTTCAGAAGGTCGTTCGGATTCGCCCCTATGAAGAATGCTCCGATGGAAGGATCTGTGAAATGGCGTACGGGCGATGTACGTATGGCTGTCTTCGAACGCAGATTGGGGCGCCATGCAAGAAGGTCATCCCGCACATACAACATTCCAAGGGCATTCAGATAATCGTTCAATGTGTTGATGTGCATTGAGTTGCCATCCGAGATCGCATCGCTCAGGATGACCGAGTTGTTGGCCTCTGTGGATTCGTTGCGGGCCAAAGACCTCAATATCCTGCCCATACGGGCCGGATCACGTTTCTTTCCGTCTATGGAGCTTATCTCCTGATCTAAAAGTGCTCCACAATAACCCCTTAGATGCGTTCTCGCAACATCGTCGGACTCGCCCACTACCTCAGGCCAACCCCCACGGACTATCAGACGGGATATATCCTCTATAGTGTGATTGGATTCGGCATAAATCTCAGAAGATTCGCCGAACAATCCGGACAGGGATATGCTTCCGTCCGAATCCCCTGACTCGAAAAGGCTCATTGTGGTCATCTTCAACGTGACGATGCGACCTGCGCCCGAATGAAGGATCTCCGAACGGTCCACGGCATTGGAACCTGTCAGTATGTATGCCCCGGTCCGATCGTTTGAATCTACATCGTAACGGATGGTGTCCCATAATTCGGGAAGTATCTGCCATTCATCGAAAAGACGCGGTTTGTCACCGTTCAACAACAGTGCAATATCTATGTCCGCCATGCCGAGATAGCGTTTCTTATCCGCCGGATCGGCGAACTCGATGGAACTTTTGCAGAATAGTTTGGCTGTGGTGGTTTTACCGGACCATTTCGGACCCACTATCGCTATCGCTCCGAGTGCTTTGAGATTCCTCTCGATCTGCTTCTCGATGCAACGCGATCTGTACTCCACACATCATCATCAGCATCCAGACATTTCAATGTGTAAGTTGGCGTATGTTTTGATGTGTAAGTTGGCGGATTCTTATCGAATGCTGTTACGATCGATTTTGACTATCTGGCCTGGAAACAAAAACCAAGCGAGATGCGCGAAGAGACAATCAAACGGGTGATGAGAAGAGAGATATGGTGCCGGGAAAGGGGTTCGAACCCTTGACCTTCGGATTTCCCTGGAAGAGGTCAAATTTGACCAATGAACCCTATGAGTCCGACGCTCCACCAGGCTGAGCCACCCCGGCCTTGACCTCTGCATTAGCTTCTACTTAATAATGATTTTGGCTACGCCAGTAATATTGAATATATAACAAGAGACGACAGTGGCCGATATCCACTCCAATGATCTGGATACGACAGAGAATCGATCGTTATGAGCATGATCCGCCCCTACAGATCAGGCGGCAACAAAGAAAGAAAGGAAAAAGGTTGAAGGACCCCTGATGGGGCCCTTCGGAATCACTCCTCTGCGGGAGCTTCCTCAGCGGCCTCCTCAGCGGGGGCCTCTGCGGCTTCCTCTTCTGCGGGAGCCTCTTCGACGGGCTCCTCTGCAGGCTGAATCTCTGCTTCGGGGAGGATGGACTCGGGCTCTCCCTCTCCGGCAGCGAGGACCTCGGACTTGCGGATCTCGATCCTCTTGATGGGGATGATGATGCGGCATGCCCTGGCGAGCTCCTTGGCGAGGTCTCCGGAAACGATGTCCTTGACGATCTCGGAAAGGGTCCTCTCCTGTCCGATGGCGACGAGGGTCTCTCCGATGACCCTCCTCATGGCGTCCTCCTGGGAGGACTGAATGCGCCTGTCGGCGATGGACATAGTCTTGATCCTGTAGGTGAATCCGTCCTTGGTGACGACATCGACGACGTGGTCGGTCTTTGTCTTTCTCCTGCGGGTCAGCCTCCTGACGTAGTCGGAGGTGAGGTCGTGACCGATGAATGCGGTCTTGGCGTCGTGTCCCTCAACGGATGTGACCTTGAATTTGAGCTTGATGTGCATCTTGGAGAAGTCTCCGGTCAGGTCCTGAACGGTGACCTCTGCGGTACGTCCGATGACGTATGCGGGATCTGCGGAAGGTGTCTCTCCGATCTCGGCCTCGTTGAACATACGGGGTGCGTGAACGGAGTACCACTCCTTTGCTTTCCACTTGTCCTTCACTTTACGGCCTGCGGCCGCCTTGGGCTTCTTTGCGGGTGCCATGATGACTACTCCTTACTGAACGCACTGATTCGCTGGTTGTATTAAAAGCTATTTCATAACGACAATATTTGATTACGCTCAAAATATGACGTATCCAGACATTTCATGTTTATCATCATTAGGATAATTTTATCCTTGAAAAAATGGTACCGCTTTTATTTAAAACATACTGTAACTAGATTAGAATCGACGCGGAATCCGACGGGACGGGCAGAACTGCGGGATGCAGAGAACACCGATCCATCCCCTGTCATGAATCATACAGAATCAGGGATAGGTATCGGCATCCCAGACACCGAATTGGAGGATATTCCTTCATATCGGGAATGAGGGCTGGAATGGACAATCGGAACCTTTAAAACATACATAAAATACAGTACACCAAACCGATTCACGAAGAAGAAGTGTACCCCATGGATATCGCTGTTTCAATCCTATCCCTGATCGCAGGAATCGGTGTGTTTCTCATAGCATGCACGCTGCTCAGCAACAATCTTGAATCGATATGCAGTAAGAAGTTGCGCGAGCTTTTCTCCAAAGCCTCTGACAAGAAGCTGGTCGGTGTCGGGATAGGTGCCGTAGGAACAGCTGCCATCCAGAGTTCGGGAGCAACCACTGTCCTGGTGATCGGTTTCGTCAACGCGGGGATCATGTCCCTGACACTGGCGGCCGCGGTCATCTACGGTGCGAACATCGGTACGACCATCACTGCACAGATAGTCGCGTTCGGACTGATGGGAAGCGGTACCGTCTCGCTGTCGCTGATCTTCTCCGCCATGGCGGGAGTCGGTGCATTCATCAACGCCTATGCCAAGAACGACCGCACCAAGAAGATCGGCGGTGTCATAGCCGGATTCGGACTCCTCTTCGTCGGATTGACGCTTATGGAGGAGGCCATGGGCGGCCTTTCGGAACTCGATTCCGTGAAGGACTTCCTCGGGAACATCAACAACATCATCCTGCTCGTCATAATCGGAGCGATCCTCACGGCCATCGTGCAGAGTTCCTCGGTCATGACCACCATCATCATCGCGATGCTGGTCGTTGCCAACCCCCTGATCACCCTGGAGCAGGGAATATACCTCACCATGGGATCCAACATCGGATCCTGCGTGGTGGCGATCATGGCAGGATTCACAAGCGGACTGAACGCCAAACGCACTGCGCTCATCCACCTTCTGTTCAACGTCATCGGTGTGACCATCTTCGTCCTGTTCGGTGCGGCCCTCGGCCTCTTCACCGGAGGAGAGGTGACATACGGATCCATCTTCGAGGGCCTCTTCAAAGAGCCTGCCACCCAGCTGGCGATGTTCCACACATTCTTCAACGTCGTCACCGTCCTGATCATGCTGCCTCTGACAGGCCCGCTCATAGACCTCGTCAAACGCATACTTCCAGACAAAAAGCCCAAGATCATCCCGGAGGGCGAGAACGGTGCACATCTGTTCTTCCTTGACGAGAACATGCTTACGACCCCTGCCATCGCAGTTCTGGAAGTAAAGAACGAGATCGTCAAGATGGCGGAGTTCGCCATGGACAATGTGAAGAGATCGTCCCGCATCATAAGGACGCTGGACTTCACCGAGAAAGAAGAATTTGACCAAGTGGAGAACCAGATCGATTACATGAACTTCGCAATCTCGCAGTTCCTGATCAAACTCTCCAACCGCCAGCTGAGCAGCAGGGATATCACATACATCTCCACGGCTTTCCACAGCATCACCGACCTCGAGAGAATAGGGGACTATGCTGTGAACATAGTCGAATATGCTGTCAAGCTCCATAACTCCAACGAGAGGTTCTCCGACACTGCGGACGAGGAGATCGACAACATCATCCACATCGTGGAGGAGCTCTACAAGAAGGTCATGGATGCCTACGAGAATGACAATGAGCAGTCTCTGAGGTATGCGTATGACCTCGAACAGTCCGTCGATGACATCACAGAGGCCATGGCGGACCACCACATCAAGAGACTCTCCGAAGGTTCATGCCTACCGTCCGTCGGTGCCGAATTCCTCTCCCTCACATCCGATGTCGAGAGGATCGCAGACCACTTCATAAACGTCGGAAGGACCATCAGGGACAGGGAGTGAGGGGCAAGGTGGCAGTGAATAACTGCACCATAGCTTCCCTTCCCGTTCCCCTATCATCTGCTTCTAACCTGTCACGAATTTTTGCAGATTGCGATATTACGGATATTATCCGCAAAATTGCTGCTATGTTGCGGATTATATAAAGATAGAATATACTTCACAACCATGGAGCGTAAGATCGACAGGAAACTTGCCGAATGGAAATCCAGGCCGGGTCACAAAGCTCTGATGATCCGCGGACCTCGCCAAACAGGCAAATCGTTCTCCATAAGGGAATTCGGAAAAGCGAACTACCGCAAGGTCCTGGAGATCAACTTCGAAGAGAATCCCACCTTCAAAACGATGTTCGAAGATGATCTGTCGGCAGATAGGATATTCCTGTCGCTCAGCTATCTTCTAGACGACGTGGATTCATTCGATGATTGTCTGCTGTTCTTTGATGAGATACAGACCTGCGACGGTGCTATATCCGCATTGAAGCCCCTCACCGTTGACGGCAGATGTGACATCATCTGTGCAGGATCCCAACTCGGCAACACCTCGAATGAAAGACTCACACCGGTAGGCTATGTCGAGATAATGCAGATGGAACCGATGGACTTCGAAGAATTCCTCTGGGCATTGGGATTCAGTCACTCCAGAACATCGGAGATAAGCGAGTGCATCAGAACGATGGCACCTTTTGACGAACCCGTCCTGAAGAAACTGAACGACCTGTTCCTCAGATACGTCACCGTAGGGGGTATGCCCGAAGCGGTGGATGCATTCGTCCGTAGCGGATTATACTCAGAATCATACAGAGCTCAGACATCCACATCCGCTCTACTGAGAGAGGATATCTTGAGATATGGTGATGACCCGACAGATAAGGATCGCGTATCCCAATGCATCGAATCCATTCCGGAACAGCTCAGCAGAGAATCCGGAAACTCATTCCGCTACTCGGAGATATCTGTCAAATCAGGCTACGGGCGCAGAGAGTATGGATCGGCGATATCATGGCTGGAGAATGCGGGCATCATCAACATATAGTCATTGACATAACTTTTTAGAAAGATTCGGCATGAACTTCTTCATCCAGCCCAGCGCGTAGCTCAATTTG
>CAKUXX010000012.1 GCA_934702355.1 uncultured Methanomassiliicoccales archaeon
GGAAACTCCGAGCGAGTTTCCCGCAATTCCGAGGCAGCTTACCATGCACTAAACGTAGCATCGAACGTCATTCTTTCTTCTTTCAGTTTATCATTCATCGTGGTTCTCATGATTATCGTCTATTCTTCCAAGTCCGGTTCATCGAAGCAGTATGCAGAGATCCTTTCGGAGCACACCGGGATTCCGGCGTATGCTGTGGGGTCGGAACCAAAGGGCGAGCCCGTCGTATTCTTCGGCTGGCTGCGCAAGGACACGGTCATTGGGTTGAACCGTATCGAAAGATCCGATCTCCATGCCGTATGTGTCGTAGGCCTTGACGATGAAAGACGCTTCTCCAAGGATGCGATCCGTAAGAGGAACGCTGTCAATGTTCCCATATACTATCTGAGAGGATGGATCGACAGATCGAAGCTGAACATCATCGACAAGACCGTTCTCAACGTGGTGTCGGCGGTGATGAAGATCAAAGGTCTGAATCAATACAATCAGCCGATATTCGATGCGATGATGGAAGGCGGTTCGTTCTTCGATGAAAAGTATCTCGAACCGGTAGAACCGTTTCTCAAGGGAACAATGTGAATGGTAGTCCCGTCCGGGTTCGAACCGGAGTCGCCGGCTCCAAAGGCCAGCATGATTGACCACTACACTACGGGACTGCAGAGTGCGATAACGCATTCCAATATAATTCAGTTTAGATTTCCTATCAGGTAGGTCGATTTTGCTTCTGTGACTTCGACATCCACAAAGGAACCCAATGGAACGGAATCCCTCACGACTACGGGCCTGTAGTTGCCGGTCCTCAGAATCGTACCATCTTTGCCGTTCTCGGTCGCCAGAGCCTTGTATGTGCGGCCGATCAGATTCCTGTTGACATCCAGCTCGGTCTCATTCTTGACAAGCGTAAGCTCGGCCGATCTCTCGGAGGAGATCCTGCCGTGGACCTGTTCCATGAGCGCGGCATCGGTGCCGGGTCTGGCAGAGAACCTGGTTATGTTCACGGTGTCTGCACGGAGTTCCCTGATCAGTTCCTTGCTGAGTTCATGATCTTCGTCGGTCTCTCCGGGGAAGCCGCAGATGAGGTCTGTAGCTATACTTATGTCCGGGACCGCGGCACGGAGGTCATCCACCAGCTCCATGAACTTCTCGATGGTGTATTTCCTACGCATGTGCTTAAGGACCTCGTTGCTGCCGCTCTGAACGGGGATATGGACGAATCTGTACAGTCTCTCATCATCCATCAGCGTTGTAAGGCCATCTGATATCCTGGCAAGGCTGTCCGGATTGCTCATGCCGAGCCTTATGCGGTAGTCGCCCTCATTCTTCAGCATCGAACCGATGAGGTGTACAAGGTCAGTGCCGTTGTCTGCCCCATAGCTGCCAACATCCTGTGCGGTCACAAGGACTTCCTTGGCCCCGCTTCCGATATACCCTTTGAATCTGTCGAGAAGCTCGTTCTCGGGATAGCTGATAAGCGTCCCTCTTGCGAACTTGGTGATGCAATAGGAGCAGTTCCCAAGACATCCCTGTGCTATCGGGAGTATGCAGTCTGTGCCGAACTCAATCGGAACGGCACACCCTCCGACTCCGAACCTCTGCACGATGACATCCTTGAATCCTCTGTATTCGGAAGGCGGGACTATCGGGGAATCGGGTAGGCGGATCTCAATGCGTCTGGGCTGGACCTTTGCCATGCATCCTGTCACGACGATCTCCTTTCCGGCCTTCTTGAGCTCGGAGATCCTGGACAGCATCTTCTTCTCTGTCGTCTCGACAACAGTGCAGGTGTTCAGAATAACGATGTCCGCCTCTTCGGCGGATGAAGCGGGTTGGTATCCTAGGGATGCCATGTCCTCGGAGAGGCCGCGACCCTCTCCGAAGTTCATTGTGCATCCATAGGATTCTACGTAGTATTTCATCAGCGGTTGCAGGGTTCTGTGGTGGGAACTGCGAATGCGGTCTTTGCGGAGATCTTGGAGATCTTGGCGTGGACCTTGGTGCCCTTGACGGTTCCGGGAACGACGACCAGATAGTCATAGTACTTTCCGGTTCCGTCGCCCTTCTTTCCCACATCCGTGATCTGGAGCTCGATGATGTCGCCCTCGCGGAGTGTGTTGGCGGTATCGGCCCTGACGGATTTCCTGACGGTGATGGGCCTGCGTGCTCCGCATGCCTCGCACTCGAGCATGAGTGTCCTTCCGTCCTTGATCATCTTGGTGTCGGGAAGGCCGCACTCCGAGCAGATGACGTACGTCTCGGTGTAGATCTGGATCTTGTCGTTGATGACGGTGGGATTGATCTTGGCCTTGAAGACTGCCCTGCGTCCCTCCACGTTTCCGGGAGCTCCGAGCTCTTTCAGAAGGAACTGGAGGACGTGCTGCGGGTCACGCCTGAGTTTGTCGGTGACATCGATGAAATTCCTGAAGACGGTGATCTTTCCCTCCTGGAGGATATCAAGTTCCGGAATCTCGAACCTCTCGTGATTCTCAATTGTCTCAGGGCATGCAATCTTCGCCCTGTTCAACAGTGCCATGTAGTCATCTTCACTGGACATTTCAATCGCCTTGTCGGGTTATGAGTGGACTTATTATAAAGACTCACTCCAAGAAACACTCTTAATATTGTATATTGGGAAAGACGGTAGTTGTACGACCTCATTCATCTAACAGTTCCGTCCCTTTGTAGACATGCTCCATCTGGTTGATCAGTTCGGCTATGCGCTCTCCTTTCTGTGTGAGTTTCCAGTATTTCGCATGGTGCCTGGATTCGTCGCATTTCCTGAGTTCCACCGTTGCGAGATCGCTATCCAGCAGAAGGGACAACCTCTTGGCGAGGATGTCGTTGTTGGAGCTGAATCTGCTCTGCATCTTCATCTGTTTGATCTCACCGTTATCATGGAGGAACATCAGGATGTCCATGGCATACTGGACACTCAGGACCTTGGTAACTACGCGCTCAGGCATAGCATGTGCTTATGGTCTTATAAGGTAGTCATTTACGTTCACGGAATGAATCCATTATCGGATGGAATGCCCGTTTTCCGTATCGAAAACAGAAAAGAAGGGCCGAAGCCCCATTGTTTCAAAGTGATTTTCTGTGTTCCATCGCGGCCTTCACAAGACCTAGATGAAGCGGAGACGGGCTTCCCGGCTTGGATTTGAATTCGGGGTGGAACTGGGATGCCACGTAGTAAGGATGGCCTTCCAACTCACCGATCTCCATCCTTGTGCCGCACTCGGAACGACCTGTGAACCTCCAGCCCATGCTTTCGATCCTGTCGATGTACAGGGGGTTGACCTCGTATCTGTGTCTGTGCCTTTCCGAGATGCGGACGGAACCGTACAGCTCTGCGGCCTTGGATTCCTTGTCGATGACCACATCCTGTGCTCCCAGGCGCATAGTGGCACCCATATCGACCACGTCCTTCTGTTCGTCCATTATGCAGATGACCGGGTCCGGGGTGCTTGGATCGAATTCAGTGCTCGTGGCGTTATCCAGACCGAGAACGTCTCTGCAGAACTCTATCGTCGCGATCTGGAATCCCAGACACACTCCCAGGAACGGGATGCTGTTCTCGCGTGCGTATCTCGCCGCTTCGATCATCCCCTCGATGCCGCGTGTTCCGAATCCGCCGGGAATGATTATGCCGTCGACACCTCCGAGCACCTCGTCCGCATCGTGTCCGACAAGCTGGTCGCTGTCGACGAATCTTATCCTGACCTTGCATTCCATGGCCGCGCCCGCATGGGTGAACGATTCCAGATGAGACAGGTACGAATCAGCCAATGCGGTGTACTTGCCGACAAGGGCTATCGTCACCTCCATCTTGGGGTTGAGGATCCTGTCGACGAACTTCTCCCACGAATCCATGTTCCTTCCGGACACCATGGGCCTCAGTCTCATCCGGTCGATTATGAAGTCGGCGACACCCTGCTTCTCCAGGTTGAGCGGTACCTCATAGATGCTGCGCGCATCAGGCGTGGATATGACCGCTTTCTCGGGCACGTCGCAGAACATGGCGATCTTGGATATCGCCACCGGACTCAGAGGTTCGGAGCAGCGGCCGATGATCATGTCCGGTCTGATCCCCATGCTCATCAGTTCCTTGACCGAATGCTGCGTGGGTTTCGTCTTCTCCTCTCCGACCGAACCCATGATCGGGATCAGGGTGGTATGGATGAACATGACGTTCTCCTCCCTTCCGAGGTCGCGCCCGAGCTGTCTGGCCGCCTCGAGGAACGGCATCGACTCCATATCCCCTACAGTGCCTCCGAGCTCCACGATGACAACATCCGCTCCGGATTCGCGGGCGACCGTCGTGATCCTGTGTTTGATCTCGCCGGTAACATGGGGGATGATCTGAACAGTCTTGCCCAGATACTCTCCGCGCCTCTCGTTCTCGATGACGGAACGGTACACCTTTCCCGTGGTTATGTTGTGGTCCCTTGTCAGTTCCAGGTCCATGAACCTCTCGTAGTTCCCCAGGTCGAGATCCACTTCTCCGCCGTCGTCCAGAACATAGACCTCTCCGTGTTCGTACGGGTTCATCGTACCCGCATCGATGTTCAGATACGGATCAATCTTTATGGCCGACACTTTGATCCCGCGGGACTCGAGCAGTCTCCCTATCGAAGACGCCGTAATCCCCTTTCCGAGACCGGAAATCACACCTCCGCTGACGAAAATCAACTTCATTCGAATCAACGGGAATGACTGTACTGTGAAATAGTAGATAAAACATTCTATAATAATCCGTTTTAGTAGACATTTGTATTGATAATTATAGAATAATAGACAAAAGAATAAGAAATCCGATAATCGCCATGTGGGCGCCCCATGCTTCGAGGTTATGCGGGTTCCGATTCGATTTAAGATATTATGTATTATTAATTGATACCAAAAATGCCGATAGGAAGGCAACACTGCCAGCATATCGCATCGTTCCATCCAATTTGCCAGAATAAAGTTAACTATATTGTCCTCTATCAGGGGTCACGGTGTATGAATGGAAGAGCGTAAGGATATCTCCGATATGAGTTTCGAAGAGTTCTTCTCCAAGAAGGAGGGGGAATCTGTCGCTTCAAAGCCTGTGGCTGAGTCGACTAAAACCAAGGTTCACAACGGAGGAGAGGTCCAGAAGGGTTTCGGTACCACATCACCCAAACTCAATCTCAACGGTCGGGTTTTCGACCTTTATGTTCCAAGGTACGGTTCGGACGAGAATGCTCGGTTCGAAGTATCCATCGACTGCGCATCTGGAGTGATCCCGATGGGGAAACTGGATTCCTCGCCCAGGGGATCCGGAAGGCTTTCCAGGCCTGCGACGCTCAACATCACCGAGGCGGGCGTCTCTCCTTTCGAGCAGTTCACTCTCATAATCGACGGCGAGGAAGTCTACACATACAAGCCGCGTCGCATCCTGTTCTTCAACAACGTGGGCATGCCCATGGGGAAGCCCGCAGGCGACACATTCGTCGTGCATCCCGTATCAGGTTCCATACGCACCTCCAGGGCGGAGATCAAGGACTCTTTCGTCGTAGGGGATGCAAAGGTCGTGCATGCCGAGGTCTCCCTGGCAGGCGGAGTGTGGATAGACGACACTCCCGAAACGGTCGAGGAGCCTGCAGAGACGCTGCACGAGGTCCCGACGACGGAGAAGGAAGCGGTCAAAGAGACCGAAGCGCCCAAGCCGAAGGTAAAGAAGGGACGCAGGAAGAAACCCACAGGCTCCATCAAGATGCCTCAAGGGGTCCAGTCCGTCGATGCCATCCTGAACGGCGAGACCGTTCCGATATTCGACAAATCCCCCGTTTTCGAGGTGAAGGTGGAGAACCGCGAGCCCGAAGAGTGTTCATTGTCACTCGAGCGCCCAGACGGTTCGGTCATGGTGCAGGGAAAGGCCCCATTGCGCGGAGCCATGTACTTCGACATCCCCGGCACAGGCGTGATGGACCTGGTTCTCAAGCATGAGGATGCGGAACTCGCCCGTTCGAGATTCGTGTTCATACCCGATTTCAGCTGCGAGCGCAAGGGCAACGGGGATTTCGCCGAAGATTCCGTCTACACGATGACGGCATACGGCATCACATCGACCCACGATTCCACAGAGGGCCCCGTATCATTCGACAGGGACGGGCAGGTCTATGAGATTCTGTGCTACGTTCCTGCGATAGAGTTCGATACGGGTTCCGGTTTCACCAGGTATTCCTGCGATGCTGAGACCGTGGACGCGGATGTGGACACCCTCGGGGACAGGATAAGATTCAAGGTCGACGGTGCCAAGAAGTTCTCAATCTTCGTCGGTCCGGAGAAGGGGAAGAAGGTCGAGATGGAACTCGAGCCTGCGGGCGATGTGTTCGTGGCAGATCTTGAGCCGCTGAAATCCCAGATATACAATTCAAAGAACGAGCGTTTCGTGCTGTTCGTAACGGTCAACTCGTTCCCGATGCGCAGGCTCATGACCATCTCCAATCCGGTGAGGGTCACCGCAGCATGCAAAGACGGCATACTTGCAGCCGAGGTCAGGCGTCAGGGCGCATTCGAGTGCCGCTTCTTCATGAAGGACAAGAGCGTCACGACAATCCAGCTGGTCCAGGGTGACAACAGTCTCGAGGTACCGGCCGATTGCGTTGAGGCCGAAGTGGCCGAGGTCGCAAACGGCGCCACCCGTTCCACCATCCCCGTGCAGGTGAGGCCCCTGCCTTTCCTCGACAGGGACGAGACCGGGGAGATCTGGATGTTCGTAAGCAAGGATAAGAGGATCCCGCTGCCGGAGGCCCTGTCCGCATCCAAGCCCCAGCCCGCGGCGATAAAGCAGTGGCACGACCAGATCGTCAGGATGAATCCCGAACTCAAGGGCGTCACGGCGGCCATGATGCAGTCCGCATTCGATTCTATGGGGTGGTGAGTTGAGGCCTGAGCTTTCCGTGGCATCCCGCTCCACGATGCAGTCCATGATCATGAGTCTGGTCGAGGTGGCCGCCAGGCCCGGGATGATATCGTTCTCCACGGGACTTCCCGACAACGATCTGTTCGATTCGGATGCATTGGTCCGTGCCGCGGAATCGGTGATGTCCGAGGATCCGGCAGGTGCTCTCCAGTACGATGCCGCCACAGGATACCGCCCGCTCAGGGAGAAGATAGCCCGCAGGTGCCACGATGTGCTCGGGTTCGACACAACCTGGGAGAACGTCCTGATGACAAGCGGATCCCAGTGTTGCTTCGATATGGCCGGCAAACTGTTCCTCAATCCCGGGGACAGGATGGCGGTCGAGAGTCCCGGATATCTCGGAGCGATACAGTCGTTCTCAGCATATTCCCCGGAGTTCATGGGTCTCGGCATGGGGCCCGAGGGCATAGATCCCAAGGGACTGTCCGATGCCGTGAAGGCGGGTGCGAAGCTGTTCTACTCAGTGCCGACCTATCAGAATCCCACAGGATACACATATTCCAAGGATGTGCGTGAAGAGGTCGCCGAGATCGTGGAAGGCTCCGGATGCATGATGATCGAGGACGACGCATACGGTGAGCTCGGATACAGAGGCAGGGTCGAGAAGACGATGAGGTCCATGGCCCCCGAGAACATCATCCTGACTGGATCGTTCTCCAAGACGATATCCCCCGGAATGCGTGTCGGATGGATGGTCGTCCCGGATTGGCTCAGGGAGGCGGCAGGGCGCACATTGGAGGCGACATGCCTTCAGTCCAACACCTTCTGCCAGAGGATCATCGACCGTTTCCTGGACGATGTGGATTACGAGACCTACCTTAACGGTCTGAGGAAGGGATACGAGGCGAAGAAGAGGATCTTCCTGGATGCCATGGAGGACAATCTGCCCGAGGGTATGTCCTGGAACGATCCCCAGGGTGGGATGTTCGTATGGCTGAAGTCCCCTGAGGGAATGGATGCCACGGAGCTGTTCGACGAGTGCGTACGCAGAGGTCTCGTCATGATGCCCGGAAAACTGTTCCACACGTCGGGCGGAGAGAACACGATGAGGCTGAACTTCGCCACGCCGAACGAGGATCAGATCCTCCGCGGAATGGAGATCCTGGGCAAGACCTGCAGGGATCTCGGTTACAACTGAAACTTCATAATCAAACAGCCCGCGGACTTCCGCGGGCCCTCTTCCGACGCAGAGCGGGGGCACGGGCGTGTTCCCGTGATATGTGTCCCCGCATCCGCTCAGTTCTTTTCTCCACCCAATTAAGATTAAATACGATGTGAGGCTAGCCAAGTTAACATTAGTGGCCCACCGTAGGTTGGGCTATCGACGTTCCAATCGAAATTGCAAAAATTCGAGGTGAAAAAGTGGGAAACGGTCTGTATACCGCAAGGAAAATGAAATCTGACCGCCAGAAATTCCGCTGGCTGGACAGGGGATACAAGAAGAGAGTGCTCAAGCTGAGGGAGAAGTCCGATCCTCTCGAGGGATCGGCACAGGCCCGCGGAATCGTCCTGGAGAAGGTCGGTATCGAGGCTAAACAGCCCAACTCCGCCATCAGGAAGTGCGTGAAGGTCCAGCTGATCAAGAACGGACGTCAGATCACCGCATTCGCCGTCGGAGACGGTGCCATCAACTTCATCGACGAGCACGATGAGGTCATGGTCGAAGGTATCGGCGGAAGGATGGGAAGGTCCTACGGAGATATTCCCGGAGTCCGTTACAAAGTCATCAAAGTCAACAACGTCTCCCTCGACCAGATGGTCAGGGGAAGGACTGACAAGCCTGTGAGATGATTCAAATGGCAGACGAAATCGTAGCACAGAAAGCACTCATCTTCGGAAAGTACGACACTTCCGAAGTCGTCGTCAACGACGGTGGACTCGCAAAGTACATCGATCTGACACCCACCAATGTTCCCCACTCCGGTGGAAAACATGCCAACAGGTGGTTCGGAAAATCCAAGCTGAGCATCGTTGAGAGGCTCATCAACAACATCATGAGGACCGAGAAGTACACCGGAAAGAAGATGAAGGCGTACAAGACCGTGTCCCAGGCCTTCGACATCGTGGCCGCCAGGACCAAGAAGAACCCTGTGCAGGTCCTCATCGAGGGTCTCGAGAACGCCGCACCCCGTGAGGAGGTCACCAGGCTCCAGTTCGGAGGAATCTCCGTGCCCAAGGCCGTCGATGTCTCCCCCCAGAGGAGGCTCGACATCGCACTGAGGAACCTCAGCACCGGTGTCGTCGCTGCTTCCACCAAGAACAAGAAGCCCATCTACGAGTGCCTCGCAGACGAGCTTATCCTTGCTGCCAAGGGTGACATCACATCCTACTCTGTCGCTAAGAAAGAGGAAGTCGAGAGGGTCGCCCAGTCGGCCAGATGATACTAAGGTGAGTGTCAATGGGACGTAAAGAGGACAATGCGAAGAAAGCAGTAGAGCTGATGAAGGATCAGAAGCTCATCAGGAACCTCGGAACAGCCGCTCATATCGATCACGGAAAGACCACATTCTCCGACAACCTGATCGCAGGTGCCGGAATGATGTCCGCCGAGACCGCCGGAGAGCAGCGTCTGCTCGACTACGACGAGCAGGAGGCCGCAAGGGGAATCACTATCAACGCCGCATCCGCGGCCATGGTCGTTCCGTACAAAGAGCCCGGAACCAACAAGGTGGACCACTACCTCGTCAACCTCATCGATACCCCCGGTCACGTCGACTTCGGTGGAGATGTTACCAGGGCTATGAGGGCTCTGGACGGAGTTTACATCCTCTGCTGTGCGGTCGAGGGAATCATGCCCCAGACCGAGACAGTCATCAGGCAGGCTCTGAAAGAGAGGGTCAGGCCCATGCTGTTCATCAACAAGGTCGACAGGGCCATCGTCGAGCAGCAGCTCACACCCCAGATGATGATCGACAAGTTCTCGAAGATCATCACCGAGTTCAACCAGAAGATCATGGACATCCTGCCCGCACCCCTCAACAAGCAGTGGCAGGTCAGCCTCCAGGACGGTACCGTCGCTCTGGGATCCGCATACAACAACTGGGCGGTTTCCATCCCCTACCTCCAGAGGCCCGAACTCAAGAAGATCGGAATGAACCTCACAAAGGTCTTCGAGTACTGCGCCAGGGAAGGCGGACAGGCCGAGCTCGCAAAGCTGATCCCCCTTGCCGATGTCGCACTGGAGATGGCCATCAACCACGTCCCCAACCCCATCGATGCACAGAAGGTCCGTATCCCCGTCATCTGGAAGGGAGACCTCGACTCCTCGATCGGAAAGCAGATGCTGAACTGCGACCCCAACGGAGAGGTCGCAATGATGGTCACCAAGATCATCATGGACAAGCAGGCTGGAGAGATCGCCATCGGAAGGCTGTTCTCCGGAACAGTCAGGAAGGGACAGACCCTCTACATCGCCGGAATGCCCAACCCCCAGAGGGTTCAGACAGTCGCACTCATGGTCGGATCCGACAGGACACCCATCGAGGAGTGTAAGGCCGGAAACATCGTGGCCCTGACAGGACTCAAGGACGCCATCGCAGGAAGCACCGTTTCATCCCTCAAGGACATGGAGCCCTTCGAGAAGATGGCCCACTACTCCGAGCCCGTCATCACAAAGGCCATCGAGGCCAAGAACATGGCAGACCTGCCCAAGCTGGTCGAGGTCCTCAGGATCATCGCCAAGGCAGATCCCTCTCTGAACATCGAGATCAACAACGAGACCGGAGAGCACCTCATGTCCGGTATGGGAGAGCTCCACTTGGAGATCACCGAGTACAGGATCGTCAACGAGCAGGGAGTGGACATCATCTCCTCGCCTCCGATCGTCGTGTACCAGGAGTCCGTCAAGGGATCCAACCCGTCCGAGTTCGAGGGTAAGTCGCCCAACAAGCACAACAAGTTCTACTTCATCGTCAGTCCTCTCGAGGAGTCCGTCAAGGACGCCATCCGCAAGAGCGAGATCGATGTGGACTCCAAGATCAAGGACCCCAAGGCCCTGGCCAAACAGCTCATGGATCTTGGAATGAGCGATGTCGAGGCAAAAGGTGTCGTCGCATTCAAGAACAACAATGTTCTGATCGACTGCACCAAGGGTATCCAGTACCTCCATGAGACCATGGAGCTTGTGAAGCAGTCCTTCGAAGAGGCCATGATGAGGGGACCCCTCGCCAACGAGAAGGTCTCCGGACTCAAGGTCTGCCTCATGGATGCCAAGCTGCACGAGGATACAATCCACAGAGGTCCCGCACAGATCATCCCTGCAGTCAGGGACGGTATCTACGGAGCCATGTGTCAGGCCGGAAGGATCCTTCTGGAGCCTATGCAGAAGCTGTTCATCAGTGTGCCCCCCGACTACATGGGTGGAGCAGTCAACCTGATCAACCAGCGCCGCGGAACCATCCTCGAGATGGGACAGGAGGGCGCAGATTCCACAGTGACCGCAGAGGTACCTGTCGCAGACATGTTCGGATTCTCGTCCGATATCCGCGGATCCACACAGGGTCGTGCAATCTGGTCCATCGAGAATGCAGGATTCCACCAGGTCCCGCCCGAGCTTCAGAAGAAGATCGTCACCGAGATCAGGACCCGCAAGGGATTGAATCCCGAGCCTTACGACGCCGGATACTACGCCGGTCTCTGAGGTTGAGAAGACAGTCAGTCACCTTTAAATACAAACACCTTATCGCACGCACTAGCGTTCCACAAACGGAGGAATAAAAATGGCAGAGAAAGAGCACATGAATCTGGTCATCATCGGCCACGTCGACCACGGAAAGTCCACCCTCACCGGTAGGATCCTCCTGGAGACCGGCGCGATCGATCCCCACATCGTCGAGAAATACAAGAAAGAGGCAGAGGAGAAAGGAAAGGGATCCTTCTACTTCGCATGGGTCATGGACGGACTCAAAGAGGAGAGGGAGAGAGGAGTTACTATCGATGTCGCTCACAAGAAGTTCTACACCGACAAGTACTACTTCACCGTCATCGACGCCCCCGGTCACCGTGACTTCGTCAAGAACATGATCACCGGAACCTCCCAGGCCGATGCCGCTATCATCACCTGTTCCGCTATCGAGGGACCCCAGGCTCAGACCAAGGAGCACGTCTTCCTCGCTACCACACTCGGTGTCAAGCAGATCATCGTCGCCATCAACAAGATGGATGCAGTCAAGTACGACGAGGCCAAGTACAACGAGGCCAAAGATGCAATGATCAAGCTCATGAAGATGGTCGGAGTCAAGACCGATGAAGTTCCCTTCATCCCCGTTTCCGCCTACATGGGAGACAACATCAAGGTCGCTTCCGCTAACACCCCCTGGTACAAGGGACCCACCCTCATACAGGCTCTCGACAACCTCAAGGTTCCCGAGAAGCACACCGAGAAGCCCCTCAGGCTTCCTATCCAGGATGTTTACACCATCACCGGTATCGGAACCGTTCCTGTCGGACGTGTCGAGACTGGTGTCCTGAAGCCCAACATGAAGGTCATGTTCGAGCCCTCCCACGTTCCTGGAGAGGTCAAGTCCATCGAGATGCACCACGAGCAGCTGCCTCAGGCTCTTCCTGGAGACAACGTCGGATTCAACGTCCGTGGAGTCGCCAAGAACGACATCAAGAGGGGAGACGTTGCCGGACCCGTCGACAACCCGCCGTCCGTCGCAAAGACCTTCACCGCTCAGATCGTCGTGCTGAACCACCCGTCCGTCATCACAGTCGGATACACCCCCGTGTTCCACTGCCACACCACCCAGACGGCATGCAGGTTCGTCGAGCTCATCAAGACCATCGACCCCAAGTCCGGACAGGTCAAGGCAGATCACCCTGACTTCCTCAAGACTGGAGACATCGCTGTCGTCAAGCTCGAGCCCACAAAGCCCATGGTCATTGAGACTGCAAAAGAGTTCCCGCCTCTCGGAAGGTTCGCCATCCGTGATATGGGACAGACCGTCGCTGCTGGAATGTGCATCGAAGTTGAGAAGGCTTGAATGCCTTTTCACTTTCACCTTATCTCTAAGGGATAAAAGATGTCACAGCGCGCAAGAATCTCTCTCAGCGGCACCGATCCTGCAAAGGTCGACAGTGTCTGCGCCCAGATCAAAGGGATTTCCCAGAGGACCGGCGTGGATATCCGCGGGCCTGTACCCCTTCCCACAAAGAAGCTGAAGGTACCCTGCAGGAAGAGTCCCGACGGAGAGGGAAGCGAGACCTGGGATCGCTGGGAGATGCGCATCCACAAGAGGCTCATTGATCTGGACGCCGACGAGCGTGCCCTTAGGCAGCTCATGAGGATCCAGGTCCCCGATGGCGTCAACATCGAGATTGTGCTTCGTAGCGCATAAACCATTAAAGGGGGGATTCGTCCCCCCGTCCACAAACCCATTATTCTTCTTCTGAACCCATTCCTGCATCCGTTCTGCATCGTCGCAACTTAGGTTTTTAATACTCCTCTGGAATCGCTCATGCAGTGATCGTGATGAGAAGCGATGCAGTCAAGCAGGGACCTGCCGCAGCTCCGCAGAGAAGTCTGCTCAGGGCCGACGGTCTGTCCGATGAAGATTTTGACAAACCATTCATAGGCATTGCCAACTCCTGGAATGAGATCGTTCCCGGACATATACATCTGAATGAGATCGTCGAAGCCGTCAAGGAAGGAATCATCGAGGCCGGCGGAAGACCGTTCACCTTCGGAGTTCCCGCAGTCTGCGACGGAATCGCAATGGGCCACAAGGGGATGAGATATTCCCTGATCTCCAGGGAGGTCATATCCGACTGCTGCGAGGTCATGGTCGAAGGACACGCCCTCGACGGATGGGTCGGTGTCTCCAATTGCGACAAGGTCACCCCCGGAATGCTCATGGCCATGGGTAGGATGAACGTTCCCGGACTGATCGTCACCGGCGGTGCTATGGAGCCCGGAATAGGAAAGAACGGCAACATGGACCTCCAGTCCGTCTTCGAGGCGGTCGGAGCGTACAGCGCAGGGACCATCGACGAGAACGAGCTTCACACCGTCGAATGCACCGCATGCCCCGGACGCGGAAGCTGCTCCGGACTATTCACCGCCAACACAATGGCCTGTCTCACGGAGACGCTCGGTATCAGTCTCACAGGCTGTGCCACGGCACTTGCCGACGACAACAGGAAGCTGCAGATCGCCAGGGAGACCGGAAGGCGCATCGTCGAGATGGTCAAGAAGGACATCAAGCCCCGCGATATAGTCACGCGTGACTCGTTCCGCAACGCCATCAGGGTCGATATGGCCATCGGCGGTTCCACCAACACCGCACTTCACCTTCCCGCGATCTCCAAGGATTTCGGATGCCCCGTCACTCTCGATGATTTCGATGAGATCTCAAGGGACACACCTCATATCACAAGTCTGAGGCCTGCAGGACCGTACGCGATCAAGGACCTTGACCGTGCCGGCGGAATACCCGCAGTCCTGAAGATCCTCAAGGACAAGCTCGTCGATCTCCCCACCGCCAACGGAAAGACGATCTTCGAGATCGCAGATTCCGCTGTCGTCAAGGATGACGATGTTCTCAGATCCCAGGACAACCCCTATCATAAACAGGGTGGAATCGCTGTCCTCAAAGGAAACCTCGCACCAGAGGGTTCTGTCATCAAACAGGCCGCAGTCAGCCCCAAGATGATGCAGTTCAGCGGAAGGGCACGTGTTTTCGACGGCGAAGCCGCCGCGGCAGAGGCAATAACATCCGGACAGATCGTTGCCGGTGACGTCGTCGTCATCAGGTACGAAGGTCCCAAAGGTGCCCCCGGAATGCCCGAGATGCTCTCGCCCACCAGTCTGATTATCGGAAGGGGTCTCGGAGAGTCCGTTGCACTGATCACCGACGGAAGGTTCTCCGGAGCTTCTAGAGGCGGTGCGATCGGCCACGTCTCACCCGAGGCATATGCCGGCGGACCCATCGCAGCAGTCAGAGACGGGGACATAATCGATATCGACATCCCTGCGAGGAAGCTCAGCGTCCGCCTCACCGATGAAGAGATCGCTCAGCGCATGAAGGATTTCAAACCGCTCGAGCGCCCCGTGGTCGGTGTCCAGAGGAAATACAGGAAACTGGTCTCCAGCGGTTCCGACGGAGCATACCTCTACTGATCGATCCGGACAGACTCCGGACCTAAACCCCTTCCCCTACCATCTTTTTCATGTAGCAGAGAAACAACTTAAACGGACATCACGAATGACATCCGATAAGATGTCTGAGAGCTATTATCTAGGATTCGACGCAGGAACCCAGAGCGTCAAGGTCGCTGTGTACTCATCCGACGGTATATGTGTTGCACAGGCCACAAATCCTACGACCATCCGTTATCCGGCCCCGCGCTGTGTCGAGATGGATGCTGATGAATACCTCAGGCTTACGATCAAAGGCATGGCCCAATGCACCGAGATCATGAGGGCCAACGGATTGGATGCGGGCAGGATATGTTCAGTCATGGGGGACGGGATAATCTGCGGTATCGTCGGTGTGGATTCCAACGGGGATGCCGTGACGCCGTTCATCAACTATCTGGATTCCCGTACCCAGGATGATGCCGATAGTATCAACAGCATGAAACTGGACATCTGGGCGCAGGAGACGGGGAATGCCGAGGCAAGCTGCATGTTCCCGGCTATGATCGCCAGATGGTTCCTGTCGAACGGTGTCCGCTGTGAGAAATTCGTACACAATGCTCCGTACATCCTCTCTCACCTTGCGGGTCTTCACGCATCCGATTCGTTCATCGACCAGGGTGCGATGTCCGGTTGGGGCCTGGGATACGATGTGACGTCCAAGAGATGGTCCGACGAACAGCTGGACATCCTGGGATTGAACAGATCTTACATGCCCCGTGTCGTGAAGGCATGGGATGTCGTCGGTCATCTGACTGACGAGATCGCAGAGATGACCGGATTGCCCTCAGGGATACCCATCTGCGGCGGTGCCGGAGATACCATGCAGTCCATGATCGGCTGCGGCATCACGGCTCCGGGGATGGCAGTGGACGTCGCAGGCACATGTGCGATGTTCTGCGTATCTACGGATGGCATCAATCCGTCATTGAGTGTTCCCGGTTCCGGACTGATATTCAATAGCGGCACCTTGGATGATACGTACTTCTACTGGGGCTTCATCCGTACCGGAGGTCTGTCCCTCAGATGGTTCAAGGACAGTGTCTATGGTGGGGACATAGATTATCCCGATCTGAGCAAGGGTGCGGCTTCCGTGCCTGCCGGTTCCAGAGGAGTTACATTCCTCCCGTATCTGACCGGAGGATATGGTGACATGAACGATGCCAGTGGAGCATTCCTCAATATGACTCTTGACACCGATCGTTCCGTTCTCTGGCGTTCGGTTCTGGAAGCGATCGGATACGATTACATGACCGTCACAGACACATATCGCGAGGCAGGCGTGGACCTGTCCAAGATAATAATTACCGAGGGCGGAAGTACCGATGATGTCTGGAATCAGATCAAGTCCGATATGATCGGGTCGGACGCCGTGGTGATGAAGACCCGCGGCGGAGCGGTGATGACTGATTGTGTCACGGCCGCTTATGCAGTCGGCGACGTATCGGATATACTGGATGCCATGGGCTCGGTGACCGAGGTCGACCGCAGTTTCACTCCGAATAGGGCCAACACCGAGGTCTACCGTGAATCATACAAGGCCCGTTCCGTCGTAATGGATGGGATGAAAGGGGTTTTTCCAGTACTGAAGGATATGAACTCCATCAGGTGAAGTATTCTCTGCCCTTGTCCATCAGATCCTTGAATGCCTCCGGATTGTCGGCCAGAGCCGCTTCGACGACATCGTGCACGGCGCGGTCGAACTCTCCGAGCATCTCCTCACGGTAAGCGTTCAGATGTTGGATCTCGTAGTACAGGTACGGGTCCTCCAGGGCCACGGATTCGTTGGTGTCCATCAGCTTGTTGTATGTGGTGGATGCCACGGACTTCATGTCCTCGAAGTCTATGCCGCTTCTCTCTAGAACGGTGAAGAACGCTATGTTGACGGCATGGCTCAGGCCCAGGACGTATGACATGTACATGTCGTGTTTCTCGATGGGCATCGTCTTGATATTGGCTCCGTGATTGCCTAGCAGCGATATCACCGATTTCACGGCATCTTCCGAACCGCAGTCGCATACCAGGAGGTTCCTGTCGTACATTGACTCGGCGGACGGTCCGAACATGGGATGCACCGAACAGGCCATTCTGTGCTTTCCCATCTCCCTGAGTGTGTCTGCGAAGGGGGATTTCAGGGATGCTATGTCGAGGATCAGTGTATCCTTGGGACAAATATCATCGAGCTTCTCCAGGATGCCGCGGGTGCGGGAGATAGGTACTGACACAATCACGGTGTCGGACCATTTCGCATCGTCCAGTGTGAGTCCGTTTCCGGATGACGGGTCTATGATGTCCACCCTGTGTCCGGATTGTTTGAGAAGATCGGCGAACCATCTGCCCATCTTCCCGTTACCGCCGACTATCGAGACGTGGCGCATCTCCGTCGAGCTCCTGGGCAGGGATGCCTGGACCTCGATCGATTCCTGCATCAGGATCCTGCATACATGTTCTGCATAGACGGGGTTCATGCCGTGTTCCAATGCGAATCCTCTGTAGCGGTCTATGACGTTCTTCTCCTGCGCCATGTTCCTGACAGGGGCGTTGCGTGCGACCTTGTCCTCGCCGACGATGCGGGCCAGTTCCAGTCTCTTCTCCATGAGTCTGAGGATCTCGAGATCGATCTCCCCGATACCATTCCTTGCTTCTTCGAGTTCCATCATAATCCCCTCATCATCTGATCTGCGACGGTGAGCGCGGCCATCGCCTCCACTACGGACACTGCCCTGGGGACGATGCACGGGTCGTGTCTTCCTGTGACGCTGACCGTGTCGTTCTCCTCTGTCCGCAGGTTAACCGTGTCCTGCGTGATGCCTATGGACGGTGTCGGTTTGAATGCAGTTCTGAATGTGACCATGGCGCCGTCGGACATCCCTCCGACGATGCCTCCGAGGTGGTTGCTCTCGGTAACTATCTTACCGTTGTCGAAACGGTAGGCATCGTTGCTCTGGGATCCCTTCATCCTGGTCAGTCCGAATCCGTCTCCGAATTCGATACCTTTGCATGCAGGTATGCCGAACATCGCTCTGGCAAGCTCTGCATCCAGAGCATCGAACCATATCCCGCCGAATCCTATGGGGAGGCCTGAGATCATACACTCGATCGTGCCTCCGACGCTGTCGCCTTCGGAACCGGCGGCCTCGATGGTCTTGCGCATACGTTCGTTCAACTCCTCAGTGCAGGCCCTGGTCGGGAATCCCCTGGATGCCATCGCATCGTCGAAGTCGCGGATCGAATCGTCTGTGACGTCGTATATGGATCTAGTGAACGCCGCTACCTCTATGCCCTCTTCCGTCAGGTATTGTTTGGCTATGGAACCTGCGGCGACGATGGCCGCAGTGAGCCTTCCGGAGAACTGACCGCTTCCGCGAAGGTCGTGGTCCCTGAACTTCAGCAGTGCGGGGAGGTCCGCATGGCCCGGTCTCGGGGTCTCGTAGAACCCCATGTACTTCGAGCCGTCCGTGTTGCCGTTCGCTATCTTGATTAGGATCGGATTCCCGTCTGTGACACCGTCTATGACGCCCTGGACAAGATCCGCCCTGTCCTCTTCGCGTCTTGGGGTGCCTATCTTGCCCGTGGGTTTGCGGAGGGCCATCTCCTCTGCTATCTTATCGGCGTCTATGCGGAATCCTGCGGGAATCCCTTCGAGTATGCCGCCGACGCACGGGCCGTGGCTCCTTCCGAACAAAGTGAATTTCAATCTCTCTCCAATGGCATACATGTCCTTCACTCCGATCTCAATCCTATCGCGGCCATCTTCTCGGGGAATCCAGGGAAGGAGACCGCACAGCATTCTGCGTCATCCATCTCCACAGGCCCCTTGCATACGAGGGATGCAACTGCCGCGGACATCATGATGCGGTGGTCTCCGTTGTGGACTATGCTGCCGCCGGTGAGCACCGGTCTGCCGTGTATCACGCATCCGTCGTCTCTCGGTTCGGCGGAGCCTCCGATCGCATTGATCATATCGACCACGGTCTTGATCCTGTTGCTTTCTTTGAATTTCAGTTGCGGAGCACCGTACAGGCGGCTGTCGCCTTCTGCTGTGGAGAGTAGTACCGCGACAATCGGGAAAAGGTCGGGGATATCCCCCATGTCAATCTCGCATCCTCTCAGTTCCGATCTCGAGACGGTTATCCTGTCTTTTTCAACGGTGACGTCGGCACCGACCCTCCTCAGGATGTCGACGATGGCCTTGTCTCCCTGCGGGTCGTCCAGGTCCACGCCTGTGACGGTGACCTTTCCGGATATGGCGCCGGCCACCATGGGGAATGCCGCGGATGAGAAATCCGCCGGTACCATGTAGTCATGGGGGTGGTACTTTTGGTCACCTTCGATCAGGAATCTGTTCCCGTCCCTGGTTATGGTCGCTCCGAACAGGCGCATCATATGTGCGGTGACCTCGAGATACGGGGCGGAGACCATGCTCCCCTCCACCGTCACGGCGGAGTCATTCCTCAGCATCGGAGACACCATCAGCAGGGATGTGATGAACTGCGAGCTCACTCCGCCGTCTATGGATACGTTCCCGCCTCTGTTGGGTCCGCATACCCTCACTGGGGGGAGTCCGTTCTCGGACTCGCAGGATGTTCCCGTCTGGGACAGGGCGTTCAGAAGCGGACCCATAGGGCGCTTGCGCAGGGAATCGTCCCCGGTGATGGTCACGGGCGTATCGAACATCGATGCCAATCCTGCCATTATACGCATGGTGGTACCGGAATTCTCCGCGTCCACAATGTCGGGGGCATGGAGAGCTCCCCCGGTGATGACGATCCTTCCGTCATCCTCTCTGACATCGGCACCCATTGCACGGCAGGCCGACAGTGTTGCCTTGGTATCCGCCGACAACAGGGCGTTGGTTATCTCCGACTCCCCGTCGGCCAGGGATGCCAGGAAGAATGCCCTATGTGTATGGCTCTTGGACGGAGGGGGAGATATGGTCCCGTCGACGGTCCCTCCTGTGAATGTGATATGTGTCATTGTCCGCACCTTGTCTCGGTGATTATCGTTTCGGAAGGGTCCAATCCCATTCTCTCAGCGAATTGTCTCCCTTCTCCTTTGGGAACCACTATCGCGACAGCAGGTCCCGATCCGGACATGCCGGCGCCTAACGCGCCCATCTCGACGGCCCTGTCCGCTATGCCGTTGTCGACCCCCGATGCTTCGGATATCAGACGGCCGTTCAGCGTCATGGCCGCGAAAGGATCGTCCATGGCTATGTCTATGGCCGGTCTCAGTTCAGAAGCTATCGAATGCAGTCTGTCCAGCGGAAGGCCGGTCTTCCTGATCTTGAACTCTGGGACGTGTATGATCACGTCGTAATCTCCGATTTCCCTTCTGTCGATGACGGTGTCGCTGCGGTTGTCCGTCATGACAAGTCCTCCGAGACCGCATCCGCATGCATCATCGAAGGATCCGGTCACAGTGACCTTGGCCTCTCTGGCGCATTGCACGCCCAATCTGATCAGCTCAATCTGGTCCATATCATGTCCAAGCTCATCGAAGACCGCACGAAGTATCGCATTGCATGCGCAGCTGGAGCTTTTCAGACCTCTGGACACAGGGATCTGGGAATCGGTATTGAGGGTCCAATCGGCAGGTTCCTCGACACCGGCCGCCTCGTACGCCTTCCTGACGCATATGCGGGCCATCTCCGTATTCTCGGAAACGTCGTTGTTGATCCTGACCGTTCTCCCGTTACCCTCCGGAACGAATGTCGCATCCGTCCTGAGCGCGACCCCTATGGTCGCACCGATGCCGCACGGCATGGCGTTGATGACGGTGATGGAGCCGTGGGACGATCCCCTTCCGGTCATCGGAGCTGCCTCCTCATGATATCGAAAGCACCTTCCCTTCCGGTCCAGAGTCTGAACGATTCCGCACCCTGTCCTGCCAGCATGTCGGATCCGCGGGCGATTCTGCACCCGCGGGCGACGGCCTCTTTGATCAGAGGCGTCTCGGAATAGACCATGTCGAACACGGTCTGCTCCTTCGTCAGTGATGAGATGTTTATGGGGTAAGGTCCGTCGGAGTACATGCCGACCGGGGTGCAGTTCACCACGATGTCGTACATCATCACCGATACGGACGAAGGCTGTCTGAACGTCTCTCCGAACTCGCGGGCCAGTTCCTCTCCGGATTCCCTGTTGCGTCCGGTTATGGTGACGTCGGCGTTATGCTCCTTCATGAAGTACGTGCATGCCCTGGCAGCTCCGCCGGAGCCCATGATGAGGACCCTGCGGTCATCGGGATCCGTTCCGGAGACATCCAATGCCGCGGCGATCCCGTCCACGTCCGTGTTGTATCCTGTCAGGATGCCGCCGTCGTTGACGATGGTGTTCATCGCACCTATCGCGGAAGCATTCTTGTCGACGCGGTCCACATGGTCCATTATCTCGGTCTTGTAAGGGATCGTGACATTCATCCCGCGGATGTCGTATGCTCTGATGACCTCTTCGATCTGGTCTATGCGATCGGTCTCGAACGGGAGGTATATCCCGTTGATGCCGGCCTCTTTCAGAGCGGCATTGTGCATCGCGGGCGACCTGCTCTTCCCGAGCGGATTTCCCAGAACGCCGAGCACCATGCAGTCATCGCCCAGGGAGAGCATCCGGTCGACGCTGAGCTGACCGGGAGCAGTGGGTTCGCTGACGTATCCGAAGGAGAACTCGTTTCCGAGCACCGACTGTCTTATCCTGGTGACGGTCCCGAGGGCGCCCATGCCGAGGAGGACATGCCTGCCTTTGACGGACCCCGATGCATCGTATATGCTGATCAGGTCCCTCAGGCTGTTCACTTTGAAAGCCCCCTTCCTGATGTCGGCATCCATGGAATTCAATATGGACGCTATCTTTCCGGAGCCGGGAGTGGACTCATAGTCGTGGTATGAGCCGATGATCCCGATGTCGGTGTCCGGGCGGTCCTGCATGCCTATGTCAATCAAGCCTTTGAAACCGGATGGAAGGATGCCGAGGTCGACATCTCCGCGGAAGGTGACGATGGTCTCCCTGTCCCCAGTATCCGGGATGCGGTCCAGGAGGTCCGTGCGGATCTCTACCATGTCGGCCTTCCCGGACATCTCCAGATCCGAGGCGGTGCCGAGGGAAGCGCAGACTTTCATCAGATCTCCCTTATGGTCTCTTCGATCTTCATTCCGAAGTGCCTTCCGCCGGATTCGAGCCTTCCGAGAACGCGGTCTCCCTTCTTGAGTTTGGATACGGAAACGGCGGAATCCTTGGTCACGAGCTTCACGGTCTCGGCATTCTGGAGTATCGTGGAGTATTGGGATGTGCCGTCTGTTGCGGTGACGAGGACGAACGGTCTCTGTTCTATCTTGCATCTTCCGACAGCGGACAGGCGGGTGGAGCCGTCTCTGGAGACGAGCACCACGGGTTCGCCGGATTTGAGCTCGCCAAGGTATCTGGTCCTGCCTTCGGGTCCGAGGACATATGCATGGACAGCTCCCGCATTGACCCTGAACGGTCTGGCATTGACGTATCCGTTGTCCTCGCTCTCGGATTGGATGAGGAAAAGGCATGATGCCTGGGAGCCGATGAGCATCCCCTCTCCCGGGACCATCATCGATACGGTGTCGACGCATACGCGGTCGCCCATCTCGATGTTCCTCACATCGGTCACTTCCAGTTCGGTGAGATCGACATCCTGTCCCCCGGAGACGATTCCCGAGAACTGCCTCACATCTGCCGGATCCCGGACCGATACCACGATGCCGTCGACCCCTTTCTCCAGGGTCTGCAGGTAGAGCTTCGCCTGCTCCCTGTCGGAGGCACAGGCCAGGATGGCAGTGCCGGAGTCCTTGAACCTGGCTATCAGGTTCTCGAGAGGTATGACAGTCCAATCGGAAGAATCGAGGATCACGCCCTTCCTCTTGCCGGAGAGTGACATGGCACGGTCCTGGTCGGCAGGGGTCTTCAGTTCCACGAGTTCGTAGTCGTTTCCTAGTTTTCCGTCGTCGTTGACGATAAGATCGATCTTCCCAAGTTCGGAGAAGTCCTCATCCCCGGGCCTGATTATGGCCGTCTCGATGCCACTTTCCAGAGCTGACAGTATGAGTTCCTTGCGGACGGTCTTGTCGTCTGGCAGATCGGCGCGTATCCAGATCATCTTGTCCATTGTATCAGCTCACAGGTTGTCCTTCTTGGCCTCTTCGACGGTGTATCCGCGGAGGACGATGTCGCTGATGGCATGGGTCATGGCCTCCACGTTCCTGTGCTGGAACACGTTCCTGCCTATCGACACACCATGACCTCCGGCCTGGATCGAGTCGTACACCATCTGCAGGATGTCGTCATCGGAGTTCATCTTGGGTCCTCCGGCGATGACTATGGGGGCGAGGGTGCTCCTGACGACCTCTCTGAACGAATCTATGTCGCCGGTGTAGCTGCACTTGACTATGTCCGCACCCAGTTCGGTGGCGACACGTGCCGCATGGGCGATGGCGTGGGGGTCGTATGAATTCTGTATCTTCGGTCCGCGCGGGTATGCCATGACGAGAAGGGGCATTCCCCATTCGTTGCATTCCTTGGACACCATCCCTAGATCGGACAGCATCTGAGGCTCGGTCTCGGCACCTACGTTGATGTGAACGGATACGGCATCGGCTCCGATTTTCAGAGCCTCCTCCACAGTGGCGACAAGGACTTTGCTGTTGCTTGTCACTCCTATGTCGGTGGATGCGGAGAGATGGAGGATGAGACCGATGTCCTGTCCGCTGGTACGATGACTGTATGGTATGAGCCCCTTGTGCATCAGCACTGCGGTGGCGCCGCCGTTGGCGACATCGTTTACTGTCTTCTTCATGTCAAAGAGTCCCTCGGTAGGCCCTATGGAAACTCCATGATCCATTGGTACTATGACACAGTTCCCTGTGTTTCTGTCCATTATCCTCTCAAGTCTGATGCTTTTGCCGTACATCCGTTTCACCTTGCTACGTGCTAACACGCGACATTGTATTTTAATCCTGTCAAGGTCTGCAACGCAAGCGCGCCTTCGACGTTGCGCTTCGTTTTTTAACCCATCGCATGTTTCGTGCGACGCACCCATTCATATCAAACATATATGAATTACGGGAATGTATGTCGGGAGTAGTAATCTTTTTATGTAACCCATGACTACGGCAGATTGTTGGGCTGGTAGATCAGCTGGTTAGATCGCTTGCTTTGCAAGCAAGAAGTCGCGAGTTCGAATCTCGCCCAGTCCACTCTCTTTCTGTTATGATTCTTTGATCGTTGTTCCATAGGCCTTTTGTTCGGTCCGTAAACGGTGGAACCGCCAAACATTCTGAAGGTCAGAGTAGAAAAAAGAGAGAAAAGGGGGAAAGGGCCCCGCATAGCGGGGCGTTTTGGAAGAACGATCAGTCGAACTTTCCGACGACCGCTTTGATCCTGCGGACTCCGGCTGCGGAACTCTCCTCTTTCTTGATCTTGAATCCCTGGAGTTCGGATGTGTTGGAGACGTGAGGTCCTCCGCAGATCTCACAGGACACATCGCCTATGGTGTAGACCTTGACCATCTCTCCGTACTTGTCTCCGAACACACCGATGGCTCCGCGCTCGCGTGCCTGCTCGATGGGCATCTCCTCGCAGACCACGGGGATGGCGGCTTTGATGGCCTCGTTGACGTAGTTCTCGACGGCCTTCAGCTCTTCGGGGGTGCACTTCCTGTCGAGGTTGAAATCGAATCTGAGCCTCTCGGCGGTGATGTTGGAACCTTTCTGCTGGATGTCCGGGCTGACGAACTTCCTGAGGGCTGCGTTCAGAAGGTGTGTGGCGGTGTGCAGCTTGGTCGTTTCGACGGCGTGGTCCGCGAGACCTCCTTTGAACTGCTGGTCCGCACCCATCCTGGAGTTGTCCTGGTGGGCCTTGAACCTCTTCTGGAAGTCATCGATGTCTACTTCCTTTCCCTGTTCCGCGGCAAGCTCCTGAGTGAGTTCCACGGGGAATCCGAATGTGTCGTAGAGCCTGAAGACCATCTCTCCGTCAAGCGTTTTGGAGTCGCCGCTCTCGGCGATCATCTCGTTGAATCTCCTGAGACCTTTGGTGAGCGTCTTGTGGAACTTCTCCTCCTCGGCGGTGATGTTGCTGAAGATGAAGTCCTTGTTCCTCTCGAGCTCGGGGTATGCGGGCGAATAATCCCTGACGACGACCTCTGCGACCTTCTGCATGCAGATGTCATCGACTCCGAGTTTGGACAGGTATCTGCTGGCCCTCCTTATGAGACGCCTGAGGATGTATCCCTGTCCGATCTTCGCGGGCACGACTCCGTCTCCGAGCATGAAGGTGGCGGCCCTGAGGTGGTCGGAAACGATCCTGAATGCACGGGTCGTCTCGGGATCGTCCTTGTATTTCTTTCCGGAGAGCTCCTCGACTTTGGAGATGATCCCGGAGAAGAGGGATGTGTCGTAGACGGTCTCGACACCGTTCAGGATACGGAGGATCCTCTCGAGTCCCATTCCGGTGTCGACGTTCTTCTGTTTGAGGGGTGTGAAGTTACCGTCGGCATCCTTGAAGTACTGCATGAAGACGTTGTTCCAGATCTCGGTGTACTTCCCGCAGTGGCAGGAGGGTCCGCAGTCGGGTCCGCATTTCGGCCTTCCGTCATCGAAGAATATCTCCGTGTCGGGTCCGCAGGGTCCGGTTTGGCCTGCGGGTCCCCACCAGTTGTCCTCCCTTCCGTAGAAGAAGATCTGGTCATCCCTCATGCCGTGGCTTTTCCAGAGTTCTGCGGTCTCCTCGTCGCGGGGGATGTTGCCCTCGCCGGCGAAGGCGGTGACAGCAAGATGGTTGGGGTCGATGCCGAGGACCTTGGTGAGGAGCTCGTAGCTCCAGGCGATGGATTCGGTCTTGAAGTAATCCCCGAGGGACCAGTTGCCGAGCATCTCGAAGAAAGTGAGGTGGCTGGCGTCTCCGACCTCATCGATGTCCCCTGTCCTGACGCATTTCTGGAAATCGGTCAGTCTCTTCCCTGCGGGGTGCTTCTCTCCGAGGAGGTAGGGCACGAGCGGATGCATGCCTGCCGTGGTGAAAAGAACAGTGGGGTCGTTCTCGGGTATAAGGGGGGCGGAACTGATCTGCGCGTGTCCCTTTTCTTTGAAGAAATTGATGTAAGTGTCTCTCATCTGTTGAGCGTCCATGACGCACACTCCTTGGTTATGTTCGGCAATTAAGAAATCCATTATTTATATGGTTCATCCCAGATGAAACGGTGTTAGGTCGATGCTCGACCCAACGGTCGGAAAGGTTTGTCGAGAAGGGGATGATCGGCCGGCAGGATCCCTCACCGGCCGTTCATTCCTCACTGCCTGGGGCAGCACATGTTCCTGAGAACGTCATCGATCATGTCGGAGGATGTGATGACATCGATGTCCAGATTGGCCAGGGTCTTGGAGGGCATGGGGCCGATCTCGCGTACGATGACGGTTCCGCAGTCACCAAGCCGATCGATGATGTTGCGTATGTGGGCCTTGTGCTCATCGCCTGCGGATGAGGTGTTCAACGATATGCTTACCTCGCGCATCTTGACGGGTTCATCCGAAGATACATCATATATGTAGAATGAAGGGGAGGATCCGAAACCGCAGTCAACACGTACGCCGTCCGAGGTGGCAACAGCAACATGGTTCCTGTTCTTGGAACCGGGGGAATCCACGTTCAGAGGTTTGCCGCCGGAACCGCAGCCTCCGGTGCAGCCAGATATGTGCACGAACTCCTGGGACCTGTCCTCTCCGAGGAGACCTATCGCATCCGCCCTGCACTGTCTGCAGTGACGCATCATGCGGGCATCCAGGGAGCACTGGTCCATCAGCCTCTTGCGTTCCAGGGGAGTAGGGGATCTCAGAGAAGCGAACGGGGTACCGTCGACCGGTATGAGCGGCAGTATGTTCACGATGTACGCACCCTTGTCCTTCACGTATCTGACAAGTTCGGGGATGTGCTCTTCGTTGATCCCGGGGATCATGACGATGTTGACCTTGACGACCATGCCCAAGTCGGAGCATAATCTGATTCCCTTGGTCTGTTTCTCTATGAGGAGTTCCGCTGCAGGGATTCCTTTGAGGACCTCGCCGTTGTATCTAACGTTGCCGTAGATCTTGGAACCAATGGTCGGATCGCAGGCGTTCATTGTGACCGTTACGAACCTGACTCCTGCATCGAAGAGACGCTGGGCATTCTCAGGTAACGCGAGACCGTTGGTGGAGACACATAACGTAAGGTCCGGATTCTCGTTTCCGATGATCTCCAGGGATCTGAATGTAGATTCGTTGGCAAGCGGATCTCCAGGGCCCGCAATCCCCACGACACTCAGTTCCGGTATCTTCTCTTTCACATAGGCCACCTTGGATGCGGCTTCTTCGGGACTCAGTACCTCGCTTGTAACGCCGGGTCTAGATTCGTTGCAGCAATCGAATTTGCGATTGCAGTAATTACATTGTATATTACATAGGGGCGCAACAGGGATGTGCATCCTTGCGAATTTCTTATGTGCATCCGAGTTGAAGCACGGATGCCTTTCAAGTGCCTCTTTGAGCTGTTCGTCCCCGCATATCATATGCACGGTAATCGGGTATTGGTATAATAATAGAATATTAGAGAGGGCACATCTGCATTACCTCAAATAAAACGACCCCGATGCGGAATCATGGATGATGCATTCATAGCATCGGTGATGAGGGAGTGCAATTCCAATCTCGCCGCAACGAAACCATCGCTGATGGAATTGAAGGACGGGGATGTGGAAGGCTATACGATGCGTGACGGTGCCACCATAGTGGTCCCGGAATCGCAGATAGATCTGATTTGGGATTCATGCGATGATGCGGAGAGGCTGCGCCTGAGGATCCCCATCTATGTCTCCACGGATATAGGGTCCGAAGTATCGTCGTGGAAGATCGAAGGCAATGTCGAAGCGAGCGTTGTGTCCAAGATCCTTAGGAAGAAGGTCTATCGCGAAGGATACCTGAGATTGTATCATCCTGACCTGAAAGAACTGCAGCGGAAGATCCCGGATGCCATCATAATCACGTTCAGAATGTGATGTTTATTGATTATTCTGAGTAAAATCGTTAATTTGTGGCGGATTGTGGAATCAATAGATTTTGGAGTTGCAATAAGTTTATATATTTCTTAGGAATGGAGGGATTTGCGCGAGATGAAGTCGCGTGGTCACCCAGCAATAGTCTGGGAGACTGAGTTAGAGTCACAATGTGTGGTTCCCGGGTTGGAGCAAAGTATTATATACTCCTCCAGACTACGGGGATTTCACCCAAGCCGAGTAATCGGCGAGAGATTCACTGTCATGCACCCGGTCAGAGGTCCTGTACCGGGGAAGAGGTGTAGGGCTCCGCAAACGGAGGATGAGTGCGGATCAAGCCCGATGATCACCGATCATACGAAACCTGGACGTGTGCTAGATCATACGCCAGCGGCGATGCTACGCCGTATGGGGGATGGTTCGGCTAGAGCGCTGAAGAAGGTCGTGTCAAGCTGCGATATGCGTCGGGTAGGTGCAAGAAGCCTATGATCCGACGATTACCTAATGGGACTTCCTATTCTTCGGAATAATCAGTAATGATTGGGAACGCGGGGGATTGAAGCATCTTAGTACCCGCAGGAAAAGAAATCAACCGAGATACCGTTATTAAAGGCGATCGAACGCGGTATAGGGCAAACCGAATCCCGCCCGAAAGGAGCGGGAGATGTGGTGTTATAGACTCATTTACACCTAAGTCCAAATACTCAAACTTGGCTGGAAAGCCAGGCCATAGAGGGTGATAGCCCCTTAGAGGAAGGTGGATATGGTGATTTTTGATGTTCTCGAGTAGTGTGCGTTGGATATCGCGCATGAATTTGGGAGGCATTCACTTCCAACCCTAAATACGTCTCTAGTCCGATAGTGCAGTAGTAGCGTGAGCGAAGACTGAAAAGTACCCTTAACGGGAGGTCAAAAGACCTGAAACCATACGGTCAAAGATTTATATAGCATCAAAGGGAAGAAACCATATTGGTGGACCAGTGTTATATTGTTCGTTTCGAAAAACGATCCAGGGAGTTCTGGTCATTGGCGAGGTTAACTATTCAATTAGGTAGCCGAAGGGAAACCGATTGCCCGCAGTTTTTTGCGAGGGGCAACGTGTGCTCGCGTGGAGTCAATGGTGCGGATACCCGAAGCCGGTCGATCTATGCCTGAGCAGGATGAAGCCTCTCGAAGGGGAGGTGGAGGTCCGAACCAGTTCTGATGTGCAAATCGTTTGGATGACTTGGGTATAGGGGTGAAAGGCCAATCTAGGCCGGAAATAGCTGGTTCCCCCTGAAACTAGTCGCAGCTAGACCTCGATCGAGGCAGAACGTGAGGTAGAGCACCGATTGGGTGCTTAGGGGAAGAAATTCCTCGGCATCTTGTCAAACTCCGAACTTGCGTTCACCGTAGACGTCGGGTGTGAGGCCATCCGGGGTAAGCTTGGTGGCCATAAGGGAAACAACCCAGACTAAAGTTAAGGTCCCTAAATTTCGGTCAAGTGTAATACGAAATGGCGTCGGCAGTCTAAAACAACCGGGAGGTGGGCTTAGAAGCAGCCATCCTTCAAAGATAGCGTAACAGCTCACCGGTCTAGATTGTGGGCCCAGAAAATGGACGGGGCTAAACCGAGTACCGATACTTTAGAAATCAGAAATGATATTTGGTAAGGGGGCGTGGTGCATGGGCAGAAGCGGGGCTGTGAAGTCCTGTGGACCGTGTACCAACGAGGATCCTGGAGTGAGTAGCAGCAAAGCACGGTGAGAATCCGTGTCGCCGCAGGGGCAAGGGTTCCTTGGCAATGTTCGTCAGCCAAGGGTTAGTCGATCCTAAGGTAACTCTTAATCGAAGTTATCGAATGGGAAACAGGTTAATATTCCTGTACCAGTAAGATCTTTGCCTATGTTGTTGGATCGGGATAGTTGTTGTACACCCGTCAGTGTATCCAAGCGCCGAAACCGATGAAGAACCGTAATGGTGAGAAGTTGGTGAATGCGTGATGGGGCAGGCGTAAGCCTGCTTATGATGATTCCTGGTCCCCGTGAAAACCTCATAGTTACAATCTTATTGTTCGTACCAAGAACCGACACAGGTGTCCCTAGGTGAGTAGCCTAAGGCGTGTTAGCATAATCGTGGCGAGGGAACTCGGCAAATTAGCCCTGTAACTTCGGGATAAGGGGTGCCAGTAGTGAGAGCTACTGGTCGCAGTGACAAGAGAACACCGACTGTTTAATAAAAACATAGGTCTCTGCTAGTTCGAAAGGATGTGTATAGAGGCCGAAGCCTGCCCAGTGTCGGCATCTGAAATTCTGTTTCAACGGAACGAAGGACCGATAAACGGCGGGGGTAACTATGACCCTCTTAAGGTAGCGTAATACCTTGTCGCTTAATTGGCGACTTGCATGAAGGCTCAACGAGTGTTCTACTGTCCCCGCCATGACGCTAGTGAAAACAATCAGTCTGGTGCACAATCCAGACCCCTCCATCTGAAAGCGAAGACCCCATGGAGTTTCACTGCAACCTGTTGTTGTTGTAAGAATTGGCATGTGTAGGGTAGGCGGGAGACGTTACCCAGGAAGGTGCGCTAGCATCTCTCCGAGTCACCGATGAAACACCGCCCTTGTCAATTTTTACGACTCACCTCTCCGGAGGAACAGCTATAGGCAGGCAGTTCGGGTGGGGCGCCACGCCCTCAAAAAGATAACAAGGGCGCCCAATGGTTAGCTCAGGTAGGTCAGAAATCTACCGAAGAATGTAAGGGTATAAGCTAGCTTGACTCGGAACCAGACAATAGGGTTCGGAGATAGGAAACTATGGCCTAGCGAACCAATCAACCTCCTGAATGGGGGTGATTGATGTCAGAAAAATTACCCTGGGGATAATTGAGTTGTCACGAGCAAGAGTTCACATCGACCTCGTGGCTTGCTACTTCGCTGTCGGCTCTCCCTATCCTGGTGGTGCAGCAGCTGCCAAGGGTGGGGTTGTTCGCCCATTAAAAGGGATCGTGAGCTGGGTTTAAAACGTCGCGAGACAGTTTTGTTGCTTTTTGATGGAGGTGTAGGTACCTGATGAGAAGGACCCTTTAGTACGAGAGGAACAGGGGTTCGTCGCCTCTAGTTTATCAGTTGTCTGACAAGGCATGCTGAGTAGCCACGCGGTAGTGGATAAGAGCTGAAGGCATCTAAGCTCGAAGCCATCTTAAAAAAGAGGTACCCATAGGACGCTCGTAAATGACGAGTTTGATAGAAGCCGGATGTAAGTGTCGAGGTTCGCCGAGATATTCAGTCCTGGCTTACTAAAGTTCTTTGAACGTCGCTGGAGTGTGATCTAGCAGTTAAACAGGTTCCGTATGAAACATTCTCATCCTCCATATACTCATTTTTCGATTTTGTTTTATACAGGATTCTGATACTATCTCTGATGATTGTTCACAGGATTCCTTCGGCTATCGGTTTCGATTCCTCGATATATCTTGTGATTTCGGATTGTACGTTCTTGGTCGATGCCGGGACAGGTTTGGATCCCAATGTTCCATACAGGGTCGAACGCTTGTTAGATGGAAGGGCGTTGGACATGGTCGTTCTGACACATTGTCATTTCGATCATTCAGGTGGAGTGAAATCGATCGTCGAGCATTTCTACGGTCCTGCGGTATATGCCGGAAAGCAGGATGTGCCATATCTTGCATCGGCAGATTCCAAAGTCATCCTCAATGACATGTTCGGCTATCCTTTCGAACCCCTGGAAGCCGAACCGCTCGAAGATGGGCAGATCCTCGATGCAGGGGAATCATTCCAAGTGATATCCACACCCGGCCATACGGAGGGCAGCATCTGTCTGTACAATGCATCTGAAAAGGCCCTGTTCTCCGGGGACACGCTTTTTGAAAACGGATACGGACGTACCGATTTCCCTGGCGGTTCCGAGGATTCGATGAGGGATTCCATCCTTCGTCTTAGTAATATTGACATAAGGGAACTGTATCCAGGTCATGGAAACATATGCGATAATTTCAGCCCGGGGCTTATGGCCCGGGTGAAAAATATGGTAGGTGTATGAATGAAGATAATCAAATGCGATTATTCACACGGCTTCGATGCCCATTGCGAAGAAGCTGTTGCAGCAGCTGCGGAGGATATTGCTGCTGGCAAGCTGATAGTTTATCCTACCGAGACGGTCTACGGCATCGGTACAGACATTTACAACGAATCTGCCGTCAAAAGTCTGTACATAGCCAAGAAGAGGCCTTTCGACATGCCTCTCTCGGTTGCAGTATCCGATAAGGCCATGCTGGAGAAGGTCGCCGTTCTGAACGAGAATGCTGACAAACTGATCAAGGCATTCCTTCCGGGACCACTCACTATCATCATCAAGAAGCAGGACGATGTCCCCGACATCGTTACCTCCTCATCTCAGAAAGTAGGGATCCGTATCCCTGACAACAGATTCGCCCTGGAGCTGATCAGGCGCACAGGTCCTATAGTTGCCACTTCGGCAAATCTGCATTCGCACCCGGATGCAGTCGATGTCAACTCGGCCATAACCGATTTCGGAGATTCCGTCGACACGTACATCGATGCAGGTGCCTGTACCATCGGTCAGCCCTCTACGATTGTCTGGCTTATGGATAAGGAAGTCGAGATCGTCCGTCAGGGCGCTATTCCCGCTGATAAGATAAAGGAAGTCTTAGAATGTTGAGTGAAGAGGGGCTTGAAAAGCTCCGTAAGGCAGGGAGGGTTTCCGGCGAGGCCAGGGAACTCGGCCTTTCCATGGTGAAGGAGGGCGTCAAACTCTATGACGTCGCACAGGAAGTCGAGGGATACATCCGCGAGCATGGATGCGGATTGGCATTCCCCTGCAACATCAGCATCAACGAGATTGCTGCGCATTACACCCCCAGCTGTACAGACAAAAGCGTCTTCCAGATAGGGGATGTCGTCAAGGTGGACTGCGGTGCTGAACTGGACGGATACGTCGGAGATACGGCGGGAACAGTCGAGGTCGGTACCAACACCTACAGGGATCTGGTCCAGGTTTCGAAGAGTGCAAGGAACACCGTTGCGGAATTCATCGGTGACGGTGTGCCCCTGGCAGAGATCGGACGCGCCGTTCAGATGACTATCGAGAGTGCCGGTTACAAGCCGGTCGAGAACCTCTGCGGCCATCAGATCGAGCCTTACAACCTTCATGCCGGTCTTTCCGTTCCGAACTACGACAACGGTGACACGACAGAGATCAAAGCAGGCATGACCGTGGCAATTGAGCCTTTCGCCACCAACGGCGGAGGCGCAGTCAAGAACGGCAAGCCCGGAAACATCGTCAGGATCCTTCGCGAGAGGCCCATTGCGGATCCCAAGGCCCAGGAGTTCTTCGAGTACGTCAAGGGTGAATTCAAGACATTCCCCTTTTGTGCCAGGAGCTGTGACTTCCCCGATGCGGAGAAGCACGTGAAGAACCTCATCCGTCACGGTGTCCTCTCCAGCTATGCCCAGCTCGTCGAGATCGACGGCGGTATAGTCTCCCAGCACGAGTACACGTTCTACATCGACGGAAGGCGCGGTGAGGTCACCACCCTTCCGTAAACATTTTCAATCAAACCTCTTTCACCCTATTAAGCTGGGGTTGCCGAGCCTGGTCAAAGGCGAGGGACTCAAGATCCCTTACCGTAGGGTTTCAAGGGTTCGAATCCCTTCCCCAGCACCACCTCTTCCGCTTGTTTTATAAATAATAACCTCATCGCCCGTTTTACGTGAACTCAGGACCCCCTTTCTGCAATGGAAGGTGAAAACTGAGAGCTCCTTCCCTCGGGAACCGGAGCTTGTCCGTATCTTCGCAAGAAGAGGCATTTACGGAGGTTAGCATTATGGCTAAGAAGAAAGAACAGCAGCAGACGGAGGACGAGAACTTCAACTTCATCGTCCGTATCGTCAACTCCGATATCGACGGTCAGAAGAAGACCGTCGTCGGACTTCAGAGCATCAAAGGAGTCGGAAAGAGGGTTGCCCAGATTGTGGCCAAGAAAGCAGACGTCGATCCTTCCATGAGGATGGGATCCCTGTCTGACGAGAAGGTCAAGGAGATCGAGGCACTTGTCAAATCCTACGTCGAGTACGCCCCCGGATGGGCCATCAACAGGCAGAACGACTACGAGTCCGGAGCCGACATGCACCTGTTCGGAAACGATCTCGACATCATCCAGAAGGATGACATCAACAGGATGAAGATGATCCGCTGCTACCGCGGAATCAGGCACGAGGGACGCCACAAGGTACGTGGTCAGAGGACCAGGTCCAACGGAAGGCACGGACTCACAATGGGAGTTCAGAGGAAATCCTGAGGTGGTTTGAATGGGAGACCCTAAATTTTCACGCAAGACATACGATACACCCTCCCACCCTTGGCAGGGCGAGAGGATCAAAGCAGAGGTCGAGGTCGTTCGCGCCTTCGGTCTCAAGAACAAGACCGAGGTCTGGAAGGCCGAGACCATCCTCAGGAACCTGAGGAAGCAGTCCAGGGACCTTCAGGCTCGCCTCAGGTCCGGAGATGCTCAGGCAAAGATCGAGGCCGACGCCCTTCTCGCCAAGTGCGGACGTCTCGGATACCTCCCTGTCGGAGCAGACCTGAACGACATCCTTGCCCTCAAAGACGAGGACGTTCTGTCCAGGCGTCTTCAGACCATCGTGTTCGAGAAGGGACTGGCCAGCACAATCAGGCAGGCCAGGCAGATGATCACCCACGGCCACATCTTCATGAACGGCCACAGGGTCACCGTCCCCGGATACCTCGTCACCAGGGCTGAGGAGTCCTCCATCGAGTTCAACCCCGCATCCCCCTTCACAGATGAGATGCACCCTATGAGGATCTCCGCCGAGCAGGCAGCCGCCAACATGGCTGTCAAAGCTAAGGCAGAGGCAGAGCAGGCAGCAGCCGATGCAGCAGCCGCCAAGGCCGATGCAGAGGAAGCAGGAATCACAGCAGAGGATGGTGCTAACTGATGACAGCAAAATGGGGAATAGCCAACATCTACGCCAGCTACAACAACGTCATGATCACCCTGACCGACATCACCGGAGCCGAGACAATCACCAAGGCCACCGGTGGAATGGTCGTCAAGCAGGCCAAGGACGAGTCCTCGCCCTACGCAGCCCAGAAGGCAGCCGAGAAGGTCGCCGAGGTCGCAAAGGAGAAGGAGTTCGTCGGTATCCACGTCAGGGTCCGCGCACCCGGAGGAAACAAATCCGCTTCTCCCGGTCCCGGAGCCCAGGCTGCGATCCGTGCCCTCACCAGGGCCGGACTCAAGATCGGCAGAATCGAGGATGTCACACCCATACCGCACGACGGTACCAAGAAGAAGGGCGGACGCAGGGGACGCAGGGTCTGAGGGGGATCTCCTATGGACATAGAGATTCTCGAAATGGCCGAGAGGAAGGCCAAGTTCATACTGAGGAACTCCTCTCCCGCCATGGCAAACGCGCTCAGGAGGACACTCCTGTCCGACATCCCCAAGATGGCTATCGACAAGGTGGAGTTCCACCTCGGTTCCATCATGGATGGCGACAAGGAGTATGAGAGCATGACGCCCTTGTTCGACGAGATCATAGCCCACAGGCTGGGAATGGTCCCTGTGCCCACCGACCTCAAACGCTTCTGTCCGCAGAACGAATGCGCATGCGGGGGAGAGGGTTGTCCCAGCTGCTCCATCATGTACAGCCTGCAGAAGATCGGGCCGTGCACGGTGCTGTCGGGAGACCTCATGCCCCTCGGCGATCCTTCGCTCAAGGTCAAAGACGAATTCATACCGATTGTCGAGCTCACCGACGGTCAGGCAGTCCTCATCTACGCGACAGCCGTGATGGGAACAGCCAAGACGCACGTCAAGTGGCAGGTGGCCAACGGTGTGGGATACAAGTACATGCCACGCATCATAATCGATGACAAGGAAGCCTCCCGCGAGGATGTCTGCGAATGCGCAGAACTCTGTCCCAAGAAGGTATTCGATGTCGTCGACGGCAAGCTTGTCGCCACACGTCCCCTGGACTGCTGCCTCTGCAAGACCTGTGTCAAGCACCTCGGAAGCCGTGGCGGTGTAATCATCGATCCGAGCGACACCGAGTTCGTGTTCAAATTCGAGACGGACGGATCCCTGACCGCTCAAGAAGCGCTGGATGAGGCACTGAGAGTCCTGACCGACGAGGCCAACGACTTCAAGTCCCAGATCGAGGCGCTCTAAACCTAAATCCCTCCCCATCCGGGAGGGATCTTTTCCTTTTATTTCGTCGTGGTCGCGATGAAGCAATGTCCTTCCTGCGGTCAATGGACCGATGACGATTCCCAGGAGTTCTGTGTCAGGTGCGGCGCATACTACGTCAAATCCCCGACAGGACGTCCCATACCTCTGAATCAGGACCTTCCTTCCGATCCCGTATCAGCAGGCTGCATCCTGATGGATGCCGGTCGTTTCTCTGAGGCCATCGGCGCTTGGAGGGGAGCTCTGGACGAAGGTCTGGTCCTCGACATCACGGAATACAACAGGGTCTTGGACTCCACCATAGGGTGCATCGTGTCCACCGTGATCCACCCTAACGAATACGTTGCCGCGGCCATTCCCGATTTCGCCAGGATGATGCCCGACAGGGAGTTCATTCCCGATCTGATGAAGCGCATCGTAGGCAGTGTGGATGTATGCATGATCCAGAACGGGGTCCTGGGTCTCGCCAATCCGTATCTGATGCTGTTCTCGGACTGCTTCGTCGTGTATCCCGATCTCCGCGATGTCCTCGACGAATGCAACAACGCCTGTGACGCATTCTCGGTGATGATAGACAAAGCTTCCAAGCTGCCTGTGAACGATATGAAAGGGGTCCCGCCGATGAAATGGCTGGAGGCATACGGTGATTGCGCATTCTCCATCAGGGATGCGGTATCGGATGCCGTATCTTCGCACACATCGGATGAGCTCGATGCGCTGACAGACGCTTGGTCATCCGCACCCGCGCTCGTCTATCTCGACGATATCCGTGTTGCGATGATGTTCAATGCACGTGCGGTCACATCGGGAAGATTGACCCGCGGCATGATGATCCGTTCCCGCAATGCGTACATCTCGAAATTCGTGTCCAGGTACCTCAAGGGCTGAAGAATCCGAAGGATGGTCCGCATCTGTTTTTATATGAAACAATATCCGCTGTCTTATGAAAACGTGTAAGGCCTGCGGCAGCATCAATGATGACGGTTCGGAATTCTGTTCCAAGTGCGGAGAATACTTCGATGCTCCCGCTGCGGCGAATGCCGATGCAGTTCCTGTCGGAGGCGATGACCGCGGTTTCACGAAGGTCGTCGAATCCATCATCGAAAGGCTCGGAGAGGACCCCGTCATCGATGATGCAATGTACGCTTCGATCCTCGATGAATGCGTCGAAGCGGTCTTCTACAGCGTTTCCAAGCCCGGTGTCCGTACCCGCAGTCGTATCGCGGACCTTGCGATACTGATCGACGATCACGATCTGATAATCGATCTGCTCAAAGCCATCTCCGAGAGGGCACAGCGCATCGGATATCAGAAGGAGCTGCTGAACGCCTCCACCGAGTATGTGTTCATCGCCATCGAGGCATTCGCCGTCTATACCGACCTGAACGATCTCCAGTCGATCTGCACGGAGGCCGTGTCCGTTATGGATTCATTCGCAGGACGCATGCCATCTTTGGAGCCTGCGGATCTGAAGTACAGCCCTGTACTGTATGTCGAGAGCTATTCCCAGTCCTTCAAGCTGGTAGGTGCCAAAGTCGATGCGATGATCGCTTCCTGCGATGCCGAGCGCATAGAGTTCCTCTCCGACTACTGGGCATCCAAATCCGGCAAGAGCTTCGCCGAGGTCCTCCTCGCTGTCGCCAACATGAACATCCAGCTAATCGCCGCAGGCAAACTGGGTTCCAAGCTGATAACGAAAGCAAGGGATTCTCAGTTGGACATGTTCCAGAAGACCTTCATGTCCCCCAAGCAGTGATATCAGAAGAAGTCGGAGAGTTTGCACTTCTTGACCTTGTCGTTGTTGAAGATCGAGTCCATGCTCATCTCCAATATCTCCACCCTCTCGCGGGTGTAGGTGTCGAGACCGTACTTCTCTCCGATGATCTTCGATATCTCCAGATACTTCTTGACGCTGGCCTCGTGAACAGTGAGGGTCAGCGAATTGCCGCATTTCGTGCACTTCCCGGCAAGGGGCATCCTGCGGTATTTCTCACCGCACTTTGTGCATCTCACGGTCTGTGTGGAGAAGCTTCTGAGGTTTCCGATCATATCCGGAAGGAAGTGCTTGTTGAGGACCCTTCTGGCAACGTCCTGCTCGTCGACGGCACGGATCTTCTTGCCGAGCATGAGCTGGGCATCCATCTTGTCCATCATCGTCTCCAGGGTCGTGTATGCGGAGTATTTCGGACCATCTGATATGTCGTAGGTATCATGGGTGAATCCCAGGTGCTCGTATTGCTCCGGGGTCCCTATCCTTCCGGCGATGAGGTCCATTGTCTTCTCGATCTCCTTGGGATCCTTCATCTCCATCGCGGCCCTGTAGAGCTCCAGCGGATATTCCCTGAGGCAGTCCACATTGTGGGCCTCTTTGTCGATCTCGTTGGGATCCAGTCTCGTCGTAAGGACGAGCGGGGCATCCATGAGTCCGCCTCTCTTGTCGGGAAGGAACGACCTGGAGAAGTTCAGAAGGGCATCCATCGCAAGGATGACGCAGTCCTCGTCACCGTCGCAGTTCCTTCTCTTCGCGGCATGGAAGAACGGGTGTCCGTAGCATCCGCGGAGGTCCGCGTAGCCGATGATCCTGCTCAGGATGCATCCCGATGTGTGGGGTGCGAGAGCGAATGTTATGTGGCCGATCAGGTCGCTGCGGTCCTTGACGTTGTAGTATCTCGGGAGGTGGTACAGCTTCTCAAGCTCATCATCCACGAAGTTCGCTATGTTCACAAGGTATGTTCCGCAGTCTTTTGCGGGGACGATGTCCTGGACCTTCAGTTCGCATATTTGGTCGGGGTCCGTGAGCGGATCCCCGTTCCAGTCATGGGTGTATCCGAGCTCATGGGCCTTCTCTATCGACAGCCCTATCTCGCGGGGCTTGAAGTGGGTCAGAGGGATGTCGGTCATGTCGAATCTCACGGTACCGTCCTTGAAGGTGCTGACGCCGTTCTTCTGCCTCAGTATCCCCTTTTCCAGCGCCTCGCATGTCTTGATCTTCGAGGACAGCGTTTCGAGGCATTTCAGGTCGGACGGCTGTCTCTCGCCGACGGAATCGCATGCCGCTTTGAGCTCCTCTTCGAGATTGATGTCGATCGGGGCAGGTCCCATGTCCCCGAAGGCATTCTGACGCGGTGTGTACAGTGTGTGGACGCCGCAGCTCCTGCACCAGTTGCGGTAGGTGTATGTCCTGCATGAGGGGCAGAATCTGTTTCCCACCTCGACGCTGACCGTTGGCTTGGAGTCGCGGCTCTTGTTCATGTTGGATTTGACGACCTTGATCATGGCAACGATCTCGGCCTTGGCATCCGCATCCTTGCTCACCGGGAACAGGGCGTAGACCTTGGGTGTCATCTCCCTCTCCTTGGCCTTCTCGGGACGGGCCATCCTTGTTCCGATGCGTGTCATGGCCCTTGCGCGGACCTCGTATCCTGCGGCCTTGGATATCGCACTGAGCGTGTCCTCGCCGTCGAGTTCGGCCCTGCTCTCCAGGTCGTTATCCTTCACGGCGATTCCGAGGCAGTCCAGGATGGGAAGCGAGTACTTCTCGTCGATGACCACGTTGCCGTCAACCACTCTGTGCAGGGCGCACAGGTCCTCGAGCATCCTCTTGGACACAGGTTCCCTGGGGATGATCAGGTTGCGGCCGTCGTATCTCCCTGTCTCCAATATTGTGGCCTTCAGGGCCTTGATGCGCTCAAGGGGCCAATCCGACCAGAACAGGTTGTATTTGGGGTGGAGCGGGACGCCCATGTCGCGGCTCATCTCCTTCGCACGCTCATAGGTGGGATCCCTCCAATCATCCGGAAGGGCGCCTTTTGCCTCGATCTCGAGTTTGTGCCATTCAACAGGATATCCGCACGGTACCAGTACGTGGTTGTTCTCGCAGAACTCTCCGAACGGGACCAGTATCTCGCCGTTATCGACGATCTCGGACACTTGGTTCCTAACTGCCAGCACCTCGTCGCGGGTGTGGCAGTAGACCAGGTCCCCGTTCTTCAGGAGCAGCGTCGGCCCTTCGAGCATATCGCAGGGCGTGACAACGCATGCCTTGCCGGGACGTTCGATCTTGACCTGCGTCCCCAATGCCATGAACTCGTCCATGGCGTACATGCTGCCTGTGTTGAATGCGAGTGCTGCGAGTCCGGATGTCCTCGCCCTTCCGTAGCGGAGCCTGAATCCGCCGACCGCGCACGGATGTCCGAAGATCGGACGGCCCGCGACGATATCCATGAGGTACTTCTCTTTGGGTTCGACGGTGGGCTTCTTGGGTGCATCGTCATCGGTTTTCGTCTCTTTGACGGTCTTGTGGGCGTCCAGGAACTGGCCGATGAACTCCCATCCGGAGAGTTTGAGCTTGTCGACGTGCTTCTTGAGCTTGGATGCCTTCTGACACATACCTTCGGCTATGACAAGGCATGCACCGCCTCTGACACGGTTCGTGTCTATACGGGGCAGGTCCCTGAATCCGGAGATCTCGATCTGCTCGGTACCTTCACCGTCGACACACACGGGACAGTTCCTGACGATCAGGTCTATCTCCTCGGATGTCGGGGTGTACTGAAGATGCTGACATTGCTTGTACAGGGGGATCTCCTCATCGAATCTGGCGATCTCCCCTTCGGTCGGAAGGTACTTGCCTATTCCGAGTTCCGTCCTGACCACATCTGCGATCAGAACGCTCATGGCCTGTCCGGTACCTCCCGCGGCACGGATCGGACCTGCGAAGACCAGGTCCACATAATTGCTGCCGTCGGCGTTCTTCCTGATCTTGGTATCGGCGATACCCTCCAGGGGAGCAACGAGGATACCTTCCGTCAGAACGGCGAGACCGACCCTTACGGCCCTGTCCAGAGCCTTCTCTATGCTCTCCGCAGGCCTTTTGGCCATCTCCTTGGCGACCATGAGGGCCACCACCTCACGGTTTCCGAATTCCGCCGTGAGTCTGCGGATGTCCTCGGCTACGCCTTCGACGTTGTACTCCATCAGGAGCTTCTCGACACGGGACGCCAGGTCCTCCGCCTGGGGGATCTCGACGGTGGTCTCGGGATCGAATCCCATAGCCCTGGCAGTCTCTGCCAGGTGGTAGCATTCGTCCTTTTTGGCGGACAGTTCGGAGAAGTAGTTCGCCATCTCCTTGCTGGCAGCTGGACCTTCGGTCATCATTCCTCTGAGCCGGATTCGACAGCCTTGCGTCTGAATATCTCTCTGAGCTGCGAGATCACTGCCTCTGTCAGCACGTCCATGTTCTCGCCGCTCTGGGCGGAGAAGAACATCCTGCCGTCGTCGGTCTTCATGATGTCGCATTTGCTCTCGGCGACGATGATCGGGACGCCTTCGAATCCTTCCTCCACGGTTTTCAGGAGCTTCTCCTGGACCTCTCTGGAGAATCCGCAGGTCTCGGACGGGTCTATGACGAAGAGCATGACGTCTGTGAGGTACCTCAGTGCGAGGACGGCCTGCTTCTCGATGTCGTTCCTCTCGTCGAACTGTCTGTCAAGGAGTCCGGGCGTGTCGATGATCTGGTATTTGCGCCAGTCATCCTCGATGTGTCCGACAATGACTCCTTTGGTGGTGAACGGATAAGGTGCGATCTCGGGTGTCGCTGTGGAGAGGACGGTGACCAGGTTGCTCTTTCCGACGTTCGGGAATCCCGCGACGACGACGGTGGGCACGGAGGAATCCACTGCGGGAAGCCTCCTGAACTTGTTCTTCGCGTCCTGCAGGAAGAGGAGGTCGTCCGATATCCTGTCCACATATGAGTTGAGCCTTCCGTAGAAGCTGCGTCTCGTAGCCTCGACGATCTCGGGGTCCTTCGTGCGGCGTATGTCCCTCAGGGTGTCGTTCTTCAGCTTGTCCGCCTTGGTGGCGCACCAGTTGACCGCTCCCAGGGCCTTCTTGTACCTGTCGATCCCGATGACGATGTCGACGAGTTCGGGGAAGAAGTCGTCCTCTTTGTCGAGGCGGGGGAACTTGTTGACATAGTTGTTCAGGGAAGTGACCACTATGTCCCCTGAGGCCGTGATCTTGGCCAGAGCTGTTTTCTTCTTCGAATCTAAGGCGTTGGTACCGTTCTTGCGGATCTTGGATGCCCTGTGGAAGGCTTTCTCCATCAGCTCCTCCGAGGTCATCACCGTGGGAATCTTGAAGTCCATTCCGGCCATGTTTGACTCCATCGCTTCCTGATATAATAGATGATTCCTGTTACGACCTGGAGAATCTGACGCTCACCATCATCAGCCACAGGTCATGGTCCATGTTCTTCTTCGGGGACAGTTTGGACGGTATCGCCTCTCTGGGGCAGTCCTCGATCCTGAGGCCGAACATGACCTCGGGCCTTCCCGTATCCGTGCCTATCACGCGGGTCAATCCGGCCAGGTTGGTCCTGAACACCAGCCCTGCCTTCATGTTCGGCAGGTCCGTGCCCTTGGACAGGATCTCCGGGAATCCGGCGGATACGTTGAATGAGACCTCTAGGTCTATGTTCTCAGTGAACATGCCGACAGGACTGATCCTGTAGGGATTCTTGGTGTTCAGTACGATCTCCATCACCTTGCCCACGAGGTACTTCATGACGTCCTTGACCATGTCCCCGTCCGTGCGGAGTGCGACTTTGATGCCTGCGGACGCCGCCGACGTTGCATCCTTAATGTCTATGCTAGCGAACACAGAGGCCTCGATGAGCTGTCCCGATACCTCGTTGATTACGCCTTCCAGCGTGTATCTGATGAGATACCTCATGAACTCCTGGAGGGTCTCCAGGTCGTGGATGGTGTCCACCTTGTCGAATGATTTCTCCACAGCTTTCCAGGCTATCCCTTTCAGTTCCTCTGCGGACACCAGGTTGCTCAGGGGATATGTGTTGTTGGTCCTCCCGGGCGTCCCTTTCGCGAAAACCCATTCGGTCGATCCGTCGAATGCGCGCTGCCACGTGCAATCGTCATCGGAGGTGTCCTTCCTGGTGGGGGTCTTGTCCACTTCGTTCCCGTCGGAGTCATGGAGGATGACGGCCTCCCCGTTCTTCGTGTGCTTTCCGGAGGAGTTGACAAGCGTGAACTTGGAGTATATCAGAAGATGCTCGCCCGGCGATATGTTGCCTGTGAGCTCCATGTTCTTGCTCCTCCTGTCGGACGCGGCCATCAGAGTATATCCCGTGAGGTCGATCTCGTGGAGGCTGTTGTTGTACAGTTCGATGTACTCGTTGCCCTTGTCGGACCCCTTCGGATTGCTCTCGAACTCGTTTATGATGAGTCCGGTCTTCTGGGGGTTGTCGTATTTCAGGTTGAATCCCGCATCGAGGCCGACGTTCACCCCCATCACGGGTATGTTCGATACCACTTCACCGATCCCGGGCACATCGCTCAGGGTGAGTCCCAGGTTCTGACAGTTCTCCAGTTTCGGGGCGACGATGGATATGTCCGTCCCCCTGACATCCCCGTTTATCGTTATGAGATGACGGCTGCCCTTCATCAGGGGATCCAGACTGACCTTGAGACTCCAGTCGTCTCCGGCCACTGCACCGAATCCCGTGATGATCAGGTTTTCCTTCTTCACATCCCCGCGGACTTTGGCGGTTATCCCCGCGGACACGGTCAGTCCCGAAACGGGCATGGTCAGTGTGGCCGACAGGAGCGTCTTGGTCTTCGCGTTCCATGTTATGGCCTTGGTGGCGAATTCGAGGACGCATCCGAAGAACTCGAAGGTCACCTTCTGGGATCCCATGCCTATGCTGACGAGTATGTCCAGAGAGGCCTGGGAGAATACGTCCTCCACAGCGGTCTCGAACCATTCCTTAAGGGTCCCCAGCGGGTCGATGACCGCCTGATAGATGGCCATGACCTTGTCGGCTATGAACGACAGTGCCTCGATCAGATACTCGGATATGCAGGTCATGACGTTCCGGACGGATTCCATGATCCTCCTCAGAGGTTCTATGATAGGTTCAAGGAGTTCCAGCAGGACTTTCCAGATGTCCTCAAGGACAGTGGTGCTCGGTTTGTAGGAGACGCCGGCAAGCTCCCATCCGCTGATGACTGAGACCTCCACGACGTACGAGGATTGGACCCTCTCTTCCAGCAGGGATGAGTAAGTGCCCATCGACTGGGCGATTGTGCTGATCCCGGTGAGTGAGACATCAAGGACATCGTTCATACATATCTCGAACACGGTAGTGTACGCAGCGCCGGGGTTCTCGTGGAATCCAACTGTGTGGGTGCATTTTGATTCATTCAACGTCACGGACTCCACGATGAGGCTGCTGACGATGGTCGGCACTATCCGTTCTACGGAGATGTTCCCCTTGCCGTCATCGAGTCTGAAATCGGAATCCGCAGGTATCCTTATGGGACCCTCTTCGGGATTCATCGTCATAACCGATGCGATCTCGTTGTACATCGTGTTCGCCATGCCGGGGATGGATGACAGGATGTCCGTCATCGATATGCCTATGGCGCATATCTCCGCCAGGACTGCCCTGATGACGTTGTTCCCGGTCTCCCTCATGCGAAGCGCTTCGAACTCAGAGAGATCCGATCTGACTCCTGACTCGTACTGTCTGAGTGCGGAATCTAGGGCACCCGAGGCGATCATGGATTCGACGGTGACTTCGGAATCCTTCGGAATGGCCGATGCGAAGGCGCTAAGAAGCTCTGCCCTCACTGAATCGGTCATAACGAACTCACCGGAATGTGCGAGGATCTCGTCGCATATCGCTCCGAGATACGGGTCGTACATCGGTGTCGAGGACAGGGACAGCGGTATGGCGGAAACGATGGCCGATTCGATGTCTCCGATAGCGGATCTGAACAGGTCCGTGAGAGCGGTCACGAACGAATAGTCATCGTGAGGGTCCACTTCGATCGATACCGTTCCGAGGTCGGTCCTTTCCGATATTATCAGGGCCGCCCTCTTCAGCACATCTATGACGAATCCCCTCACGTGCGTCTCGCTCGAGGCATACCTCTTTCCGAAGTCCTTCAGCCACGTGGCATCGTACAGGTCGCGGGCAGGGTTCTGGACGGACACGGTGATCCCTCCGTAGGACAGGGTCGTGGAGCCCGATCCCGGGTATCTGCAACTCCCGGGAGTATCCGACAGTTCCATCGTCTTCTCGATGTACGGGACTGCGCTGTAGACCTTCTCGCTGCCGAATATGAACGCTTTCAGGGAATCGGTGGCACCGCGATATGGGTGCAGCATATCGTCAATGACCTCCAGGATCTCGAATCCGTAGAGGTAGTCCATCCATCTGAGTGCTATGTCATCGATCACTGACAGAAGGCATTGGGCATAGACGGACGACAGGTCCAGTTCTATCTTCCCGTCCTTGGCGGCTATGATATCCGCAAGATCAGTATCGGATCTCTCCAGCAATCCCGAACCGTTGTGGAAGCACATGAGGGATACCGCTTCGACGGCATAGTTGTAGGCGTTCCTGACGTCGGACTCCGTGATTATCGATGTTGTCCCCCTGGGGCCGTACGCGGAAGTCGCCCCGTAACCGTTCAGAGTCCTGTACTGGGCCAGTCCGGTCAGCTGATACGATATCATCTGAGATACGGACACTCCGTTCCCGCCGGCCATGCTCTTGAAAAGCTCAAGTCTCTCGGATGAAAGGGGGAGTGCATAACAGCCGTCGGTGGAGATGTCCAATTGGGTGTCAACATTGCATTTCGATGTGGAGATCCTGACATCTATCGTGCCTTTGCCTTTGAGGTATGTGGGGGAGAAACCTCCGTCGCCTTTTTCCGATGCGAACTGGGAAGGGTCTGCGACCAGTTTTATGTCGAACCCTTTCGCTTCGACCACCGCACCGCCGCAGCGGATAGGGAATTGGGATTCCATCCAATCCGAAGAAAGACTCCGGAACTTCCTCTCGCGTTCCACCATCGTGTCGTGTTTGCACGTCACGTTGTCCGAGGCTGTGGACAGACCCCTTACGATCCCGCCCAATCCGCTGTTGACATATAGTCATTGACATAACTAAATAGAATGATGTTCATGTACAGTTATGAGCGATGTAGAACACATCAGCGTGGTA
>CAKUXX010000013.1 GCA_934702355.1 uncultured Methanomassiliicoccales archaeon
TAGTCGAGAAGAAGCGCAAGGGAAGGCCTCCGGGCAGCAAGAATAGGCCTAAAGTGCAATGAATTCGGAAAACGTTACTGAAAGATTCATGGCGTTTTTTGAGAATTCGACCTTTTTGCTATCCAAATTGATTGTGATGCTTTTTTTATCACTATTGTTAGAAAGATCGATATATCTTACATCGGTCAAATTCCTTAAAATATCAACTACATCGCCATCTTTCGCTGAAATTAACGCTTCACTCATAGTTGCATACTTCTCATCACCGATTTTTGCTTCGGACGTATCAACGACGAAATAAGAAGAAAATGAACTGGCAGATACACAGACTGTGGTCTTATCTGTTGTAGAATCATATGCGGCTGTAACATCAGTTACTTCGGTATTCTCATGGAAGACCTTGAATGAACGTGTAATATCTCCGGGAACGACTATTTTCACAGATACAGGCAAACTGGGTTGACGGGTATTTCCACCTGCATTGGTTATGGAAACATCCACACCTCCAACAACCTGACCTGCAGAATTAACCACATTGTATGTTGCACCAGCATTTTTGATGGCAGTTGTTTCGACGGTCACATCTTCGGAAAAAGCACCCGTGGGTACATCGAGAGTGGCCACCACAGTATTATCTGCTGTAGCAGAGGTGATGGACGTATTTGTCGAAGATGATGATATAATGGGTGTTGATGTTGTCTCTTTGAAATTTGCCTGTACTGCTTGGAATCTTAGAGTTATTGTATATTTCATACCCATGTACTCTGCTCCAGTAGCCGCGTTCATTTCAATTATGATGTCGTGTGCAGGAACAGATGCGCCTTTGGTATTATCAATATTCATCAGTCCAGTTATCTCAAAAGGAGACACCAGCCCAGAGGTCGTAGAAACTTCTACAGACTCAGTGTAATTAACATTGATCGTGCTTGTAACATTTCCAGATACAGATATCCTCAACTTGTCCCCTGGCGCAGCACCGTTGAATATCACGGACATTGAATCTGTAGCAGTGGCTGATGCAATGTTATATGAGATCGATCCGCCAAGATCCGTAGTCACTGAAGTGCCTGCAGGAACATCCTTCTCAGCATATCCATATGATGAAACGTATACATTGGAATCCAGATCCAATTGGATTTTACCTGTCGTTATATCAATAGTCGTGTCTTCTGTATCCGAGAACCACGAGTATGTGACTCCGGACACAGCAGTCAATGCGAAAGCTATGACCACCAGAGACGCGACAAGCGCTTTCGTCTGTGCTTTCATTGTTCTTCCTCCTTTCCATTGAAAGGTTTTATAGGATGTTCCCAGGAACACCTATGTATGAAATGCATCGATAACGCCACGGCGGGTGGGGTCCATAGTAACGCATGCTCCGCTCGTCACCGCGACGTTCTCCCGGAACGGTATCCGTTCCTCGATGCTGTGGAGTGTTATTGTTGCCTCCCGACCATGTCATGGCAGATTCTTGAAACGAACATCATTCACAACCTCGGTCACATCAATGCCATAACGGAGCATCCGACTCCTGTCCTGCGAACACACCGATACTGAAACTCAGTGTCTTGCCCATGACAGAATTATTGTCGGGACTGTTTGGGAAGCTCATCGTCAGAACGAACTCTTCCGTCTCTCCTGCATGGATAGTTCCCAGATCCACGAATGTGCTATCTGCCAGATCCTTCACCGATCCACCAGCTGTTCCACAGGTCAGGAATATCTGTCCGGCCAATCCGGGATCGCCTGTGAACGCAGAAACGAACACACATGCAGGCAGATCCATGCCTGTGTTGTTGGTGATCTTCAGTGAAACGGACTGCGACACGCCAGGAACGATATTCTGCGTCTCGAAACGAAAATCACGGAAGTTTCCGGAATACGTGCCCGTTATCGGGACGACCCTGCCGTCCGGATCCACCTTTGTCCCGGTGAAACCTGTGACCTCCGCTGTGAATCCGGATCCGTCAACTACCATCACGGTCACCTCGGCAGTGACGGTCATGCTTCCTTCGGAATAGCTTATGATCACCTGCTTCTCGCCGACCGTCCCCGAATCCACTGTCGGAACAACCGGGTTCACATCACGTGCATAGGTTGAGCCTTCGGAATAAGATGCTTGGACGACCAGCTCCGTCAGTGATATCACCGAACCCTTCTGGAATGTCGTGACCGAAGGTCCGGACACGACCGACATCCCATTGAGCGTGGGTATAGTCACTATGAACGAAGCGGTCTTGGAACCGTATGTCACTGTGACCGTCTGGCTTCCGGTGGTCGTCGACGAGAATCCCGATATGGAAGCAGAAACCTGCTCGGACGAACCGTCACTGTAGTTGGCAGTGACGATCATCCCCGACGTGTCCAGTGTCTCTCCATAATAGCATACGGTCGGCGCCCCTGTCACGGATATCGAGGTGAGGCTCTTCGTCGGTGACGGACTTCCGGAATAAGCGAAAACAGCCTCTATCGTATGGGCGGATGTCACATTCTCGAAGATATACCTGCTGCCTGCTACCTGGACCTTCTTACCGTCGACAAACAGATGGGAGATCCTGTATCCCGAGGACGGAGACAATATGAATGTAGCATCATCCCCCTTTGCGACCTTCACATCGCCAAACGGAGATATCGAACCTCCCGGACCTGCCGATGCCTTGATGATCACTCCGGGCACCTTCTTCACTATCGATATCCTCACATCCACGGGCTTCACGATATCCTCGATATCGTATTCCGTCACGGATCCTTTGGAAGACCCGTCGATGCATATGTCGTTGACCTCGAATCCGGGATTCAATTCTATCAACAGCTTCAACGACGAATGGGGCTTCACATACACCGTTCCCATAGGGGTGACATGTCCGAATTCCGTGTCCGCACCCAAGGATTCCACAACGATGTCGATATCGATGTCGACACTCACCATCACAGGTATGTCTTCGGATGACACAGGTCTGAAGACGACCTTTACAGAATGATCGGCATCCATGACGACATCGGTGACATTCGATGCGCCTACGGACCTCCCATCGACCAATACATCATCGATGATATTGCCGGAAGCGGGTTCCGCAACGACCCTTGCGACCTCTCCCTTGACGAATGTCTTCGTTCCAAATGGGGCCACAGTTCCCTCCCCTTCGGAGGTCACCTCGAGAGTTGCATTCCCCTCCGATGGTACGAACCTCACAAAGATGGAATGCTCTGAAAAATCGAACGCGGACGGCCTGTATGTGAAGGAATCTATACCTTCTGCCTTCAGGACGTCATCCACGTAGACCTGCGACACCATCCCGTCCCCGGGAGAGATCTCCAATACCAGAGGATCAAGAACAGTTGCATTCAGATCCCCTGTAGGAGAGACAGCACCGTCCCCCCCCCCGAAGGATACGTCCAGTTTGTGGGGATACAGAAGTATCACCGCCGCAACGACGATGATCAGAACGATCGCGACCGCGATCCCCGAACGGCCAGCACGAGAGACCATATCAGGACCTCCTGATGAACATCCCGTCATCGTCGTTATGACGGTACGGGACGGAATCCGTGAACTCCAACTCCGGAACGATATCCGCCTCTGCAGACCCGTCCTCTCCTTCATCTCCGTTCCTGAGCACACGGATTATGTTCAGAACCTCGGACACTATCAAGATCAGACACGGGACGACTATCAGACACAACTTCCCCGTCATCGTGGACAGGAAAAGGACCAGAACGCCGAGGACATGGGACACTCCCACGACCTTCCCGATTATATCGCCGGACGAGGACGTGACCACCTGAACCGATCCGTTGGTTGGATCGTCGGCTATGGAGTCGCCTTTCAATGTGTAGGTATAGACTCCCGAATCCTCGGATATCAATACTATCCTATGAGTGACGACCATGCTCTCTTTGGAAACTGGATGAACATAGTCGAAAGTGAGTACATCTCCGATCTTCAGTGATTGATAGAACGATGCGGAATCGGACGGCACCTCGTGGATGAACACCATGCTCTTCACAGGTATCGTCTCTATGTCGTACTGCGTCCGAGGCTCCCCGTCCATTGATCCTGACACTACGATCTTCACATCGGTATCGGAGAAATCCAGAGATCCGCCGTTCCTGTCCCACAGATACCCCGCGGCCACCGATACGGCGACTATGGCCATGGCAATTAAAGCCACGGACCTATGCGACAGTGTGTTTCTCATAATGCGGACCTCCGCTGAAAGGACCCTATTCATTGGTCCTTACTATATGAATCTTAATCCACTGTTTCTATAAAAATATTTACAGGTTGGTCAAGTATGGTTATTTATGACAACTTATCAGTAATTTGTCTATTTAAACTCAAAAATATAGACATATATAATCTGCAGATATATACAGATAAGAGCACTGAATACCATAGTTTATACACTTGTTTGCATAGATGAACTGCAATGTATGGATTCGGCAAGACGGTTGCTGACGTGCAAACGACCACGCAACCCACTGTAAAAAACGAAGGTGCAGGGTTGATCTTGCAACCTGTCTCACGAAGACGGAAAGAGTACAGAACCACTAATATAGCGGTGAAGAGGAGGCCGGCTTGGAAAGCCGACCTCCCCGTTGATTAACATGTTTCGGAACGGAAGGATCACATGCAGTCTTTGCACGGATACCTGAGGTTCCTGAGTATGGACCCTTCCCACTGCTCCAGCTTTCCGGGGTTCAGGATGTTCTCAGGATCCATGGCCTTCTTGATGGCCCTGATGGACGAGAGCTCGGACTCCCTCTCCTTCATGAAGTTGGGGGCCTTGGAGATTCCGACACCGTGCTCTCCGGTGACGGTACCGCCGAGCTCGATGCAGACATCGAAGATCTCGTTGACCGCTGCGATGCCCCTCTCCCACTGATCCTTGTCGGTGGCGTCGATGACCATCTTGGTGTGGAGGTTACCGTCGGATGCGTGACCGTATGTGGCGATGGTCACATCGTACTTCGCGGCGATGTCCTGGAACGCCTTGACCGCCTGGGGGACCTGGGAGACGGACACACCCATGTCGTCCGCGAGGGAGACGCAGGAGTATCCGGGCTTCAGTGCGGACAGGGATGTCATGACCGATTTCCTTGCATCGGTCCACTGGGCGATGAGCTTCTTGTCCTTCGTGGGGGTGACCGCAACCGCACCTACGGATTTGGCGACCTCCTCCACGATGAGGATGTCCCTGTCGACGACCTCGTCGGTCTCTCCGTCCACCTCGACGATGCACAGCGCGCCTGCGTCGGGAAGCGGGTTGCCGCGGGCCTTGTTGACGGCCTGGATGCTCACGCTGTCCATGAGCTCGCAGGATGCGGGGATCAGGGGCTTGGCGATGATCGCAGAGATGCACCTTCCGGCATCCTCGACCGTGTCGAACGCACAGAGGCAGGAAGCGGACTTCTTAGGCTTGGTGGTGAGCTTGAGCGTGACCTCGGTGATGATTCCGAGGGTACCTTCGGAACCACACAGGAGACGAGCGAGCTGGTATCCGGACGAATCCTTGATGGTCCTGGTACCGCACCTGACGATCTCCCCGTCCGCCTTGACAAACGTCAGACCGAGGACGAAGTCCCTGGTGGCCCCGTACTTCACGGCGCGCATACCCGAGGCGTTGGTCGCGACCATTCCTCCGATCTGGCATGCCTCCGCGGATCCGGGGGACGGCGGGAAGAAGAAGCCGTACTTGGCGAGCTCCTCGTTCAGCGCGTTGTACACGCATCCGGCCTCGACATCGACCCAGAGATCGGCAACGCTGATCCTCTGGACCTTGTTCATCCTCTGCATGGCCATCACGATGCCGCCCTTTATCGGGACGGCCGAGCCGCAGAGACCCGTTCCCGCGCCGCGGGGGGTCACCGGGATGCCGTTGGCATGTGCGATCTTCATGACCTCCGAGACCTGCTCGGTTGTCCTGGGCTGGACCACCATGTCGGGTGTCCTGTGGAATACGGATGCGTCGAAGCCGTAGGTGTAGAGCACTGCAGGCTCAACTGAGTAACCCTCTTTGCCTACGACCTTCTCGATCTGCTCGATGATTTTCTGGTCCATGGGAATGACCTCTCTCCCTTCGCGATTGGGATTAAGCGATATAAGGCTGATGTGGACTAGGGGCTTTCTTTCCGTCTACATTCTTATATGAGCAAGGGTTCCGACGGCGCATGAAATCCGTTATCGTTCTTCTAGGACCCCCGGGATCCGGCAAAGGAACCCAGGGTGAGAAGCTCAGCGAGGAACTCGGCTACATCAGGCTCTCCACAGGCGACATGCTCCGTGAGGCCGTAAGGAACGGTACCGAACTCGGAAAGAAGGCGAAGACATACATGGACTCCGGCGCTCTCGTCCCCAACGACCTGATCATCGGACTCATGAAGGAGAAGATCGCACAGGCAGAGGGAGGAGTCATCCTCGACGGCTTCCCGAGGACAGTCGAGCAGGCAGATGCCCTCGCCCAGCAGCTGGATGTCGATCTCGCTCTGAACCTGGATGTCGACGACGCAGAACTCGTCAACAGGCTCACGAAGAGGCGCTCCTGCCCCGACTGCAACGCAGTCTACCACCTCGTCTACAACCCCCCGAAACAGGAGGGCGTGTGCGACAAGTGCGGCGGAAGCCTCTACCAGAGGGATGACGACAAGGAGGAGACCGTCCTCAACAGGCTCAAGGTCTACCGCGAGAACACCATGCCCCTCATCGACTACTATGGCGACAAAGGCACGCTCGTCACCATCAAAGGTGTCGGAAACATCAACGACATCTTCGAACAGGTCAAGAAGGCCGTTCAGTGATCGGATGTCCCCGGCGCTATCGCCGGGGCATCCCCCTTTACATTTTCCTCCCGTTTCACAGCCGCATTCCCTTGCTCCTGATACCTGGCACCTGCCGACCCGTAGCCTGAATTAACATTGTTCATTGTGGTTCAGCGTAGATAAGCATCATAGATATCCAGAGGCCCTGGTTAGAGGTCATGGATTCTCTCGCCGACAAGGTCCTCGGACAGAAATTCGCCGTGGACATCATCCTCATGATACACAGGAAAGGGGAGGTCATGCTGTCGGACCTTGACCAGAGCGGGTGGACCACGACCAACAAGCGCCTGACCGAATTGGAGTCATTCGGACTGATCGAGTACAGGATGAAACCACAAGGCAGATCGGTGCCGCTGTGGTCCCTGACCGAATTGGGTGCGGCCGTCGCGGATCACCTGATAGCGATAGAATGGATACTCGCGGACTGCGGACCCGAGGAACAGGACGAGCTCGGCAGACCTGCCGACGGGATCCCCGAACTTTGACATTCTGATGCTCCGGAACCTACCGTTACGTCTTCAAAACCGTGTTGGATTGCATCGAAAAACACTGCGGAAATCGTCCGGATCGGATGCGGAAACCCGACTCGGACCGCATGCCAATGGATACCTTTAATTACAATCAGAGAATGCAGGGATTATACAGCCTCGTAGTGTAGCGGTCAATCATGCGGGACTCTGGATCCTGCGACCTCAGTTCGAATCTGAGCGAGGCTACCATTCCTTCTCCACTACTACCATCTCGGGATTCCCTATCGCATTCCGACCTATTGCCAATAGTTATATCCAGCACCGACTTATCCTCTCACAGAGGATTAATCATGATCAGCAGAGACGAAGTTCTCGGCAACCTTGAGAAGTACAACCTCAAGGAAGCCAAGATCGGTGTCGTCGCCTCCCACTCGGCGCTGGACACGTGCGACGGAGCTGTATCCGAAGGATTCAGGACCGTTGCCGTCTGTCAGCAGGGCAGGGATGCTACGTTCTCCAAATATTTCAGAGCACAGAGGGATGCCCAGGGCAACATCATCCGCGGAGTGGTTGACGAGCCCGTCGTACTCGACAAGTTCAGCAGCATCCTGAAACCCGAGGTCCAGCAGAACCTCATGAACAACAACGTCCTGTTCGTACCCAACAGGTCCTTCGTCTCCTACTGCGGAATCGACGCAGTGGAGAACGATTTCGCCATGCCCATGGTCGGAAGCAGGAACCTCCTCCGCTCGGAGGAGAGGGGAGACGAGAGGGACTACTACTGGCTGCTCGAGCAGGCAGGCATGCCCTTCCCCAAGAAGGTCGAGAAGCCCGAGGACATCGACGGCCTGACCATCGTCAAGGTCCACCACAAAGTGAAGAAGCTCGAGAGGGGATTCTTCACCGCCAAGGACTACGACCAGTTCGTCGAGAAATCCAACGAGCTCATCGCACAGGGCGTCATCGAGGAGAACTTCCTCGAGCACGCCAGGATGGAGCAGTACATCATCGGCCCCGTGTTCAACCTTGACTTCTTCTACTCGCCTCTCGAGGAGAAGGGAGAGAAGATCGAGCTTCTCGGAGTCGACTGGAGGTTCGAGAGCTCCCTGGACGGATACTGCAGGCTTCCCGGAAAACAGCAGGTCGAGCTCGAGAACGACGGAATCATCCCTGAGTACACCGTCTGCGGACACAACTCCGCCACTCTGAGGGAGTCCCTGCTCGACAAGGCATTCGCCCTCGCCGAGAAATACGTCGCGGCCACCAAGAAGTTCTACGACCCCGGAATCATCGGACCGTTCTGCCTTCAGACCTGCGTCGACAAGGACCTGAACTTCTACATCTACGATGTCGCCCCCAGGATCGGAGGAGGAACCAACGTCCACATGTCCGTCGGTCACCCCTACGGAAACACCCTGTGGAGACAGGAGATGTCCTCCGGAAGGAGACTCTCCATGGAGATCCGCAGGGCCATAGAGCAGGAGCGCATCGAGGAGATCATCACCTGAGGCGATCTGATGAACATGAAGAAGATTGCCGTAGCGATCGTTGCGCTCTTCGCCATCGTCTGCATCCTGCCGGCTGCGGACGCCGCAGAGATCACCGACACACCCAACGGCACTCAGAAATTCGACAACATGAAGGGCGGTGACATCAACTTCACCGTCAAGAGCAACAGCGTCTTCACCATGACCGTCACCGTCAATGACGGCGACAGGACCGTAGTTGTGAAGGATTTCGACATCGTCGTCGGAACGAACGCGATCTCGATCCACGTCAGCGATCCCTCGCCCGGTATGCACCAATACAGGGTTATATGCGAGCCCAAGGGAGAGTTCGATAATGACCTCAATGCGTTCTCTGTGACCGCTGATGTCAGCAAGAACGTCCTGTCCAACTGGGTGACCTACGCTGTGATCATCCTTGTCGTCATCGTCATCGCAGTCTTCGCATACCTGAAGATCCGCGACACCCCCAAGAACAAACCCGAGATGACCTTCGAAGAGCTCGAGGCTCAGAGGAAGGCCGAGATGGCCGAGAAAGGCCAGAAGAAACAGTCCAAGAGCACTGCCAAATCCACAGAGAGGCAGAAGTACTTGGCTAACAAAAAGAAGAAGGAGTGATCCTTCATCCCGGCGGGGGTTCGCCCCTGCCGGACACCTTTTTACAAATATTACTCACGTTGTACAGAAACATATTTGAATCATATCGGAAGAGACCTGGTCGGTATCAATGGCTCTGAAGACCTGGCTTCCGTTAATAGGCATCACGATCTGCGTTTTCATCTTCAACATGTCCGAGTTCATGCCGATCGGATTGCTCAGCGACATGGCGGCGGATTTCGGGATATCGGAGTCGAAGATAGGGCTGATCATATCCATCTACGCATGGGCTGTCGCGATACTGTCCCTCCCTCTGATACTCGTATTCAGGAAGATGGAGTACCGCAGACTGCTCCTGATGTGCGTGGTCCTGTTCGCCGCATTCCAGGTGATGTCCGGGATCTCCAAAAGCTACGGCATGCTGGTGATATCGCGTCTCGGTGTGGCCGTTGCGCATTCCATATTCTGGTCCATAGCCGCGGCACTTGCGGTCAGAGTGGTCCCTCAGGGAAGGCAGAAGCTTGCACTCAGCGCCGTGGCCACGGGAACATCCATCGCCATGATCATCGGACTTCCCCTGGGAAGAGTGATCGGATTGGCGCTGGGATGGAGGATGACGTTCATCACGATCGCGATAGCATCGATCATCGCCCTCATGCTGCTGGTGGCCTCGTTCCCCAAAGTGGAAAACCCCGGAACCTTCACTCTGAAGCGCCTTCCGGACATATTCTGCAACAAGGCGCTCGTGTGCATGTACATCGTCCTCGCATTCTATGTGACGGGATACTACACCGGATACAGCTACATCGAGCCGTTCCTGGCGCAGGCCGGGATGTCCGAGATCTTCATCACACTCATGCTCACGCTGTTCGGAATCGCGGGCATAGTCGGAAGCATACTCTTCACGAAATTCTACGACCGCACCAGGTTCAAGTTCTTCCTGGCAGTGATGATCGGTACCGGCATATGCCTGCTCCTTCTCGAGCCTGCGACATCATCGCCCCTGACGACCGCCGTCGTCTGCTCCGTCTGGGGACTGTGCGCCATGGCGTTCTGTGTGATAAGTCAGAACGAGACCATCAAAGCGGCCCCTCAGGATGCCGTGCCCATCGCCATGTCCCTGTTCTCGGGGATATTCAACGTCGGGATAGCCATGGGATCCATCATCGGCGGAGCGGTCACGGACTCCCTATCTGTGAGCGACGTAGGTTATGTGGGGTCCGCATTCGTCCTGATATCCTGCGCGATATTGGCATTCGTGCTCATCGGATTGATAAAGAAAAGGGAATCCGAGATGGGAAAGGATGCCGGGGACGGCCCGGCATGAATGGTTTCAGAGTCTGAGATTGGGATCGTTCAGATCGAGGAGCGCGACCTCGCGCCTGTCCATGAAGAACCCGACCTTCTTGTAGAGAAGTATCGAAGACGCGTTGTCCGGCTGTATCATGGCATGGGCCACGCCTGCGCCCTGCTCCCTTCCGAGCCTGACGCATTCCCTCAGGAGCTTGTACCCGACCATCTGACGGCGGAAGTACCTGTGGACGCCCATGTTCTCGATCCAGAGGAGGTTGTCCTCGTCAGCGATATGGTGGAGCATCTGGGCGAAGATGAACCCTATTATCTCCCCGTCCTCCTCTGCGACGAGGCTGAGGCCGCTCTTCAGATAGGTCTGGAAATGGTTGGGGCTGCTGGCCCCGAGGTTGTCCTTCCACTCCTGGGGAAGGTCCTCCCATTTGTTCTCCAGCGTGGCCGCGAAGTACTCGCGTATGCAGGAGAGCTCCAGGTCGCGTACGGCCTCTATGTCCTTGATCCTGACCGGACGCACTTCCATGCTCACATCTCCTCGGGGGCACCCATTCCGAGACAGTCCAGGACATCCGCCAGGACGGTGCGGGTGCATTCGACGAGGGTCAGCCTCGCATTCCTGCGGGGGCCCGCATCCAGAACGGACACCGCGGCATAGAACTGGTTGAAGGCGACGGCGAGCTCGTGACCGTATGCGGGGAGGATGTTGATCCTCTTGCCGTCTCCGGCCTCCTTGAGCACCTCTCCGTAGCGTGCGAGCTTCTTGACCAGGTTGATCTCCATCTCGTCCGTGAGGTTGGACGGGTCGGTGTCGCGCTGGAAGTCCCCTGCCTTCCTCAGCATGCTGCATGCCCTTGCGTGCACATACTGGAGGTACGGACCGGAGTTGCCGTCGAAGTTCAGGGCCTCGCTCCATTTGAAGACGAACTGCTTCTCGGGCTGGACGCGGACGATGTTGTACCTGATCGCACCCGTACCGACGACGCGGGCGATGGCCCTCATCTTCTCCTCGGACATCTCTGCGTTCCTGGTCTCCATCCTCGACTTTATCTCATCGTATGCGTGGGCGACAGCCTCGTCGACGAGGTCGTCGAGATAGACCACGACTCCCTTCCTCGTGGACATCTTGCCCTCTGGAAGCGAGACGAACGAATAGAACAGGGGTTCGGGCATCTTGTCGTAGCCCAAAATCTCCAGAGCGGAGCAGAGCTGCTTGGATCCGAGCTTCTGATCCTCTCCGAGGACGTCAATGACCTCGTCGGAGCGCTTGAACTTGTCTATGTGGTATGCGAGGTCGCGTGTGGTGTACAGGGTGGTGCCGTCGGAACGGGTGAACGTGAACTTGGTGTTCTTTCCCTGGATGCCGAAATCCTTCAGGTCGACGAACCATGCTCCGTCATCGGTCTGTCCGGCATATTCCGACTTCTTGAGCCTCTCGACGACGTCCCTTGCGGAACCATCTGCGATGAATCCGGACTCCCATGTGTACCTGTCCAGGACGACGTTGATGCTGGAGAGCGTCTCCCTGAGGCCTCCGAGCATGAGCTCTGCGGTCTGACGGACAGTGTCGATGACCTCATTGTCCCCTGCCTCGAACCTCCTGAGCATATCGGAGATCTGGGCCTGGACCTCGGGGTCGGACTCCATCCTGCGGTTGGCGATGCGGTATTTGGCTACGAGCCTGTGGTCGGGCTTGTCCCTCTCCTTCTCGTGGCCTGCGCTCTTGGCGTGTTCCTCCGCCTCCGCCTCGGCCTCCTCGTCGGTGACGTTGTTGACTCCCCATGTGAGGATGACGACCTGCTTTCCCACATCGTTGACGTAGTACTCCGTGGAGACGTCGTGTCCGCATCTCTTGAGGCATCTGGCCAGCGTGTCCCCGATGATGGGGTTCCTTGCCCTTCCCACATGGATGGGTCCGGTGGGATTGGTCGATGTGTGCTCGACGTTGACCCTCTTGCCCGTGGGGGCGGCGTTGAAGCATCCGTCGGATGCTATGATGTCGTCCAGGACCCCTTTGACAAGGGCGGCTCCGTCCATGCAGAAGTTCAGATATCCGTTGCACGAAGAGACCGATGCGATGAGTCCGTCGGCCTTGATGGCCGCAGCGAGATCGTCTGCGATGGCCTGCGGTGCCTTCCTGAGGGCCTTCGACATGGTGAAGCACGGGACCGCGAGGTCGGCGGTGTCGACGGAGGGAAGCTCCACGACGAAACCGACGTCTGCGCCCATTGCCGAAAGGGCCTCTGATACTTTGGAGCGGACCTGCTCCTCGAATTCTACCATTATTGACATCTCAATTCACCTTGTATCTCAGAATAGCGGCGATTCCTCCGAATGCCTTCAGGAGCATGTCACCCTCCTCCGAATCGGGGGAGATGATCTGGACGCGCGTGTTGTAAGCATCCGCCCTGAGGAAGAAATCATCGATCAGGTCCTCGCACTTCACGACGGCGGCAGTGGCACCGCAATCGGGGCACTGGATGCGGTCGTCCTCATCCTTGACTGTGAGCTCATGGGTGTGACCGGAGGGACACTGGACGGTGACCCTCTTCTTGCTTATGGCCTCGGAGATGAGGAGCGTGTCGACTGCACCCATGTCGATGGCCTGACGGACCTCGTCCTCTCCGTAGCAGGAGAGTCCTCCGTCGGACTTCCTGATCTCCGCGAAGAGGCGCTGCATGAACTCCTTCTCCTTGGTGAGCTGCATGTCGGTGATGATGTTCTTGGCGTTCTCCACAAGCTCCCTGAGACCGGATTCATCCGTGTAGCCTGTGTCCACCAGAGGCGAGCACACCTTCTTCCTGAGTTCGTGATGGAGGTACTCCTCCTTGACGAAGAAATCCTTTGTCGCACCGGGACCTCCGACCAGGATTCCGAGAAGCTCGGGCCTGTCGAGGAAGACCTCGGTGGCGTTGTCCGCGACCTTCTTGAAGAACTCGTGGGCCGCGATCTCGATAAGCCTCTCGAAACGGACCGATGACTGACCTCCTTGGTGGTGCTTGCTCGGGACCAGGGAATCGAAGTGCTTCAGCACCTGGATCCTGCTGCCGCTGAGCAGACCGAGAGTGGCCTCGGACCTGTCGATGGTGATGAGACCGTAGCATTTCTTGTCAAGCAGCATCGACTGGAGCGGCTCGGTGAAGAACGTCGAATCGCACCTGTAAAGGAACGCTGTGATGGGCTCGGGCGGGTTGATGACGTATTGGACCATCTTGGTCTGGTCGCCTGCGCGCGGAACCTCTCCGCAGAATATGACCACTCCGTTCGCCGGAGGGAACTTGTATGTTTTTAGTCGAGCTGCGATGGAATCGATGGCGCTCGTGACATTCTTCATCGTCGTCTTCGACTTGATGTTGGATGCCTGAGACTGCTCATTCCTCAGATACGCCATGACATCGGAGATCTGCTTGTTCCCGGGGACGTACACGGAGATGAGCTCCGTTCCTCTGCCCCTGTAGTTTGTGATCTCCTGCATGTCCTTCTTGAAATCGTATCTGGCTTTGTCCTCTGAATTGGTTTCTCCCATAAGACTTCACCAATGATTTTATGTAAATTGGCCTGTTTATTAAACATATTGGTGTGTGATTCCACGGATAGCGTTGTCGTTTCCATTGGCGGGTCCATCCTGGTCCCCGGCAGCAATGACTCAGAATACATAGCCAGACTTGCCGAGATGCTCAAAGAGGTCTCGAAGGAAGTCCGTCTGGCGATCGTCTGCGGAGGCGGCAAGACAGCCCGCTACTACGCAGAGACCGGAAGGGAGCTGGGAGGCGACACATACCAGCTCGACATCCTCGGCATAGGCGCCACGAGACTGAACGCGCAGCTCCTGTCCCTGGCACTTGGGGACATGCCGGACAAGGTCCCCGAGACCGCGGCTGAAACGGCGGCCATGGCCGTTCCCGGAAAGATAGCCGTCATGGGCGGTACGGAACCGGGTCACACCACGGATGCCGTGGCCATGATGGTCGGCGCCAAGATGGATGCCGACAGGGTCGTGAACGCCACATCCGTCGATGCGGTCTACACCGACGACCCCCGCAAGAACCCCGATGCCGTGAGGATACCCGAGATGACCATCGGAAGGCTCGGAGAGATCGTCTATAAAGAGCACGGAGCCTCGAAATCGAGTGTGTTCGATCCTCTCGGCGTGAAGATCGCCGCCGAGAAGAACATCGACATAATGATCGTCGACGGAAGGAACATCGATGAACTGAGGAATGCCATCCTCGGCAGGAAGTTCAACGGTACCTTCGTGAACTCCCACTGACGGTCCGACGGGTCCCTCACGGGACCCGCGGGCCTCGAATCCCTTATCTCATATCTTCTCGAAGTCCTTGGAGCCGGACACGGACAGTCCCTCCGACTGGACTATCTCCTTTATCCTGCGCTCCTCGGAGCCCTTCATCGATTTGCGGTGGATGTAGACGTGATCGGTCCCTGATGCCGCACATGCGTCGCGGACCATCTTCGCGATCTCCTCGTCATCCGATCCCTCCAACTGGTAATTGGGGATCATATGGCCCATGTTGACCTTGGAACCCAGTACGAGTTCGGTGAATCTCGGGGCATAATGCCCTCCCCCGATACCGACCACTGTGGGATAATCATCGTTGGGAGTCATGTCCGTTATGACCTTGGCCAGGATGTCTGCGGAATGCTTGTCGCCCCAGTGCGTCTCCTCGCTTCCGATCTCGATGTAGAAAGTGGGCTTGTCCAGCCAAGGTCCGTGATGCGTGACCTCGAAACATATCTGCACGTCCGGAACGTCGTTGTATCTGACTATTAAACGCAGAGCATCGCTCATGAGCGCCGGCGAAGCCTTCACAAGCGTTCTCTCACGGCCTCCGAACTCGTTGTCCTTGTAGTTCCCGATGGGATGGACCGTCAGAGCGGGCTTTCCGCTCTTAGCGGAATGTTTGGACATCACAACGACCTCGTCCACGTCTATGCCGAAATCGGCGGCCTCCGCATCCAGATCGTCATGGTACACATGCATGTCCGGGATCGAGAGCATGTAGGTGTCATCCTTGACGGAGAAGACGGCATCTCTGGAGGAACCGAGCTCCTCCCAGCCGCCCATCGCCTTGAGTGATGCCCTCATGTTGTACGAGGGGAGGTCGCATTCGCTGCATATCAGAAGACGGGACATGCGGGACCGATTGCATATCCCGCTATTATCGGTTTTCCATTCCTCGGGATCCGAACCTTGATCTGAACGGCCCCGTACCGATGGGGTCCCGCTCTAAGGATTATAATGCTAGAACTGCACAGTTCGGTTAAATCATCCCAATGAGAGAACACCGCATGGACAGGATGACACAGCCTGAGAAGGTGCTGGTGCTTCTCTACAGATACAGGACGGTGGACCCGTCGGTGAAGTACTCCGCACCGTACGAGATCACGCAGAACGGCATCGGAGAGGTCCTCGGGATATCGAGGTCACATGTGTCCGTCATATTGGGGAAACTGGAGAAGGAACATCTGGTCGAATCGTTCATGGCCATCCTCGACTCCGTCCCCAAGGGCACGAGATGCCGCAAGGTGTACCAGCTCACCCGTGACGGGGAATCCCGGTGCAGAGGCATATTCGACGACCTGGGGATGTCTGAGGACAATGCATCGTTCGAACTTGTGCCCCATAACATAAACCACTGCAGGCCTGAGGCATTCGATTCCCTCCCCGATGAGGATAGGGATCTTCTGGGAGCGCTCATGCTGATGAGGATGCCCGTGCATTTCGAAACTCTCCCCCGTGGAAGGGACCATCCGCTGCTCTCTGTGGACGTCAAGGGATTCGTCGCGATACGTCCCAAAGTATGCAGGACATACATCGAGAGGGCCGATCCTCATGAGATCGCCAGATGGCACAGCGTCGCCGCAGACCTCTGCGCATCGATGAGTTCCGATCCGACGGAACGTCTGGTCCATCTGATCCGCGGCAACAGGAGGAGGGAAGCGATCAAACTGATCCTGTGCGACCCATACTCCGTGATGGACAGACCGACGGCAGAGGTGACATGCCTGATGGACGAACTGGATCAGGAAACGGTTGACCATCCCCTTGCATGGATAGCGGCGTTCTGCGCCGTCAGACTGAACGACACAAAACGCGCAAGGTCCCTGTTGGAACATGTAGACGAAACAAAACGCGAATGGATCGAATGCGAGCTCCTGCTGGCCGAAGGGAAGAAAGGGGTGGCGTTGGACAGATCGCTGGAGTGCTACGATGGGAGTATAGAAGCTGCCATGGCATTGGGGAAATCGATGGCCGCGAACAGCAGGCACGCGGAAGCGGTGATATTCCTGCGTCATGCGCGCAAGGGGATGATGGAGAAGGGATGCCTCTTCAGGCTGGACGAGGAACTTGTGTGGGAAGCGGACTCCTACCTCGCAATGGGAGACCGCAAGGCAGCCTCGGCCCTGACAGAGGCCGCCGCGTGCGCCGTCAAGGACGAGCACACCGGCAGGATCCTCATGGACAAGGCCAAGGCATTGGTCTCAGAGAACCTGGTTGGTCTTCAGGGTGTCCATGTCTGATATGTACAGGTCCCTGATGTCCTTGATGTTCCACTTGAGCATCGCCAGTCTCTCGAATCCGAATCCCCATGCGAGGACGGGATACTTCACACCGAACGGAGCCACGACCTCGGGCCTGAATATTCCGGCGCCTCCGAGCTCCATCCACTTTCCGTTGAAGAAAACCTCCAACTCCAGCGAGGGCTCGGTGTACGGGAAGTAGGCGGGCCTTATGCGTATCTGATCGAATCCCATCTTGGAGTAGAACTCGCGGATGAGCGAGATCAGCATGTCGAAATTTCCGTTCTCGTCGATGATGATACCCTCGATCTGTGTGAACTCGGGGAGGTGGGTGGAATCGATGGATTCCTTCCTGAAGATCCTCGAGATGGAGAACGCCTTCTGGGGCGCATCCGGGTGCTCCGCGATGTACTTGATGCTGCTGACTGTGCTGTGTGTCCTGAGCAGTGCGGCCTCCGCCTTCTCCCTGGACCACGTTCCGCCCCAGCCGGTGGAGCCTGTGTCCCCTCCGTTCTCGTGGATGTTGCGGATCGTTTCGACGAGTTTCTCATCGTCGATGTGGATCGATGCGGGCCTCTCGAGGTAGAATGTGTCCTGAAGGTCCCTGGCAGGGTGGTCCTGCGGGGTGAACAGCACATCGAGGTTCCAGAACGCGGGCTGCACGTACTCCGAAGACATCTCGGTGAATCCCATATCGAGGAACAGCCTTCTGACCTGGGAGCTGAGCCTGGAGAGCATGTGTTTCTTCGCAGCGTAGACGGAAGGTGCGAATGTCTGGATGTCGTACTTCCTGAACTCCGCATCGCGCCACTCGCCGCTCTGGATGATACGGTCGGTGACGTCTGTGATCTGCGGTTTGAGCTCTATTCCGGAGTCTGCGGCCTCCCTTCCGAGATCGGTCAGTCCGATGCTGCGGTCTGTCACGACCTTCTCGGCGATCATGCCCTGACGGCCTTTGAGGTCCTTGATCAGTGCCTTGTCGGCATCGGATTCCTTCAGCGGGGCTTCGGCCATCCTGTCGAGGAGCTCCTCGTCGGGCATGCGGGCTCCGAGCATAGACTCTCCCTTGTCAGTGAGAGTGAGCACTTTGGAATCCCCGTCTTTGACGATGTCTGCGAGACCTTTCCTCTTGAGCCATCCGACGGCGACCTTGTCCATGCCGTCGGTCATCGCGGATGCCAGCTCGTCGAGCGTCATCCTGCCGCCGTTCTCGGAGATCGTCTTCAGCGCGACCCTCTCGGGGAGTCCGTTCTCGATGACGGACCTGTCGCCGATCACGAAGAACTTCTCCGTGACCTCGGTGAGCTTGGCCAGACCTTTGGACTCCAGCCACGAGGCTGCCCCCATGACCTCGACCTCGAGCGAGAAGCCCCCTTTGGAGATGACCTCTCCGATCGGCTGAGGACCTGTCGTCCCTTTGAGCGCGATCAGCAGCCTCTTCTCGTTGTAACTCAATCCTTCAAGGATGTCCTTATCGACCATCATATCACCATTCGAATCCTTCATAGGCCATGTCAGCGAGGACATCCTTGGCCTTCTCTCTCTTGTCCTGGTGTTCCTCCAGGAACACGTTTATCCTCTCGGTGAGGCACATCTTGCACTCTCCGCACAGGATCTCGCCCTTGCGGCACTTGTCGGCGAGCTCGTTGATCTTCTCGTCGTCGTGCTCGAAAAGGAAGTAATTGTACTTGAATACGGAACAGACCTCAGGGTTCCCGCCCTTCTCCCTCTGCTCCTCGACGGAGACGCATCCGCCGGTGAATGCCCTGCCGACCTTCTTCTTGACGGCCTTGGGTGTATCGGTAGTGAAGATCGTGGCGTTCACATCCGATGAGGACATCTTGTCCCCGCCGGAGAGTCCGGGGCACATCTTGCAGTAGATCAGGGACGGTTTGGGGAATCCCAGCCCGGGTGCGACATCCCTTGTGATCCTGAAGTGGGGGTCCTGGTCGATACCGCAGGGGATCAGGACGGGCACCTCCTCGCCGGAATCTATCGACGGCAGGAATGCGGGTACGGACTGCATCGTTGTGAAGAATATCGAACCGATGTTGGTGGAGTTATCGAATCCGAAGACGGCCTTGGCAGTGGAGAACGTGACCTTCTTGGATACCCTGAGCGCGACGGGGTACAGCTTGGAGATGTTCTTCGTGTTCACTATGATGCGCGTCTTCTTGGGATCGAATCCCAGCGCGATGAAGTCGAGGGCGTTCTCGTAGGCCATGCTGCCCGTGTCCTCCAGGGACAGGTCCTTGAACAGGAACTTCTCGTCGTCCGTCATCTGGAAGAGCATCTGTGTGCCGAATGTGTCCTGGACCCACTTGTTGAATATCCATGGCATCATATGGCCGAGATGCGTGCTCCCGGACGGTCCCCTTCCGGTGTAGAGTGCGAAGGGGAGGCCCTTGTCGTACCTATCGAGTATCGGTACGAGGTCCCTGTGGGAGTAGAATATCCCGCGCCTGAGCATGTAGTGCAGCTCACCGTACTTGGAGAGCCTCGTCAGGAGAGCATCGTCTATGGGTGTGGTACCGAATTTCTCTTGGAGAAGGTCATAGTCGATATCCCCTGTGACCTCCCACGGCGTGACCTTGAATTCTTCAGGCATTGTTCCCTCGACCCTCCGTAAGCATGACTGCATTTTAACCTAACGCGCGCGCGTACGCAACTTCCTTGCAAACGTATAACTAAACGACCCGTGCTAGCGGGAATCATGTGGAAGATTCTCGGAGAGGATGCGATCTACATCGACATCCCCGACGTATGGAAGAAGCGTATGCTCGAGCTGGCGGAAGAACTCGAGGACGATAAAGACAAGGCCGCGAAGTTCAAGGAGATAGTGACCGACGCAGAGGTCACATACATGCTCAACGGAACGACCGAGGAGCACACGTTCTTCATCAAGATCCCCGACGAGATCACCCCCGACGAGATTCAGATCCTTGCGGATGTGGCACTCGATGTCCTGAAGAAGATCGACATGCCCTGCATCAGCATAGAGGACAAGGTCCAGAGATACCAGGTGATCATCACCAACTGGCACGAGCCGGAGATCATCGGCAAGAACAAGACCCCAGGAATGTCGTCCGGAGAAGTGTTCAAACCCATCATCCAGGGCCTCAACGGTCCCGGAAAACTGAATTCCTCTTTCAACGATCAGTACATGTGATCGCATGGGGCCGAAAGGCCCCATACACCTTTTTCATCTGTCCCGACGGGCCGGTGTGCCCGGGACGCCGTCATCCAACGCCGGAGGTCTGGATTCCTCGAGCCTGCAGTAGAGGTCCACGGACCTTTGGGAATCCCATTCCTCCATGACCCTGCCGACGACCGAGGATTCCTGGTGGAAATAATAGGCGACGGATGCCAGGACGGCCATGACAACCGTCAGTAAAGCGCATACGACGATGTTGAGGAACTCCCCTGTGCCGTAATCCGATGCGAACAGCGTGAACAGGAATATCACAAGGAGCACCACGGAGGTCTTCACCGAAGTGCCGGCGAGACCGCGGTAAAGGTCCAGCCTCCCGGACATGGACTCCACCCTCACATTCAGTGAATGGTACACGCACGGGATCAGTGCCAGGAACATTATGTACAGGACCACGGACATGAGTGCGGACAGGTGCACGAGGTCGCTTCCGCCGATCTTCGGAGACACGAGCACGACGGTCCAAAGTATCATGGAAAGAGGCAGTGCCAGCACGGCGGTCCACATCATGTCGTTCCAAGGGATGTCGTGCCTGATGATACCCTCGTCAGACCTGATCCCTCTGGAATCTATCCCTTCGGGGATGCCGAAGACTGAACGGACGACCCTGGGTCCGTAGGTGGAGTCATCAGACTGCGAGACGATCTTGTCCAGGGGCTTGAAGAACGATCTGTGCTGGACCGCTGCGGCAAGGGTGGCGACGCCTTCGGATCCCAATGTCATGCAGACCATTATGAGAGCTGCCCACGGGGAAACGAGATACGATATGAGCGAGAGGGCCACAGAAGCGACCAACAGGATCCAATGTCTGTCCAGGAACAGGAACAACACACCGACTACAACGAACGGTGCGGAAAGGATACCCAATGCGGAACAGTACTCCACGCCGACCTCTATCACCACTGCGCACAGTATGAGCGAAGCCAGCATCGCGATCGGGATGTAGCGACGGACGAGAAAATCCCTGTCAAGTATCGCCGAACGGAGTGCTGTCAAAGAGATGTTCATTCTCTCTCCATCCAAACGTCCAGGTTTACCTTCGCCTTGTCCCCGGGGTAAACTCCCAGAAGCATCCCCATGCTCTTCAGCTTCCCTGTCTCAAAAGGACCGAGAAGTGCGTCGCGGACGCCGCCTTTATGGCCGACGGCCATGCCTGTATCGTTGGCGACGACCACATCCACAGGGAAATCCGAAACCACGCGTGCGTATACTTTGCGTTTCGGTTTGACATCCAGAGATATCGTGACGACATTGCGGTATCCCCCATCCACAGAAAGGTCCAGGTCCCCGACGGAAACTATCTCGGGACCGTAGAGCTGTTCCTTCTTATCGAACAATGACATCTGATAGGCCTCGACATGCCATGCAAATCAGAGTATTATAGAATGTCGACGGGGTTCCGAAGAAGTATTGACGGTCACTCGGGGAAGACAGGCTCTCCGCGAAGCTCCTTGATATCCGTGGAATACTTCCACATGCGAGGATAATGACCCGGATCCATGAAGACGCGTGTGGTCTCGACTGCCACCCCGTGTTTGGAATCCATGATCTTCTGCGTGGACATCGCCATCCTTCCCAAGGCTATGAGCTCTCCGCGGGCGGTCATCATGGCGACCAGGGCATTCTTACGGATGTCCTCGTCGATCATGTGGACACCGACGATGTTGAGATCTGCACCGTGACATATCGCATCGACCGCGGTAGCCTTGACAACGACCTTTGGAAGCGGTTCCACAAGGACCTCCATCGGAAGGATGAAGCTCCTGAGCCATTCGCCCCTGCCGTTCTGCTGCCAGAACACATAGGCATCGCGGATGTCCTGCAGAGTATGAGCACGGGACTCGGTCATCTTGCCAGAACGGGAACGTCTGAGCTCAACCATGTTAGCACCGCATCCCAGCAGATCCCCGATATCGACACAGAGCGTACGGACATACGTCCCCGCGTCGCAGTGGATCCTGAACAGGATGTCGCGTCCGGAGATATCCAGGATCTCCAGTTCGTGGATGGTCCTGATGCGGAGCTGCCTTTTGACCGCCGAACGGACCGGAGGAAGCTGATAGATCTTCCCTACGAAACGGGACATCACCTCCCTGATCCTCGATTCGGGACGGTCGGCATGGATGTGCATCAGACAGATGTACTCCTTATCCGACGAAAGAACGACGTCGGTCAAGCGGACCGCCTTTCCGAGGGTTATAGGAAGGACTCCGCTGACGTATGGGTCCAAAGTACCGCCGTGACCCACTTTGGAACAGTGAAGCGCATCACGCACCCACGCGGTAGCCTGATGAGAGGTCGGACCGGCAGGTTTGTCAAGAATGATGACACCGCCCTTCAGGAGCTCTCCCAAAGGACGGTCGGAAGGTCTGCAACCCCACTTGTCAGGGATTGCATCAGGATCTTTGACCAGCATCCCAGTCACGCACCTTCTCGAGGATCAGCTCGATGACCTGATCGGGAGTCATGTTGTCGGTGTTCACGACCAGATCGTAGACGCTGCGGTCGTTGATGTCGATCCCGTAGTATTTCATGTAGCGTTTGGCCTCGGACTGCTGACGCTCAACTGTCTTGGCCGTCGCCTCCTCGAGCGACTCCCCCTCACGGACCCCGACGCGTGCCATACGGACCTCGGGACTGGCTTCCAGAAGGATCCTGAAAGCAGGGATGCTGTGACGGGACAGCATATAGGCTGAAAGCCTGGATTCGAGGATTATATCGGGATGGGCCCGTGCGATCTCCAGGATCCTGCTGTCGATCATGCGATCGATGGAAGGATCGTTCTCGGCAATCGCTCCGAGCTCTCCCAATGAAAGGTTTTTTTCTGCAGCAAGTTCACGGAAGATCTTCCCGAACACTACCGCATCGAGGCCCAATACCTCCGAAAGTTTGCTGCAGGCGGTCGTCTTTCCCGAACCGGGCGGACCGCTGATGGTTATTCTCATTCGATCTCAGCTCTCTTGACTTCGAGATCAAGCTCTCTGAGGTGCTTCTTGAGGAAGATGAATCTCAGCAGCCTGTTCTCAATCTGTCCGATAGGCATACTCACCATGGTATAGATGATAATCCATGCAGGGAAGAATCCCATCAGATACGTGTTCAAGTCAAAGCTCTCGGCCCACGGGATGTGTGCGACGGCCATACCCTCGGCGAAGTATGTACCTCCGCCTGCGCTCTCAGGGTTGATGAAGAACCAGACCCATGCGTACACGGGCAGCAGGACGATCATGCTGATGGGCATGACCTTCATCTGCTGTGTGCTTGCCTCCATGGACATGGCCATGATCTGAGGCTGCATCTCCTGGAGCTTCTTCATCTTGAACAGATTGTTCTCAATCCTCGCCTGACGGAACTCCTTGTTGAAATCGCTCTGGATCTGCTGATTCCTAGCCATCTTGATGGGGTCGGACATTAGACTCCTGACCACCGTACTGACGGTGATCATGATCAGACCTGCGATCACCAGGGTCAGAACGGGGTCCTTCCCGTCGAATGCGATGTATTTGAACACCACATCGAGGGCAGAACCGATCTGGGCCCTGAAGGTCATGACGATCATCATGACCATCATGACCGCCAGCATGCCGAACATGGTCTTGCTCGACATGGGCGGAGCCTGCTGCTGCATCTGCTGCATGCTCTGAGGACTGCCTGGATTGGGCATTGCTCATCACTCCGATCCGAAGAATCCCCTCATGACGGGGTTCATCTCCATCATCTGCTCGCGGCCCATGGCCTCGTAGAAGTGGATGATGATACCGACACACAGAAGCACTCCGGTTCCGCTGGCGTTACCTGTGGTTCCAACGCAGTCTGCGAAGGCTGCGAGTGCTCCAACCATGGCTCCTGACATGATCGTGATCGTCGGGATGTATCTCTCGAGGACACGCTTCAGGACACGGGGGTCACGACGGAATCCGGGGATCTGCATTCCGCTCCTCTGGATCTGGTTCGCGACGGATTCGGGACCGAGGTTAGTTGTCTCGACCCAGAACTTAGCGAACAGAATCGAACCCATGATCATCACTGTGAAGTAGATGCAGATGTGGGCCAGATTCTGGATTGCATTGTGTCCGTTGCCGTATGTTGTGGGATCCAGTATGGGCATCAGCCATCCGACTATACCCTGAGGTGCGGACAGGTACCATGCGATACCGCCGGCTGCGTACGTGGAGCCTTCCTCGAAGTATCCGATGAACTCGTTGCCGCCCAGCAGAGGTATTCCGCTGAGGAAGCTGTTGCTGTACAGGAGCAGGGTAACCATGCTCACGATGGCCAGCAGGGAGGACATCAGGATGACCGGGATGTTGCTTGCGTACATCAGCTTGATCGGATACCTTCCCCTTGCACCCCTGGCATTACCGTGAGACAGGGGAAGTTCGATCCTTGTGGATTCCAGGTATGCGACCAGGAAGAAGATGACGAGCGTACCGACAAGGGCGATCACCGGATTGGATCCTCCGATGAACAGCGCCTCATATCCTCCGTTGGCCATCTCCTGAGGTGAGAGTGTGAACACATAGTAGAGAGCCCTGGGTATCGTTCCGCCAGGCGGGTTTTCGATGCTCATGGCAGCCGATGCGTCAATCGGATTCCAGTTGAGAGCACCTGTGAACAGTGCCTGTGCCACTCCGGCGGCGATGAAGAGCGAGATTCCGCTTCCAATTCCCCATTTGGACACGACCTCGTCCATCATGAAAATGATGTACGAACCCGCGAAGAGCTGGGCGATCAGAAGGATCTTCGCTCCACCGCTCCCCAGGAGGTTTTCGGCTCCGCTCGAGGGTACGAGGTAGCCGAAAACCTGGGGGATCGCCTCAAAGACGATCATTACGATAACCAGGAGCTTGAGGACTGACTGGTAGCAAGCCTTGTCCTCACGCTTGGAGAGGTCGAGTTTGATGATCTTCGCACCAACGAAGAGCTGCATTATGATCGATGCTGTGACGATCGGTCCGATACCGAGCTGCAGCAGGGATCCGGATGCTCCTGCCATAATGGTCCTGTACTGTGCGAACAGGTCCAGCGATTTCTCGCTGTCCAGGCCATACAGGTACACATTCGTCATAACGAAATAGAGTACCAATATGACAATTACCCACATCATCTTAGTCCTGAAGTGCACGTGCCCTTCGGGACGTTTGACGGAGGGGAGCCTGTCGGACAAGGGCTTTACCTTGAACAACAGGCTTGGTGTATCTTCCATCATTACCTCTCCTTAGTTTTTTCTTCACTCTACGACGGAACCGCCGGCTGCGGCAACCTTCTCGCGGGCCTTCTCAGAGGCCTCTGCGACAGTCACGTTGACTGCCACATCGATGTTGCCTGTACCGAGCAGTTTGTCGATGCCAGCTTCTGTGAGGTTGACGTTGTACGCGTCTCCCTCTTTGGTGGCGAAGCCCATCGAGACGAACCTCTCGATCTGCTCTGCCAGCTCGCTGACGTTTATAGTGCGGTTGGCGACAACCATGCACTGGGGTCTCTTGAATCCGTGACGGCCGAAGTAGTCGCGGTCGTTCTTGAGCATACCGATCTTTCCGGTCTTGCCGTATCCGGCCATACCGTGTCCACCGATGATACCTGCTCCACGACCGGACTTCTTTCCGCGTCCGTGAGTCCTGTATCCCCTGAATTTCTTGGTTCTGCTAGGCATCTCCTCACCTCAAAGCATCCTGTTGATGAGATCGTTGATGGCCTCTCCCCTGTATCCGAGAGCTCCGCCGTTCTGGAACGAGCGCTTGTTGCCCTCGTATCCCTTAACGGGCGGGTGCAGGCGGAAGACGGGCTTTGCCTCTTCAACATCCTTCATCCTGTAGTTGTTCTCGATGATGGCCTTAGCCATATCGTCCACACTGGCGAACTCGGACTTGTCCTTGAGGTAGTCGTCGGTGATCTCCCTGTCGCCGATGAGCTTTCCGCGGGCGCGGATCATGGCGGCGAGAGTCTCCTGGTTGACCTCTCCCCAGGTGCAGTAGTCCTTGACGACCTGGAGCATTCCCTTGGTGGAAGCGTTCTCAGGTACGATCACACAGTGGTTGACCCTGTTGAGACCGAGGAGTCCCATGGTGAACTCGATGTCGCGGTTGACATCGGGCTGTCCACGTACACGAATGACTGCGTATGCCATCTTCACTCCTCCTCGTTGGCCTCGGTCTCGGCATACGTGATGCCTGTGGGACCGGAGACGATGTTCAGGTTCTTGCACTGCTCGTCAGTGACCCTCATGCGAGAGGTCATCTTGAGTGCCTCGAAGGTTGCCATGGCGTAGTTGACCTTGGTCTTGGTGTTTCCTCTGGCGAATCCCCATGCATCGCGGACACCGGCAAGGGTCAGCAGACTCTTGGCGACGTCTCCGACTGCCAGGGACACTCCGCGGGGTGCGGGTTTCAGGGAAACGGTAACGGATCCAGTGGATCCGACGACCTCGAAGGGAAGGCTGTGTGCCTGACCGCATCCGCACTGCCAGGATCCGCATCCCCTCTTGATCTCGATCATGTTCAACTTCGCGTTGTCGATAGCCTTCTTGATTGAAGGTCCGACCTCTTTTCCCTTGGCCCTGCCGATGCCGATGAATCCATCGCCGTTTCCGACGATGCATGTGACAGCGAACCTGACCCTCCTTCCGGAATCGGTCATCCTCTGGACCATGTTGAGGTCGATGACCTCGTCTTTCAGGTCCGGGAGGAGGATGTCCACGATCTCGGGCTCACGGAGGGGCAGTTTGGTGGCGAGGGCGTCGCTCATGGTGGTGATCTCTCCGTTGAGGACCATCTGTCCGAGCCTTGTCTTAGGAACCCAGTCAGCCATTTTACTCAGCCTCCATCTTCTCTTTGAGGCTGTTCAGGTCAGCCTCGATGCTCTCATCGATGTGCTTTCCGAGGATCCTGTCCTCGTCGGGGAGGACGTCCTCTCCGTGGGGCACCTCGAGTCCGGCATCGCACATTCCGGCGACAGTTGCGAAGAGGACTCCGCCGTGCTGCACCTTCTGCATGCCGATGTCGAGCACCGCATACTCGATTCCTGCCTTGACCGCTTTCTGTCCGGCAAGGTATCCGACAAGGTAGGCTGCGGGTATGGAGGAGCAGGAGTGGGTCCAGCCCATTCCCTTGAGCTCTTTCGTGCTCGCGGCCACGATGACGCTGTCACCCTCCATGCCGAACTCGGCGAACTGGATGGTGATGTTCTTGTTGGATCTCCTGACGATGGCCCTGGCCTCCTGGCTCCTGAGGAGTCTGCGGCGGGCGTAATAGTCAGTGCGGTTCTCTCTTCTTCTGCGGAATGCTACTTTGTATCTAGGTCCGGTTGCCATCAGATCTCCTCCTCTTTCAGGTGTCCGGCTGCGGTCATGTGCTGCTTAAGGTGCCTGCGGGACTTGAACATGCCTCCCTTGGCCTTCCTGTAGTAGAGCCTGTAGACGGAAGGAGAGATCTGTCCCTCGTCCCTGAGTGTCTTGAGCTCGTCACGGATAGGCCTGATGGTGGCCATCCAGCGCTCCTTGTCGCGAACACGTGCATTTGCGGTTCCCTTCCTGGATCCGGGTCCCTTCCTCTTTCCGTCGGCCTTCTGACCGGCGACGTATCTGGTCCTTCCCCTGGAGGTTCCGTTCTTCGGCTTGGCTTTGATGATTCCGGAAGCGACGGCGGTACGGATGTCCGCGCGTGTGATGCACTCCTCGACTTCATCGAGCCTCTCAGGGTTCATCCAAACCCTGTTCTCACCGCACTTGAGGATCTCGGCGGCCATTCTTCTCTGGTTTCTCAGGTCTGCCATGATCACACCATCCTGTTGAGGACCCTGATTCCGAGCTCGTCGGCCCTGTCCTCGATTGCGATCCTCTTTTTGGTTCCGACGGTTCCGCCGATACGGACCGCCTGCTTCTTGGGGTCGATGCCCTCGAGTCCATCGACGTTGTAGACGAGGACCTCCTCGAATCCCGAGGGGTGCAGGTCCCTGGCCGCGATGGGTCCCCTGAATCCGATGTCGACCATCGGGGGGCGCCTCTTGAGCTGCCTCTTCATCTTGGAGTGGATACCCTTGGGTTTCCTCCACTTCTCACCGAGCTTGGAGTATCTGAACCACTCCTGCCTCTTGAAAGCGGGCCTCCTTCCGGAGATCATCGCCCTCTTGGCAAGAGCATCCACGGTCTCATCGTCCAGCTCAGGCTTCGCTTTGACGACATACTCGCCGGCCTCTGCATCGGCGACGATCTCGGCTGCGGGAGCCTCATCGGCGACGATCTCGGTCTCTGCGAGTGCGGCCTTCCAGGTGTTGACGGTCTTGGGACCGACTCCGGAAAGGGTCTTGATGACCTCTTTGACCTTGGTGTCGTCGTTGATCGCCTCGGCGAGCTCGGCGACATTGTTGATGCCGATGGTCTTCAGCTCCTCGACATTGTTGTCCTTCAGACCCTGGAGGTCTGTGAGCGCTTTAACGGTCATTCTTTCACCTTGTGCGATTTCTGGACGATGTAAATTCCATCCTGGAACGTCCTCTTGTCGAATCCGAGCCTGGATGTCGCCCTCTCGAGGTTGGCTGCGGTCTGTCCGCAGGCCTCGATGTCGTTTCCTTCAACTGTAACGTCCTGTCCGCTGATCTTCACGGTGCAGCCCTTCATGATGTCCGCGTAGCGGGGGGCGTGGCCTCCCATGTAGTTGTTGATCTCCACGCGGTCACCCTTGACGGTGACTTTCATCGGGAAGTGGGAGAATACAATCTTAAGGTGGTATGTGAACCCGACTGTAACGCCCTTTATCATGTTCCTGACGTGAGCTACGTAGGTTCCAACCATCGCCTTGTCTTTGATCCTCGGATACTCGCAGCTGACGCTGACGCCTTCTTCTCCGACGGCAATTGCGATGTTAGGGTGCGCGAAGTTTCTGCTAAGTTCTCCCCTGGGGCCGTTGACCTTCATGACGTTTCCGTCGTAGGTAACGGTGACCCCCGCGGGGATAGCGATGGTGCTTTCGATTTTCCCTGCTATTGTCATCTTTATTCCTCAATAGACATATGCCAGGAGTTTTCCCCCGATTCCGAGCTCTTTTGCACGGTCCTGGGTGATGACTCCTGCTGTGGTGGACATGATCAAGAGACCGAAGTCCTGGGCGGGAAGGAACCTCGCTTCGTACTTCTCGACCTCTGCGACTTTCACAGAGGTCCTGGGCTTAATCACTCCGCAATTGTTTATGGTACCGTCCAGCATTACGCGGAACTTACCGGCTTTTCCGTCCTCTACGTACTCGAACTGGCTTACGTAGCCGCGGTCCTGCATGACCTTGAGCACGCGTCCGATGAGTTTGGACGAGGGCTGGATCATGCACTCGCTCTTTCCGTTGAGTGCGGCGTTCTTGATGACGCACATGGCGTCGTTGAGTGGATCGCTCTGCATTTATGACACCTCACGAATACTTCTTGAATCCGAGTTCCGGGGCCATATCCCTGAAGCACTGGCGGCACAGGTGCATCCCGTACCTCCTTATGATTCCTCTCCTGCGTCCGCAGCGTGTGCATCCTACAGATCTTCCGAACTGCTTCTTGGGCTTCATTGGACCACCTCAACCTCAAATTTGTCTTTCATGTACTGGATCGCCTCGTCGCGGTCGACGCGGTGCTTCATGGGGACCCTCCTTTTAAGGAGTGCCCTCTGAGTAATCCTGTTTCCAGGCCTCCTCAGAACGACGCTGATGTCCATTCCGAAGATACCTATCTCGGGGTCGTATTTCATACCCTCGAAATCTGTGTAGTCGGAGATACCGAATGACATGTTTCCCTCTTTGTCGAAGGAGTATTCGGGGACACGCATCTCCCTGATGGTCAGGGCCTGCCTGAGGAAGTTCTCGGCGGTCTCCCCGCGAAGGGTGACCTTGCATCCGAGGGGCATTCCCTTACGGATTCCGAGATCCCTGTTGACAGTCTTGGAGATGGTCTCGACAGATGTCTGTCCGGTGACCATCTCAAGGACCTTCTGGGCTTTGACGAGCCTCTCTCCGGCCTCGCCGACACCGATGTTGACGACGACCTTGTCCACGCGGACTTCCCTCATGGCGTTCATTCAGAAGCCTCCGGGAGTTTGATTGCGGGGGCCTGGGCGCCGATGACGAAACAGTTGGAGACAACTGTCTGTGTGCCGTCGGTGAACAGGACGATGTTCGGAGCGGGGCCGCGGATGACCTCCAGTGACTTGATTGTCTTGACGGCTCCTGCCTGGGATCCCTCGGAGATGAAGACGGAAGCGCCCTCAGCCATGGAGTAGTGGTCCAGGATCTTCTGGCCGTCGAAGGCGACCTTCAGAGAGTCGCCGCATTTGTAGTCGTTCTTGTCGAGGACGATGTTCCTTCCGCTGCTGAGGTTCAGCTGGATCTTTCCGCCTTTGATGACGGTCTTGTCCATGATCTTGCAGATCTCCCAGTTGACCTCGTCACCCTCGATGGGCACGAGTGTCAGCTTTCCCTTGTCGGTGAGGAGCATCCTGAATGCCAGGTTCATCTTGGGGATGGTGATGACATCCATGAATCCTACGGGAGCCTTGGGGTTCTTGACTGCCTTGCCGTCAACGAACATCTCACGGTTTCCGATGATCCTCTTGGCCTCTCTGGCCGTGTCGCATGCGCAGACCATGTCCCTGAGGACGGTGACTGCGGGCATGGACTGCTCGATGCTGTGTGCACCGGCAGTCTGTTTGGCGACCCAGATGTTGACCTTCCTCTTCAGAGGCCATGTCCTGGGTGCTGCCAGTCTCTTCATGTGATCGCTCATTCTTTAGCCTCCTTCTTGGAAAGGGAGTCGACCCTCCAGCTGTCCTCGGTGTTCAGCTTGGTGATAACGAGGTTGGAAGCGTGGATGGGACGCTCTTTGGCAGTTCCATCCGCCTGCTTGATGGTGATTCCCTCGATGGAAACGCGGCCGGTCTTGGTGTAGACGTCGACGACCTTTCCCTCGATGTTCCTGATCTCCTCGTTTCCGCGGACGACGATGACTGTGTCGCCTTTGCAGACCCTGGCGGTGCGGACTCCGTATTTCTCGCGGAGGTCGCTGCTCAGGTGTGCGGAGAGCATCTTCCTCTTCACGTGGGAGGATGCATTGGCCTGGTTCTTCCTCTGAACCCTTGCTTTGCTGCTTGCTGCCATTTCTTACACCTCACACGATCGTGGACGCTGTTGCGGAAACACGGGGCCACCTCTCGGCGGCTTCCCTTGCAACGGGTCCTTTGATGTCAGTTCCTTTGGTCTCACCGGTCTCGGTCGTGATGACTGCGGCGTTGTCCTCGAAGTAGACCATCGTTCCATCGGGCCTCCTCATGGGGCGCCTCTGACGGACGATGACTGCGAAGACGATCTGCCTCCTCATCTGGGGTGTTCCCTTCTTGACCGAAGCGATGACCAGATCCCCGACGCCTGCGGAGGGGACCCTCCTGGCAACGCCGTGGTATCCGGGCACGGTGATGATCTCGATCTCTTTCGCTCCCGTGTTGTCGATGACGGTGAGCCTGGAGCCGTTCTGAAGACCCCTGGTCTGGTTTCCGGAGATTCCCTTCATCTCACTCCACCTTCTCGACTACGACGAAGGACACGGTCTTGGAGATAGGGCGGCACTCTGCGATCCTCACCCTGTCCCCGACCTTGAGGCCGAGGCATGCGGGGGCGTGTGCGGAGTACCTGTTGCTCCTCTTCTCGTATCTCTCGTACTTGGGCTGGTATCTCATGTAGTTGCGCTCGACGACGACGGATTTGTTCATCTTGACTGTCGAGACAACACCATCAATAATCTGTCCCCTGACCGGCAGGCTGCCGTGGAACGGGCAGTTGGGGTCGTTGCATTCCGCTTTCGGGGGGACGACGTCGATTCCGATATCTCTGATTTCTGCTGTCATTTCTTCACCTAACCTTCTTGATTCTGTCCTCTGGTCGGTGCAATATCTCTGATCCTTTGATGTCGATTATTCTGCCTTCGCATGCGAACCTGAACTCATTGCCTGGTTTGGGTACCATTCTCTCAGTTCCGGCCGATTCGATGGTAAACGTGTTTTTCGTTTCGTCGACCACTTTTCCGGCAATGCCGGAGAATGGTGCAGACAGCACTTCCACGTCCAATCCAATGAACTCAGATTTCGCGAAGAGATTATCTCTCATCTGACCTCGGTGCGGAATCCCATTTCCTCCAGGACTACTTTGACCCTCTTCTTGTGGTCACCCTGGAGTTCTATGCGCCCGTCTTTGCAGGTTCCGCCGGCGGCGCACTTGTTCTTCAGCTGCTTGGCGAGATCTCCGATGTCGATGTCATTCTCATCGATTCCGTCGATCACGGTAACGGTCTTGCCGTATCTGCGGCTGTCAATCGAGATCCTTACGGTCTGCTGCTCACGTGCGATCTCCTCGCACATGCACAGTTCCTTAGGTAATCCGCATACTGGGCAGATCTCGGCCATCAGATCTCTTCCTCCTCCTTCTGGACGGTCAGGATGCGCGCGATGTTCAGCCTGAGGGCGCGGATTGCGCCGGGGCTGGAGGGTGCTCCACCCATGGCGGAGACTCCCCTCTCGTGCATGAGCTCGTCGCGCAACTCTTTGAGCTTCTGGTTGCGCTCTTCGACGCTCATGTTCCTGATGTCTGCGGTCTTGAGTGCGGCCATCACTGAGCCTCCTCTGCGACGCTGTCGACTGCCTCGACTGCCGGGGCGGGTGCGTTGAACAGATCGGGGAGCACGGCGGCTGCCTCGGTCTTGTTCAGGACACTGATGTCTGCGGGCATCTTGGCTTCCTTCGACATGATCTCGACGGTCACCCCGATGACTCCCATCTTGAGTTTCGCGACCGCGTATCCGTGGTCCATGAACTCGGCTTTGGTGTCACCGCAGAACTTGATGTTACCCTCTTTGAATTTCTCGGTCCTGTGCCTCTGTCCGGTGAGCTTACCGGCGACGATAATGTGGCATCCACGGGCACCGGCGTCCATGATCCTGCGGACTGTGGAGTGGCCGGCTCTGCGGAAGTGCCATCCCCTCTCGAGGGAGAAGGCGAGCTTCTCAGCCATGATCTGTGCGTTGAGGCTTGCGTTCTCGACTTCCTGAACCTCGATCTGGGGGTTCTCGAAACCGAAACGGTCCTCGATGACAGCGGTCAGGTTCTTGATGGTCTGTCCGCGCCTTCCGATGACGAGCCCGGGCCTCTCGGTGGTGAGGATGACACGGGTTCCCATGGGGGTCCTCTGGACGTCAAGTCCTCCGAATCCCGCACGGCTGACCTCCTTCATCAGGTACTCCTTGAGGAGCACCCTGCGGATGTTCTCAGCTACGAATTTCCTCTCAGATGCCATATCACTCAACCTCCTGGATGATGATCTCGAGATTCACGGTCTCCTGGTTCCACTGGGTGGCACGTCCGTGTGCCCTGGGCATGTGCCCGGGAATGACGCGTCCCCTGGCGACGGAGATAGTGGCGATGGCCATGTTCGAGACGTCGAGTCCCTTGTACTCGGCGTTCGAAGCGGCGCTGTTGAGGACTCCGAGAATGGCTGTGGCAGCCTTCACGGGGTACCTTCCGGGACCGACACCGGCCTTGTGGGAGACACGCTTGTTGTATCTCTTGAGGGGGACGGCCTTCTTCTTGTCGATGACCTCTTCCAGAGCTTTCTGGGCGGCCTCTACTTTCATGCCACGGATCATTCCGGCGACCTCGCGGGCGAACTTGGGGGAGACAGGCATCTCCTTTCCAAGGGCCTTTGCGGTTGTGTCGGGATCCGCTGTTGCTGTGTATCCTGATACCATGTTTTACACCTCACTTCAGCGGCATGAACTTCGAGGACCTGGTTGCACCGACTCCGGGTCCGGAGTGCTGCGGGGCCTTCCTGGTGAGAACGAACTCTCCGAGGAAGCAACCGATCATCTCGGGCTTGATCTCTACGTCTTTGAATTCGTGACCGTTGTAGATGCTGACGGTCTTTCCGACGAACTGGGGAATGATGGGGAGGTCCCTGCGGTGGGTCCTGACGGGTCCATCGGTGTTCTTCAGTTTGTCGAACACGAGCTGCTGCTCATAGTTGAGGCCGCGGGTGTATGTCCTTCTGGCCCTGGAGGGCAGGAGGTCGAGGAACTCTTCGAAAGGCATCTCCAGGAGCTGCTCCATTGTGTAGCCGCGGTAGAGGAACTCTTTCTTCCTCCTCGCCTGGATTGCCGACGCCTTCTTCCTGGATTTCCTCCTCGAGGCCTTTGCCGATCCTGCAATAATCTTCTTTGCCATTGCAATCACTTCTTAACTTTCTTCTTAGGAGGCAGGAAACCTACCTTCTGACCGGGCGATGCGGTCCTCTTCTGACAGTTAGGTCCACCCACGTGAGCGTGGCTTCCACCACCGTGAGGGTGGTCGACAGGGTTCATTGCGACTCCCTTGGTCTTGAAAGGTGCTGTAGACCTGGACCTGAGGGTGAGTACGTTCTTTCCGGCCTTTGCAAGGGGCTTGTCTCCCCTTCCGCCTCCGGCGACGACTCCGATGACTGCGCGGCAGTCAGCGCTGAACTCTTTGATCTCTCCGGAAGGCATCAGGACCATGACCTTCTCTCCCCTGGAGACGACGGTTCCGGACGATCCGGCGGTCTTGATGAACTTTCCTCCGTCTCCGGGCCTTGCCTCGACGTTGTGGACGAGGGTTCCCTCGGGAATCTTGGAGAGCTGTGTGATGTTACCTGCGACAACGGCTGTTCCACCGATGACGATGGTCTGTCCGACCTTCGTTCCCTCGACGGCCAGCTGGTAGTCGGTCTTTCCGTTCATGTCAAGGACTGCCAGGGGGCATGTCCTTCCGGGTGCCTGGATCAGGTCTTTGATGACGGCTGTTCCCTCGTTGAATGCAGGAAGCCTGACATCGTCGACGTGCCTGTGGCTGGGGGAGCGGTACAGGGATGTTCCGCGGCCCCTCCTCTGTGGGATCAATCTTTTACCCATAATCACTCACCTCAGAAGACTCCGACTCTCGATCCAACATCCTCTGCGGAATATCCGTCCGCGAGCTTGATGATGGCGTGCTTTCCGTCCTTCTGGATCCTTATCCAGACCTTCTCGACCTTGACTTCGAAGCGCTCCTCGAAGACGGTCTTGACAAGGAGCTTGTCAGCGTTCCTGTGAACGAGGAACTCGATCTTGTTACCGTCCTTGTACTTCTGAGTAGGCGTGCCTGCCATGTGGTTCATCGATTTCTCGGTGACGTACGGCTTGATGAGAACGTCGCTCTGCTTCATTGTGTCCATCCTCCTATTGCGTCGATGGCAGACTTGGTGTAGACAGTGAGCCTTCCTGCGTCTCCACCGGGGGCGAGAACACTGGTGTTGAGTGTCTTGACTTCCTCGACTGTCACTCCGGGTATGTTGGATGCGCTCTTGAAGATGGGTGAGTTCCTCTCCTCGTCTGCGACGACGATGAGAACGGAGACGGGGGTGCGGTACTTTCTGTTCCTCATCTTTCCCCTTCCGGCGCGGATCTTGCGTCCGTCCTTGGCGCGCTCTACATCATATCCGATTCCGATCTTCTCGAAGAGCTCGACGACCTCGGATGTTGCCTTCAGCTCGGTGACTGCGTCCTCGACCACGATGGGGAAGGAAACGGAATCGTCGAACTGGTGTCCGCGGGCTTTGACGCACTCAGCGCAGGCTGTTGCGGCCAGAGCGGACTGGCGAGCGATCTTGAGCTCTTTCTTGTTGACCTTCTGAGCCCAAACCCTCTCCGGGCGTGGCGGGTGTGCCCTCCTACCGGAGACGTTGTTGGGAGACTCTGTGGCCTTCCTTCCGTCGTGGACCCTCTGGACACGGGCGGTTCCCCTACCCTTACCCCAGGTGCTGACGGAGTGCCTCATTCCAGAACCCTCGGCGGGTCCGTAGGGCTGCCTGCTGTTTGCTGCGGCGGCCAGGACTGCCTTCTTGATTATGTCGGGCCTGTAGGGTGTCTCGAACGCAGCGGGGACATCCACTGTTCCGGAGACTCCTCCTTTAACAGAATAAACATTGGTCTGTGCCATTTACTCATGCCCCCTGCTTTGACTCGGTCGAAACGTATGTGACGTCGACGGCCTCGGTGTCGGCTCCTCTGGGCATCCTGGTGGCATCTCTGAATCTGATGAGCCTCTTTGTGGGCCCGGGGACAGATCCGTGCACCAGTACGTAGGTGTTCCTTACCTCACCGTAGTTGAGGAATCCGCCCTTGGGCGTGATCTCGGAACCCTCTGTGCCGACCTTGATGATCTTCTTGTTGAACTCGGTCCTCTGGTGGTATCCCATCTGACCGGATCCGGGTACTGTGGACCTGACGTATCCAGGTCTCTTGGGTCCCAGGTTACCGATTCCGCGGCGGTGCTTGCTGTTCCTGTGGGACAGGAGCTTGACACCCCAGCGCTTGGTAACACCCTGGAATCCCTTTCCTTTCGTGACGGCGATGACATCTGTCAGTGCGCCCTCGGCCACGAAATCGGTGAAGTTGACCTCGGTTCCGAGGATCTGCTTGGCGTAAGCGACCCTCTCGTCGATGGTTCCTCCTCCGATCCTCAGCTCCATGAGGTCCGGGACCTTCTTGGGGACTCCGGAAACCATCTTGGGCTGGGTGTAGGCGAGAATGCGTACATCCTCGATGTCCAGTCCGTCGTACTTTGCGAATGTCGACTCGTCGTGGTTCTTGGGAACGCTGAGGCGTTTTCCGAGGAGCTGGTCCAGATCTTTTGCCCAGACCTCACCTGCGGTCTTGAGACCGAGGATGCTGCTCTCGTAGAACCTGACTGCAGCGACCTTCATAGGAGGAACTTCGACCACAGTGACGGGCACCTGGACTTCCATTCCGGAAGTCGTGCTCTTGACCCTCTTGTCAACAACGAACGCGTGGGTCATTCCGGCCTTGTATCCGGCGAAGCCCTGAATCTTAGGGCTACCGCTGATCTCGGGCCAGGAGTCAAGCCTGGGTGTCTGAGACTGCGCTCTCTTCCTAGGGCCGTATGCCCTGGATCCTCTCTTAGGACGTCTTCTTTGCGGCATATCTTACACATACCTGCGAGGGTCTCTTCGCTAACCTCGCGATTTATCAGACGAACGTCTTAATGCTCCGACCGTGACGCCGAATTAGCCCCAAGAAACCCTTAGGAAACGGGACAGACATGGGTTGCGATGCGCATTGCCCGATGCGTCTGGTCGGACACTATTATGTCCAATCTAAATGTTGGTATAGGGGTCTTATATTTAAACTTACCCTCGCGTCTATAATATTGTTAGACGCGGGGTAATAAAAATCTAAAGGAGAAAGCGTTTTTCAGAGGGTTCCTTCCTTGGCCTTCTTCTGAGCCCTCTTCATACGGGCCTTCGCATCGAATCCCGTGGCCTTCTCGGCGAAGGCGTTGAGCTTCCTCTTGCTGTCGAGGATCGCATCGTCGCCCATGTCCCCTCCGGCCTTGTTCACGGTCGTGATGTCGAGCTTGTCCTTTGCGAGGACCTTCACCTCGATCCTGTCGAGGACACCGTAGGACGAAACGAGCACGTCCCCGTCGACCTTCACGTTGCCGAATACCTCGGCCATCATCTTCTCGAGGAGATCCCCCTCGATGTTCTTGAACCAACCTCTCTTGATGTCGTACTCCATACCATCACATCCTCAGGACGAGCTCGTTCTCGAAGTCGCGGTCGAGGTCGGCCGGTGATCCGAGAATGCGCTCAGACTCAATGTAATCCTTCCATCTGGCTCTGCATGCGCAATCGACTTTGAGATTGTCGACGTTCTGCGTGAAGCTGAACTTCTCCACGGCATCCAGGGCCGCCTTGTCGCATTCGCCGCAGTTGTGGACGCCTCTCATGGCCCCGCCTCCCGAAGGGGACGACATGAGCCTCGATCCAACTGTGCCAGACAGTTCTTTGAACACTTCGATGAGGGACCATATCCAAGGCGATCTGAACTCCCCGCGCTTCCACAGCCTCTCGACGTACGTTGCCCTCTGGACGTTCAGGGGGTTGATCGAGATCTCGTCGGAGAACTCGTCCGCGAACCTTGCGGACCTGACAGCATCCTCCATGGCCATGGCTTCCGTCATGAACGGCGGCTTCAGCAGGAGGTACGTCCTGACATGCAGACCCATGCTCTTGATGAGAAGTCCCGCGCGCCTGATGTCGTCGGGGGTGAATCCCTTGTGGACCGAACGCTCCAGAACTACCGGATCGGAGCTCTCGAGACCCAATGCGATAGTCGCCGTCTTGGGGACATCGCTGAGGCTGTCCTCGGTGATGAACTCGGGGCGGCTCTCGAACAGGATGCGCTCGCATCCGGAGAATGCCTCGAAGAACTTCGCCCTTACCGAACGGGGGACCTCGTTGTCATCCAGGAAACTGCCCGATGTGTATATCTTGACGAACTGCTCCCCTCTGTAACGGGACACGGCCTCGTCCAGCTGCTTGAGCAGATCCTCTTCCGTGACATGGCTGAGGGATGCTTCCCGGTATCCGCACATCGTGCAACCACCGCTCTTCACCCAGCAACAGCCGTTCGTGCGCAGGATGACCACCATGGCATCCACCTTGCGACCGTCCGACATATCGCTCTCCTTCCAGAGGGCCTCCAGCTGGGACGGTGATCTTTTGTCCTTCATCGGCTCTCCGATTATTGCGGACGGATATAACGGTTGTCCAGTGCGTTCCCGCACCCTGCCGTGCGGGATGCGCCGTCTGGTCACATCCTCCTAATCCTTATCTATCTGATAGCATACAGGGAATAGGTAAGCCATATGGCAAAAAATATCATTATAATCGGAGCGGGAGCGGCGGGACTGTCAGCCGCATCCGCTGCCAGAAATGCAGACGAGGAGGCTCGGATCACCGTTTTCACCGAGGATGAGGATATCGCCTACTCCCCCTGCGCCATACCCTGGGCCATCGAAGGCAGAAGCGGATGGGACCAGATCGTGATGCACGATGCAGAATTCTATTCCAAGGAGCGCGACATAACCGTGCTCACTCAGACAAAGGTCGATGCTGTCGACGGGGACAAGAAGCAGGTGACCGCAGACGGTAAGACCTACGACTACGACACACTCGTCATCGCCACCGGCGGAAGGGTGTTCGTACCTCCGATAGAGGGAACGGGCCTCGAGAACGTATTCATCGTCAGGACCGTCAGGGACGGGAAGAACATCCAGGCCGCTCTCGCCGATGCGAAGAACGTCGTCATCGGAGGAGCAGGCGTCATCGGACTCGAGCTCGCCGTCTCTCTGAAGAACATGGGGAAGGACGTCACGATCATCGAGATGATGGACCAGGTCATCCCCCGTATCGCCGACAAGGACATGGCCGACGAGATGCAGGCGCACCTCGAGGGCATGGGGATCAAGTTCGTCATGAAATCCCCGATCCAGTCGGTCAACGGAGACAAGAAGGTCGCGTCCGTCACCGCAGCGGGACAGGAGTACCCCTGCGATGTGATGATCTTCGCCACAGGAGTCCGCGCCAACCTCGACATCCCCAAGTCCCTCGGACTCGATGTCGGACAGCTCAACGGACTCATCGTCGCCCCCACGCTCAACCCGTACCGCAGGGGAAGGCTCGTCCCCGACATATTCGTCGCAGGCGACCTCGTCCAGTGCGAATCCGCGGTCATGCCCGGCGCCACCATGAGTCAGCTCGGATCCACCGCCGTCAAACAGGGACGCGTGGCAGGTAACAATGCCGCAGGCGGCAGGAAGATGCTCTTCGGCCCCGTCGCCAGCCCTTGGGTCAGTCTGATCGGGGACAAGCAAATCGCAGGAACCGGACTCTCCAAGGGACTCGCATCCTGGTATGGGATCGATGTCGTCGAAGGCAACGCCGTCGGACTCACCCGCGCAAGGTACTACCCCGGAGGACTCGAACTCAGGGTCAAGGTACTTGCTGACAGGACTTCCCACAGGATAATCGGCGCACAGATCATCGCCGGAGAGGAGGCCACCGGTCGCATCGATTGGCTCACCTCCGCCATTATCAACGGCATGACGGCCGAGGACTTCCTCGTCCGTTCCGAGAACGCCTACTGCCCCCCGACATCCATGGTAAGGGATGTCGTGCTCTCGGCAGTGGATGACCTTTGCGAGAAACTGTGATCAGATGCAGTACGAAGAGTACAAGGACCTCTACAACTCGCTCAAGGGTCCCGCGGACGTCGAGAGGCTCTCCGACAGGTATGACGCACGCATGCTCGACAGCCTATACACGCAGAAGACCAGCCGCGAGGTGAAGAAGAGGTTCTACACGGTCAAACAGAACTCCAAGAGGATGCTGAACGAGTGGAAGAAAGGGAAATCGATCGTCGAGCTGGCGGACAAGTACCGCTTCCCCCCGATCCTCACAGCCATGTTCCTCTTCCTGGAGAACGGCACCAGCAAGAAGACGTTCTGGAGCGTCATCAACAACCCGGACATACTCGAATGCCCCGATGCGGCCGCAGAGGTCAGGGAGGCGATCTCCAAGGATATCGTCTACTCCCCCGCGGCCAACGACAGGCAGCGCGAGCGCGGACTCTGGGGCGAGGACCTCCTCCATCAGTGGCTCGACGGTCAGGGAATCACCTACAGGACCGAGAACGACCTCCGCGGAACCGAGTACACGAAGACCCCTGACAGCCTCCTGGACTACCCCATGGAGTACGAGGGCCACACGATCTACTGGGTCGAGAGCAAGGCCTCGTTCGGCGACAACACCGAGTTCAAATTCAATTCCAGGAAGCAGCTCGTCCCCTACACGAAGATATTCGGACCGGGACTTGTCGTTTACTGGGTAGGATGTCTGGACGATCTCGAATGCCCCGAAGGCGTCGATGTCTGCGACATCTCCGTTCTTCAGAAGAAACTGAGAAGGTATTCCGAAGAAGAACTGAAGGATATCCCTCCCGCAGTGGACTGATATCCTATGTTTTTATTGCCCCGGGTGACCCCGGGGCTTTAATACAATCGGTTTGAGAAATCACTGATTCTCTGCACGGAGCTCGCCCAGTGTGGCGACCCTCTCGGCAAAGGCATCGTGCTTGTGGATGGACTCCTCGGAGTTGCTCTTGACCGTGACCTGTACGTCATCCGGAAGATCGGCGTACCTGTCGACGATCCTTACGAGCACCTCTCTGACGACATCTTCGACGAAGCGGGTGTTCCTGTGGGCGTTGATGACCACCTGTCCCTCGTCCGGCCTCTTGAGGAGCTCGAATGTGGGTGATGAGAACGAATCCTGCGCTATGTCGATCAAGTCGTCGGCCTCGAGCGAGATATCCTCGGATGTCGTCATCTCGATGGTGATGACATTCCTCTGGTTGTGGGACATCACGGGCATGTCGCCGGTGTACTCGAGCATCTCGCGGACGGTCTGCTGTGCACAGGGGCATGCGGTCATTCCGACCACCCTGACCCCGATCGTCTTGGTCAGCGGGCCGTCGCGCACGATGTGTCCTCCGGCCATGATGTTGAACATCTCGAACGTGTCCCTTCCGAGAGGGGTCTTGCTGCTGCGGAAGTACTCCGACGAGATGGAGACATCCGCCGTGGTGGCATATTCATGGTGGACCAGAAGCTTCTTGCAGATGTCCGCGGCCATGTCCTCTATGCCTGTGATGGGGTTCCTGACGCTCTCCTCGACGACCTCGTTCAGAACCTCCACGTTCCTGGACATGTGGGATCCCTTCTGATCGGCGGGAAGGTCCACGAATATGTCTATGGAGCAGTTCAGAGCGTTGTTCAGAGTACCGTCGATGCCGGCCCTTTTCACCAGGACGGGTTTGCGCACCCCTCTGACACCGACACGGGTGAGCCTGTAACTGGCGTTACCCCTGCCGTATTGCAGGTCACATTTCAATGCCATAAGATGAGGTATACCAAAATCAACTTAAAGGAGATATAAGTACAACTAATTAGGTAGCAATGATGTTCTGCGGTGTCGATGAGGCCGGCAGAGGGTCTGTCATGGGCCCGCTGGTCGTAGGGGCTGTTTTCGTAGACAACGACCAGGTTTTGATGGATATCGGTGTGAAGGATTCCAAGAAACTCACTCCCCGCATGAGGGAGAAGATGTACGATCAGATCGTGGATTCCGCCGAATGGACCGTTGTCGTGGCATCTGCCAAGGACATCGACGACAGAAGGAAGCAGATGTCCCTCAACGATGTCGAGCTCTACATGTTCGCCGATGCCGTCAACACCCATCAGGTATCGAGAGCGTATGCCGACTGTCCGGACGTGAACGAGACCGCTTTCTCGAGGAAGCTGGGAACCCTCTGTCCGAGCGCAGAGATTATAGCAAAACATAAAGCGGATGATTCATACCCTGTTGTATCGGCGGCCTCTATCGTGGCAAAGGTCACGAGGGACAGGATGCTGGACGATATACGCGAGGAATTCGGCGTCAATATCGGAAGCGGCTATCCCAGCGATCACTACACGATGGACTTCATCAAGGAATGGATCCGCGTGAACGGTAAAGCACCTGAACATGTGAGATGTTCATGGGAGCCCGTCAGGCAGATGCTGTCCGCCAAGGCCAATACGAAGCTAACCGACTGGTGATACATTGACTATGCAGGATGAGATTCAGGAAGTCATCAACAAATTCCACAGGAAAATGGAGAAGGACGAGAACCTCAGGAATGAGATCGAGCCTCTGGTGAAGACATTCAATCTGGACCTCGGAGACGAGAAGTACTGCCTCAAGCTCAAAGACGCCAAGATATACTATTTCGAGCCCGTCCTTGACCCCGAGGCAGATGTTACCGTGACCACCACCCCGGAGAATCTCCGCGGCCTCATCGAAGGAACACTCAGGCCTATGCGCGCATACGTCCTGAAGAAGATCTCCGTCAAAGGGAAGATCGACGATCTGATGTTCCTGAAGAAACTGTTCTGAGGATGTTTCGGACCGGGTGATCCCGGTCCGGGATCCCTTTATCATCTTGTATGTCGCGGACGATGTCTGCGATTCCGTGTTTATTTCCGGATTCTGATGTCCAGAATCGTCAATCGAGTGTTTTTTGTACCCAAAATTTATATAGGACTCCCCGATTAGCACGAATTATAGCGAGGTGGGGTAGCCAGGATATCCCGTCGGGCTCATAACCCGGAGACCGGTCGTTCAAATCGACCCCTCGCTACCAT
>CAKUXX010000014.1 GCA_934702355.1 uncultured Methanomassiliicoccales archaeon
GTCGAGAAGAAGCGCAAGGGAAGGCCTCCGGGCAGCAAGAATAGGCCTAAAGTGCAATGAATTCGGAAAACGTTAATTCAAATCCCTACAACAAAGAAATCGCATCATGTACAATCTCGAAGAACTCATCTCCAGAGGTGAAGGCATGTGCGTGGAATTCAAAAGTTCACTTCCACTAGAATCCCTGAAATGGCTGAAGACCGTAATCGCTTTCGCAAACGGATCGGGAGGTGTCCTTGTGATAGGTGTGAATGACAAAGGAACGGTGATCGGTATGCCCGAAGAATCTGCATTCAGAATCGCAGATTCCATGGTCAGCGCCGTATGCGACAGTTGTTCCCCCGCGATTCCGCTGTCAACATCTGTACAAAATGTATGCAATAGACCTGTTGTAATCATGGAGGTCTTCCCCGGTGGCAACCGCCCATATTACTACCTGGACCTCGGTGAAAAGATGAGAACCTTCATAAGAGTAGGGGCCACATCACGCATTGCTGATCCCGCGATGATACACGAACTCCACCTCCAAGGCTCCAACAGAGCGTTCGATTCCATGCAGAACTTCGATACAGAAGTCACTGAAGAGCGCACGCAATCGATATGCGAGGGTCTTTCCAGCATCAGAGGTGCGACCGTTACCGAGGATGCACTTCGCAATGCAGACATCATACGCACCGTCGGAGGATGTGATATCGCCACCAACGCATATGCACTGCTAACCGAAGATTCCCCGTTCAAATTCACCGAGGTTAGATGTGCGGTGTTTGAGGGTGATTATGAAGTCGACTTCGCCGAGAGGGCAGATTTCTCATGTCCGATCTACAAACAGATAGAGGATGCATATCAATTCGTGAAGAGGAACCTCAGGCTATCTGGGAAGGTCAAAGGACTGTATCGCGAAGACAGGTGTGAGATTCCTCCGATTGCTGTAAGGGAGGCAATCGTCAACGCTGTACAGCACAGGAGCTATGTTGATTCATCCAAACCGATCTATGTCGCACTCTATGACGACCGCCTCGAGATAACATCTCCGGGCGGGATACCCTCGTCACTGAACGTAGACCTCATATGCCAAGGACGCTCCGCGCACCGCAATCCGTCCATATCCCGCATATTCCGTGCCGCATCTATCAGCGAAGGATGGGGTAACGGCATGCGTTCCATTTTCGAATCCTGCCGGGACTACGGTCTGGAAGAGCCGCTGGTGGAGAACAGTGGGATTGATGTCAGAGTGACTCTCTTCCGTCCAAATTACATCGGGAAGGCACACTTCGATTCCCCATATGACCTCAGGATCCGCATCATGGATATCCTGCAATCCAACCCCGGTGCCACTTTGGCAGATATAAGCGCCAAGACGGATGTACCACAGAGAACGGTCGAACGCATCATATCTGACCTCAAACGCAAAGGGGCCATCGACCGTACAGGATCGACCCGCAACGGACAATGGGTGGTCCTGAAGAGGTAAAGCAAAGGTGTCCGCGAAGACATAAAGCACTTGCCGGACCGAACTTTAGATGCGGAAGGTCAGTAAAGAACCGTTACGGGCATAAGGATGAAACAACCATCTCAACAGCATATCCAGACAATCACCCGGACAATATGGAGTTGATTCGCAGACCCGATTCAATCAACCCTTCTGTTTAAATATAACTCCATCATTAGGAGAATCAGCACAGTCCGAGACAGTGCCTTTTTCAACTCATTAAGGAGATTGAGCAATGACAGCCGAGGAAGCTCTTAAAACCGGTACTACGACAATCGGAATAAAACTCAAGGACGGAGTGATCCTTGCCTCAGATCAGAGGGCGACTATGGGCAATCTTATCGCCCACAGCCATGTTCAGAAGGTGTATCAGCTGTCCGACAACATCGGCATGACCATCGCAGGCGTCGTCGGAGACGCACAGCTCATGGTCCGCTACATGCAGAGCGAGATCTCCATCTACTCGATGAAAAAGGGCTCCCCCATGTCGGTCACCGCAGCGGCCACTCTCGTCGCGAGCGTCATCCGCCAGGGATTCTACCTCGGACTCATAGTCGGCGGCTACGACAAGACCGGCGGACACATCTTCAGCATCGACGGTGCCGGAGGATACATCGAGGACAACTACTGTTCCGTCGGATCCGGAAGCATGTTCGCACTCGGTTCCCTGGAGGCCACGTTCAAGGAGAACATGACCAAGGAAGAGGGAATCAACGCAGCGATCACCGCCCTCAACTCCGCCAGGAGGAGGGACAACTGCACAGGCGACGGAATGCTCGTCTCCTACATTGGCCCCGACGGCTACGAATCACTTTCACCCGACGAGATCAGGTCCAGGTGCGAGTCCCTCGGATTCGCCTTCCCGAACTGAGACGATCGGTTCAACAATCCCCTTTTCCAAACCCTTTCCTTCTGACCCCGTTCAGACCAAATTGAAGCTGGATTTCACATGAATGTCGATAGACTGTTCGAGAACCTCACCGAGGATGTCAAGAGGAACATGCCTCAGGACATCAGGATCAAAGAGGTAAAGTTCGAGGGACCGCTCGTGGTCGTGTACACTGACGACTACGACAAGGTCTCAGCAAACGATTCCATAGCAAGGACCCTTGCACAGAGCATCCACCGCAGGGTCGACATCCGTCCGGACCCGAGCAAACTCGAGGATCCCGTGAAGGTCGAGGAGAAGATCCGCTCCATGATACCCGAATCCGCGGACATCTTCGACATCAACTTCATCGAGGAGACCGGGGAGGCCCTCATAGAGGCGGTCAACCCCACCGAGGTCGTCGGAAAGGAGGGACAGCTGCTCGCAGACCTGAGGAAGGAGTCCGGATGGAACATCAAGGTCATCCGCGCTCCTCCGATACCGTCCAAGACCGTATCGGATGTCAGGGGGTACATGAGGGCCAACCACGACGAGCGCCAGGACATGCTCACATACGTCGCACGCAGGATCGCCAGGCCCAAGCTCGAAGGGGAGCAGTGGGTCAGGGTCACCGCTATGGGAGGTTTCAGGCAGGTCGGAAGGTCCGCATCCCTGCTCACCACCAGGGAGAGCAAGATCCTCATCGACTGCGGACTCGATCCGAGCTCCGACAGCACCCCTTACTTCGCCATCCCGGAGATCCAGCCTCTCTCGGACATCGACGCGGTCGTCATCACACACGCACACCTGGACCACTGCGGAACGCTTCCCGCACTGTTCAAATACGGGTACAAGGGCCCGGTGTACTGCACCCCGCCCACAAGGGACCTGATGGCCCTGCTCCAGCTGGACAACATCAAGCTCGGATTCGGGGAGAACAAGAAGACGCCCTACGAAGCCCAGCATGTCAGGCAGGAGATCCTCCACACGATCACCCTGAAGTACAACGAGACCACCGACATCGCACCCGATGTCAGGCTGACGTTCCACAATGCGGGACACATCCTCGGATCGGCCATCGCCCACTTCCACGTCGGGGACGGATTGCACAACGTCGCTTTCTCCGGCGATACGAAATACGAGAAGACATGGCTGTTCAACCCCGCCACCAACAGGTTCCCCAGATTGGAGACATTGGTCATCGAATCAACATACGGAGGACACAACGATGTGCAGCCCTCCAGGAACGATGCCTCCGAGCAGCTCGGACAGTACCTCATGCAGGCATCCGAGCACGGCGGAAAGGTCCTGATCCCCGTCTTCGCGGTCGGAAGGTCCCAGGAGGTCATGCTCGTCATCGAGGAGCTGATGCGCACAGGCAAGATCCCCAAGATGCCCGTCTACCTGGACGGAATGATCTGGGAGGCCACTGCCATCCACACCGCATATCCCGAATACCTCAACAGCCAGCTCAGGACGCAGATCTTCCAGCAGAACGAGAACCCGTTCCTGTCCCCCGTGTTCAAGAGGGTCGAGACCGCCGACATGAGAGAGGAGATCTGTCATTCCCCCGACCCCTGCATCGTGCTCGCCACAAGCGGTATGATGTCCGGAGGACCCGTCATGGAGTACTTCCGCGAGTGGGCCGACGACGAGAAGAACTGGCTGCTCTTCGTGGGATACCAGTCCGAGGGCAGTATCGGAAGGACCATCCAGAGGGGGAGGCCCGAGATCACGATGAACATGAGGGGGAGGCCGATCACTCTCAAGATCAACATGCAGAGGGAGACCGTGGACGGATTCTCCGGTCACTCCGACAGGAAGCAGCTGATGAGGTACATCTCGTCCCTCGAGCCGAAGCCCGACAAGATCATCATCGGCCACGGAGAGGACAGGAAGTGTACCGACCTCGCATCATCGATATACAAGAAGTTCGGAATCGAGACGAAGGCACCGCTCAACCTCGAGACCATAAGGCTCAAGTGAGCCAAACAGGGGCGGACAGCCCCTTTTCTTCCCTTTTTTCTGAAATTATGGTAAAATGATGCAGGCCCGCCATATCCCGGCGGACCCGGCATCGGTCAAAGGTTTGTTCCGCCGGGGATCCGGCGGAGATCGGATCACCAGTTGGTGGCCCTGACCTCGAAGAAGGACTGTGCGTGCTTGCACACGGGGCACACTGCGGGTGCCTCCTCTCCGACATGGATGTATCCGCAGTTGCGGCATTTCCACATGACGACCTTGTCCTTCTTGAAGACGATTCCGTCCTCGATGTTCTTCAGAAGCGCGAGGTATCTCTCCTCGTGGTGCTTCTCGATGTCTCCGACCATCCTGAAGAGTGCGGCGATCTCTGTGAATCCCTCCTCCTCGGCCTCTTTGGCGAAGTCGGCGTACATGGTGGTGTGCTCGTAGTTCTCACCGGATGCGGCATCCTTGAGATTCTCAACGGTCTTGGGAACCTTGTTGTCGTGAAGGGCCTTGAACCAGAGCTTTGCGTGCTCCCTCTCGTTCTCGGCGGTCTCGAGGAAGATATCGGCGATCTGCTCGTATCCTTCCTTCTTGGCCTGGGACGCGTAGTAAGTGTATTTGTTCCTGGCCATGGACTCTCCAGCGAATGCGCTCTGGAGGTTCGCCTCTGTCTTAGAACCTTTCAATTCCATGAGAATTACCTCTGGAAACGTCGAGTCATCAGACTCTATTAATAATTTGTTAACGTTGTTTTCATTATTAAGAAGCGATGAGGAATTACACTCCTCAAGGCATGACAATCAGTGCTTCAGCCTCTTCAGAAGGCTCACCTTCGGGTTGCCGTTCCTGTCGAACTTCTCAGACATCAGCTTGTCGTAGTTCTTCCTGATCATCAGGTCGCCCGGCCTCATCTCCAGAAGGATCTCCAGCTCCTGCTTGGCCTTCGGCCAGTCCTTCAGATCGTTCAGAAGGAGAACGGAGTAGTTCTGATGGTACTCGAACTTCCCCGGATTGGTGGCGATCGCCTTCTCGTAGTATTCGGCGGCGCGCTTGAAATCGGTCATCTGGTATCTCAGGAACCTTGCGTACTCGCTGTATATGTCCCCGGAAGGCTCCAAGGCGATGATCTTGTTGAACAACTCGTCGGATTCCTTGTTGTTCTTCTTGTTCATCGATGTGACGGAAACCAGCGCCTTCATCGCATCGATGTTCTCGGGCTCCAAGTCCAGCACTATATCGAGCTGCATCAGACCGTAGGATTCGTCCTTCAGTCCGTGGATGATGATGTTTGCGAGGAGGATCCTGGGAGCTACGTTATGGGGATCGGTCGAAAGATAGTCCTCGAGGGTCTTCACGGCGCCCTGGGGATTCCCGCTCTCGTTCTGCCTCTTCGCCTTGCACATGGCCTCGTATGCTGGATCCGACATGAGCGGGGGTACATTATCCCTTTATAAAGAATGAGCGAACGACACAACACCATTATGTGAGAGTTGGTGAATCGGGGCATCGATGGGAGCAAAAGACGCTTTGAAATCGTTCATCGGAGGTGTGATGCTCACACTGATCCTCGTCGTCATCGTACCGATAGTGGTGAATTCCATCATCGCAGGATACATCAAGGATATGGTCGGGGACACCACGTTCCTCATCCTGTCTTCGGACATCATCGTGAATCTTCTGATATGGGCGGTCCTGATAGGATTCATGATCCTTCTCGGAGCCGGGGGCATACTGAAAAGATACGGCATCCTCGGAATATTGGGACTGATCGCCGCATATTGGCTTCTCGGCGATGTCACCGATGCCACCATTCCGCTGGCGACTCTTGCCATCGTCCTCGTACTGTCCAAGACCATGAGGATGAAGAAGGAGAAGAAGCGCAGCGCGGAATGAGCTCAGCTCTTCCCGTCCCTCTTCCCCATCTCCTCCGCGAACGAATCGCATATCGAATCACGGACGTTCTCATGGAAGGAATTCGCGTAGAACGTCCCGTATATCATCGAAGTGACGAGAAGCGGAAGAAGGAACGACACATACACCTTGATGATGTCGATGACGCTGTTCCCCAGATAGATCGACAGGATGAACATCATCATGAACGCACCCAGTGTGGCGAATGTCGAGAACAGCCTGTTCTTGGCCCCTTTCCAAAGGTAATAATCCCTCGGAGCGTCGGAGCGCACCTTCGCCCCCAGACCGCGGACGATCTGCCAGGGAAGCAGAAGCGCAGGAGTGAACATGGAGAGCATCAGCATTATGGCCAGCATGGTCCTCCAGCCGATGACGTTGATCAGCAGCGGGTTCAGGAAGATGTACGAGGAGATCATGAGTCCGAGAAGGAACAGGTACATCGATATGCTCGATGCGGTCCTGAAATCGTATTTGTGACTGTTTCTGACCGGCTCCACGACGACCCCCTTCACATCTATTATGTCAGGGACCATGAAGAAGGACTCGGACTTCCCTCTGATGCCCTTGTCTGCATGCTCCTGCATGGTGAACAGGACCGAGGGGATGTAGCGCTTCATGTATCCGCATATGACGGACAGGACGCCCATGGATGTGAAGAACAGGACACACAGCGTCCCAACGAAGCCCAGAGCGAACTGCATCATCGGAGAGACGGAGATGTTCAGATACGTCAGAACACCGACGATTGCGTCCGCATAGTACACCTGACCCATCATCCTGCCGGATATCCACAGTATGCAGGTCAGCAGCGTGGTGAACGCGAGCACAGCCCAAAGACTGAACACCCCTTTCTCGGAGTAGTAAGTGCACGGAACACCGATTATGGCGAAGCCCGTCACGAAGAGAAGGCACAGGACCTCGATCAGCCTGGAGAATGTGAAAACGCCCTGGGCGAACACGAGGAACACCCACAGGACAAGACATGTCACAACGAAATAAGGAAAGACGTTCAGAAGCTTCCTGCTGAAATCCTCCCTCTCCACTGACGGCTTCCTGCTGCTGGGGAGCCTGTCGGCGGCCTTGTCGATGATCTCGTTGAGATTCTCAAGCCTCTCAGGCATGGGCCCGCTTTCCATGCTTTGTGATACCTAATCCAATAGAAAAAGCAATCCCAGGATGCCTTCGGCATCGACTGTTCTTTATCTGTGTTGAATCATGGAGGTTCATGGCAGAGCAGACCGGACTGAAGAACCGCGGACACAGCGCAGCGGATGTCGATGAACGCCGTACGGCCGCCGAGGAGTTCACAGGGACCAAACTGGACATGGTTTCCAGATATTCCTTCGACCCCGAGGCCGCCTCCAAGAACATCGAGAACATGATCGGTGCGACACAGATCCCCCTCGGATATGCGGGACCCGTGAAGATCGACGGGGAGAACGCCAAAGGCGAGTTCCTCGTACCGCTGGCGACAACGGAGGGCGCATTGGTCGCATCCATCTCGCGCGGTATGTCTGTCATAAGCTCGGCGGGCGGAGCCCGCGCGATGGTCTTCGCAGATGCGATGACCCGTGCCCCCGTTCTCAGGGTAAAGGGAATAGCGCATGCCAAGGAGGTCATGGACTGGGTCGGTTCCAACCGCGACAAGATCGATGAGGCGGTGTCCGGGACCACCAGCCACGGAAAGCTCTCGAAGATCGAGATGTACCCCGACGGAATGAGCCTGTTCCTCAGGTTCTCGTTCGAGACCGGGGATGCCATGGGTATGAACATGGCCACGATAGCGTCCGAGGCCGTCTGCCGCCTCATCGAGAAGGAGACCGGCGCCGTCATGATATCCGTCTCGGGCAACATGTGCTCCGACAAGAAGCCTGCCGCCATCAACATGATCAACGGAAGAGGGAAGACCGTGGTCGCAGAGGCCCTCATCCCCAAGGAGACGGTGGAGAAGAGACTCCACACCACATCCGCTGCAGTTCAGGAAGTGAACTACAGGAAGAACCTCATGGGCAGCAGCCTTGCCGGCACGCTCGGAGCCAATGCCCACGCCGCAAACATGGTCGCCGCATTGTACATCGCCACCGGACAGGACCCCGCACAGGTCGTCGGGGCGAGCATGTCCGCCGTGTCCTGCGAGGATGTCGGCGGCGATCTGTACATATCTGTCAGGATGCCCGCCGTTGAGGTTGGAACTGTCGGAGGAGGCACCAGACTCCCCTGTCAGAAAGAAGCACTCAGAATGATCGGCTGCGAAGGCGACGGGAAGGCACGCAAGCTCGCCGAGATCGTTGCTGTCACCGTCCTCGCCGGCGAACTGTCCACCCTCGCCGCCCAGGCCGCGGGCCAGCTGGGAAGCGCGCATGCCGCGCTCGGCAGATGAGCTTCGCGCGCGCATATTAATAGGGCTTTCGAGATTGGGCAGGTATGCCTGTAATCAACTTCAAGTACAGCGACCTGTGCACGATGCTGGGGGAGAAGGTCCCCCAGGAGACCTTGGTCCGCAGGATCCCCATGATCGGGGCCGACATGCATGAGACCGAGGGCGAAACGGATGAGATGTCCGTGGAATTCTTCCCGGACCGTCCCGACCTCTACAGCGTAGAGGGTCTCGCAAGGGGTCTGCGTGCATTCCTGGACATCGAGCCCGGGATGAAGAAGTACGAAGTTGGAGAATCAAATGTCGAGGTCTTCGTCGACAGCAGCGTCAAATCCGTACGTCCCTGGTTCCTCTGCGGAGTCGTCAGGGATGTGGACATCGACGACGACTTCCTCAAATCGCTCATGGAGCTCCAGGAGAAGCTCCACATAACCATCGGAAGGAAGAGGAGCAAACTCGCCATCGGCATCCACGACCTCTCCAAGGTCGAGTCTCCGTTCACATACAGGCTTGCGGAGCCTCACTCGATCAGATTCGTCCCCCTGGCGATGGACGAGGAGATGGACCTCGCCGAGATCCTCCAGAAGAACGAGAAGGGCAAGGCATACGCCCAGCTCCTCGACGGCATGCCAGAGTACCCTGTCATCTTGGACAGGAACGGTGCCGTTCTTTCATTCCCGCCTATCATCAACGGCGTGCTCACCACCGTCACCACGGGAAAGCACGACCTCTTCATCGATGTGACCGGAAACGACCGCAAGGCCGTGAAGGGAGCGTTGGACATCGTCGCCACCGCCCTTGCCGAGCGCGGAGGAAGGATCGAGTCCGTCATTATGCATGACGGGGACTCCGTTTTCAGGTCCCCCGACCTCTCGCCTTCCGTCAGGACGATTTCTTCATCCGCATGCGACAGATTCCTCGGCATCGAGCTCGGTCCCGAAGGCGCTGTCGAATGCCTGCGCAGGATGGGCATGGACGCCGTTGCGAACGGAGATGAGGTAACGGTCACCATCCCCGCCGTCAGGCTGGACATCATGCACGACGTCGACATCTACGAGGATGTCGCCACGGGATACGGATTCGAACGCTTCGGAGGACCTTACACGCTGGTCCAGACCACCGGAGGACTCTCGCCCCTCACCTCGTTCTCCGAGGATCTGAGAGATGTCATGATCGGACTCGGATTCTCCGAGGTCACCACACTGACCCTCAGCAACGAGAGGGACGAGTTCGGAATATCCAAACTTCCGGAGGTCGAGGTCGTCAAGGTCCTGAACCCCATTACCGAGGATCATACCTGCCTGAGGCCGTACCTAACCCCCAGCCTCGTGAGGATCCTCAGACACAACAAGCACAGGGACCTCCCCCAGAGGATCTTCGAGATAGGCAACGTCGTCAGGAACGATCTCACAGTTCCTCACCTCTGCGCGATGGAGACCTCCTCCAAGACATCGTTCACAGCTATCAAATCCATCACGGAATCCATCCTCAGGGAGATGGGACTCACATACACACTCGAGCCCTGTGACCTGGAGACGTTCATCCCCGGAAGGGGCGCCAGGATCATGATGGACGGATGCGAGATCGGTATCTTCGGCGAGATGGCCCCCTCGGTCGTCGTCGACTACGAGATGACCCACCCCATAATGTTCCTCGAGATCGACCTCGCGCCGATCGTCGAGAAGAAGAGGGGCACGCTCTTCTGAGAAGGTGGCCGGAATGGAGGCAGGAGACAGGTTCCCCGCGTTCACCCTTGCGGACGAGAACGGCGAGATGTTCGACAGCAGGATGCTCGAGGGTCTGAGGTACATCATATACTTCTATCCCAAGGACAGCACCCCGGGCTGCACCACCGAGGCCGTGGAGTTCACGGCCAATGTCCCCAAGCTGATGATGCGCAACATCCCCGTCATCGGAGTGAGCAAGGACTCCTCCGCATCCCACCGCAGGTTCATGGACAACAACATGCTCAAGGTCAAGCTCCTGAGCGATCCGGAACATGAGCTGATGGAGAAGGTCGGGGCCTGGGGCCCCAAGAAGGCCTACGGGAAGGAGACCGTCGGCACCATCAGGACGACGTTCCTCGTCGGGAAGGACGGGAAGATCGAACAGGTGTGGAACAATGTCAAAGTGGCCGGTCACGCCGAGAAGGTGACCGACTTTGCTCTCTCAAGGGCGAAACGCTCAGAGTGAGCGGTCCATCTCCCTCAATACTGCCCCCGCATCAGTTATCAGACTCAGGTCCGCATAATGGTGTATGGGGGCATCTGGATCGCTGTTCACCACAATCAACTTCTTCACCCCGGACAGCCCGGCCATGTGCTGCACCGCACCGGATATCCCGAATGCGATGTAGACTTCGGGAGAGACGGTACGGCCGGACATCCCCACCTGACGGCTCCGGGGCATCCATCCTTTGTCGACAAGCGAACGGGAGCATGACACCATGCCCCCGACCTTGGATGCGACCGATTCCGCAACGTCGATGAGAGACTTATCGCGGATCCCGTCTCCGAGGGAGATCAGTATCTTCGCATCGCGTATGTCCGAAGCTTCGACGTCGGACTTCGACTCGGAGATCACATCTTTGACGTAAGGGGCCCTGGACTGCCAATAGATAACCGTGCCCTCGCCTTCGCGCTTCTCCGGCCTGGGGAACGTACCCTCTCTGACAGTGGCCATCTGAGGGAATCCCTCGCATTCTATGTCGGCCATCAATGTACCGCCGAATGCGGGCCTGGTCATGATCACCTTGCGACCGTCCGCTTTGAGTGAGGTGCAATCGGCTGTCAACCCGGCTGAAAGCATCGCCGCAAGACGCGGAGCGACCTCCCTTCCGCGCGGTGTGGCGCCTATGAGGATCAATGCGGGGGATATCCTCTCCACAAGACCCGCCATGGAATCGGCATATGCCTCAGGACTGTATGATGTCAGAGACGGGTCGCGAACATGGTAGAGCGTTTCGACGCCGTATCCGAAGATCTCCGGATACAGCACCTTCTTCTCGGTACCGCCGAAGATCACACCGAACACCCTTCCTTCCGTCAGGGTCTTCGCAGCGGACAGAAGCTCCGCACTCAGATCAGAGACAGAGTCCCCGTCCGTTTCTATCCATACGAGGACACCCTCCGCAACGGATTGGTTGAGGTTGTACACCTTCAGAAGGCCCGGCGGGAGCCTGTCGGGATCCGAGGAGCATTCGGAGCACGATCCTCCGGAACACCCGCCCATCAAGCTCCCTCCAGCTGTCCGATGATGAATTCGGCCGCATATGCGGGATCGTTGATCTCCACCTTGCGGTTACGCCTGGTCACGGACACCGATTGCGTGGAGACTATCCTTGTTTTGGATCCCTTCAGACCTACGGAATACAGACCGAGGCCCAATCCGACCCTGTCGATTGTCTCGATCTCCATGTTGCGTGCGGCAAGCCAGCCGTCTATCGTGACGAATGCACCGTTGATGTCCGCCTGATCGAATGCCACGACGGAACCGTGCGGGATCTTCACTGTCCTGATCTCGTCACCGTAGTCCTGGACGCCGATGAAACCGTCTTCCGATAGTTTCAACTCACTGACATAGGCGAACTGCTGGACGTCCAGCATCCCTGCGGTCTCGTAGGGGACCTGTCCTGTGTCCCCGTCCGTGGCCTGTCTCCCGAACACGATCAAATCCGCATCGCATTGGAAACGGGTGATGAAAGCTGATAAGACCCTCGAAGTGGCCCATGTGTCTGAGCCGGCGAACTCCTTCCCGGTGATGAGATATGCATTGTCTGCTCCCAGCTCAAGACATCTGCGAAGAGCGGATTCAGCCTGATGCGGGCCCATGGTGACAACGGAAACCTCGTCTCCGTCCCTTCTGATGGACAGGATCTTCCTTAGAGCGTACTCGTCATAAGGATTCAGAACAGATGTGACACCGTCGCGTCTGAGGGTCCCGTCCTCTCCGACGGAGACGTCGTTCGTTCCCGGGACCTGCTTGACAGAGACCAGATACTTCACTGTATCACCCGATGAGGTTTCCTCTGCAGAGGATGTTCTTCGGATCGAGGACATTCTTTATCCTGCGTATCCCGTCGACACCCTCCGGACCGTACATCATGAGCATGTAATCGACCTTGATCTTGCCTATACCGTGCTCGGCACTCGGAGATCCTCCCAGTTCCACCGCCTTCTCGGCGAATCTCGCATAGACCTCCTTGGCCTTCGCGAAATCGTCCATGGACTTCAGGATGATCTCCACATGGGGGTGATTGTTCCCGATGTGACCGAATATCACATAGTCCAGGCCGGCCTGCTCCAGCTGTTCGGAGTAGTACGACATCATCTCGTCGGCCTTGTCGTCGGGTACGGACATGTCGGTGCCCATCTTGTGGATCGAGGGCATCTTCCCCTTAAGGGAAGCAACGTACTCGAATATCGTCCTGGGGATTGCATGTCTGAGCTCCCTCATCCTGCTACGGTCCTGTTCCTCGTGACCGCACCAGGATGTTCCGAATGATGCCCCGTGGGCTTCAGCGATGGAACGTATCCTGTCATAGACGGCATCGACATCCCCGTTGTCCTGGACGTCGAAGAACAGCGCCGATCCTGCATCCTCTGGAATCGAAGGTACCTTTATCAGAACGGGATCCTCCGACATGACTCCGCGTATCAGGTCCAATGACCTTCCGTCCATATACTCGAGGAACTCCGGCTCTATCCTATCATCCGACCTGATGTCGCGTATTGCTCCAAGACATTCCGGATCGTCTGGGAAGAACAGTATGTTGGAGATCAGCGGACGGCGCGGGATCACGTAGATGTCCGCTTCGGCGATGACTCCGAAAATCCCCTCGGAACCGATGAAGAGATCCACGAGGTCCATCCCTTCGCGGAACATCGGACCTGTGGCGTTCTTGACGGAATCGTTGTACTCATAGGAGGGTATATCGAACGAATAGAACGCACGTCCGGCAGGTATGCAGAAGCGTCTGCCGTCTGCCTTGACGTCTCCTCTTGTGACATCTATCGACTGACCTTCGGGAAGCACTACCATTAGCCTCCTCACCCAGTCGCGTGTGGGGCCGTAGCGGTAGGTCCTAGGCCCGGATGAATTGCATGCGATGTTCCCTCCGATGGAACCTCCCAGCTCCGTCGGGTCCACTGGATAGAAGTAGGATGTCTCTTCGTTACGAAGCGATTCGACGGCGCCCTCGGTGACATCCTGCAGCTTGGAGAAATCGCGGTCCCTGAGGACCCTGTCGATCTCCTCGATCGTGGTGCAAGGGAGAACTCTCAGGAAATATCCGCGCTCGTCTCTTCCGACCCCGGTCACGCCGGACAGCCTCTCCAGAGACAGCACATCGCCCTCCATCGCCACCGACCCACCGCACACACCGGTGCGCATGGCGGACACGGTGATCGGGTTCCCCTTGTAGTTGTTGACCCTGACGGCCTCCTTGAGTTCCGAGATGTCCACGGGTATGATCACATGGACCGCCTTCCCCGTGAGTTTCGATTCATCGGTCTGATATTTGGAACTTGGAGAGATCTTCTGTCTGTAGAACATATGTAATCACCCGCTTAACCTTGGGATCATCGCGGCGAGGACGGACTGCTCGGTCAATGTCTTCCTGTCGATCAGTCCGCGGCTGAGAAGGCCTATCGCACCCTGTCTGCGTCCGATGTCGGTGTCTCCGTAGATCTTCTTGACAGCGTCCCCCACAGAGAGCCCGTTGCGGACCTCGTCTGCTATGCTGTCGGGATATCTGAACCCCGAACCCTGACCGAAGGTCTCCCTTCCGTCGGAGCTGACGATGCTGCAATGCTGTATATCGTACAGACCGTCCAGCATCTCGAACACACCTGCCTCGATGCCTACGGCCATGTCATGACCGTCAAGCGCAGCGCGGGCCCGGTTCAGTGATCCCTGATGGGTCTGCTCCTCGAACGGCTGCGGCGGGACCCCGCTTGGAACGTCCACGGCGGTTATGCGCACCTCGCCGAAGATCCTCTCCATGACGGAACGCACTGCCTCCACCTTCACCGGATTCAGCGATCCGACGGCGATATCAGGGACCTTGGAATGCCCCGAACGCCCGTAGACGCCTTCCATGATCATGGATGCACTTATCTTGTCCCCGTCATCGGCCATCACCAATGGTACGACACAAATCTCCATGGGCTTCAGACCTCTCGATACGCGGCGCTTGTTCAGCAGCTCCGCGTTGCCGGCAGTCTCCTCAGAGACGACGAGCACAGTGACATCGTCCATGACCTCGTCGGGACCGTAGAGGCTGTCGATCTCGAATATATCATAACCGCTCCTCCCGGAGAGGTACGCCTCCAATCCAGCCTTCCTGAGATGGAACGGTATCGCGACCCTGCGGCCTTCCGAGGCCATGCGGTCCGATGTTATCCCTATCATCACGTGGTCCCCGAATTCGAAGGACCTGTCCAGAAGGGCCTTGTGACCATCGTGCAGGACGTCGAATGTGCCCGCTACCGCTACGGTCATAGCACACCGATTACCAGAATACCGGTGACCACGATGATGGCCACCCATATCAGTCCGAGCTTGCGGAGCTTGCCTTTGACCTCGTCGCCCGCCGTGTTCTTGCACTGGGCGGAGCAGAACTGCCCCTCTCCGACGAAGGCCTTGCCGCAGTTGACGCAATGCCTGTGCTGCGGTATCCTCTCGATGTTGTCTGCCATGTCATGCCTCCCTGCGGTCCAGATCGTTCTGGACTATGATCATGCAATGGTCCGCATGAAGACTGCGGGGGCCTATGCATATCTTGTCCGGGCTGTAGCTGAGAAGGGTCTGCTCCTCCTCTTCCGTGAGATCGCGGTTGTCGCCCAGTATGAATATCGGGTTCGGAGGGAACTCGAACTCCCTGCTGTCCTCCCCGTCCTCTTTGAGATAGACGAAGCTCCCCTTGCCGGAAAGCTTCCTCAGGACCTCGGAGAAGGGCATGCGCGTGGCATAGACGCCGGGCGACGACCTGACCTCCTCGTCCTTTCCGACGGGTTTGAGGAGGGCGTTGCGTATCAGCGAAGCCGTGCTCCTCTCGTCGGGGTTCAGGTACCTGAGCTCGTCCCCTTTGAATATCACTGTCTTCGGAGCATCGTCGCCGCCCATCAGACAGAGGTAGATCTCCACATCCTTGCGGAGGTCGTGACTGAGGAAGAACGCCGAGTTGACGCATCTGCAAAGGATGTCCAGCCTTCCGGCGCCTCCTGCGATGTCATCGAGCTTGAAGTTCCCGCTTGTGACGGCCCTGTGACCGGTGATTACGAAGTACCTCATTCGGATCCCTGCAGTTCCTTCAGACTGTCGAGATCGACGCCGGCCATCTGCTTCATCATCTGCTTGCGGATCTTGCGGTCCTTTCCGAACGACGACATGGTCTTCTTGGTGGTGTTGTACTGCTTCAGCAGTTCACGGACGTCGTGTGTGCTGACGCCGGCACCGGCCGCGATCCTCTCGACCCTCTTTGCCTTGATGATCGACGGGTCCTCCTTCTCCTCCTTGGTCATGGAGTCCATGATGGTACGGAAGACTGCGATCTTCTTCTGGGACGCGTCGTAATCGATCTTGTCCTCGAAGGCGCTCATGCCGGGAAGCATGCCCATGAGCTTCTGGAGTGTTCCCATCTTGCCCATGGCGGCCATCTGATAGTACATGTCGTTCAGATTGAAGCGACCGGTCATCATCGCCTTGCTGACTGCCTCCATCGCCTCCTGATCGTCGATCTCCTCGGCCGCCATCTGGACGAGACCGGAGAGGTCTCCCATTCCGAGCAGCCTCGATATGAACTTGTTGGGGTCGAAGGCCTCCAGGTCGCGTATGTGCTCCCCCGTTCCGAGGAACACGATCCTGGCGTTGGTCTTCGAGATGGCGGATATCGCACCGCCTCCCTTGGCGGTTCCGTCCATCTTGGTGAGGATGACACCCGTGACGCCGACGGCGTTGTGGAACGCCTCTGCCTGTGGTCCGGCCTGCTGACCGACCTGCGAATCCAGAACGAGGATCCTCTCGTCGGGCTTGGCGACATCGACGATCCTCTTGATCTCCTCGATGAGGTCGTCCTCGAGAGCGTGTCTTCCCGAAGTATCGATTATGACGATCTTCTTGTCCTTGAAGCGCGCCATACCGTTCTTGACTATGAGTGCGGCATCGGTCTGTCCGGGCTCGCCGTAGACCTCGACCCCGACCTTCTCGCCCAGCTGCTTCAGCTGATCCAGAGCGGCGGGCCTGTACACGTCTGCGCCTATGAGTCCGACGGAGATGCCCTTCTTGTTGAAGTACAGGGCCAACTTCCCGGTCGTTGTGGTCTTTCCCTGTCCGTACAGACCGACCATCATGATGGTCTGGGGCTTCAGGGCGATACCTTCGCCGTTGTTGACCAATGCGACGAGTTCCTGGCGGATGATGCTGGAGACATGGTCCTTCATGCTCCTTCCTGCGGCCGGGGGCTCGTTCAGAGCACGGTCTTTGACCTTGTTGGTGACATCGAGGACCAGTCTGACGTTGACATCGGCTTCCAAGAGTGCACGTTGAAGATCCTTGCATATATCATTGATGAGCTCATCATCGATGGATGATGCGCTGCTGATCTTCCCGAAAACATTCCTCAGGGATTTACCCAATCCTTCCAAGACCATGACTTATCGAAAACGCTATCACTCGCGCGTATAATAAACATTGTTTTCGTATGTCGAAAGACAATGGAATGATAGAGGTGTGGGGAAAGGCCAGATTATAAGAAGGGATGGGATGCACTCTACAGCCTGACCTTACCCAGCAAATATGTCTAGATGTTGTATCCTATATAAATGTTGGTTAAAAACCATCAGAATTAATATTCTAATAGGAATAAGTGTCTAACTTATACGACTCCCATTATGCATAATACGGGCTTAGATATTAAATCTTAAATCTTTGTTGCATGGAACAGTTTTACAGTGTTCATTTGTATATGCGGGCAAAATGCATGACAAAAAGGGACAATCACCCGGGTGAGATGAATAAGGGGATGTAAAACGTCGATCCGACGGAGAAATAGGTGAAAGTGGGTGGGGCGAACCCCACCATTGGTTTCAAAGGTATCCAGATTTCTGGAGTGCCATGAGGTCTTCGGTGGAGAGCTTGTCTCCTGCCTTGAAGCGCTCGAAGATCTCCTTAGCTTCCTTCTTGCCCTCATTGTCCGACTTCTTCTTGCGGACAGAGTTCTTCTTGCTGCGGAAGTTGGAGGCATCCTTGTCCATCTCGTGAACGGACTTGATCTGCTCGATGTGCTTCTTGTGCTCCTCATCGGCGGCCTGCTTGCACTCGACGAACTTGGCCTGAGCTGCATCGGCTTCCTTTCTGAGCCTGTCTGCCTGCTCGTAGAATCCGATCATCTTGTCGTGTGCTGCCTGGGCCCTCTCGGCGTAGTCTGCTACCTGGTGGTGGTAGACCTCGGCCTCGGCCTTGGCTGCCCTGAGCTGATCGACAAGGTCTTTGATCTCATCGTTCTGCTCGTAGACCTTCTCCCTCTCCTCGATCTGCTTGGCAAGGACGGAGATCTGCTTGATGATCTCGTTCTCTTTGTCCTTTCCGAGGGGCTTGGTCATCTGGGTGTACTCAAGATCCTGGAGCTGTTTCTTCAACTGCTTGACGGGAACCTCGTTCTTCTCGTCGGATTTCTCATTCCTGTAGGGGGCGAGCTGCTCTTTCAGGGCGGTGACCTTCTGGTTCCACTCGTCCCTGAGCTCTTTTGTCTCCCTTACTTTCTGGTTGAGCGAGTCGCGCTCCTCCCTGCACTTTCCGGCCTCATCGACGAGAGCCCTGACCTGGCCGTTGAGGGCGTCCCTCTTGGCCTTCCACTCTTTGGTCTGGTTGTTGAGCTCGTCCCTGAGTTTCCTGTGCTTTTCGGCATCCTCATTGACAATGTCGCGCTTCTCCTCAAGGGCCGTGATGGTCTCCTCGGAAACGCTTGCAGTCTCCTCGCAAGAGACGGCATCCATCGTTTCCTCTGTTACCTGCACTGCCTCCTGCTCTTTCTGAGAATCCTGCTGCTGAACTTCCTCCACAAAATCTTCCATAAATCCACACTCAATATTCGACTCGGTCATGAGCTACAGAGCATGACCCACTCTAGATTGGTCTATCAAGACCTTGTTTATAAGAATTTCCGTTCCTCGTTCCGAAGAGCCCGTACTATACGCGTAAACGACTGAAGATTGGAAGTAGAGAACAGATGCCGATCGGACATCCTGAAGGACAATTCTGCCCGGAGACGATCGAATCCGGGTAATCCCTTATATATTGTCAACCAATCGCGAGGTCGATCAATATGAGCAATGTCTGTCCCCTCGATTACCGCTACGGACGCGCCGATATGAAGGCAGTCTTCAGCGAAGAGAACCGCATCCTGAACCAGATGCTGGTAGAAGCCGCCCTTGCACGCGCACATGCGTCGCTCGGAACGATATCCCAGGAAGCCGCCGACGAGATTACGAGAGTCGCCAGCCTGGACATCGTCAGCGTGGACAGGATAAAGGAGATCGAGAAGGACACCCGCCACGACCTCATGGCGATGGTCAAGGCCATGACCGAGAAGTGCAACGGGGACGCCGGGAAGTACGTCCACCTCGGCGCCACATCCAATGATATAGTCGACACGGCCACCGCCCTTCAGATAAAGGCGGCGATGGAGATCATCATGGAGGATGTCGACAACATGATCTACACCTTCGCAAAGATCGCAAAGAGGGAGAGGGACACCCTCGAGATCGGAAGGACACATGCACAGTTCGCAATCCCGATCACATTCGGATTCAAGATCGCCGGATACATCGCAGAGATGCTCAGGCACAAGGAGAGGCTCGAGGAGGCCATGCCCAGGGTGTGCGCAGGGAAGATGGCGGGCGCCGTCGGTACCGGAGCCGCCCTCGGAAAGAACTTCTTCGAGATCCAGAGGAGGGTCATGAAGGACCTCGAGCTCACATACGAGCCTGCGGCCACACAGGTCGTCGGACGCGACAGGTACACCGAGGCGATCTGCCTTATGGCAAACATAGCCACCTCTCTTGAGAGATACGGTACCGAGGTCAGGAACCTCCAGAGGTCCGAGATCGGGGAAGCCGCCGAGTTCTTCGATGTGGAGAAGCAGGTCGGTTCGTCCACCATGGCCCAGAAGAGGAACCCCATGAACTCCGAGAACGTCTGCGGACTCGCACGCGTCATCCGCGGATTCGTCACACCCACCTTCGAAAGCCAGGTCCTCTGGCACGAGAGGGACCTGTCCAACTCTTCCACCGAGAGGTTCACGCTCCCCCATGTCTTCATCCTGCTGGACGAGATCCTCAAGAAGATGACATGGGTCTTCGACGGACTCGAGGTCCGCCGCGACAGGATGCTCGAGGTCATCGAATCCTCCAAGGGACTCGTCATGGCCGAGCCCCTCATGATGAAGCTCACCGAGAAGGGCATCGGCAGACAGGACGCCCACGAGATCATCCGCAGCTCCGCCATGGTCGCTGAGGACACGGGCAGGCACCTCCGGGACATCCTCATGGAGAGGGAGGACCTGAAGGGAATCCTCTCGGAACAGGAGATCATCGACACAATGAACCCCGCCAACTACGTCGGAGGCGCCAGGGAGATCGTGGACAAGATGGTCGCTGCCGCAGAGGATGCGGTCGGCAGAAAGGTGGAATGAGATGAGAAGCACTGTGAAGCAATGCCTGGTGATAGGGGCCCTTGTCGGCTTCTTCCTGGGGTTGTTCTTCTATCACGAGAGCAACAATGTCCTCTGCTTCATCCTCATACCCGTTGCAGCTGTGATGGCGGCGGCCACGCAGTTCATCCCGGCCCCTTCCGACGAAGAGGACGAGTGATATGCAGAGGCCGGCGGGATTTCTGCCGGCCTCCTGCATCGATCCCACCGAAACGATTTCACATTTCTCATCCAAAATTGGTAGTCGCCCTCGGTTGAACTTCAGATTGCAAAAGTCGCCGAAACAGGGTGTTTCTGACATGATTTTCATCATTTTTTGATACATTTTGTATCAAACCTTGTCAAAACGGGGTCTAAACGGGTATAACTACTTAAAAATTAGTTTTTACCATTAAATTTGTATAAAATAATTAATAAGTTAAATTGATACATTTTGTATCATAATTGAAACAAAAGTGATGCGGCATGTTCAAAGAAATAGTACTCGATAACTTCCTCTCATTCAATCATCTGAGATTCGATATGACCGGAAAGAATGATACTCCGCTGAATCATCTGATGATCTATGGGGAAAATGGTTCAGGTAAAACGAATCTCATCGAGTCCATAGTATTCCTGAAAGAATCCATCACCACAATGATACTGAATGAGATCATGTCCTCTTTGGTACAGGAAAAGAAAGATGACGGCCAATGTACGGATGATAGCATAGCACTGCAGATAGAATCCATACGCCGTGACATGATCCGCTTCAACTCCAGGAATCTAGACATATCATTATTCTCCCGCCCAAGATTCATGATCGGATCGACTGGGGAGATGAGCGTCAGATACCGCATCCAAGTGTCTGATATGCCTTTTGAATACACGATGTCATTCGATAGAGAAGGATATCTGATCAAAGAGGCGCTAAAAAGCATAATATCCAAAAATATGGGTGTGCTTTTTTCGATATCTGCAGTTGATGGACTGCCGACATTCCATTACAATAACGGACTTTTCATCTCCACAGAATACCGTAAGGAAGTGGAAGAGGCTGTAATGAAATACTGGGGAAAACACACCTTATTGTCTATTTTCAACAGGGAGTTCATATCCAAAAACCGCGGCTACATGGATTCGGTTCTGAGAACAGACATCTGTGCACTTGTCGAAATGATATCATCCACGGTCACAAACGTACCATCTCCATCCGGAACCCCTATGCTGACCAGAGGGTTCGGCCTCAATCTCATCGGAGGAATTGCCCCACGGGACAGCGAAAGGATACTCCGTGCATACGAAAAGGCCTTGTCCAAATTCTTCACAAGACTTTATTCCGATGTAGTCGACGCCTCATACAGGATGACCGAATGCAACGGATCCCTGTCATATGAGCTGTTCTTCGAGAAGAGAATAGCCGGCGTTATCAGGGAGATCCCCTGCAGGCTCGAATCCGCAGGTACAAAACTGCTGATAGCCCTCTTCCCATCCTTCATCGGATGTGCCGAGGGGCAAACCGCATTCATCGATGAAATGGACAGCGGGGTACATGACAAGCTCATCTTCGACTTGATGCAACAGATACTTCCGGACCTCAAAGGACAACTGGTAGTCACCACACACAACACATCACTGTTGGAATTCCTGCCTCCTGCCAATGCATTCGTTCTGAATGTGGATTCTGAAGGTTTCAAAGCCATCTATCCATTCTCCGATGTTGTCAGGACACAGAAGAACAACAACAATCGCAACAGATACCTCCAGGGTCAGTTCGACGGAGTCCCGATCATCGGATATATAGGACTCTCGGAAATCGCATCTGCTTTCCATGATGAAGTGATGGAACTATGACGCTTCCAAACTCGATCGTGGTATGTCATGGTGCCTCGGAATACATTCTGGCAAGAACCCTGTCTGCAAGATTGAGGGTTCCACTGGAATACTATCTCAGGAACAATGGTCATGAAACAATTGCCATGAGCTCACTCCCGGATGTCCTCTCATCCGATCCATTTGACAGCATCATGAGCCTGCACAAGAAATACCCTGCATTAGAGTATAAACGCGGAGGGTCGATGCCGAATTTGAACATCATTACAATCATGGATGTCGATGGAGATAGAAGAAGTAAAAACTCATACATCACAGGCGAAATGTTCCGCAATTGCCCGTTGGGAAAACATGTGGTCCCGATTATAAATGATGAGAACTTGGAAAACGTGATGGAAGATATCGGATATCCCAAAGTTGTGGATAAGGTATCATCGTACACTAAAATGGTAATCGAACCAAATGATTTTCTGAACAGATTGAGAAAATGCGAGAAAACGAATATGGAACGCCTGGTCGAAATACTGATGAGTTCATGCCCTTCTTATCAAGGCCGGCTGTAATTGAAATAGAAGTGACCGCAAACCCACAATAACATCTTCGGACCGGACCCTGACCGATTAGGAAAAGGGGCCTTAGCCCCTAGTTTTTCAATCCAATCTCTTTCCGGCGTGGTCACCGGGTGTGACGTAGTACACATCCGTGACCTTCATCTTCACCAGACTCTTGGCGGGGAAGGTCTCCTTCTTCGAGTGTGCGAATGCCACCGCCTTCTCGTAATCCGGGCCGGATGTCTCGATGGTCACATCCCCCTTGACCTGCCAGGACTCTTTGGACTCGCGGTTCCATATGTAGAATGCGGCACGGGGGTTCTCCTTCAGATTCTCGAGGGTCTTGCAGAGATAGTTGTCCACAAGCCAAATGCATCCGTCGTCGGCAACGAAGATCATGCCCACGGGAACGACGTTCGGGACACCGTCTTTGGAAGCGGTGGCGAACGATATGGGCATCATGGACTTCATTGCATTGATCATCTCATCTGTAAGAGCTGCCATGCAGGGAGAATCCGCATCGTGATATATCAAGACAGGCAATGGGTTCTCGAAGGATGGATATGCTTATAATGCTCCTCTTGTTGGATGTGGTATGGGCAGCGACCGCATCTTCACAAAGAACTTCATCCTGGATACAGGGATATCGTTCTGTTGCTGCCTCAACTACTTCACGCTTCTGATCAACATAACCGGATTCTCTGCCGCCATGTTCGGCGCTTCCTCCGCGGAAGGCGGACTGGCCGCGGGGATATACGTCATCGGTGGCCTCCTGTCCAGGATATTCCTGGGGAAGTACATCGAACTGGTCGGGCGCAAGAGGATGCTGCTGATAGGTCTGACGATAGCGATCGTGATGTCGGCATCCTACTTCTTCGTCTCATCCATGATGATGCTGTTCATCATAAGGTTCCTCCACGGAACGGCATACGGCATAAGCAGCACGTGCACCAACGACATCGTCGCGAAGATCCTCCCGGCATCCCGCCGCGGAGAGGGACTCGGATACTTCCTGCTGAGTGTCACCGCCGCATCCGCGGTCGGACCCCTGATAGGAATGGAGCTCGGAAGGACCGGCAACTACGACACCGTTTTCGCAGTCGGACTCATGATGTACAGCGTCGCGATGGTGCTCGCACTGCTCATGAAGGTCCCGGAGGAATCCCTTACCGAGGAGCAGCGCTCCGACGCGAAGAGCTTCAGCCTCCGCAACATGGTGCAGCTCTCCGCCATACCGCTCGCATCGGTCTGCATGGTGTTCTATTTCGCCTACTCCGGAGTCCTGACGTTCATATCCTCCTATTCCGAGGACATAGGACTTGTGGAGGCCGCCACGTTCTTCTACGTCGCCATATCCCTGGGGACCCTGATCTCCAGACTCACCACCGGCAGGATATTCGATAACAGAGGCCCGAACATTGTGATGATTCCGGGTTACATCGCATTCGTGGTCGGGATGACCGCATTCTCGCAGGCGCAGTCCCCGATCGTTCTGCTCGGTTCCGGATTCATAATCGGATACGGCATATCGATCATCTACTCCATCGGACAGGCCATCGTTGTCTCGGAGAGTCCCGCCCACAGGTACGGGGTCACGACATCCACGTATGCGGCCATAGTCGATCTCGGAAGCGGCCTGGGCCCGTCCGTCCTGGGACTCCTGCTCGCATTCTCCGGATTCAGATCGATGTACCTCGTTTGTGCGATGATAGGTATCGTGAGCTTCCTCATGTACTGGGCCATCGAAGGGAGGAAGAGGAGAAGCGGCCCGAAATCCGCATAATGATGGATTCATTCAGGCGGATCGAGGACGATGTCGTTGCTGTGGACCCTGGAGCACAAGGTCTTCGACAGCACCCCAGCCTCCTTCCAGGCGGCGTTCATCACGCCCACGGGACATAGGCAGGTGGCGGAGAGGGCATGACGCACCTCGGGATCGTGTATCCTGCTGGTGCACATGTCGATAAGGTCGTCATCGGTTATCACCTTCAGATTCTCGGCGTACTCCTGCACATTGGGACAATCCGATTCTATGGATACGTCGTAATCCCCGTCATCCCTTTTGGAGACCGTGATCCTGTGGACATGGCTGCATGTCCTCATGTTGACGATAACAGTTGAAGGCATCTGATCACCGCGTAATGCTCCGCGATGATCGGATGCCTGTAGAATGATGAAATAGGTTTCTCAGTACCTTCTTCCGCCGCGGCGTCCGTCGGGCCTTCCGCGTCCGCCTTTGTTGGATCCCCTGGATGTGTATCCGTCGTCGACGAAGATCGCCTCGAAGGTCTCCAGATCTCCGCGGGCCTCGAACTGCTCTTTGACGTACTCCTTGACGTCATCGGATTCGCAGACCTTTCCGAGCCATTTGTATGACGGGAGCGTGGGGTCGTCGCCCATGGCGAACCAGAGCTTGGCGGCATCCATGTCGGCACCGACATCGTGCAGAGCGTAGACCAGGCGCTTGGAGTGACGGGATTCGTCGGCGGCCATGGCCACAAGGGCATCGCGGCATTCCTCGACACCGGCCCTGTAGTTCCTCTTGAGCCAATCGATCTCCTTCTCTCCGTTCATCAGCTTTCCGACAGCCTCGATCTTATCGGGATCTCCGGCGCAGTACTGGTCGAGATAGTAGGAGTCCTCGCCGTCGTACTGACGGACCAGGTTCTCCGCGTCCCCTCTCGCGAGGTAGATGGATGAGAACGCCTTCCTGACATCAGCGCGGTTCTGGACGGGCTTGAGCTCGTCGAGGGCCTCGTCCGATCCGGCCTTTGCCGCATCGATCATGAAGCGTATCCAGTCCTCCTTGTCGGCCTGGAGCCTCTTCGCCCTCAGGAACATTCCGAAGGGATCGTCTGCGATGTCGAGATCCGCGGACATGGCGACTATGAACTTGCCGTTGTCGTGATATCCGTTCTTGAGATATTCGACGCCCACTCCGTCGGCACGGGCATCCAGGTATCCGCAGAGGAACCTTGCCTCGGGGAATATGGAAGCGAGCTCCTCCATCTTCTTCGCAGATGCCGCGTCGCCGCGGACCGCCTTGGCGAAAACGTTGCGGATGGACATCCTGAGCGCCTTCCTCTGCTCGTTCATCTTCAGGCATTCCTCTGCCTTCTCGGAACCCATGCGCCTCTTCATGAATATCAGGCCGTCGGTGACCTTGTCGGGCATGGAATCGTAATTGGAAGCGAACTCCTCTATGACGGGATCCTCGGGCTGGACCTCCTCGAGACGCATCATGCAGTACACTGCATGGGGGTCCCTGTCGGAGTACATGCCCTCGAGGAACCTGCGCTCCGAGGACTTGTCCATGGTGAGGCATATGTAATCGTACTCGACCATCGCCTGGGGAGTGCATTTGTCCGCGATGGAGGCGCGTGTGGATACCAATGTGTCATGGTCCATTCCGCGCATCATCGTGATGGCGTTGTTCTCGCATCCCTTGCTCATGCCCACGGCTCCGTGGAGGAACAGGATCAATGCGATGTCGTCACGGCCGTTCACCTGGCAGTCTATTCCCTTGAACAGTATCTTCTGGGGGTCGGACGGGATGGTCAATTTGTACTCCTGCTCGGTCACGACTGTTTCCTGGACCTGGGGCTCCTCGAAAACGGGTGTGCTCCTGTCGCGGTCGTCGTACCTGTCGCGGCGCTGATATCCGCCGGAACGTCCGTGACGGTCTCCGCCGGACCTGTCTCCGCGATCCCTGCGGGGTCTGTCGCCGTAATCGCGACGGGGCTTGTCGTTGAAGTCTCTGCGAGGCCTGTCACTGTACCTCGGACGGTCCTCGGACCTTCCCTCGCCGTCCCTGTCGTAGCGCGGCTTGTCACCGTAGTCGCGACGCGGTCTGTCCCCATAATCCCTGCGGGGCTTGTCTCCGTAATCCCTGCGGGGTTTGTCGTTATAATCGCGGCGGGGCCTGTCGCCGTAGTCACGGCGAGGTCTGTCGTTGTACCTCGGACGGTCGCCCGATTCCCCGTCCCTGTCATGGCGGGGCTTGTCGCCGTAATCGCGGCGCGGCCTGTCCCCGTAATCACGACGGGGCTTGTCGTTGAAGTCCCTGCGGGGTTTGTCGTTGTACCTCGGACGGTCCCCGCGGTCGTCATTCCTGCGGGGTCCCCTGCCATATCCTCCGCCACGCGGTCCGGATCCGCGGTTTCCGCCTCCGTACGGCTTCTTTCCGTAGTTGCGGTTGTTCCTGTCATCGTTCCTGTCGTCGCGGTTGTAATCGGCCATGGTCCACGCTCCATCGTGACCCCATATAAAAATATAGACGGGACCGAAGGCATATCGACGCCTCCGACCCGTCGGAAAAAGGAAACTGTTTCGGCGGTTCAGCTGAATCTTCCCTTCACTCTGATGGAATCCTCGTCCGGTTCCGGGGTGTAGTTGATCTCGCGGGCGTCCTCCCTGTTGTCGCGGTAGTCGCAGTAGAACACGATGGACTTCAGAACTATGAGCACCGCGAATATGAGGACCAGACCGTTGATTATGAGATCCGCCTCGATCGAGAAGTCCCCGTCGGAATAGTTGAACAGACCGGAGAGGTTCCCGAAGCTGGTGACGTACAGGAACCAGACCATCTTCATGGCCTGGGCGAGTATGGAGAACACCAGGCGCTTCCCCGTGCCGAGACCGTAGTACTTGGACGGGAATGCGAGTATGACCAGCGGAATACCTGCGATCAGCCATCTGTCGAGAAGGTCGGACAGACCGTCGATGTTCAGGCCGGATGGCAGCATCGGGAAGAACGCATCGGCGATGACCAGAGGCACGGCGATGTACACTGCGAGGGCGACGATCGTCGAGCACAGTCCGCGGACGAAGCTGTCGGAGCACTTGGAGATCTGCTTCTCCCTGCGCTTCTGCTCCCTGTCGGCCTTCATGCAGATGCCTCCATCGTGCGTATGGCATCGATCAGCGATGACGTCTCATCCTCGGTCATGAGATAGCTCAGGCCTCCGAACTCCACCTTGATCCTTCCGTCGGACATGCTTCCTTCCAACGCATCGGAGAGCTTCCCCTCGCATGACATCCTCATGACCGTGGAACCGTCGTATGAGAACTCCAGCTTGACCCCGCCTACGCTTCCGACGCCGACGGAATTGCCTTCGCATCCTCTTACCTCGAGGATCGCGGAAGTGCCGTCATGACTCAAAGTGTGGTCATAGGAGAGCACATCCCCTCCGCCCCTTACCTCGAGTTCGATCACGTTGTCGTAGTTCACGGAGATCACGCTGCCGCTGTTGCATCCGTAGGCGCCCAACACGTTGTAGAGCACCATCGGGATCATGAATCCGACAGATATCTCGTCCTCGATGCCGTCGGAAAGGGGCACGGTCACATGGTTCACGACACCGTCGTCGCTGAACAGACGCACGGACACATCCATCTTCATGGAACCGATCAGCGAGCTCGGAACGAGCAGTCCGGACCGGGAACCGAAAATGACCGCATTGGAATATATCACATATTCCTGAGTGGCGATGTTCCCTTCCGCATCCTTCACAACGGCGACGGACGCGCCGCTGGCCAGGATCTTCCCGACCACGGCGGAAACACTGTCGGGACCGACGGGCTCGATGTTGCCGTTGTACTCCACAGTGAATCCTTCTCCGGATGCAATTGCATTCGATATGTTATCAGAAAGCGACTTCTCGTCCATGCGTTCGAGATCGTATATCGCATGGGTGCCGGTAGAGAGCCCGTTGTCCTTCATATCCGGCAGAGCGGATATCATGGGCAACGCCACTATCACCAGAATCGCCACGACCGCGATCGCATAGACGGCTCTGACGACGGTTCCAGATTTCATGTTAGCATATCGGAGTTTTCAGTTAATAATGGTGTTTCCGTTTCGGTCCCCCAGAGGCTTCCTCATGAGTATATGGGGGCAGAACTCGTCCATGTACTCCTCCCCCTCGGCGACGTATCCCATAGAGGCGTAGAATCCCGACGCACGGACCTGTGCGCTCAGGACGGATTCCCTTCCGCCCATCCTCTTTATCTCGGCCTCGGCACGTTCCACGGTCAGACGCCCCAACGACCTTCCGCGGTATTCCCTTCTGACCGCTATGCGCCCGATCCAATACGCTCCGCCTTCGGAAGCATAGATCCTGCATACCGAGACGGGATATCCGTCGATGAACCCGATGATGTGCACGGAAATGCTATCGGTATCGTCGAACTCCACTTCGAACCCCTGTTCCTCGACGAAGACCTCCGTACGAATCGTTACGGCCTCATCGGGCAGACTGTCGTATATCCGGAACTCGACTGAATCAGACATCGGCCGTGCAACGGCATCGCGGATATCATCGTTTCCGTGTTCCCCTGATTGACTGCGCTAGGAATGCTACACAGACTGCTTTCCGGTCGGATCCATCCTTGTTCGATGGATATCGTCATTCCAACAGCCAATCGATGACGTTGACCACTTCGATCCCGTCATACGATCCGAGGCCGAAGCGGTCCAAAGTGAGCACGGTCTTGCGGAAGTTGTCGTCGACCTTCTCCAAGGAGCGGAACTCCCTGTCCCTGGTGGCCTCGGACATCATGCTCAAAGACACCTGGTAGTATTCTGTGCCCCTGTCGTCCGAGACTGTGAAATCCACTTCGTGATCCCTGTAACTGCCGACGCGGACTGTCGGATACCTGCGACGGAGCTCCATGAACACTATGTTCTCCAAAGGCCTGCTGATATCGGGTGTCCCGACCCCGCGCATCATGACCCTGCACATACCGACATCCGTTGCATAGTACTTGCCTTTGGATTGTATTACCCGCTTCCCGATGATGTCGTATCTTTCACAGTATTCGAAAAGATGCGCGGACAGCATCTCGTCGACGAACCTCTGGACCGTCGGATAACCCAATCCGATACTCTTGGAGATGTTGTCCACATTTGTGACGTTCCCTATGTTGGAGAACAGGAATCTGGCCACCGAGACCACTTTCGAGACGTCCCTGCTGCCTGTATGCTCCAGTACGTCTCTCACAAGAACGGTATTGAATACATCCGCCAGCTGATTGTCGCATAATTCGCTGCCTCTGGAGGGTTCTATCACAGGCAGTGATCCGTAACGCAGGTATTCCTCGAACCTTGCGTATCTGTCGCCGGGGTAGAGTCCCATATATTCTTTGAACGACAGGGGATACAGTTTGATCTCCGTGTATCTGCCGGAGATCTTGGTGGCGAGTTCCGATGACAGCATCTTGGAACTTGACCCGGTTATGTAGACGTCACAGTCTCCGCGGGCGATCATCTCGGCCACGACCCGCTCCCATCCGTCAACATCCTGGATCTCATCAATGAAGACGTAATGGATGCCGTTGCCCGAGAGGCCGTCATGTATGCGTTCCTTGAGACCGTGCCAATCCATATCCTCATCGATGTAATCGAGATCGAGATAGATCACATTGTCCGAATCCCCGAGGGTATCCCTGAACTGTCTCATGAGGGTGGTCTTCCCACTGCGACGCATCCCTGTGATGACCTTTACGAGGTCGGTCTTGCCTTTGGCGGACCTGAGCAGTTCGAGATATCTCTCCCTGAGAACTTCCATGAGATGATATCGTTTCATTAGTATAAAATCCTAAGTTAAGTTAGGATTTATGCCATTACTCCTGATTATCCTAAGTTAAGTTAGGATAATTGGTTCTTTACCTAGGGTTTCTGAAGATAGACATCCGACATTTCAAAAGAGAAGTAATGGAAAATGGATTCCACAGAATGACACGGACATTCATTCCGAACATGGACCATTCTTCGAAGAACAAAGAGTCGCCCTTCCAGTTCAACCATTTGGAACGCATCCCTGACGTTTCCTGGATTGACATGATCTGATGTTGTTTATTTGCCCCTTTCATGCCCCTTTTATGCCTCTACATCAGTATTCCTCAGGATTAAATGTCAAATCGATTCCGACCTGAATCTTCGTGTTTCTATGGTTAGATTAGGACTAATTGAATTGTAATGCGTAAATACGCAGTAGTATTCAAATTAATTCCTTGTCCATCATGAAATCGATCACGTTGATGTGAAGAACCCCTATGTCGTCGAACCATCTGTTCCCGACATCCGTACGGACGACGATCTTCCTGAAGGAGTCACCTGTGTATCTGAACTGATCGGTCTCCGCGTTCAATTTCTCCTCGTCCGGAATGGCGAAGGCCGACTGTATGTACACTTTTTCGCCATACCTGTTGGCTACGAAATCGATCTCCTTGGGGATGCGGACGGATTTTCCATCCGGCTTCTTGGCATTGATGGTCACGACGCCTACATCCACAGAGTACCCTCTGATCCGGAGTTCGTTGTATATCGCGTTCTCCATGAGATGGGTCACCTCCTGCTGTCTGAAATTCAGACGGGCATTGCGCAATCCCAGATCCTCGCAGTAATACTTCTGAGGATAGGAGAAGTACCTCTTCCCTTTCACATCGTAACGCTGAGACTCCGAGAACAGGAATGCGTCTTTGAGGTAATCCAGATACGTCCGGACGGTACCCTCGCTGACGTTCTTGAAATGAGATGCGATCTGTTTGGGATTTGTGAGGGATCCGATGTTGGAACTTATGAAATCGATGATCCCCTCCAACACCTCGGGATGCTCTATCGCATGCCTCTCCTTTATGTCCCTTATATAGGTCTCCGTGAACAGACCCTTCAGATAATCCGCCTTGTCCTCGTTGGATGACAGGGACTGAATGTAGGGCATGCCTCCGAAGGTGAGATAGTCATTGTATGCCGCCAGTCTGTCTCCGCCTTTGGCCGAATAGAATTCTGAGAACGAGAGAGGGTGAAGGCGTATCTCGTCACCACGGCCGCGGAACTGCGTCAACACATCGGTGCTGAGCATGTGGGAGTTACTGCCTGTGATGTAGATGTCGAGATAACCTGTATTGAGGAGACCGTTCAGCGTTTCGTAGAAGGTGATGTCCTCCCCGTTCTCCAAATAAGGATTCTTCACCTTGGACACCATCTGGATCTCATCGATGAAGACATACCTCTTCTTCCCGTCCGAGGTCAATGACTTGACATGCTCGTACAGGGAAACCGGATTCCTGAGCGAGATGGCATCCATGTCCTCGAGTTTGATCTCGATTATATCCTCAGGATCGACCCCTTCGGACAACAGACGGTTCTTGAAGATCGTGAACAACAGATAGGATTTTCCGCACCTCCTGATGCCGGTCACTATCTTAACCAGTCCATTCCATCTGTGGGAACACAGTTTTTCGAGATACAGGTCCCTCTTTATCTCCATATTATAGACATGCACGTGATAAGAATATAATTCTATTGGATACTTATGCGTAAATACGCACTACAATTCAGTGAGGGATTCTTACAGAAGAACATGTAGGAAATTCTGACCGAATGGATCGCGAATCCTGTGAACAGGTGAGGTCGGGAACAGCAATTCCACTACGGTGAATTAGTTCTCCCTACCGTTTTACGGATGTTTTGTTGGCCTAGATCTCCAACTGTAAAGGAATTACGTTCGAATGTTCGCTTAAATATGTTGGAAGAATAATCCAACTTAAGGAGATAATCGTGGACAAGAAAATGATGTACGCAATAGTTGCAGTGGCGGTAATCGCCATTGCGGCGGTCTCTGTGTTCGTCGTCACGGACAATTCGAAAAGTGACGACAACTACTCGGCCGCATCATTCGAAGATACACGTCTGAGAATCTACGGAAACGCAAACGGTGACGATATCATCGACAATGCCGATATCAAACTGATCCAATGGATCATCGATTGCAACACAGACGACGATAATACCAACGACGTCGAGTGGAAGAAGAACTACCCTCTGGCCGACGCGAACTACGACGGAAAGGTCAACTCTGAAGACATAGATGTTGTCAAGAAGATAGTCAACAAAGAGAAGACCAGGATGTACTACTTCAACAAGTACGAGAGGGTCACCTACGTCAACTACCCCATTAGCGACAAGATCGGAGGAGAATACCTGAACATCCAGCTCCTCCCCGCCATCGGCTCGTACAATATGCTCAAAGCTATCGACGACACCACACCCACGCTGTTCAGCAACGTCTACCCCGGAGTCGACAAGATGCCCATCATGGGAGATTGGGGTGCAATCACCATCGAGTCTCTCAACGACCTCTACAACAAGGGCACCATAGGAACATTCATCCAGTGGACCGGCGGTAAGAACGTGGATTACATCTGGGACAAGGCCGAGGCTTCCGGTCTATCGGAGAAAATGTCCTTCGTCATCGTTCCCTGCCAGGGACCCGATGTGATCCAGGGCGTCTTGGAGCTGGCATGCATGCTTGGAGACCAGTCCCTTTCCGACAAATACGTGAAATGGTACGACAAGGCCATGGATCTGATGGACTCCATCGAGGAGAAGATCGAGGGAGGAAAGAAGACCGTGACCGCAGTCAGGTGCTACACCAACAAAGCATCAGGCATAGCGGCCTTCGGATCCGCACAGGGACCCGCACTTTGGTTCAACAAGGTCATCAACTTCCAGCCCGCCTACGTCGGTAAGGCCGGTTTCACCAATATCGAATCAGTAGAGAACTTCATGTCCACTGCCACAGAAGAGGTCATCGTCATGTTCCAGAAGAACTGCGACTGGTCCGAATTCAACGGCCTGGTGGAGACATACCTCAAGGATGTCTATTCCGCCACGCCCCAGTTCAAGAACGGGAACATGTACGTTGTGGACTTCGAGATGATGCCTTTCGCAGCCGGACCCGCCGGATGCTACATCCTCGCGGCAAACCTCTACCCCGAGCTCTTCAACATCGACGATGCCCTGGACTTCCTCCAGGAGTACCTCAACGACTTCGCAGTCAGAGAGGGCGCCGATGCCCGTCAGGGATTCACCTACACAGGTGCAGGCTACTCCAACTGAAGGTGAAACGATATGAGCCAAGATGGACAGACCGGAGGCGTGGACGTCGTCAAGAGGGCCGCCGCAATGTGGGTGGCCGAGGATGACATCACATCCAAGGACTCACAGGAGACCGTACGGTCCTATCGCGTATCCGAGATCAGAAAACTGACGTTCGTATTCGTCTGTGTGATAGCCGCCATCCTAGTCGCCGGCCTGTCCATCACATACGGAACAATGGATATCGGGTTCTTCGAATGCTACGAAGTGATATGGAACCACATCACAGGTAACATCAATGACAAATTGATAGACTTCATCATCGTCAACGAGCGTCTGCCCAGGATCGCCGCCGCCCTGATCACCGGAGCGGGTCTGGCGATCGCAGGATGTGTCATGCAGTCGGTGTTGAAGAACCCCCTAGCAGACCCGTACACCACCGGAATATCATCGGGTGCCGGATTCGGTGCCGCGCTTGCGGTCACCTTCGGCGTCAGCATCGTCGGCGGGAACTATGCGATCGTCGTGAACGCATTCGTATTCTCGCTGATACCCATGATCATGATGCTGACGGTTGGGAAACTGAAGAAGGCTTCACCCACAATGATGATCATGGCCGGACTGGCCGTGATGTTCATGTTCAACGCGTTCACCACGGTTCTGAAGCTGCGGGCGGACCCCGATTCGCTGGCGAAGCTGTACGCATGGACCGTGGGTACCGTGGCGGACTGCGGATGGCAGGAGATCGCGCTGATGTCCGTCGTAGTGATCATAGGGGTCGCGCTCACCCAGTTGTTCTCCAGGAAGCTGAACATCCTTGCCACCGGCGACGATTCCGCCAAGGCCATGGGACTGGATGTCGAGAACCTGAGGATAGCCCTTCTGCTCATGGTCTCCCTGGTGGTCGCGACCGTCGTGAGCTTCACCGGTCTCATCGGATTCGTCGGATTGGTCGCACCCCATGTGTGCAGGATATTCGTCGGAGCGGACAACAGGTACCTTGTGCTCTCATCGGCGATGTTCGGAGCAGTGCTTCTTGAGATCGCCGATTTCGTCGGACGCACCGTTATCGCACCCGCAACCCTTCAGGTAGGAGTCGTGACAGCATTCATCGGAGGTCCGATGTTCCTCTACCTCATCCTGAGGCAGAAGAAGTCCACCTGGTGATACCATGAGGATCGACATAGAGAACATGGATGCCGGATACGGCGACAAGAAGATCCTCCACGGGATAGACCTGCATCTCGAAGGTCCCGGGCTCACATGTGTCATCGGACCCAACGGCGTAGGCAAATCCACGATGATCAAGTGCATGAACAAGCTCCTGGAGCCCACATCGGGCACCGTGAGGATCAACGGCCGTGATGTCAAGGAGATGTCGAGGAAGGAGATCGCCGACATCATCTCCTACGTTCCGGTGCAGACCGACGACGTGTTCGCACTGCCCGTGTTCGATACCGTCCTGATCGGAAGGGCGAACAAGACCAAATGGAAGACCAGGCCCGAGGACATCATCAAGGTCAAGAAGGCCCTGGAAGTGCTGGACCTCACCGAACTCTCGGACAGACCGTTCAACGAACTGTCCGCGGGACAGCATCAGACCGTCGCCATAGCGAGGGGTCTGGTGCAGGAGACCGAGATACTCATCCTTGACGAACCCACTTCCAATCTGGACATCAGACATCAGATCTTCGTCACCTCCCTGATGCATGAGATCGCGGTGCAGAAGGGCATAATGGTGATAATGATCAGCCACAACCTCAACATCGCATCCATGTTCGCAGACAGGATCATACTTATGGAGAAACCCGGAAGGATCAGACAGGTCGGACCCACGAAAGAGGTCATCACGTCGGAGAACATAGAAGAGGTCTACAACGTGAGCTGCGAGATAGTCGAACATCAGGGGCATCCCGTCATGCTCCTTGACCAAACACTCTACTAAACGACACTTACCGGCGGTACTTCGGATACTGCCGGGAAAAACTTTCCATTTTCATCCGATTAGCAGTTGGTTTAAGATAATTGGACCATATATCCATCTGACAGGAGGTCTCTGTGCATGCTGATCAGATTCTGGGTTGAGGGCTACCGCTGTTTCCGCGAAAGGGTCCAGATCGACCTGACGGACAAGAAGAACTACAAGTTCGGCAAGGAGTGCGTCAGAGGGGATTTCCTGGACAAGATGATCCTCATGGGCGGTAACGGCTCGGGGAAGACCGCGTTCGGCCTGGCGATAGTCGACATCATCTCCACCGTGGGAGGGTTCACCAACGATATCGGACAGTGCAACCCGGACTGCTTCCTCAACAAGGACTCCGGCACGGACCGGGCCACATTCCACTATGAGCTTGCCTACAAAGGATCGGTCATCACACTGGAGTACTCATAGAGAGGACCCGGGGACCTGGTATCCGAGATCCTCAAGGTCGATAAGCAGACGCTGTTCAGATACGACCTCACGGACGGGTCGGAACCGTTCTTCGACCTGGGTGCCCTGGGCCTGACGGAACAGCCCGAACTCGGCAGCGGGGAATCTGTCATCCTCTGCATGTCACAGGAACACAGGTTCGACCCGGACAGCCCCGTGGGCGTGGTCCTGCATTTCGCCTACCACTCCCTGTACTTCATGGCGATGTGGATGAAGGACGTCCACATCGGTATGATCGAAGAGGAGGACGATGTGGAGAGGTACATCGTCGATAACAATCTGGTGAAGGAGTTCAACATGTTCCTGAACGAGATCTGCGCCAGCGATGTGGTCCTTTCGGGAAGGGATGGCCGGCTCTACGTGGTGAAGGAGAAGGGGGAGATCCCCTACAGCACCAGCTCATCCAGGGGGATGATGATCCTCTGCCGTCTGTACAGCTGGGTGCGCAGATGCAAAGACCGCGATGCGCTCATCTACTTCGACGATTTCGACGACCTTTTCCATTACCGTACGGCGGAAAGGGCCATCAGATGGATCCTCTCCGACAGCAAGGCCCAATGCATCTTCGTCACGCACAACACGGGATTGGCATCCAACGACTTCCTGCGTCCCGACTGCTGCTTCATCATAGACGGCGGGAGACTCAGTTCGTTCTCGAGTCTCACCGACAAGGATATCCGCAGAGGCCATAACCTGGAGAAGATGCTCCGCGAAGGGGAATTCGACAGACCGATCGATTGAACAGCGCATCGAGGATGTACATGCATCCTTCCAACCCCATCAGGGGCTTCTTCAGGAAATCCGAACCCGCATTAGAAGGGAAACCAATGTCCACCCCTCTTACGCATCCGCCCGAGGCCTGCTCCAGCAGGGCTATGTTGCCGGGAGCGAACAGATAATCGGGATGGTCATCGCACTCCACCATGCCGAACGAATCTTCGAGCCATGATTTCAGAGGCATCTTGGTGGAATCTCCGGCCACTATCGCGAATGTGCATCCTCTCAGATTCTTGCCGGAGGCAACTATCCCCTCGTAGGCCCTCCTCTTGCTTTTCATCAGCATCCTCATCCCATGCTCCGGGAGTATGCCTGTGACCTCGCCTATTTTCCGGAATATGCGCTCGATGGCATCGTACCCGATCGGACACTCGCCTATTGAGATCGACGGGATGCCGTACTTCTCCTCGTACATCCTCGATGTCCTCTCCGAATACATGGGGTCCACCACGATGTTGTACGATGCATTGACGGAATCGCGGATATCCCCGACACTGCAGCCGGATCCCAGAACGCAGACGACCCTGAAACCCGCATCCTTCAACAAATGCGACAGCTCATGGCTGTAGGTGGCCCAATCCTTGTGCATTATGCTCAGGCCGATGATGTTCACCCCGTTGGGGATCCTCTCTCCGGCCTGTGGGGACAGATGATCGATGATGCCGCATATGCACGAATCGAACCCTCCTGGACAATCCTGTGGAAGCTCGTCCGTATCCAGGACCATCATCTCCGCATCGTCCGAGACGACGTTGCGGCAATCGTCGCCCACCAACGATACTCCTGGCGAACACATCACGACCTTCAGCGAATAATCCTCGGAACCGACATGGGCCACCACCGCCTCCAGCTTCCCTATCGTCCCGTTGTAGTAGTCCTCGGGGCGTATGTTCGAGTACGGTATCGCCCTCTCCCTGCCATAGAACCTGCCGTCCCTCCGGTCGGTGCGCGCCTTGAGATCCTGGCTGGAAAGGAGTCCCCTCCTGCACCCGTTCTGTCCGTGGAGGACTACCGTGGCATCGTCGATACCCTGCACGGCCATGGCCGCTCCTATGAATCCGCTCGCTTCGAGATGCATATTAACCACTCCAACTCCTCCATGATTCGATGCCGCTGGACCTCAGATACCCCCATACCCTGCGTATGAGATCCATGGATGCCCTGTGGGAAACCCATGTATCGGGCCCGGGCATGGCACCTTCGTATCCGAATCCCGTGCAATCCATCACCATATCCGAGAGAGGGAGGGATTCCAGCAGCTCTTCGGGAGACATCTCCCCGGACGGCGAATGCATCAATATCCCGCATCCGCAGTCCGACAGGGTATCTGCGATCCATCTATCCCTGATCTGGTCCGATGTGAGGATGATGATCTTCTTTCCCGACATCTCCGGCGAGAATCTGTCGACGCACCTTCCGTACTCGTCGACTATGTCGGATGCGTCGTACCCGTCGATCCCGCGCATCGATGCCAGTTCCTTGATCCAAGCGACCGTCTCCCCGTATCCTCTCGGCAGAGGGCGCTCCATGAATCTGATGCCCTTGGACTCCAGCAACTCTCTCAGGACGCGATTGTCCCTGCCGTCTTCGCACAGCACGGATGTTCCAAACCTTCTGAGTCCTACTATCTCGCCTACGGAACAATCGTTGAGGAAGCCAGGTCCGCACAGCATACTTAGGCCGGATAGAAGTGATTCCAGATATGACCTGTTGGATCCTCTGTTGAATTCCTTGAAATTGTCATCGACCACGTTCAGGAAGACATCGTTGGGCCGGACATCCGCATCTATCAGCTCCGCGAAGGCCTTTATGACCTCCATATGTGCATCGAACCCCGAATCGACACGGTTTGCATCGACGAAGAGGATCCTGCTGCCGGGATGCTCCGATTCCATATCCGATATCACCTTCTCGCAGTCGTCTCCGATCATCCCGGGAAGGCACGTGGAGATCACCATGATCGTCTTATGCACGGGAAGGAGTCCTTCCAGAACCTCCTTCAGACGAGTCTGACCTCCGAATACGGACGAATCCGGCGTCATGTCCGTGCTTATGATGTTGCTTCCGGACGCTACATACGCCTCCGGATCCGACAGGATATGGGAGACCCTCTCGTCGGAGACCTCCTTGAGCATCGTGAAACCGCAGGATGATGTGCCGTGGATCACCACGGGAATATCGGCAACCTTCCCTGCTTCGTAGACAGCCGAGACGGGACCCTTGCCGATCCTCCGGGGTGCGTTGAACACATGGATCCCGGGATCCGCCATCTTCCCGAACGAATCATCGGAGAAGCTTCCGCGGCCGTCGAAAGAACCCTCGGAGTAGAGCAGATCCAATTCCCTGTCGGTAAGCGGTGTCGGTGATTCCAATCCTGCGTAGTCCATGGATTCGATGGTCTTCGCCAGGGCCCTGAACGTTCCTGCCTCAGGCGATGAGCCGTCATATTCGCACACTGTGCATCCCTGAGCCTCGGCAAGTCTGAAGATCTCCGACCTGCCGATCCTTCCCAGGACGGGTACTCCCGTGGCCTTCGAGAATGCATCCACCAGGGCATCCTCGCTATCCAACCCGCGGCGGTTGAATATCAATCCGGCGACCCTGCCGCCCCCTCTCTCGAACTGTTTCGACCCCTTCATGATATTGTTCGCGGCGAACAGGGACATGTACTCCCCGGAGGTCACTATCAGGATCATATCGGAGTGCTCCTGACGCATGGGTATCGAGAAACCGCCGCAGACCACATCACCGAGAACATCGTACAATGTGAAATCCGCGGACATATCGGCCATGCCCATCTTCTCCAGGGTGCTGAACATGCTGACGATCCCCTTCCCTGCACAGCCGGTACCCGGGATCGGGCCTCCCGCCTCTATGCAGAGGATGCCGTTGGACCCTTCTGAGACGATGTCTCCGATCCCCCTTTTCGAAGGGGGCACATCCCTGATGTATTGGGTCACCGTCCTCTGATTCCTTCCCTTCAGCAAGGGCTTGGTGGAATCGCATTTGGGGTCGCATCCGATCTGGATTACCTTATGTCCCGTCACGGAGAGGGAGTACGAGATGTTCGATGCTATCGTTGATTTTCCGATACCGCCTTTGCCGTAGACAGCTACCCTCATGAGATCGACCCAGTAATCATCCAGATTGAGTTTTAAAGGGAGTGCTGTGACCGTAATCCGGTTACGGCGATACGGATATGATATCCGTACGTTCACCGCATCATGAAGTGCATCTTCGGATCGATCGGTCTGGCAAGTTTGTTTGCCATTTTATTTGCCATTGGTCGGCTTTTAAATTGGCAAATAAAACTGACAAGTCTGATTCTGCCTATTGTCTCACTATGATGTATAGTCAAAGCTGAAAAACCTGAAACGTTTATTCTGGTGTTTAATGAATAAAAATATACATTAATGAATAATAAGTACATATAAGGCCTTGACTTCCCACGCATCATAACAGATGATGGAATATACGGAGAGTTCGGAGGTCAGTATGTCCCCAAGACCCTGAAATCATGGATAGAATCATGGGTGTGTCCCCTTAACTTCAGATGACTGTAAACTCAAATACAGGACTGACAAGATCAAGGTAGTGACGCCCATCCAGTTCCTGACGGAGAATGAGTGAGATGATATATACAGAATCAGAGCTGCGCATGATCGGAATGAAATGCCTTTCCACCGTCTAGGCCCAGTAGATACAGAGCGCTTCATAGTCTCCATGAACAGGAATGCCGGAGATTACACCATGGCCAGAAGGGAGGTCTTCGACAACATGTCCATCGATGAGTTCAGGAAGTCCTCCAGGGAGTATATGGATTCCTATCCGCTTCCGCCCGAAACGGTCGCTCGCATCGAGGCATTCAAGGCTCAGAACGATCAAAGCTGATGGTCCTCAGGCCATCACCTATCTTGTGTTTCGTTTTGTAGATTCAAACTGGCCACGACTCTTGATTCAGGCTTGTATGCACTGCTTTCAGCTCGAGTTTACCATACACCCTATTCCATAGAAGAAGCTCAACAAGGCCATAGACAACGCAAGGAACTCATGGTTGTCCAGTGGTGGACAGTGACACTGTCCATTTTTCGATGATCTGGGTAGTGGTTAGTGGTGGACAAGGCGAGATGCACCGCAATTCTGGCCAGGTTTTCCGATGAAAATCGGAAATCGACCTGCCAGACGGTAATTCGACTCCAACCACTGTCCATTTTCCTTGTTTTGTTGACGTACTTTTTGTGGTAGATCCTACCGAGAGGTCTGCAAATATCTTACGGTGCCCAGGCACCGGGAAACCTCTTACAGAAATCACCTCAGAAGGAGGGTAGCAAATGTCGAACGAGACA
>CAKUXX010000015.1 GCA_934702355.1 uncultured Methanomassiliicoccales archaeon
TACCACGCTGATGTGTTCTACATCGCTCATAACTGTACATGAACATCATTCTATTTAGTTATGTCAATGACTATATATCCAAGACGAATGCCTCTTCGGCCTATGCCGCGGTCGCATCCGCCCTGAACGATGATGTGTGCAACACATTCCGTTCGGAGGTCATGAGAAGGATAGTGATATTGGACGGCGGGCCGGAATCGCTGGTACAGCGCTCCTGCGACTACATCTCGGAGAACGATGTAGCCAAGAGGTACGCCATGCAGGCCCTCAGAACTGCTGACATGGGGATATCCGACTATCATTCCGTGGACAGGGAGGTCCCCGCCTCCGCATTGGGCAGCATATCCGCATCATCGCAGGGCATGATGCCGGGAAAGGTCCGCGTAAGGGAGATCTATCTGAGACACGACCACATCACAGATGGCGTAGATGAGGAGAATGCCGTGTTCCCCATCGAGATAGAATCGTCCGGGACCAAGGCCATGTTCGGGATGAGCGGCCCACTGGTGGATGTGCTTCTGAACGGCGGCGTGCTGGTCGTGGACGAATTCGGCTCGGATCTCCACCCTCTGATAACCAGATGGATCGCGGGACAGTTCTCCAATGGATCCAACCCCAACCATGCGCAGCTTATAGCGAATACCCATGAGATCAGCCTCATGGACACCGACGAGCTTGTCAGACGCGATCAAATATGGTTCGTTAACAAAGACCGGAAGTACGGCAACTCGGATCTGTACAGCCTCTCGGACTTCAAGGACGTCAGGAAGATCAAGAGCATAGACAAGGCATATCTGGCCGGCAGATTCGATGCGATCCCGTCCATACGCGCCCGCGACGTGATAGAATGATGAGCGGGAACTTCTCGGATCCATTATCATGAAAATATTACGTAAATGCACGCAAGTTTTTCAAAATTTTTATTAACCCCGGGCCGCATCCATGAACAGGTGATGACATGGTGGTGGAACGTCCCGAATACCTGGAGAAGCTCATTTCCGCAAAGGACAACGGTCTCGTGAAGGTCGTCACGGGCCTCCGCAGATGCGGAAAGACGTTCCTGGTGAAGGAACTCTACCCCGCATGGCTCCGCGAGCACGGCGTCCCCGCAGAGAATATCATCTACCTTGCGCTGGACGTCGTCGCGAATGCTACATACCGCAACCCGATTCTCCTCGACGGCTACATCAGGAAAGAGATATCCTCAAGGAACGGAAGATGCTACGTCATCATCGACGAGATACAGTTCTGCGTCTCTGTAGACAACCCTGCATTGCCCGAGAACGTCCGGACCGCCGACAACCGCATCACATTCTACGACACGGTCCTCGGACTGATGGACGAATGCGACCTGTACATCACCGGAAGCAACTCGAAGATGCTGTCCAAGGACATCCTGTCCGGATTCAGGAACAGGGGCCACGATATCAGGGTGCATCCGTTCTCGTTCTCGGAGTTCCACTCTGCCGTCGGCGGGGACAGAAGGGCTGCATGGAGGGAGTATCTCCATCACGGAGGCATGCCCCTCGTCCTGAAATTCGACGATTCACCGTCCAAGGACACCTATCTCAAGGGCCTCCTGACCGAGACCTATGTGAAGGACATCCTGGAGCACAACAGGATCGACAGCTCGGAGGATCTGGAGCACCTTCTGGAGGTCATGGCCTCATGTGCAGCCTGCCTGACGAATCCCACAAACATCGCGAACACGTATCCGGGCAATTCGATGTCCAGGAACTCGGTGGACCGCTACCTCGGACTGTTCATGGACTCCTTCCTCCTGGAGATGTCCAAAAGGTTCGACATCAGGGGAAGGAGGTACATCAAAGGTCAGCAGAAGTACTATTTCGAGGACCTCGGGCTGATGAACGCCGTCCTGAACTTCAGGGAGATGAAGATGTCGGTCCTGATCGAGAATGCCGTCTACAACGAACTCATAGGACGCGGATACAGCGTGGATGTGGGACGCATAGATTACAGGAAACGCGTCGACGGGGTGAACACCACCGTGACCCTGGAGACGGATTTCGTTGTGAACAGGTCGTTCGAGAGGACATACATCCAAGTGGCCATAGGCATCGACGACCCGGGCAAACTGGAGCAGGAGGAGGCATCGCTCATGCGCATAAAGGACGGATTCGGCAAGATGATCCTCGTGGACACCGATGTCCCGGAGCATTTCACTCCGAACGGGATCAGGGTGATGTCCATACTCGATTTCATGTCTGACAGGGGATGCCTGGAAAAGTTTTGAAAAATATGCGTAAATGCACGTAAGTTTTTCAAGATTTCAGACAGACACGGTTATCATGGCAGTGGACCATTCCGGACCATGGCCCCGCGGAAGTTCATGTTGACCGTCCTGACGGCCCTTTCGGTCCTGCTGATCCTCAATGTTGCAGCGCCGCTGATGGCCCCGTACGGCACGTTCACGGGACTTGACGGACTTCCTGCATCCATAGACCACGGGTGGCAGGGCCACGGACCGGCAGGCGTCATGTACCTTCTGGGGGATGTGTTCTGCCACCAGGAGATGAACAGGTCGTTCATCCTGAACGGTTCGCAGCTCCCAGTATGCATCAGGGACATTGGGATACTGGCCGGTGCTGTGGCAGGATGTGTTCTCACAGTCCTCCTGATTGACCGCCTCAGAGGGAACAGGGTCCTTGCCATCGGGATCGTACTCACTCTGGTTACAGGGGTCGAATGGTGTCTCGAAGGGGTCGTCGGGGATATGCCCGCACCAAGGTTCCTATCGGGGATCGTCACGGGTATAGGCGCATCGATCCTCCTCGGATGGTGGATCGCCAGAGAATATGAGTGAGGTGGGCAGGCTGAGGCCTGACGACGGCCCGTCCTTTATGTAAATTTGAGGTGCACGGCTTCTAAGAGTGTGCTGAACCGGAACGGGACTTACGGTCTACCCTAACCTCGACAGCCCGATTCCCGAACCCTATATTATCATTTTGTAGGACTGTCCAGACAATAAATCCTATTAAACAAATAGGATAAATATGATAATGATAATCCGAGACATAGGACTCGGAGGGATTCGAGGTATGAACGCAGATGAACTAGAAGAATTGGTCATATCCACGGTTCAGGAAACTCAGGTGAAATTGGGTCCAGCCGACGGTTCAGAATCCCTTTATCTGCCGCTGACAAGCCTGGAACCCGACGGCGATGTCGAAGCCGTGAGAAAGCTCATGGAGGAATTCCAAAGGAAGGCGGCCCCGCTCCTCGGCAAAGTGGATTACACCATCATGCAGGACAGGGTGAGGATTGTGATCCCAGAGAAAGGGACCAAATACGTTTTCGGCCTGCCGGTCAGCCCCGTCCTGGTGACGATGGTGGATTCCGTATCGAAGCACCTCTCTTTGGACCAATTGAAGACGCGTTTGGAATCCGAGTTCGGAGATTGCACATGGAAGGATGTCGACGGAGACGGATTCAGGTGCATAGCATACTTCGACAGGACGGATCCCAATGTGTACTGCATCGGATCAGAGTGCGGACATCTGATCTATCACAGATTCAACCGCAAGGACTACTCGGAATTCGGATACGGCATGTGAGTTTCGAAATGCATAAATATCAGCAGCTTTGGTCGAAACATGGTTGGATGCATCATCCTGATTACATCGACCTACGGATAAGACCAAAAACGGTCAATCCGCATCCATCTGGATATGCCCGGACGACTCCGCCGATCAGCAGACTAAGATTCGAAGAGTGTCCATTTTTATACACATTGTCAGATAGCAAGCCATGACGTTTTCAGAATCCGTGGACCGTTACTTCGGTGTCACCGAAAGAGGGTCCAACTTCAAGACGGAGATCTGGGGCGGAATCCTGATTTTCCTTTCCATGAGCTACATCATCGTGGTCAACCCCTCGATGATGGCCGTGGCTGGGATGGACAAAGATGCATGCTATGCAGCGACCATCATAATGTCTATCATCGGAACACTTGTGATGGCCCTGTACGCCAAGTATCCTGTCGCGCAGGCCCCGACCATGGGTGTGAACGCATTCTTCGTTTACAATGTGGTCCTGGGTATGCACTTCACATGGCAGCAGGCCCTTGCCGCAGTGTTCATCGCAGGTCTGATCTTCTTCCTCATCTCCATCAGCGGGGTCAGGAAGAGGGTCATCGACAAGATTCCCTCCGGACTCAGGTACGGTATAACGGCCGGTATCGGATGCTTCATCGTGTTCATCGGTCTGCAGAACGCAGGCCTCATCACCGGAGCAACCACACTTGTGAAACTTGGTGACCTCTCCTCGCCGTCGGTCCTTCTCGGACTCTTCTGTATCATCCTCACGCTGTTCCTCTATTCCAGGAAAGTGACCGGTGCGGTCATCATCGGTATGATCGTTTCCGCCATTGTCGGAATAATCGCAGGCATCATCGATCTGCCCGGAACCATATTCTCGCTTCCGACCACACCCGACTTCGGTGCATTCCTCGACGGATTCACCGCCGATCTTCTGGACTTCCAGTTCCTGATGATCGTCGTGGCGTTCATCTTCATGCAGTTCTTCGACAGCACAGGAACGCTGATGGCAACCGGCGGAAGGGCCGGCATCATCGATGAGGATGGCAACGTCATGTGCGACCGCGCCCTCATCGCGGATGCTACAGCATCCCTGCTCAGCGCCCCCGTGGGTGCCACGCCCACAGGAGCCTATGCCGAGTCCACAGTCGGAATCGAGGCCGGAGCAAGGACAGGGCTAGCAACACTCGTCGTCGCCCTGATGTTCGTGCTCGCACTCTTCGTCGGACCGCTGTTCGGAGTCATAACGTACTCCTGTACGGTCGGAGCCATGTTCATCGTCGGAGCGGCGATGATCGTGTCCCTCAAGAATGTCGAATGGGATGATTGGCCCCAGGCCGTGTCGGTCCTGTCCACAATCCTGTTCATGATCCTCACCTACTCCATCGCCGACGGTATCGCATTCGGAACACTGTTCTACTGCGTCTGCATGCTCGGTGCGAGGAAGGGCAGAGAGGTCAGCCCGATCATCTACGGACTGGCGGTCATCTGTCTCATGTACTTCATCGCAGCAGCGGTGGCACTCTGAAACGATGTCCGGGGCGCGAACAGCGTCCCGGGCACACTTTCTTCATTTGTCAAATTCTTCATTCTGCCGATCTTCCGATGCCCGCATCGTGGTATGATGATCATCACAATCGCGGGAACGTCGACTCCAGCCATTTTTACAATTGCGGGAAATGTTAAAGAATAGATCAGAGCCTACATATCGGCATGAGCATCGTGTTCAGACGCAAATTGTATGATCAGATGCTGACATGGAAAAAGACCAGCAACGGAAAGACCGCACTCCTAGTGGAAGGTGCTAGAGGAGTGGGAAAGACCACTGTGGTCAACGAGTTTGCAATGAAAGAATACGGCTCGGCCGTCATCATCGATTTCCGTACACCGTTGAAAGGTACGATCGATCTGTTCGAACACTATCACCACGATGTGAAGCTTCTGACATCGTCTCTGGCGATGCTGTATGGTGTGGAATTGAGGGAACGCGGCACCTTGTTCGTTTTCGACAATGTCCAACACTATCCGAAGGCCAGACAGCTGATCAAATATCTGGTGGCGGACGGCAGATTCGACTATATAGAGACGGGTTCGCTGATATCCGTCAAAGAGAACGTGGGCTCCATCCAGATACCTTCCGAGGAAGAGACGGTTCAGATGCATCCCATGGACTTCGAGGAATGGCTCTGGGCCAACGGAGACGAGGTCACATCGGACTTCATCCGCAGATGCTTCGAGGAATTGAAACCCATCGGAAATGTATTGCATAAGGCCATCTTGGAGAAATACAGGACATATATGATGGTCGGCGGAATGCCCCAATCCGTTTCCGCATTCATAGAGACCAAGGACTTCGCCCAATGCGAGAAAGCGAAGATGTCCATAATCGACCTGTATCGCCATGAGATGTCCGATATCCCAAGGAACAACGGAATCCATTCTTTGAGAATATTCGACAAAATCCCGGCCCTGCTGTCCCGCGATTCGAAAGCATTCAGACCGGGTGTGGTCTCCGAAGGAAGCAGCGGCGAGGATTATGCGTACAGCTTCATCAGGTTGGACGAATCACGCATCGTCAATCTATGCCGTGAAATCGACGATCCATTCGTTGGAAGCAGATTCAAATGCTATCTTCTGGACACAGGTCTTCTGATGACATTGGCATCCGATGAGGACGTATCCTGCTTATCAGACGTGCAGATAGAGTTCATCAACGGAAGATTCTCGGGAAACCACGGAATGCTGTTCGAGAACATGGTCGCCCAGGAGCTGAAGATGAACCACTTCAACCTCCGTTATGCGGAATTCTACGAGAAGGATAGCGACAAGCACCTCCACGAGGTGGATTTCATCATCCCAAAGGGGAAGAAGATCGTTCCTCTGGAAGTGAAATCGGGGGTTTCCAGCAGGCACAGATCACTGGACATCTTCATGGAACGCTATAAGAAACGCATCGACCGCGCCTATGTCATCCATTCGAAGGATCTGAAAGTGAAAGGGGATCTGGTCTACATCCCGATCTACATGACGATGTTCATCTGATTCTGAAAAAAGACGAACCGTCCTTACAAAAGGAAAACGTTGGGCCGGACCCTTCACGGATCCGACCCGATGAAACTGTTTGTGCGATCACTCGCACTTGGTCCAGCCGCACGACTTGCAGACGTTGCAGCCGCCCTGGAACTCCAGTTCGGCACCGCACTTGGGACAGGGGTTCTTTATCTCCCTCTTCTTCTCCTCGGGGTCCTCGTCGGGTATCCCGTGGATCTGAGTCTGCATCTCGTTGTACATGTCGGTCAGTGCCCATCCGACGGCCATCGGACAACAGGATCCCCTGCTGGTGTCCTTGTTGGTGTGCGTCCTGACAACATACGACGGACAGGAACCGCAGGACTTGAGCTGATCGACGATGGCGTTGATGCCGCATCCCGACCTTGCGGCCAGAGAGATCATCCTGGACAGACCGACCATGAAGTTGTTGCATCCTCCGGTGGATCCCTTGTTGAGGTAGGCCTCCATGAGCTCGCCTGTGTTGGGGTCGAAGAACGCTGTGCAGTGAAGGCTTCCGCATCCGGTCATCAGCTTGCGCTTCTTCCCGATGACGTTGTCTCCCACGTTCTCGACCATTCCGCGCTTCTCCGGTTTCTCCTCCTGCACGGGTGCGGGTTCGGGGGCCTTCTCTTTGGCGGACAGGATGCCGAGACGCTTGCAGCCGTCGCGGAACACGGTCACACCCTTGCATCCGGACTCCCAGGCGTACATGTAGATGTTGTATACGTCGCTCTCGGGGAATTCCTCGGGAAGGTTGACAGTCGAACTGATCGACGCATCGATATGCTTCTGCCAGGTGGCCTGCATGTCGATCCTCTGCCTGTAGTCGAGGGTCTGGGCGGTGACGAAGAATCCGGGAAGGTCCTTGTCCCCCTTCACCTCGGGGTGAGCGTCCATGTACTCCTGGACGATGGGCGTGTACACGGTGTAGTAATCATCATGATCCGAGAGCGAGGTGGTCCTCCTCTCGTACGAAATGGCGAATATGGGCTCGATTCCTCCGGAGATGCCGATCATCGTGGAAAGAGTTCCCGTCGGGGCGATGGTCAGGAGCTGGGAGTTCCTGAGTCCGTACTGGAGAACAAGCTCCCTTGTCTCCTCGGAGGCGTTCTCCCTGAAGAACGGCGAATCCACGATCTGCTGGGGGACACACTTGGGGAACATGCCCGACTCCTTCGCCATGATGGCGGACTCGTTCAGGGCGGTGTCCATCATCAGCCTACCGAGCTTGTCGCAGAAATCCACCGATTCCGGAGTTCCGTACTGGTATCCGAGCCTGATCAGCATGTCCGCGAGACCCATGATGCCGAGTCCGATCTGCCTCCAGTCCCTGACGGACTCCCTCTGCTCCTGCAGCGGGTGCAGCGGAAGACCCTCGTCGAGGACGTCGTTCAGACCGCGTACGCATATCCTGACCGCCTCGATGAACTCCTCCCTCTGGAAGACCCCGTCCTTGACGAACGCGGCGAGGTTCATGCTTCCGAGAAGACAGCTTCCGCCTGCGGGAAGGGGCTCCTCTGCGCAGGGGTTGGTGCCTGCGTACTCGTAGTCGGGGAACTCGCTGAGCAGGTTCCACGAGGATATCCTGTCCCAGTAGAGGCATCCCGGCTCTCCGTAATCCCAGTTGTTGTGGCAGAGCTTCTCGAAGAACTCGGCTGCGTTGAGCTCCTTCACGATCACTTGGTTGCTCTCGGGGCGGTCGAATGTCTGGCGGTAGACCCTCCTGTCCCTGACGCAGTCCATGAACTCGTCGGAGACGCGGATGGACATGTTGGCCTTGGTGACCCTCTCTAGGTCCGTCTTCACCGACATGAACTCCTCGAGGTCGGGGTGGTCACAAGAAATGGTGAGCATGAGGGCGCCGCGGCGTCCGTGCTGTCCGATGAGTCCGGTCACCATGGAGAAGAGGTCTGTGAATGAGACCGCTCCCGACGTCTCGGAGGCGGTGTTGTTGATCTTGGCCCCTCTGGGGGCGAGTTTGGAGATGTCGATACCGGCACCTCCGCCGTAGCTGAAGGTCCTGGCGAGACGGCCTGCGGTCTCGAAGATGGATTCGATGGAATCCTCGGGAGGGTTCAGAACATAGCAGTTGGAATATGTGACCTTGAGGCCGCTCTTGTAGAGGCCCCTGTTGGCGAGGATCCTTCCCCCGAAGAGGAACTTCTTCTCCTCGATCATCCTGCGGATCTCCTTGTCCCCGCCGCTCACGCGGTCGAGCCATTCATCGAACGACTCTCCGTCATGACAGTACTTCTTGTACCAAATATCGCTTCCCAGCTGATTGTCATCGCCTAACCATTCTTCGACCTGCAACCTATGACCTCCGGATTCCGTTATGGGCCCCCTATACCGCTCACAGTTTAAATCATCCGTGGTAAGAGGGTTTTAACAAGTTGGATTATACATCCATCCATATAACGATATCTGAAGAGGGATGCATTGTCTCCCTATGATAATGCAGGAGTGGCCGATATAATTCCGACCGATACGTCTTCGATGGATGGGGCAGCTCCGGAGAATCGATAATATGGATGATGCAGGTGCGGTTTCATGAAGGACCTACCCATCGGCAATGATGACTTCAAGAAGATCCGCAGGAACAACGGATACTATATCGACAAGTCAGAGCTGATCGAAGAGATCCTGAACCGCGGGGATACAGATATCTTCCTCTTCACCCGTCCCCGCAGATTCGGCAAATCGCTGAACATCTCCATGTTGGATGCGTTCTTCAACATCGAATACAAAGGAAACGACTGGTTCGATGGACTTCATGTGATGAACAACGACAGATGTGTGGAACTCATGAACACATATCCGGTCATATCCCTCAACCTCAAGGGTCTGAATCTGGACAGTATGGACTTCTTCTTGGAATCCTTCGCATTCAGAATGGCAGACACGTACGCCAAACACAGGTATCTATCGGAAGCCGACGACGGTTGTGAGATGCTGAAAGCCTTTGAGACCATAAGATGCAGAAAGGGCAACCGCATCGAACTCGAGGGATCGCTGAGGCTTCTCACGGATATGCTCGGGAAATATCACGGAAAGAAGGTCATCGTCCTGATCGACGAATACGACAACCCCGTTCTAAGCTCATACGGAACCTATGTGCAATCCGACATCGGAGCATTCCTGAAGAATCTGCTCGACAATACATTGGAATCCGATGGATCCCTGGAATTCGTAGTCATGACCGGCATCATGCCGTTACTGAAGCCTTGCCCCAACAACCTCTGCGTTAGCGACATCTTCGACAGGAACTTCGACGAATGCTTCGGATTCACAGAATCGGAAGTGAGGGAACTGCTGTCGTACTACGGCCATCCGGAGAAATTCGAAGAATGCAGGGCCTGGTATGACGGCTACACATTCGGCGATACGGACGTGTACAACCCGTGGAGTCTCCTAAACTATGTGACAAGGGATTTCGAACCGGACACCTACTGGGCTGGTACCAGCGGGAATCAGATAATCCAGACCCTTCTGGACAACGCCGACGACAGTGTATGGAACAATCTGACGGCATTGTCGAAACGTGATACCGTCATCTGCGAGCTTGACCAGTATGTGGTATATTCCGATATCGAACACAACAGCAAGGCGATCTACTCCATAATGGCGATGAGCGGCTACCTGAAGGCGAAGAAAACGGATTACGGATACGAGATCAGAATACCCAACAACGAGATCTCGTATGTCTATTCCAATATGATACTGAACTCGATCGGAAGAAACGATATATGGTTCAGATCGTCGAATCTGTTCAAGGCCCTGCAAAAAGGCGATACGGATTATCTGGAGGCGGGCATACACAGCCTCATACAGGAGACCATATCCGCCAAGGTTCTCGACAGCGAACATGCATATCAGGCATATCTCATAGGTATGATGATGGGATTCTGCGGAGACTACGAGATCAGCGGAGACCGCCTGGAAACGGGAGACGGCTTCGCAGACATACTTTTCAGAAATCTGCGCGGACCCGGCCCCAACATGGTCCTGGAATTGAAAAAAAGCAGATCCGAGGATGATATGGAGAGGAATGCCCGGGCGGCCATGGACCAGATACTCGACAGAGACTATATGCACGGAATGAAAGGCAGGACACTTCTGTACGGCATCAGTTTCTTCTCTAAGAAACCGTTCATAATCTCGGAAGAGCTGGACCTCTGAGGCAGTTCCCGAACAGATCAAGGCGAGCGTCTCAACTCGATCAAGGATCCTATCCGGGACTCGACCGCCCTTACGATACATTCCGTGCGCCTGTCGAACTCCCACCCGTTGCCTGGGGAGAACACATCCTCCAACAGGGACGGGATGGATCCCAATGCCTCCGTGTTCAACCAATCCAGCGATGAGATCAGTTTATTCTGCTCTGAGAACGTCTTTGCAAAGGGCTTGCTGTCATCTGCGAATCCCGACGGGAGCCTTTCGGTCGGAATATCGGACCCTAAAGATGTGCCGCTGTCGAATATCGGTGCCGGACCGCGCCATTCCAGTGACTCCGAATCGCGGAGGATCCCGAAATTGTTGAAATGACGGTCGTGATTGGCGATGATGTGATCAACCGCCAGCATCTTGTCGATGAAGGGCACCATATCCATTCCATGGATTCCGCATACCGAACGGTAGTGATCGTAGCTGCTCCGGTCGTTCCGCTTCGGAACCGATTTCATTACGCGTGATGCGGAGATGAACTCGATGCTGTCGTCGACGAAGTCGTCACAGACGCAGCATACATCGCCATCCACCTTCATCAGACTGTATTCTGCATGCGGGATGTCCAGAAGATCCATTATCCCCGATGCGGCGACCTCGTTGTAAGGCTCCTGAAAATACGGAGGTTCGCCGCCCTTGATGAGCCTGCGGCGTCCGTCCATTATCTTCCACCTCTTCCTCAGAACACCGTCGCATGTGTTGTCCGGGGACATCAGGTCCGCATCTCCGCTGACGAACGTATTGCCGAATAGCAGATCCCCCACATCGTCAGAGAAATCATTGTCGAAGAAATTGACGTCTGCCCATGACACCTCTGAATCCCTGGGCCTGAACCAGTAATGATCTGACAGACTGAGGCCCATGGAATGTCTGACCAAGACGGATATGTTATCCAACCCCAGTTCCGTCATGACATTCTCGATGCCGGAACGGCTGGCAGGTATGGACCTGCCCGACCACCAGTCCCCGAACGCCTTCACATCGACGAAATCCTTGAGGAGTGTGCCATAGGGCATATGTTCTTTCACCCTGATGTTCTTCACACCGGTGACCGCCCCGTTATCCGATATGTCGATATCCGCAACGAAAACATCTTTGTGCATCAGAGTGAAGAACAACCCACACACCCCTGTATCAACCGAATATCTGCTTCGATCGGTGAACGATCGGATGATCATGCAGAGTACTCTTCGATGACCGCCTTTGGCATCTTGCCCCAGAAGGCCAGTCCCACCAGGATGACCTTTCCGTGCATGTTGAGATAGTACTTCCTCTCGTGGATCTGGTCGATGGCGCCGGATGCGGCGGAATCGAGCTCGGATTCCGAGTTCACCTTCTTCAGCTCTATGATGATCGGGACCGCTCCCTTCTTCTTCGGGGTGAGGATTATGTCGATTCTGCCGTTTCCGAACTCCGATTCGCTCCTGACGTCGTACGAAGGTATGATCTCGTAAAGAATGGTCATCAGAACGGCTTCGTAATGGAGCTCCGTGGTGAGATTGTAATAGCTGCCGACCGAGAGGATCTTCTGCAGTTCCGAAGAGATCTTATCTGCATCGCCGCTGAGTATCGCACGGTTGAATGCGCTGAAAGCATTCGCCTTTATGGGACTGATGTTGCGGGACATCGTATCGACGATCCCCAGCACCTCTTTGTTGGGGATCGATACAGAGTACTTTCCGTCTTCCGCGGGGACGGCCTTGAGGTATCCGGCCAGGACCATCAGGCTGTAAAGACCCTCGTCGGTGGTTCTGAGGTCGGTGAAAGTGAGTGTCGAATCGATGTCGGTCAACACAGACTTCCCGTTTATGATCGACAGGATATCACTGAAGTTGTCGACATCCGTCCTTTCCAGCAGCCATTTGATTGGGACGTCGCTCCCCGAATTCGCCCAATACGACCGGGGCGTGAATTTCTCCGAGACGTAGTTCATGATGCTGAACGGGTTGTACACCTCGGCATTGCCGAACCTGTATCCGTCATACCATTCCTTGGCTTCGTCGAACTTCTCGGGATGGTCATAGTAGGCCAGTAGCTCCTTGACTTCGGATTCGGTGAATCCGAACCTCTCGTCGCTCCATTCGGAGAACAGGTTGTTGACCTTCAGGTTGTTCAGTCCGGAGAACATGCTCTCTCTGGCAATCTGCATCACACCGGTGATGTACACCATCTGTCTGCAGGGATTCCCCTTGATGGAATTGTACATGAACGAACTGATGAAATCCATTATTTCACGGTGAGATTCTTCGCCGAATGCATCGGATACCGCACGATCGTATTCATCGATCAGGATTATCGGGGGTACTCCATAGTAATCGTTGAGTGAGTCTGAGAGGCGTTTCAGCGAGACTTTGAGGATACCCTCATCGACACCGTCCACCAGAGAATCGAATGCTTTCTTTGTGAGTGGACTCAACTTTGAGGAGTTCAACAGATACTCGTGCTGTTGATAGGCATCATATATGCACTCTCTGAACATGAACAGGAACGACTTGTAATCAGATGCTTTTGTAAGTCCAAGATCAACATGAATGACTGGGAAAGCATTCTTGTACTGTTCGTATTCCGGATACTTTGAGATCTCCAGTTCGTCGAACCATGTGTTGCCCTTGTACTTGATGTTGAAGAACGCATCGAGCATGGAGAGGTTGGTGGTCTTTCCGAATCTCCGCGGACGCGTGAACAGATAGACCCCTTGTTTGTTGTTGTCAAGGATGTCCTTGATGAGCAACGATTTGTCCACATAGTAGTAATCATCATTTTCGAGCAACCTTGGAAATGACAACCCTCCTGTGTCTATCTGCTTCATGATGTCATATTGGACTCCGTCATTGATAAAGAATGTGTGTGATATACAACAAGAGCAGACAACTTTCGTGACCGATCCGGATTCCATTCCGCAGAATGAGAGTCCCAACAGGATGGTGCTATCGACTGCATCATCATGATGAATTTTGCTGCGGATCCTCTCCATCGCTTTGACGGCTGCGGATTCCAGCTCATCCGGATCGCTGACCGTTGTCACACCCATGGCGATCGGAACTGTTCCCTCCTTTGGGGTCATCACGATGTCCAGTTCCCCGCTTCCGAACTCATGCTCTGCTTTGATGTCGTACGAAGGCATCATCCCGCACAGCACGGCCATCAAGAACATCTCGTAGGTGGTATCCGGAGGAAGGTCGTGATTTTCATTCATACCGAATATCTTCTGCAACTGCGAAGACAGACGCTCTGCATCTCCGATATCGGCATTCGTGTTGAACTCACGGATATCATCGGTCAGATTATGAGATATCCCATTCGATATCCTCCCGACGATGCTCATGACATCCCTGCTCGGAATCGATAGGGAATAGCATTCTTCCTCCGTCGTGGTCGCACTCAAGTATCCCAGGAAGATCATGAGACGGTAGAGATCCTCGTCTTTGCGGATCTCCGTGACACGGTTGTACAGAGAGTACAATCTTGTAACGTATGAGTCTCCCCCAAATATGGCAAGGATCTCTGTGAAATTGTACAGATCGGTTCTTCTCAGAAGCCATTCCATGGGAAGGTCGCTTTCGAAGTCGGCCCAATATGATCTGGGTTCGAATCCGTCCGAAACATACCTCATCATCGAGAACGGATTGAAGAGCTCCGCATCCCCGAATCTGTAGCCACCGTACCATTCTCTGGCCTCGTCGAACTTCTCCGAGTGGCCATGATGGGCCAGCAGTTCCCTCACTTCCGATTCGGTGAACCCGAACCTCTCGGCATACCTATCCGAGAACACAGTGTCGGCAAGTACATTGTTGAGGCCGGAGAACATGCTGTCATTGGCGATCGGCATCAGTCCGGTGACAAAGGCTATCTGGACGTTTTCGTTGCCCTTGAGGATCGGTGACAGGAAGGAATTGAGGAGTTCATTCAGATCACTGCGGCATTCCGAACATGATTCGTCGGATAAGGCGTGATCGTAATCATCGATCAGGATCACAACACCCTTACCATGATGTTCCTCCAACATTCTGCACAATTGCGGGATGCTGTCATGCAAGAGAACACGTTCGTTCTTGCATTCGATGACTTCCGCAAACATTGTTCTCTCAAAATCCATCAGATTGTCCGATTCCAGAAGGTAATCGTGCTTCCTGTAGACATCAGCCACGATCATACTGAGAGAGTCATAGAACGAATCACTGTCGGTGCATTCCATACGGCCGAAATCGAGACGGATCACAGGGAATGCATTCTTGAACTTCACATATTCCGGATATTTGGAGATCTCCAATCCGTCGAACCATGTGTTGCCCTTGTACTCGATGTTGAAGAACGCATCCATCATCGACAGATTCGTGGTCTTCCCGAATCCTCTCGGACGGACGAAGAGATAGATTCCCCTATCATCCTTGTCCAGAATATCCCTAATCAGAAGGGTCTTGTCAACGTAGTAATCGTCGCTGTCGATGAGATCGCCAAAAGGCTGTCCGCAGGTATCTTTCCCCTTCATGACTCTCAATCCGGCTCATTCCCATATAAAGGATGTGTGTATTTCCGAGCACACCCATCCAGATTACGGAAATTGGAAATAGAAATGCCCAGGTCGCCCCGGGCGGTTTGCATCTCAGATCCTCGTCCTGACTCCGCGGGCATAGTCCGAAACGAACTGGACGCATTCGCGGCCGTGCCTGAGCACGAGGGTCACGACATCGGTACCGTCGACGGCACCGTCTACATGCTTCAGGACATCCCCCGCCTCGCCCTGGCCGGAATCGGCTATGCATCTGAGGCCGTGCGAATGCACCATGTCCGCCATGTCCGGAAGCTCGTGAACGAATCCCTCGGGGAACCCTGCAGCGTCCTCGAACCTCACGATGTACACGAATCCCTCTGCGGACGAGATTATCCTGTCCATCCTCTCGGGATACGTCGGGGAAATCATCGTCACCAGTGTCACACCTTCCGAAGCGCACACCGGGGCCAGCTCGGACCTCTCCTCGAACGGGAGATCCGGCACCATGACGTATCCGACGCCCGCATCTGAGCATCTCTTCGCGAACCTGTCCTTGCCGTATACGAACACGGGGTTGTAGTACGTCATCACCGAGACCGGAACGTCGCAATCTGTTCTGATGTCCTCCAGCATGTCGAAGATGAGGTCCGTGGTGACTCCCGATGACAGGGCGGTCGCGTGGACGCCCTGTATCTCCGGACCTCCGGCTATCGGATCGGAGAAGGGTATCTCGACGATTATCATGTCCACGCCCGCATCGGACATGGCGCGGATCAGCTTCCCGGTGGTCTCCATGTCCGGATATCCCGCGATGATGTGGGATATCAGGGACTTCTCCGAGAAAAGACGGTCGTCAGTCATGGAGCTCGAGCCCCCTGTAGCGGGCGATCGCGGCCACGTCCTTGTCACCGCGGCCGGACAGGTTCACCACGATTATCCTGTCCTTCCCCATGGTCGGGGCCATCTTGATGACCTGGGCCACGGCATGGGAGCTCTCTATCGCGGGGATTATCCCCTCGGTCCTGGAGAGGTACTCGAACGCATCCACGGCCTCGTCGTCCGTTATCGGCACGTACTCCGCCCTGTCGATGGACTTCAGATACGCATGCTGCGGACCTATTCCAGGATAGTCCAGTCCGGCCGAGATGGAGTAGACCGGGGCGATCTGACCGTATCTGTCCTGACAGAAGGCGGATTTCATGCCGTGGAACACGCCTGTGGAGCCTTTGCACATGGTGGCCGCGTGCCTGTCGGTATCGACGCCTTTGCCTGCGGCCTCGCATCCTATGAGCCTCACGTCTTTGTCGTCGACGAAGTCGCTGAACAGGCCCATGGCGTTGCTCCCGCCTCCGACGCATGCCACAAGACAGTCAGGAAGACGGCCTTCTGCCTCCATTATCTGCTCCCTGACCTCGCGTCCGATCACGCTCTGGAAGTCGCAGACCATCTGAGGGAACGGATGGGGTCCGACGACCGACCCTATGACGTAGTGGGTGTCGGAGATCCTCTTGGACCACTCCCTGAGCGTCTCGTTCACGGCATCCTTGAGCACCGCCGAACCTGAGGTCACCGGGTGCACCTTGGCCCCGAGGAGCTCCATCCTGTAGACGTTAAGGAGCTGCCTCTCCACATCCTCGGCGCCCATGAATATCTCGCATTCGAGTCCGAGGTAGGCGGCCATAGTGGCCGTGGCGACTCCGTGCTGTCCCGCACCGGTCTCGGCTATGACGCGGGTCTTGCCCATCCTCTTTGCCAGAAGGCACTGGCCGATGACGTTGTTGATCTTGTGGGAGCCCGTGTGGTTGAGGTCCTCCCTTTTGATGTATATCTTCGCACCGCCGAGGTCTTCCGTCATCCTCTCGGCGAAGTAGAGCGGGGATGGCCTTCCGGTGTATTCGCGGTTTAGTCTCTCCACATCCGCGATGAACTCTGAGTCCCTGCTGTATCTCGCGTAGGCTTCCTGGAGCTCTATGACCGCGTTCATCAGGGCCTCGGGGACGTACTGTCCTCCGAACTCCCCGTAGCGTCCGTCTTCGACTTCCATTGTATCGGAGGGTGATGCACGGTGTGGGATTATACATTATCGGACATTGATACCCGGAACTGTGCCTGATTATTCCCGTCCAAAGTACATCTCAGGACTTCCATGACCCCGCTGTTCGGGACGGATATCCTGAAAGAGCTGCCCTCATCTGGGATGATCCTGAGGTATCCGGTCATCGCCATCAGGGAATACAGGGCGCACTCATCCGATGATATGAGATCCTCATACGTGATCTGATCGTGAATGTACCTGACTATTGTTTGCCCGTTCAGAAGACATGATGTGTCCTCCGCTACGCAAGCATCCGATACCGACCGTCTCAGGATAGGGCCGAGTTCCAAACGGCCCCTGCGTCCTCCGACCTCTGTCCCTTCGGATATGTATGACATTACGCCAGCCGGATCGCATACTTCTGCATCCCCGAATCTGTACCCTCCGTACCTTTTCCAGACATCATCGAAACCGTCTGTACGACCGTTACGATCCAGAACGGCCCAGACCTCATCCTCCGTGAATCCGAATCTGTCGTCGGACCATGAGGATTGGATGTTGTTCGGGGTCATATTGTTCAGACCCGAGAATAACCCGGAGAGGATCATCTGGATCTCCCCGGTGACGTATGCCATCTGCAGACTGAAGTTGCTCTTCAGCGTCGATGACAGGAATCCGCTCATGAAGTTGGATATGTCATCGCCGACTCCTGTTCCGATCGATTCCCTGATGATGTGATCGTAATCATCGATCAGAATCACCACCTTCGCCTTGTAATGGCGCTCGAGGATGGGGCATAGTGTCGATATGAAACATTTCAGCTCCCCGCGACTGGACTTGCGTGCGTATAGCCTCTCCAGCATGCTGCGCTCGAAGACCGTGAGCTCTTCGGGATCCAAGGATTCCATGAGAGGATCTATGGCATCGATGATCGCCGAAGCAATATCGTACATGAAATCGTCGACGGATGTGCAACGCAGAGTGCCGAGATCCAGATACACTACTGGAAACACGTTCTTGTAGCACTCGCAATCAGGATGGTCGGAGATCCCGAGTCCGTCGAACCATGTGTTCCCCCTGTAACGGATGTTGAGGAAAGCATCCAGCATAGTGATGTTCATCGTCTTTCCAAACCCGCTCGGTCTGGTGAAGAGATACACTCCGGAATCATCCCTGTCGATGATGTCCATGATCGGGAGACTCTTGTCTATGTAGAATCCATTCCTTTCGCGGATGTCGATGAACGATGATTTCTCCGGATCGGTATCGCACATGCACCTGAGATGTCGTCGTCGCGTATATCAACTTGGATTCCGGCTGTGGATCGGATCCACACACCGATGCTACTGCCGGGTTTCGATTGAACGTTTCAACCCGTCAGATCAGGTTCAGAGACGTGTTGATCGCCTTGGACCTGGCATCCTGAGGGGTGTCCCCGCATCCGATGACGAGATGGTCGTCCTTCCCAACAAGGTCCCCCACTGCGGACCTGATGCCGTCTATCTGACGTTCTCCCCCGTCTTCCGGGGACAGCATCAGGCTCATGTCCGATGCGAGGATGAAGCAATCCGATGTTTCGCTGCGGACGGTCTCCTTTATCGCCTCTCCCGATGCTCCGCTCACTATCACCGACTGGTGGAACCTCCCCGGCATAGATTGGGGGAGATCGATATCGACGGGCCTCAGAGGTATCGTGTTGAACACGTCCTTCCCGATCGAGTTGAGCTGTGTGCCCGTGTGGAAGGTCATGGTGAGGTTCGCATCCCTCAGGGTCTTGAGGATGTTCTTAGTCGTCCCCTCGCCTACTCCGAACGATTCGGAGAGCGCCGACCTGCTGATATTACAATATTATAGAGACCAACAGGATCTGCCTCCATACTCCAGCAAACATTGACATTATTTGCTTGAAATATTTGCAAACATTGACATTGTTTACAAATGAATTTATAATCGGCAAACGATTCCATAACATGGAGCGCAAGATCGCATCCGTTCTGGAGGAATGGAAGAACGACCCCGACAGGAAGGCCCTCCTCATCAAGGGATGCCGTCAGATCGGCAAGACGTACTCCATCCTCGAATTCGTCAAAAACAACTACGGCAATGTGATCTACATCGATTTCGATCAGAAACCGGAATACGCATCCATATTCTCGTCCGGAACTGATGCGAAATCAGTTCTCGAGAATCTGAGCTACACCGAATTCGGACATCTGCTGGTTCCGGGAGACACAATCATCATCTTCGACGAGGTCCAATCCTGCGAACCCGCTTTCTCGGCATTGAAGCCCCTCGTCTTGGAAGGAAGCTACGACTACATCGCCTCGGGATCCCTTCTTGGCGTGGACCTCTCGGACAGACTCCGCTCCCCCATGGGATATCTGAGGATAGTCGACATGCACCCTATGGACTTCGAGGAATTCCTCTGGGCCAGCGGCATAGGAAAGAAGCAGACGAACAGCATACGCGAACACATCCGCACCATGGAACCGTTCACGGATTTCCAGCTCGACAGGCTCATGGAGCTGTTCCTCAGATATCTGATCGTCGGAGGCATGCCCGAAGCGGTGTCGACATTCATTGAAAAAAGGAACTACTCGGACGTCACCAAGGTGTTCGGGGACATACTCACCACCCTCAGGAAGGATGCCATGAGATACTCCCCCGGATCGGACAGGATGAGGATATCCGCCTGTCTGGATTCCATACCCGAACAGCTTGGGAAGGAGAACAACACATTCTCGTACTACGACGTTCAGAAGATGAGAGGCGCGGGAAGGGATGTGTACGGCCCGTCCATCGATCGGCTGGTGGGATCCGGATTCGCGCTGAAGGTCAACAACGTGACCGAACCCCGCGAACCTCTGAGAAGGAACATCAAGGAGCGCTCGTTCAAGATCTACATGGCCGACACGGGCCTGCTCACATACATGATGGGGCCGGATCTCGCGGGAATGATTGTGAACGGCGACCACATGGTGAACAACGGTGCGATCATGGAGAACGCCGCGGAGATAATGCTCGCATCCAACGGATACCGCACATTCTTCTTCCAGAAATCAAACAGCACGCTGGAGATAGACTTCCTGATCAATCATAACGGTTCACTCACTGCGATCGAGGTCAAATCAGGACGGTACGACTATCCCAAATCGCTGATAACCGTCATGTCGGACAGATACGGCGTGGAGAATGGGATCCTTCTGGAGAAGGGGAACATACGCACAGACTAGTATGGCGTGGTGCATTACCCGCTCTTCGCCCCATGCTTCTTCGACAGAGAACCTTCCCCGGAGATACATCCGGTCGAGGGACTGGACAGACTGAACGAAGAGCTGAGCGGTCGAAACGCATCCATGGATGGATGAACATATGAAACAGATCGATCTGAGCGGCCTTTCCTTCTCCGAACTGATGAGGCAGGACAAATATTACGTCGACAAGACCCTCCTGATAAAGGACCTGCTTTCGACCAACGATAGGGGAGTCTTCCTCTTCACCCGCCCACGCAGATTCGGAAAAACAACCAATCTGTCCATGCTCGACGCATTCTTCAACATCGAATACAAAGGGAACGACTGGTTCGACGGCCTTCTGATCTCGAAATATCCCGAATACGACAGCTACAAGAACAGTTTTCCCGTGATACATCTCGATATGAGGGCCTCCAAGAAAGGGACCTACGACGGATTCGTCTACGGCATGAAGTGCGTCATATCCTGGGCATTCAATGAACACAGATATCTTCTGGAATCTGATATACCCGACGACTATTTCCGCAGACTGCATGACAGGATCGTCAACCGCGAGGCCACGGATGAGGAGCTCAGGGACTCCCTGCTCCTGCTATCAAAGACCCTGGAAGAATATCACGGCAGGAAGGTCATAATCCTGATCGACGAATATGACTGCGCCGTTGCCGACTCCTTCGGACAGGAGTCCCACCGCCCCATGCTGGATTTCCTGCGCGATTTCCTCGGACTCACACTGAAAGGGAACAGCAGCCTGCAGATGGCATACATGACCGGCGTGATGCAGATCGCCAAGGAAAGCCTGTTCTCCGATCTGAACAACATATCGGTGAACAATATCCTTTCCGAGATGTCCGACGAGAGATTCGGTTTCACCGAATCCGAGGTCAGAGACATCCTTTCATACTACGGCCGTCCCGAGAAGTTCGACGAGGCCAGGGAATGGTACGACGGCTACCGTTTCGGAGATGCCGAAGTGTACAATCCTTTCAGCATAATGACATACGTCCAGAACGGATTCAAACCCGACACATACTGGGTGAACTCCGGCAGCCAGAACATAATCAGGACCCTGTTGGAACACGTCAACAACACGAACCTGGCCACCATATCCAACATACTGACGGGCAGTGCCGCCGCAGCACACATAGAGACGTCGCTTGCATTCGGAGACCTGTACGGTTCGGACGAATCGCTTCTCGGCCTCATGGCCACAGCAGGTTATCTGAACGCAGTCCCCCGTGACGACGGTCTGTTCGACATCTCCATCCCCAACAAGGAGATCTGGAAGATAGTCGATGACACGTTCCGCAGGATGAACCCTGTGGATCCGGGGGACTTCGCCAGATTCAACGGGTATCTGATATCGGGAGATGCCGAGATCATGGCATCGGAACTCGAAGGCATACTTCAGGATGAGAGCTACCTCACACTGAGGAACGAGTACGTCTATCAGGCGATACTTGTCACGATCCTCCACCAGATGCGCGAAAGGTATGAGATAAGGGCCGAATACGAAGCGGGCAACGGACGCGCAGACATATTCCTGAGACCTCTGTCGCCGCCGCTCCCTTGGATCATCATGGAACTGAAGGTCGTGAAATCCGAGGGTATGCTCGACAAGGGATTGGACGAGGCCATGGATCAGATCCGCGACAGAAGATACTCCATGGGACTCTCCGGAAAGACCCTTCTCGTCGGCATGAGCTTCTTCAAGAAGGTCCCGAAGGTCCGCTCGGAGATCATCGATAGTTGAAGGTCTCAGATGCGCGGGGCGACGTCGAGCTTCAGAGACTCCGACACCACCCTCATCACCCTCATGAGCGGGAGCCCCAGCTCGGATGCGATCGCGAGGCACCCCTTCCCGCTGTTGTACCTGTCCAGGACCCACCTGTCCCTGGTCTCCGTCGGATTCTCTTCCTTGACAACCTTCGGGACACTGTGAGGCACCTCGTTCCAACGGTTGGAATTGCAGCTCGGACATCTGGAGGGTCCTTCGGGCCTGCGGGAGGTCCAGTCGTGGCCACATACATGGCACCTGCATTTGACCGCGACCTTGTTCCAGGAGTATGATCCGCATTTGGGGCATTTCAGCGGGTCGCCTTTGCGGGAACCCCACTCGAAACCGCATCTCTTGCAGGTCAGCTGGTTGACCGCCGCACCGGTGCTGTTGCCCTTGAGTTCGAAGATGCCGTTGCAATAGGGGCACAGACATCTGCTGCCTGCGACCTCGTTATCGTCATCTTCGATCCTGCTTCCAACCAACACCTCTGCTTTGACCATGTTCCCCCTCCTATTCGGACCGTGAGTGCATGGTCCGAGACAGTGTTAGTATCCGTTAAGTTGGCATATAAATCCTGCTTGATTGGTCGGGTTTTTCCATTAACGTCCACATTTACCGACTGAATAGGGATGGTGAATGGTGATCTGCATCGTCTTGATTCCATCCATAACCTCTCTCATGATCTGCGTTTTTCACTCGTTTGATTACCGCCAACTTTACCGCCAAACCGGTTTTGGCGGTAATCTGGCGATATAGTGGCGGTAAAGTGGCGTCAATGGCGGTATACTTGGCGGTAATGGCGGTAATACACGCATTTTTGGCGTCAATGGCGGTATAATGGCGGTAATCTGGCGGTAAAGTGGCGTCAATGGCGGTAATTGTTTTAACAACGATTATACAGCGCAGTGTAACAGTAAGGACTACATTCAATAACGACTTCTGAGTTCATTGCACTTTAAAACAAGAGCATCTTATGTCGAAATGAGCCTGTATTCGACATTCGAG
>CAKUXX010000016.1 GCA_934702355.1 uncultured Methanomassiliicoccales archaeon
GAGAAGAAGCGCAAGGGAAGGCCTCCGGGCAGCAAGAATAGGCCTAAAGTGCAATGAATTCGGAAAACGTTAATATATATGATGAGAAGTGGCGTGCCGAAGGATCTCAAGTTCCAGTTCCCATAAAAAAAGCAATCCCGGAGGAATGGGTACAATTTGTTGATACGACCTCGCCAAGTGGTACCCTTGTAGTTTGGTCAAATTTAGATCGCTTATCTTGTACAAAGGCAAACACACTGTTTGATAAATCAGAAATGTTAATCGGACGGATGTACAGGAGATGGATTCATGATAACAAAGTATCTATTGAATACATCACAGTTGACTCTGACCCTTTTGAACTTATTGATTCTAGATTTTTTAAAGCTGTAGACCCCTTGTTTGTAATGGATAATACCATTGTGAATGAGAGAAACCCTCCAGTAAATCCAATGTTCGAAGAAATGGAACCATTCAAAATGGACATAACATACAAAGGCGTCAAATCAACAGTTACTATCAGAACATCATATGTTAAAAAAGAAATTGCAAAAAAAGTAACCAAACAAGATGCGATCGGGCGTACCCCATATGGTAAAATTGCAGGAGAAAATATTGGATTAAGCATTGTCCGCGAAGGAAGAGAATTAAAGCTCGATAAAAACTGGACAATGACTACTAACAATAATCGTGACCCTAGACACAGATGGTGGGGTGCAGAAATCGAATTCGGTCGTGAATTAGATGAGGTGTTTGGAGTTACAAACGATAAACAAAATGCCACTGCGCTGAGTGAAGCATATAATGATTCGTTCAAAGATCATAGGCGCTTTGACCCTATATCAAACAAGAACGAAACCGAAGAAGAAGTAAAACGCCGCATGATGGAGACGGAACCCAAGTTATACATTAACATCTGCGTAGCTACACAAATAAGAGCACTCATAAAAAATGTAGTTGAAAAACTACCTGAGCTAAAGGCTACTTCCGACGATCAAGAGACTGACATACATGCTGTTGAAAAGGTGTCCACAGATCGTGTTAAAGAACAACAGAAAAAAGGCAATAAGGGATACAGCGACACTGCCGAAACGGAACCTATGGAGAAAAGGAGAGAGGAATTAAAACAATCCTTAGAAAATATGGGTACTCCACAGGCAGAAATTGATAAAATAGTTGAAAACATGATCACTTATGAATACAAATTTTGCTTTGTAAAAGCAAATAAACCTGGCGTAGACGCTTTCTTTGAAGTTCGTCCAAATGCAGGAGTTTTAATCATTTATCTAAACACTGCACACCCATTATATGGCGAATTGTTCTCATCATTTGATTATATGGAGTCAGGGGAAAAATACTCCCCAGATCAACTTAAGGATATGCTATCAGACACCTACAAAGCAATAAAATTCATGCTAACCTCTTGGGCAAGAATGGAAGATCTTGCTTTGAAAGACGATAAACGTTATGTGACCCGTAGCAGAGAAGAATGGGGCAGACAAGCCTGCATAATGAAAGGATTCGACTTTGATGATGAATAATTCGATTTCAGAGGATGAAATGGATGAGTACATTAGAAACCGAATTCAACGATGGTTCTTTGACCAATATAAATTCGAGAACGCTTTTTGACCCCATAAGGAGTTATATATCTCACGCTAAAGGGAGTATATACCTAATTGTGCCGTTCATAACTAATTCAACCCTGATTAAACTCCTGGAAGGAGTTCAAGGTAACAGAGTTTGCATTGTAACTTCGTGGCGTGGAGATCATCTTAGAAGCGGAGTATCCTCATTAGAACTTTATAAAATATGCAAAGCCAATGGTTGGACTTTATTTGTAAATTCTAACTTACATTGTAAAATATACTCAGATTCATTCGAATCGTGCATAGTAACTAGCGCCAATTGTACAGAAAATGCATTAGTCAATACCAATGGAAATGTGGAATCTTGTGTCCACATATCAGAACTGAAAAAAGGCAATAGAATTGAACTGAATAGGATTGTGTATGGCTCCACTCGCGTTGATGATCGGATATTTAATCAGTATCTTAAATGGTTTGAACAATTGCCCAAAGAAAATGAAAATATATTTTCTGAGCCTAATATCGTTGATATATCCCCATTTTACGTATCTCAACTACCGGCAGTACGTAGTCCAGAATTATTGTGGGAATATGTATCAAATGATGCTCAATTCAATAATATAAGTGAGATTGAGCACGATTTAGCCATATATTCAACTAATCCTTTTGGATTTAGAGTACGTAAAGACTTTTTTGATGATTTACGCAACCAGTTTCTTTCACACCCGTTCATTAAATCATTAGAAGAAGAAATACCAATAAGTGGCATTCGTTTTGGAGCGTTTAAGATAAAAGTCCAAAATAACTGTTGTGATGTACCCCTGCCATACAGAAAAGATTTGACTATTATGACTCAAAATCTCTACCAATGGTTTGTGGAACTGTTCCCAGATACCTTTTACTGGGATGTACCGGGCTCTCACTCACAAGTACTTCACCGTCGTTAATGTGATCGGATAAATAGTTGAAATGCGATTGGTGATTTACATATGGCAGATTATGCTGCAATCATTAAAGATTTAGAAAGACAATATCTTGCTGATACCCGCCCCTGGGTCATAGGTTTCAGTGGAGGAAAGGACTCAACATGTACACTACAAATGGTGTATCAGATGCTTTGCGCCCTTTCCAAAGATAAACGTACAAAACAAGTTCATGTTCTTTCATCAGACACTTTAGTTGAGGCCCCTGTCGTGGGTATGAGGCAGAGAAAAATATGTAAAATGGTCAACCAAGCTGCTGATAAAGACGACATACCACTATGCGTTGAAATGCTAAGCCCACAGATATCAGATACTTTTTGGGTTAACGTAATAGGGAGAGGGTACCCTGCACCAAACCGTTGGTTTAGATGGTGTACAGACCGTCTTAAAATCAAACCCATGAATTCATACATTCTAAAAAATATCAAAGAAAATGGCGAAGTTCTAATCATATTAGGTGCAAGAAAATCCGAAAGCGCGAGTCGTTCACAAACACTAGCAAAACATGAAATTGATAATACAAAAATGAGGAAACACGCCAACATTAGAGGCGCATTTGTCTATACTCCTATTGAAGATTTAGAAGAGTCTGAGGTCTGGCACTATCTTGATACGAATGAATCTCCATGGGGCGACGATAATGCATCACTCCATGCCATGTATCAAAGAAAGGATGATGAAGAGGTCTCATTTATCATAGATGATGCCTCACCCCCATCTGGACATAGCAGATTTGGTTGTTGGGTCTGTACTGTTGTTGAAGAAGATAAGGCTCTAAAAAGTTTAATCGAAGATGGCCACCCTGAATATGAGCCACTACTTGAATTCAGAAATAACCTAAAATTAATGCGCGATGACCCGGAATGTCGTGAAAAATTCCGTAAAAATCAACGTATTGACAGATTCATGGCAGAATGTAATGGGCCAAACTCTGTAATTAAACAGATCCACAGAGGATTTGAGGTAATGGGCCCATTCACACTAAAAATCCGCCATGAATTACTCATCGATCTGCTATCTGTTCAAGAAAAACTCCAGCAGACTGACCCAGAAATCCAATTAATTACTCCTGAAGAAATAAAGGCGATTGAACTTTTATGGATGTATGATGGAGATACAATTGAATCGATCTCAGACATTAGCCCCAACTCTAAATCAGACAGCATAGATTCTCTTGTTTCACGCCTTTTGAAAATTGAAGAGGACATGTCAGATCTGTCCAAGAGAGTTGGTATATATAAAAAACTAGAGCAAGTCATTATGGAATACTCAATGAACTCTCTTACTTCCGAAGTTGGCTTCGAAAAAGGTTCGTTGGTAGTTGACCAAGGTCCTGGAGGGGATGACAATGAAAATTAATCAACTCTCAATAACCAATTTCAAAAATTATGTCGATGTGAACCAGTTCGACTTGTCAATGATTCCGGGTAAAAACGTCATCCTGATCGGAGGGATGAATGGTGCAGGAAAAACCACCATTTCAGAAGCAATAAAACTATGTCTCTATGGCAATAAAATGAATGGGACACCCATGTCCAATTCAAGATATGACAAATATCTTAACGAAATCTGGTCAAAAACGCGTCGTAATGAAAAGATGATTATTTCTATGGACATCACACTTGATGCGGACAACCCACCAATACGCATGACTGTAACAAGAACATTTAAAATGTCTAATGGAAAAATTGTTGAAAAATTATCTTTAACAAAGAACGGCAAGGATATCGAACTGATAGATAGAGATTACTGGGAGTTTTATGTTAGTAAAATATTACCTCCCGACCTCACCAGATATTTCTTTTTTGATGGAGAAACCGTCAGAGATACTATCGCATCAGACAGTTCTTCAACTTACCTCTCGAATGCTGTAAGAGATTTGTCTGGAGTTTCCAAAATGGAAACATTGAAACTTGATTTACAGGAAGTCAGAAAAAGAGTGATGAGAGTCAATATCAAACCAGGTATTAACAAAAAGATTAAATTCCTAGAAGAACAGAACAAAAAAATACAGTCCGAGATTGAAACAATTCAGCACTCAATAGAATATACATCTGTAGAACGCGATAAACTACTAATTCAGAAAAATGAACTAGATGATGAATTCAATAGAGCGCTTGGTACCAAAGAACAAACCATCTCTAATCTAAAGAAAGAAATCGAATCAAATAAAATTCGTTACACTGAATTGAATGAATATATTCAAGACTTTATATATTCCACATATCCAAGAATTATTTGCAACGAAGTTCTAGGCTTAACATTAAAAGCTGCTAAGGCCGAAAATGATCATAACTTCACAACCCTGAATGAAGAATATATTACTCAAAAACTCAATCAACTAAAGCTATCTTTGGCAGAACTAAATCTAAATCCGGAAGATCTTAGGATAGTGTCTAAAATCGTTGAATCTACATTTAAGGACAATTATAGCAAAAAAACAGGTTATGTTGCACCGATACTTGACCTCACATATAGTCAGATAAATGCATTAAAAATAGACACATGTGCTAAAGAAGATAAGTTGATTTTTGCTAACAGACTTCGTGAAAGAGAAGAGTTGTTGATTACAATAACTAAATTAGAAAAGCAAATGTCTCAGCATAAGGACGAATCACTTGACAACTTTGAATCCCGTATTTGCGATATTAATTCAAAAATTGATGAGGCAGATAAGTTGCTCTTGGAAAAAAATGCCTTACTGAAATCAAAAAAAGCTGAGATTGTGGCTAATGATACCAGCATCTATAATGAAGAAAAAACTCTTCTCCTTTCTGAACGCGACAAAACTGCTCTAAAAACAATTGATGAAGTTATCAAAAACATCGAGATCCATTCAAGTGTTATTCTTACAGATTGTGTTCAAAAACTAGAATATGACATCAATAAAATGTACAATCAACTCAAAAATAAGAAGGATATGGTTAAGTACATCTCAATTCTTCCAGACTACTCTTTAAAATTAACAGGATTCGACAACTCAATAGTTCTTGTCAGATTTATATCTGAAGGTGAAAAAGGAATTCTGATGTATGCAATAATGTATGCTCTGTTGAATATATCTAAATCTAAACTTCCTTTAATTATCGATTCGCCTCTGGGTCGTATGGATTCAGAACACGTTGGAAACCTTGTTTCAAAATTATACCCTGTGTTTGGGAATCAAGTATTCATCCTCTCACATGATCGTGAAATAACTCACGATATGCTTCCACAATTAGATTCTGTCTTGTCAAAAACGTTCTTACTAAGTAATGATTATCCGAAGGTAAACGAAGGGTATTTCGAGTGATAGTATGGCAGATAAATTGAAACTATCTACTGATTCATCCAATAAACTCAATTATCTGTCAAATAGACTCAATATTAAGAGAAATCTTGTATGTCGCCTTGCCATTAGTGTATCTATAGCTCAGAAAATAAAAATAGAAACGACAATAAATACAGATACCGATGGGTACGAATTTAACAAATCAACAATTTTTGGACCGGATGAAATATATTTCAAAGCCATAACTTGTTATGTACAACAAAAGGCTGCTGATTCAGATTTCTTCAACGTTATTATAAGAAATCATATTGAAAATGGCCTTAACATTATGTATGACGATTATCAGAAAATAAATTCCCCCGTTGGATATCTGACCTCTTTCATAGCCTGAGACATCAAACTTTATAATTTAGAAAACAAAGAGGTTGGCATCGACTAGCCAACCTCCTTTATAAAACTATGTAGTGTTCTACATCGAGTAAGATTCTTGGAATATCACCATATCCATGGACCCTTTGATTGTTTAATTACCCTGATCTCCCTCAATAAAAGACACAATCAGACACCCAGACATGTCTCCGAATATCGCGGCCCATGCCAGGTCGAACACCATCTGCGTTCCGTACTCTTCAGCAGACCCCTCGCAGGTGGCGGCCCCATCAAGAGTGCTCCATTTACCTGCACACTTTATCGTCCCTGTCTCAGGCGCGGTGATCTTCAGTACCACATCGTCGTAGAACACTATGTTGTCCCCGTCGTGGTACACCCTGTCGCCCACGGTGCACTTCAATCCTTCCTGAAGGGCGAGTTTCAACGTCACCTTGTAGCCGTCCTCTTCGGAACCGGCATTCCATGTATCGTCCATCTCCATCGCCAGATACGAGGCCGCTGCGACCGCGATGACGACGGCCACGACCATGACCGTAGATTTCCTGTCCATGCCCACATAGATGGAAAGCAGATACAAAAACCGAACCTAGGACGCATGACAGGATCGTCCGACTTCATGCCTCTGTCCGCATCGGAAACGGAGAATACAGACGACGACCCGCCATTTGCGGTCATCCGGAGACCTTTTCCATCCGAACGCGACCGTTCTGTTCAAATTATCCGGCCGGCCCGATGCAAATGCGACAGTGCGGGACATGTTCAAATCATCTCCCGTCGGAATGTTCCCCATCCGACGAATATCATCACCTGTACAGGACAGAGTTAGGACAGAGATAAGACAGAGATAAGACAGAGATAACAGAAGTCTCCGAAGGCCCGGAAGGCCGCAACATCTCCGAAATAGCCGAATTCCTCAGTCTTGCCAGCAGATCCCAGGGATACAGGACCACCCGCAAGGGGCGGGCTATCTGGCGAAGACGAAACGCTGACGGCACTGCCTGCAACGCATCATTTATAGGTCGGATTCCATGCAGAATCCAATGAAACAGACATCCGCATACATCATGACAATGACATCGGAGGCCTCCGCATGAGCACGAGGGTCGCCGTACTGGGAGCCTGCGGAAGGATGGGTTCGCTCATCATCCGCCGCGTCCTCGCCACCGAGGGCATGGAGATCTCCGCCGCGTTCGACCTCGTCAACATCGGAAAGGATGTCGGAGAGGTCATAGGCGTGGGAACCCTCAACGTACCCGTTTCCGACTCCAAGGACCTCGGGAACGTCCTGAAAGAATCCAAGACCGATGTCCTCATCGACTTCACCATCGCAGCAGCCACCGCGGTCAACGCACCTGCCGCCGCCGATGCGGGAGTCAACCTCATCATCGGTACCACCGGACTCACATCCGAGCAGAAGACGAACATCACAGAAGCCGTGGTAAGGAACAACGTCGCAGCGGTCATCTCGTCCAACTACTCCATCGGTGTCGGAGTGTTCTTCAAGCTCATCAAGCAGGCCGCGGACTACCTCGGCAACGCCTACGACGTGGAGATCATCGAGGCCCACCACAACCAGAAGAAGGACGCCCCCAGCGGTACCGCCATGACCGCCGCCGAGATCATCAGCAAGGAGATGGGCGGCAAGAAGATCATCTACGGACGCGAAGGCATCTGCCCCCGCGGAGACGAGATCTGCGTCCACGCCGTCCGCGGCGGGGACATCGTCGGGGACCACACCGTCATGTTCATCGGGAACTCCGAGCGCATCGAGGTCCGCCACCAGGCCCACTCCAGGGAGATCTTCGTCGGCGGAGCCGTCCTCGCAGCGGGATGGGTCGTCTCCCAGAAGAAGGGAATCGTCTACGACATGTCCGATGTCCTGAACTGAACCCAATACCGGCGCGGAAGCGCCGGACCCTTTCCTTCTTTTCCCATTGGGCGCAATGAACATCCCTGCGTCCGGTTTATTAACAGAGATGCGTGTCGAACACGCATGAAACAGATAAACATCGGAGGTCTGCCATTCCGCGAGATGCGTTCCGACGACAAGTACTATGTCGACAAGACCCTTCTCATCAGGGACATCCTGCGCAGCGACGACAGAGGCGTCTATCTGTTCACGCGCCCGAGGAGATTCGGGAAGACGACCAACCTGTCGACGTTGGACGCATTCTTCAATTTGGAATACAAGGACAACACATGGTTCGACGGACTCGCCATATCGGACTTTCCCGAATATGAGAGATACAAGAACGCGTTCCCCGTGATCCGCGTAGACCTGAGGGCGGCCAAGGAACATACATATGATGATTTCATCGAAGGCATCCGCACTGTACTCTCAGACACCTTCGAAGATCACAGATATTTGTTGGATTCGGACGACCTCAGAAAACCTGTCAGGAACCTCTTCGAATCGCTTGATAACGGAGATACCGACATGCGGGATCTCAAATCATCCCTCAGAACCCTCTCCGGGGCCTTGGAAAAATACCATGGCCGCAAAGTCGTGCTGCTCATTGACGAGTATGACTACATCATGTCCGATACTTTCGAATCGGCAGACCATCGTCTGATACTTGATTTCATCAGACAATTCCTCGGACAAGCGCTGAAAGGGAATGATTCCCTCCAGCTGGCCTATGTGACTGGGATCATGCAGATTACGAAAGAGAGCATATTCTCAGACCTGAACAACATCAATGTCGACAACATATTCTCGACGACATCCGACGAGAGGTTCGGATTCACGGAATCCGAGGTAAGGAAACTTCTGGAATACTACGGCCATCCGGAGAAGATGGACGAGGTCAGAGATTGGTACGACGGGTACAGGTTCGGAAACGTCGATGTTTACAATCCGTTCAGCATCATGAACTACGTCAGCAAGAAGTGCGACCCTCAGCCGTACTGGGTGAACTCCGGCGGGAATTGGATCATCAAGCACCTTCTGCAGACCATAGACGAGGACAGTCTGTCCACCATCGTCAGTCTGACCACGGGGAACAGCGCGAATGCCGCTTTGACGACATCGTTCTCGTACGACGACCTCCGCTCTTCGGGGAACACCCTGTACAGCCTGATGGCGATCTCCGGGTATCTGAAGGCCGTTCCCGACGGGAACGGCTCGTACACGATCTCAGTTCCCAACAGAGAGGTCAACACCATAGTGGATACGATGATGGCCAATCTGAACCCGATCAAGAACAACGATTTCGAGAGGTTCAACAGAGCGGTCCTGGAAGGGGACGCCGACGGGATGGCCTCTGTGCTCCAGAAGATCCTGCTGGATACCAGCTACATGAACCTCAGGGAGAACGCGTATGAGATGATCGTCATGACCATCATGCACGGTCTTACCCCCAGGTACGATGTGAAGACCGAAAGGGAGGAGGGCTACGGCCGCACGGACATCGTCCTGAGGCCGAAGGCCTCCGGACGCCCTAACCTTGTATTCGAATTGAAAGTCGTCGATTCACAGGGCCAGCTGGATTCCGGACTGGATGAGGCCATGGAGCAGATCCACGACAGGAAGTACTACATCGGCATGTCCGGCAAGGTGGTCCTCGTCGCGATGTCCTTCTGGAACAAGGTCCCCAAGGTCAGAACCGATGTCGTCACCGTGCCTTCCTGATACATCGGCAACGTAACGTTACCGCATGGCGGATACAGCCATCATTCAAGGGATCTGCACCCATCGCAGTTATCATAAGATACAGCCTGCATATCTGCTACAACGGTGAAGGTATGGGAATAAACATAGGCATATGTGAGACCGAAGCGCCCAGCGCACCCTGCAGGGAGCTCCGCAGCAACATCATCAAAGTGCACCTCGACGACCCCTCCGGATTCGAGCAGTACGTCGGATACGACACCAAGGTCGACCTGGACACCGCCAAAGAAGCAGTGAAGGACTGGGAATCGTTCATCAAGCGCAACCGCATCAATCCCGACACCGACGCCGTGTACATGGACAAGGTCAAGAACGATGCCGACAGGGATATCCTCGCTCCGCTGTCGAAGCGCGAATGCACTGGATGGATAGAATTGGACGGCGTCCCGGAGGATGTCCGCAATGGTATCCTGTCCAAGGCCGGCGACGATGACGTCCTCACCGGTTGGGACAACCTCAGCTTCGACGAGATGAACGAGATGTGCGCCAACTGCCCCCTTTCATGGGACAAGGGACGCGGATGCATAGGCACGTTCGGACCCGACAACAGTCTCCTTCCGGAGATCGCCGGAAGGCACGGATGCCCGCTGGTCGCATCGGTCCCCGAATTCGCGAAGTCCGGCAAGAGGTTCACATCCTCCGACGCCGAACAGCTCCTGAAGGAGGTCGAGATTCTGAAGCAGGCTCTTCCCGAAGAGGGGAAGATGATGGTCAGGCGCTACGCCGGTCCCGTCGAGCGCATGGAGGCCGTCGCCAAGATCTCGATTTCCGAAGGATGCGGATTCTTCTTCTTCTGAAACCCCTGCCGGGAACATCCCGGCATCATCCATAATGTTGATACGAATATCCACAATCATCCTACTGATTTCGTAGAAAACGGATAGTTGGATATGTAATCTCGTAGATTCTGACACGTTTTACATCCATCCATCTATTCGTATTAAATACTAGTAACGCGGTTTTTAATTCAAGGAGGCACCCAAACATCAGTAAACGGAAAGTAACCAGGATCTGCGGCGAGAGCGACGAACGTTCCATGGCTTCGATGAAAAAGACTGATATCGGATGCCTGTCGGAATGAGTGTCGCTCGCAAGACTCGACCGATGACCGCAACAAACCCCTTACGAAACCCTTTGAAACATCTTAGTCGTTATTATTTTCTTATTCCTTAAACCTCTTACCCAGAAACACCGTCCGTCCAGGACGGGTCTTTCCTTATTTATATCACATGAATTCATATGGAGTCCTATGAAGACTCTGCAGGACTATGTGACCGAGATACAGGATTTTCCGAAGGAAGGCATCCTTTTCAGGGATGTCACCTCGATCCTGAACGATCCCGACGGATTCCATATGGCCATAGACGGACTCATAGATCTTGTCAAGGACAAAGACTTCGACCTCGTCATCGGAACCGAATCCAGAGGATTCCTCTTCGGGGCCCCCGTTGCCTATGCCCTCCACAAGGGATTCGTCCTCGCACGCAAGAAAGGCAAGCTCCCCAGAGAGACCGTGAGCGAATCATACGACCTCGAGTACGGACAGGCCACCCTGGAGATGCACAAGGATTCCATCAAACCGGGACAGAAAGTGGTCCTCATCGACGACCTCATCGCCACCGGAGGAACCACGGAAGCGGTCGTCAAGATGGTCGAGCAGCTCGGAGGCGAGATCGTCAAGGTCGCCTTCGTGATGGAACTTGCCGGACTCGAGGGAAGGGAGAAGCTCAAGGGCCTCGACGTGGATTCCCTCATAGTCTACGAAGGCGCATGATGTCACTGGGTCGGTGCGCAGCACCGGCCCGGACCATCTACATGTGTGTCCAAAAAACTCCTTTACTCTGAGTTTATAAAACCCTAGAAAGATACGCACATGTAACAAGGGATGATGAACGATGGAGATTGACTGCGGATTGTTGATCAAGAATATCGACAATCACCTTGCCAAGATGGCCAATGAATCATTGGCGAATGACGAATTGACGTTCACCCAACTCCGTTTCATGGCGTATATGTACGACTGCGAGGGGAAAAAAGCACTTCTGAAGGATATGGAAGCGTTCTACGAAGTATCCCAGCCGACCGTCACCGGGATCATGAAGCGCCTGAGTCAGAAAGGGTTCGTCACCATGGAGGTCGACGAGCACGACCACAGGCACAAGGTCGCCGCCCTCACCGATGCCGGAATCGATGTGATGGAGAAGCAGGAGAATTTCCGTAAGGGCCTGCAGACGGTCATCCTCAGCCCTCTGTCCAAGGAGGAGCAGAACCGCTTCATAGACATGCTCGAGAGGATATGGGACAATCTCAGAGGGACGAGTCAGGAACCTCCGGAGATCGTCCTGATCGATAAGAATTGGAGATGAAATGGTTTTTCCGGAGCCCGATCACTCGGACTCCTTCTCCAGGATCAGCTTGTAACCCACGGGCATCACCTTGATGAACCTGGGCAGATAGCTGTCCCAAGACCCGAGTATCTCGGCGGCCTTCTTGCTGCCGGTCTCCCTCAGATGCGTCTCGAGGATCACCTTCAGCTCAGCAACGTCCGATTCCGTCTCGACGAGGGACAGCTCGACCATGTCCATGTTGCAGTGGCGGTCGAAGTCCCCGTCCTCATCGAGAACGTAGGCTATGCCTGCGGACATTCCGGCTGCGAAGTTCCTTCCGCATCTTCCGATGACGACCACACGGCCTCCGGTCATGTACTCGCAGCAGTGGTCCCCAACTCCTTCGGCGACGGCGACGGCGCCGCTGTTGCGGACACAGAACCTCTCGCCGGCGGAACCGGCAACGTACAGCTCTCCGAATGTGGCGCCGTACATCGCTGTGTTGCCGATGATGGCCGCACCGCAGTCCATGTGCTCTCCCGGAACGACAGTTATCCTCCCTCCCGAGAGGCCCTTTCCGACGTAGTCGTTGGCGAGTCCCCTCATCCTGAAGGTTATGCCCTTCGTGAGGAACGCTCCGAAGCTCTGCCCCGCGGCGCCTTCGAAGGTCACGTCGATCGTGTTCTCTTTGAGATCGAGTCCGCGGCGGACGACCTCTCCGGACAGCATCACACCTACGGAACGGTCGATGTTGGTTATCCTGTACACCTGCTCGGTGCCGACACCTGTTTCCAAAGATTGCATGCAGTCCTCGATTATCCTGCGGTCGAACACCCTCGCCAGTATGTCCGGCTGACCCGACGTGTATGTCCTGGTGCCGTCCATCTCGGCGAGCATGCGGGAGAAGTCGAGATGGGATGCCTTCCCGTCGATCTCCTTCGTGACCAGCAGATCTGTGCGCCCGACTATCTCGTCCAGGGACCTGAATCCCATCTCGGACAGCATCCTGCGGACGTCCTCTGCGACGAACCTCCAGTAGCGGATGACATGTTCCGGACATGAGTCGAACCTCGCCCTCCTCTCGGGATCCTGTGTCGCGATCCCCACGGGGCACATGTTGGTCTGACACTTCCTGCACATGATGCAGCCCATGGCGACCATCGGAGCAGTGGCGAGACCGAACTCCTCAGCTCCGAGGAGCGTTGCCATGACGATGTCCCTGGCGGTCTTTATCTGTCCGTCGACCTGTATGCGGACCCTTCCGCGCAGGTTGTTGAGCATCAGCGTCTGCTGAACCTCTGCCAGTCCGACCTCCCACGGGGCGCCGGCGTAGCGTATCGACGACAGGGGGCTCGCACCCGTTCCTCCGTCGGCGCCGGATATGAGTATCATATCCGCACCTGCCTTGGCGACGCCTGCTGCGACAGTTCCGACTCCGGCCTCGGACACGAGCTTCACGCTTATCCTCGCCGTGGGATTGATGCACTTGAGATCGAATATCAGCTGCTTGAGGTCCTCGATCGAGTAGATGTCATGGTGGGGCGGTGGCGAGATCAGGGTTATGCCCGGGATCGTGTGCCTTGTCGCCGCTATCACGCTGTCGACCTTGAATCCCATGAGCTGTCCGCCCTCTCCGGGCTTGGCTCCCTGGGCGACCTTGATCTGCAGCTCGTCTGCATTGACCAGATACTCCGCTGTCACTCCGAACCTTCCGGATGCGACCTGCTTCACTGCGGACCTGGTGTTCCTGCCGTCCGGTCCGACACCGAACCTCGACGGGTCCTCCCCGCCTTCGCCGGTGTTGCTCTTGGAGCCTATGATGTTCATGGCCTCGGCCAGGGTCTCGTGGGCCTCCTTGCTGATGGCCCCGAACGATATGGCGCCGGCCTCCATCCTCCTCATGATGGATTCCGCAGGCTCCACCTCGTCCAGCGGGACGGGCGTGCCGTGCTTCACATCCAGGAGATCGCGGAGGAAGAACAGCCCGCTGTCCTCCATGTCGGCGAACCTCCTGTACTCGGCGGGATCGTCGTTCTTGACGGAGGTCCTGAGGGCCTTCACGGATTCGGGGCACCAGCTGTGCCTCTCCCCGCCCTTCCTGTACGCGTACTCGCCGCGATCGTGAAGCTCCGTGTCCCCGGAATATGCGGATCTGTGGACCTTGAGATACTCCTCTGCGATACCGTCCAACCCTATTCCACAGACGCTCGATGTGGTGTCGCCGAAGTAGCGGGACGCGACCCCGCGGTCTATCCCTATGGCCTCGAACAGCCTGGACCCGCGGTACGACCTTATCGTGGCGATGCCCATCTTGGACATTATCTTCAACAGGCCCTTGTCCACTGCCTTCAGGTAGTTGGACTCGGCCGTGTCGGCATCCATCTTGATCCTTCCGGAGTCGGCCATGTCCTGGACGACCGCCAGAGCGAGGTACGGATTCACTGCGTTGGCGCCGTATCCGACCAGCAGTGCGAAGTGCTCCACCTCGCGGGGCTCTCCGGACTCCACGACCAGGGCGGTCTGGAGCCTCTTCTTGCATCCCACGAGATGCTGATGGACTGCGGAAAGAGCAAGCAACGAAGGCATCGGAGCCCTGTCCGCGGATGCCCCGCGATCTGAAAGGATGATGTAGCCCGCACCGTCGTCCACTGCCTTCTCGGCATCGGAGCACAGCCTCTCCAGCTCGCGCTCCAACGCTCCCGCGCCTCCTTCCGCGGGGAACGTGGTGTCCAATGTGACCGAATCGAATCCTCTGTATCTCAGATTCTTGAGAAGGTCCAGCTCCCTGTTGGTTATGACTGGATGCCTGGCCTTGACCACCTTGCAGTGCTTCGGGGTGGGATCGAGTATGTTCTGCTCCACCGCGCCTATGTAGCCCATGGTGGACATGACCAGCTCCTCCCTGATCGGATCGATCGGGGGGTTGGTGACCTGTGCGAACTGCTGGCGGAAGTAGTTGAACAGCATCTGCGGCCTGTCGGAGAGGACTGCGAGGGGCGCATCGTATCCCGCGGACCCTATTGCCTCCTTCCCCGTCTCGGCCATCGGCTGCATGACGCGGACGATGTCCTCTTCGGAGTATCCGAAGTCGGCAAGCCTCACTGCCATCTCGGGGACGGAGCGTCCGACCTGCCTTCCCGATGATAACCTATCGAGATCGAGACGGTTCCTCTCGAGCCAATCACGATAGGGATATGCGTTCGCCAGCTTCCCCTTGATCTCGGAATCCCTGACGATGCGTCCGGCGGAGGTGTCCACCATGAACATCTTGCCGGGTCTGAGACGGCCTGTCTCGACTATCCTGACCCTGTCCACCGGGATGACCCCCGCCTCGGAGGCCAGTATGACCACGCCGTCGTCCGTGACGGAGTACCTGGCGGGGCGGAGCCCGTTCCTGTCCAGCATCCCGCCTGCGTATGTGCCGTCAGTGAACAGCACTGCCGCGGGGCCGTCCCAGGGCTCCATCAGTATGGAATGGTATTCGTAGTACGCCTTCAGGCTGTCCGGTATGGGGTTCCTGTCGTTCCAGGACTCCGGGATCATTATCGAGAGGGCGTTGGGCATGTCCTTCCCGGACATCGTGAGGAACTCGAACACGTTGTCCAGGGTGGCGCTGTCGCTCATGCCGGGCTGCATCACAGGGAGGATGTCCTTCATGTCGGGGATCAGCGGGGACCCCATCATCCCCTCGCGGGCCTGCATCCAGGACCTGTTGGCCCTGATGGTGTTTATCTCACCGTTGTGGCAGAGCATCCTGAAGGGCTGCGCCAGCTTCCAGGCTGGCATCGTGTTGGTGCTGAACCTGGAGTGGACCATGGCCACTGCGGATTGGAAGTCGGGATCGGAGAGGTCCGGATAGTACTCCCTGAGCTGCCTGGGGGTGAGCATGCCCTTGTAGACCATGCATCTCGTGGACAGGCTGCAGATGTAGAACTCGTCCCGTCCGGGATCGTCGGACTCCGCGACGGAGTTCCCGACGATCTTCCTGACCCTGAAGAGCTTGCGCTCCAGGACCTCCGGGCTGTCGTAGGATGTGACGAACACCTGGACTATCCTCGGCTCGCATTCCAGTGCCATGGGCCCGGGTGCGGAATGGTCCACGGGGACCTCCCTCTCGGCTATGACGTACAGCGAATGCTTGGCGCAGACCGCCTTGAAGAGCTCCATGAACCGCTCCGCCGAGCCTCCTTCCCTGGGAAGGAAGACCAGCCCGGTGCCGTATCTCCCGGCCTCCGGGACGGGTATCCCGAGCTTCACGATGAAGGCGTGGGGGATCTGGACCAGTATGCCTGCTCCGTCCCCTGTCTTCCCGTCGCCGTTCTCGGCGCCCCTGTGGGCCATGTTCTCCAGCAGTTCCAGCCCGTACTCCACTATGCGGTGGTCCTTGCGGCCGTCGATGTTGACGGCCATGCCCACTCCGCATGCGTCGTGCTCGTACTTCGGATCGTACAATCCAGTGTCCATGGGACCCCTCCTGAGACTTAGACACGCCTCAGCGGATGAACAGGAGCTCGCGGTACTTGGGGAGAGGCCACATCTCGTCGTCGACGATCATCTCGAGAGCGTCCACATGGGCCCTTATCTTCTCGAGGTACGGGGCTATGATGTCGTGGTACTCCACAGCCCTCTGTCTGGACTCGCATATGGCGTCGATCCTGTCGCACTCCTCCTCCATCTTGACGGCGAGCGCCCTGGCCTCGCTGGTGTGCAGCGCGATGTCCTTGATGATCTTGATCTCTCCGGCTGCGACCTGGTCGAACTCCTTCTTGTCGGAGAAGATGTCCTTCATCTTCGAGACGTTGTCCAGCAGGATGTTCTGATACCTGGTGGACACGGGGAGGATGTGGTTGGCGGTCAGATCGGCGAGGACCCTGGCCTCGATCTCGATCTTCTTGCTGTATATCTCCCAGTTGATCTCCGCCCTGGCCTTCAGCTCCACGTGCGTGAGGACGCCTGTCCCCTCGTATAGCTCGACGGTCTCCGGGGAGACGAAGGCATCGTAGCACACGGGTGCGGACGTCTCGCAGTCCAGACCGCGCTTGGCGGCCTCCTTCTTCCATTCGTCGGAGTATCCGTTTCCGTCGAAGCAGACCTTCTGGCAGCTCCTGTAGGTCTCCCTGGTCTCGTCCAGAACGGCCTGTATGGCGGGTGTTCCGTCGGCGATCCTCTTGTCGACGGCGGCCCTGAACAGCTCCAGCTGGTGCGCCATGATGGTGTTGAGCACGGTGATGGCGGAAGCGCAGTTCGCGGAGGAGCCGACGGCCCTGAACTCGAACCTGTTTCCGGTGAACGCGAACGGGGACGTCCTGTTCCTGTCCGTGTTGTCCAGCAGGATCTCCGGGATCTGGGGGATTCCGAGGCTGTACTTGCTCTTGCCTGCGATCTTGACCATGTCGGTGCTGTTCAGGAGCTCCTGGAACGCTCCGGTGATCTGGGTTCCGAGGAACGACGAGATGATCGCGGGGGGAGCCTCGTTGGCCCCGAGCCTGTGTGCGTTGGAGGCGGTCATTACGCATGCCTTGAGAAGGGCGTTGTTGTCGTAGACGGCCTTGAGCACGTTGGCCATGAATGTGAGGAACCTGAGGTTGTCCTTGTCGTTCTTGCCGGGGGACATGAGTCCGATTCCCGATTCCGTTCCGAGGGACCAGTTGCAGTGCTTGCCGGATCCGTTGATGCCCGCGAAGGGCTTCTCGTGGAGGATGACCTTGAAGCCGTGCCTCTCGGCGACCGTCTTCATCAGGGCCATCAGCTCCAGGTTGTGGTCGATGGCGAGGTTCGCCTGCTCGTAGACCGGTGCGATCTCGAACTGGTTGGGTGCGACCTCGTTGTGCCTCGTCTTTATCGGGATTCCGAGCTTGTACGCCTCGAACTCGAGGTCCTTCATGAACTCGATGACCCTTCCGGGGATGCATCCGAAGTAGTGGTCCTCCAGCTGCTGGTTCCTTGCGGAGTTGTGACCGACGAGGGTCCTCTCGGCCATGATTATGTCGGGGCGCATCGCATAGAGCGCGGCGTCCACGAGGAAGTACTCCTGCTCCCATCCGAGATAGGAGAAGACTGGATCGTCCTTTATGCCGAAGTACTTCAGCACTTCCGAGGCGGCCTTGGCGACTGCGGCCTCGGACTTGAGGAGGGGCGTCTTGAAATCAAGGGCCTCTCCGGTGTATGATATGAACACGGTCGGGATGCAGAGCGTGTCTCCCATGACGAATGCGGGGGACGAGGGATCCCAGGCGGTGTATCCCCTGGCCTCGAAGGTGTTCCTGAGGCCTCCGCTGGGGAACGAGGATGCGTCGGGCTCCTGCTGGCAGAGGAGCTTGCCGGTGAAAGCCTCCAGGCTCTCCCCCTTGCCGTAGGGCTCCGCGAATGAATCGTGCTTCTCGGCGGTACCGCCCGTGAGGGGCTGGAACCAGTGCGTGTAATGTGTGGCGCCCATGTCCATCGCCCAACGCTTCATGCCTGCGGCGACCTGTTCGGCCACATCCCTGTTCAGGGTGATCCCCTGCTCGATAGACTCGTATACCTTCTGCCTGGTGTCGGCGGAGAGGTACTTCCTCATGTTCTTCCTGTTGAAGACGCAGCATCCATAGTACTCGGAAGTTGCGCTCGCGGGAGGAACTGCCTTGACGGGCGGCCTTGCGAACGCCTCTTCCACAGCATCGAACCTGGTGTAGGACATAATTCCCCATTGTACAATTCTGACGTATAAATGTTTCGTAGGATAGACTGTGAATTAATCAGTAAAAACATCCATCATTAGACAAATATCTAATCAAATACTGAAATCATCATCGGGAATGAGCGTATGTACATGATTTTAGTAGAAAATAGCTAAACGGCGAATACAGCGGCGGGAGAAGGATGGAAAAATGGTTTTCCGGCTGTTCGGGCGATTATGATCCTGGCATCGACAGGGATCATATCGACGATATCGGCAGAGCGTAGACGCCGGGTCTGAGAGGATATGCCTTCTCCGTCAGGCATATGAGGCATGACGGCCCCACCGCATAGTCTGATTTGTCCAATCCGGAGAATGCCTTGACATCCGTGGAATCGTAGGTCATCCCGGCCTTGCACTCGACAAGCGATAGAGTGGCGTTCCGGAGGATGAGGAGATCGATCCCGTTCTTCGACGAGTCGCGATAGTAGTAGAACCCTGCCCCCTCCGTGTTGTTGGAGTATGTCTTCATGATCTCATTGATGATGAAGGTCTCGACCATGTGCCCTCCGAGATAGCTCACGCGGAGCGTCTCGGCATCGAACATCTTGGCGAGATAGCAGGCCAATCCCGTGTCGCGGAAGTAGATCTTCGGGCGTCTGATGATACGTTTGGTGTTATGCTTCTCGGAATATGGCGGAAGCAGATGCACCAGACCTGTCATCGCGAGTATGTTGAGCCAAGTCTGAACCGTGGGGATGCTGATGCCCACTGCACGGGAGATGTCGTCATACACCAGCTCCCGACCGGTCAAAGATGCAGTATATTCCATGAACCGCCTGAACTTCGGTTTGTCTTTGAGATTGATGATATTGGGCACATCACGGTCCAGGTACGTGTCCATATAGTCTGAATAGAACTCCGATGGCGTCATATCAGGCTCGTCATAAAGCTCGGGATACCCTCCGCGGATAATCATACCGTACACTTCGTCGATCGAAAGGACACGTTCCGCGGACCTACGGCAGTTGCTCTCGAAATCTACGACGAACGGCCTCTCCTCACGGCCGAGGATCTCGCTCATACTGAGGGGAGAGATATCGATCATTCCGATCCTTCCGGCCATGGATTGCGTCACCCCTTTCATCAGACCGTAGGTGTGACTGCTTGAAAGGACATACATGCCCTTGTTGGATCCGCATTCGAACTTCTTCGCATCCACGATGCTCTCGATCGCATCGAACAACCCTGGAGCATATTGGACTTCATCTATGATGACCGGAGCGGGATGGATACGGAGGAACAGCTCGGGATCGCTGACGGCGACCGCCCTGTCGGAACCTGTGGCCAGGGAGACGTATCCGAACCCGTACTTCTCTGCGATGAATCTGCATACAGTCGTCTTTCCGGTCCCGCGGGCGCCGGTGACTAAAGTGACCGGTCTGGATGCTATGCACTCCTCGATCGACCTCAGTATGGTCCTCGATATCATCGATATGGGAAATACTCAGAGAGTATATGTAAAATTTGAAGTTGAACTTTAGATTTTACAAATCATACTCTGAACCTAGGCCGCCATGGCATAAAAAACCGAAATGCGGCTAGTTTTGAGCGGAAATGAATGCGTGAAACCCATCCGGATTTGTCAATTATTGAAATCTGTAAAGTGAAACTATTGAAATTTGTAAAGTAGATTATTACTACCAGTTCTCGATATCATCGAGCGATGAATCTTCCACACGACCGGTATCGCCCTCGCATCATGGGCGAGGTGATCCAACGCAGATTGCCCCGCACAGGCGCGCTTCTGATATAGGGGCCCGAATGGTGCGGGAAGACGACCACTGCCGAGAGATTCTGTTCCAGCTCCATACGTCTCCGGGACCCTATATACAGAGATTACTACCTTGCCAAAGCATCCGAACGGCCGTCCTCTTTGCTCGAGGGTGAACAACCCAGGCTGATCGACGAATGGCAGGACGCCCCCAAGATATGGGATGCCGTCAGAATCGACATCGACCGCAGTAACAGCAGGGGCGGATTCATCCTCACAAGTTCCAACGTCCCGAACGAGACCGCTAAACAGGAGATGATACACAGCGGCACAGGCCGCATCTCCCGTGTCCGCATGCATACGATGAGCCTCTACGAATCGGGAGAGTCCACCGGAGAGATATCTCTGAAAGGCCTGTTCGATGGGAATCCGCACTGCGGTCCGATATCCGCATTGACCCTCGATGGACTTGCGTTCGCGCTGTGCAGAGGAGGCTGGCCTTCGGCAGTCATCATCGATAACGATTGTTCCATGGACATCTCCCGCGCCTACGTCGACTGTGTGACGGACGGAAGCATATCCGACGGAGATGGGGTCCGCAGGAACCGGGATATCATGAGGAGACTCCTGAAATGCCTGTCCGGGAGCATCTGCACCATGAAAAGCACCACAGCGGTCTCCGAAGAATTGAAGGGTGTCGCATCCAGACCGACCGTGATACAGTACATCGATGCCCTCAGGAGTATGTTCGTCATCGATGACGTCCCGCCATGGATGCCCCCTCTGCTGTCCAAGGCAAGGCTGAGCAGAACCCGCAGGATATGCTTCTCCGATCCGTCGATCGCCACAGCATCTTTGGGAATCACCCCGGAATCCCTCATCCGTGACATGCCCTTGTTCGGTTCGCTGTTCGAATCACTTGTCATCAGGGACCTCAGAGTCTACTCACAGGCGATGGACGGGGATGTGCGCCATTATCATGACACGACAGGCCTGGATGTCGATGCCATCGTGACCCTGGATGACGGCAGATGGTGCGCAATCGATGTGAGACTGAGCGGCGATGTCGAGAAAAGCGCCCGTAACCTCATCAGATTCAAGGACAAGACCGAACTGGCAGACGGTTCCGACCCTTCTTTCCTGGCGGTCATAACAGGAACTGGATTCTACCATGTCCGCCCCGACGGGGTGATCGTCATACCGATCGGGTGCCTCGGACCATGATCGGGGCAGATAATCTGCTCCGATATCCTCACTCACCCTGATTGTTCCACACGCTCTTGTCATCGGATAGCGTGTACAGGACGGTCTTCCTATCCTTTGATACGGATTTCACATAACCCAATTCGCACAGATGTCTGACATAGCTTCTGGCGCTCTGATATGATATAGGATATCTATTTGACAGCTCCTTGATGGTGAATGGGGAGTTCTCTTTCGAATAATCCTTCAATATGGACATCTCGTTGATGTTGAGATCGGGATTGGACTCTATCGCCTGTGTCATCCGTTTCTGCTCTTCTGTCTTCCTTTCGATGTAGGTCCTCAGATCCTCGACTGCCTTTTCGATGCATACGAGATTGAACTTGATGAAATACGTGAGGTCGTAATCGTCGGTCTCTGAATACTGGTATGCCAAACCGTATTTGGTCTGCGATCTTTTGATTATTCTTGATATAGTCATTGACATAACTTTTTAGAAAGATTCGGCATGAACTTCTTCATCCAGCCCAGCGCGTAGCTCAATTTG
>CAKUXX010000017.1 GCA_934702355.1 uncultured Methanomassiliicoccales archaeon
TCATTTATACATATTGTTGATTATGCTGAAAAGGCCATAACAGTTACCGGACCGGCTCCCTCCAGTGCTGTCTATAAGGTATTCTCTGGAAGCAGCAGTTACTTCAACATAGTTCCTACAAATGGATCGCTTTATGTTCCCAGCGGAGGCAGCATCTCATTTACAATCGAACCTACTGAGAATTACACCATCATTGGTGATCTTGTAGTTAAGATTTTTAACAATCTTAATAATCCCATTGAATTGTCATATACCGTAAATGATGGCGTATATACAGTATCCGATGTAAGATCAAATGTATATGTTTATGTTACGAATATTCAGGAATCCATTCCACTCGTATCATATTCTGTATCGAACAATCTGTATGGGGTAAATCTGTCAAATGTGATGACGGAGATCAGTAACGGATCTGCATTCACAACCACAGTGATTCCTTATGCCGGTTATACAGTGTCGAGTGTCTTCGTCACAATGGGCGGAGTATCTATAGACGCCTACAATGCGGAAACCGGAAAGATCGAGATCGCAAATGTCACAGGCGACGTGGTCATCACAGCCACTGCAGTCTGTCCAGACAGCGACGAACCCTACTACCCCCCGACAACCGTCGTGGACAATTCCTCCAAGGACGATGACAAGACAACAGTCATAATCGCCTGCGCAGCCGCAGCGGCCGCCGCAGCCCTTGCGATGCTGTTCTTCCTCGTCGATTCCAGGAGACCCTGATAACGAAGTCTGAGGACAAACCTTGAAACAAAGTGACACCGCATCCGTCTCGGATATCATCCGAACAGATGCAGTGTCACACCTTTCCCTTTTCACGATCTTCCGTGTTCCGAGGGCACAGGATTCAGTATGATCAGACGTCGATCGTTTCGAGGACGACTCTGGGGATCTTCCCGCAGAACGCAACGCCCGCGAGGATGACCTTGCCGTTCATCCCGTGGAAGTACCTCCTGTCATGTATCTGCCTGATGGCCGCTTGGGCCTCATCATCGAGTTTCCTCTCAGAATCGACCTTTTTGAGCTCCATTATGATTGGAATCGTCCCTTCGTGTTTGGGCCTCAATATGATGTCGACCCTACCGTTCCCGCGTTCGGACTCGGTGGAAACATCGTATGACGGCAGCATCCCGTACATCGCGGTCATCATCATGACCTCGTAGTGAAGCTCCGTTGTGAGATTCAGGTAACTTCCTGCCATGAGGATGTTCTGGAGTTCGGAGGTCATCTTCCCAGCATCACAATCGAGTATCGCGCGGTTGAATGATGCGAAAGCCCTGTCGTCGATGGGACACATCTCCCCGATCATGCGTGCGACGGCGCTCAGGACCTCCCTGTTGGGCACAGAAACGGAATACATGTCCCCGTCCCCGGGAACCGCCTTCAGATATCCCGACATGACCATGAGGCTGTAGAGCGCCTCCGCAGAGGTTCCGAGATCGGAGTATGTGGGGGACGTATCCAATTTCGTACTCACCGATCCTCCCGTGGTGATGGACATGACCTCTGGGAAGTTGTCCGTGTCGACCCTCTCCAGAAGCCATCTGATGATATTGTCCCTGCCGGTGTTCACCCAGTAGGGGCCGAGGGCGAATCCCTTGGATACATAGTTCATGATGCTGAAGGGGTTGTAGACTTCCGCATCCCCGAACCGATAGCCGTCATACCATTCCCTGGCCTCGTCGAACTTCTCCGGATGGCCGTAGTACGACAGCAGTTCCTTCACCTCGGGCTCCGTGAAACCGAACCTTTCGTCGCTTCCGTCGGAGAAGATGTTGTTCACGCTCAGGTTGTTGAGGCCCGAGAATATGCTCTCGCTCGCGATCTGCATCACACCCGTCACGTAGGCCATCTTGAGATAGGCATTCCCTTTCAGTATGGCGGAGAGGAAGGAGCCGAGCATGTCCATTATTATCGGACGGTGGGATCCGTCTCCGAATATATCCGATACCGCGCGGTCGTATTCGTCGATGAGGACGATGACCCTATCTCCGTGATGGGCCTTTAGCATCCGGCACAGTTCGGGTATGGAGTATATCAGATTGTCATGGGGGATCACGCCTGTGAGCACATCCCTGAAATCGCTCTTCTCGAATTCGTCCAGGGCATCCGAATCGAGCAGGTACTTATGGGCCCTGTAAGCACTCTTTATGGCGTGTCTCAGATGTCCTTCGAAGGATTGGACATCGTCCGATTTGGAGTCCTTGAGATCGAGATAGATAACCGGGAACGCGTTCTTGTACGAATCGTACTCCGGATGTTCCGAGATGGCTAGCCCGTCGAACCATGTGTTGCCCCTGTACTGTATGTTGAAGAAGGCATCGAGCATCGAGATGTTGGTGGATTTGCCGAATCTGCGCGGACGTATGAAAAGATAGACACCGTTCCCGTCAAGGTCCAGGAGGTCCTTGATCAGCAGGGTCTTATCCACATAATACAGGTTCTCGTCACGCAGAACCCCGAATGGCAGACCTCCGATGTTTATCTTCTTCATGTCTCCTAATCTGCCCCTATGATAATAATCCACTGTCATCCAGATCCGTTGCCTTGCATCGGCGGCGTGCCATGATCTTGTTTTCCATTCTATTTATACAAGGAATCCATAGTCCCGCGCATAGCCGAAGGGGAATGACATGTTCTGGAACCCGAAGATCGAATGCATGCCCAAGGAGGACCTGAAGGCCCTCCAGTACCGCGAGCTGAAGCAGCTCGTCAACAACCTATACTCATTCAACAGATTCTATCACGACAGGATGGTGGAGAACAAGGTCCATCCCGACGATATCACATGCCTGACGGACATCCAGAAGCTCCCGTTCATGTACAAGCAGGACCTGAGGGACAACTACCCAACCAAGATGTTCACCGTCCCCAACAACGAGGTCGTCAGGTACCACGTGTCCTCGGGTACCACGGGAAAGCCCACCCTCGTCGGGTACACCCAGAACGACCTGGAGTACTGGACCGAGGCACTGGCAAGGTCCTTCACTTCTATCGGCATCGGTCCCGATGACACCATGCAGATCTCCTACGGTTACGGACTCTTCACCGGAGGTCTCGGCGCCCACTACGGCGCCGAGCGCGTAGGTGCATCCGTTCTCCCTGCAGGAACAGGCAACACCGAGAGGCAGATCGAGCTCATCCAGGATCTGGGTGTCACGGTCATCGCATGCACCCCTTCGTACCTCGTCCATTTGAGCGATGTCGCCAAGAAGATGGGCATCGACTTCAGGAGGGACACCAAGCTCAGAAAGGCCGTCCTCGGAGCGGAGCCCTGGTCCGAGAGCCTGAGGCAGAGGATCGAAGAGGCCACCGGAGTCAAAGCGTACGACATCTACGGCACATCCGAGCAGGCCGGCCCCATGTTCACCGAGTGCGAGGAGCGCAACGGTATCCACATCGCCGGCGACATCATGTACGTGGAGATCATCGACCCCGATTCCGGAGAGGTCCTCGAGGAAGGGGAGAAGGGAGAGATGGTCGTCACCATGCTGAAGAAGGAGGCCATGCCCATAATCCGCTACAGGATGAGGGACCTCACCATGATCCTCGAGGGCGACTGCCCCTGCGGAAGGACTTCCCCCAGGATCGCAAGGATCTCCGGAAGGTCTGATGACATGCTCATCGTCCGTGGTATCAACGTGTTCCCGTCTCAGATCGAGTACACACTCATGCAGATTCCCGAGGTCGGGGACCAGTACATGATCCATGTCTCCAGAGACGGAGCACTGGACCAGATGACCATCCAGGTCGAGATCAAGCCCGAAGCCTTCACAGACAAGCTGGAGGACATGGTCGCCCTCCGCGCAAGGATTGAATCGATTATGAAGAAGTATCTCAACATCGCCGTCAAGATCGAGCTGAAGGCCCCCGGAGAGCTTCCTAGGTTCGAAGGCAAGGCCAAGAGGGTCGTGGACACAAGAGTGATCTGATGAAGCAGAGTCTCGGAGCGAAGACATGGGTGTATCCCATGCCCGTGTTCATCATCGGAACCTACAATGACGATGGTACCCCCAACGCCATGAATGCGGCGTGGGGCGGGATTGCCAATGATAAGATCATATCGATTTGCATCGACAGGTCACACAAGACCGCCGAGAACCTCGCGAAGAGGAAGGCTTTCACAGTCGGCGTAGCCGACTGTGGGAACATAGCCGCTTGCGATTATGTCGGGATCGTTTCAGGTAACGACGTTCCGGACAAGGTCGCCAGGGCGGGATTCCACTCCTCAAAATCCGATAAGGTCGACGCCCCCGTGTTCGACGAGCTCAAGATGACACTTGTCTGCAGGATGATCAGCTACGACGAGGCATCTGACGAGCTTCTCAAAGGGGAGATCGTGGATATCATCGCCGATGACTCCGTCCTGACTGACGGGAAGATCGACCCCGCAAAGCTCAGACCGATCACATACGACCCGGTCAACCGCACCTATCTGGGGATCGGTGCGAAGGTCGGTACGGCCTTCTCCGACGGGAAGAAGCTCGTCTGATATCAGACATAAAGAAATCAGATTCCAAAGAAACGTCTTACCAAACCATCCGGGCCCGCAGGGCCCGGGTCCGCTCAACGATATATACGCAACAAGTCGATGACGGACCATTGAGAGGCACGGAGTGCCTCGGAGAACAACGCACAAGGTGATCCGATGGATGACAACATAATCACGCAGCTTTCCATATTCGTCAACAACGAACCCGGCCGTCTGGCCTACATCGCATCCATACTGAAGGAATGCGAGATCAACATGCTCGCCTTCAACCTCGCCGAATCCACGGAGTTCGGTATTTTGAGGGCTATAGTCGAAGACCCCGACAGGGCCTACGACTGCCTCAAGGGCAAGGGCATCATCGTCAAGAAGACAGATGTCATCGGCATCCTCATCCAGGACGCCCCCGGCTCCCTCCTGGATGCCGCAGGCATCCTGGGAAGGGCCGGCATCAACATAGAGTACGGCTACGCATACACAGGCCGCAAATCCGCAGCGTTCTTCGTGAGGGTCGACGACCCCAAGAAGGCAGTGGACGTGCTCGGCAAGGCAGGCGTCGGACTCATCCGCGATTCGGAGATCTGATAACGATGGGAAACCTAAATATCGCAGTACTCGGCGCGAAGGATTTCGCCGGAACAATCGGCAAAAAGGGAACCGTCACCGACATGACCTTCTACGACCACAAGTCCGGAACCGATTCGTTCACACTGATCGAGCCTTCGAAGTATCCCGAGAAGCTCTCGTCGCTGTTCTACTCAGTGGCGATGTCCGAGTTCGCCATTCTCGTGGTGGACAAGATCGATTCGTTCCTCGGCGAGACCATCGTCATGACCGATGCCCTGGGCATCGACAAGGGATGGATCATCCTCCGCAACTACATCCAGCCGGAGCAGCTCAAGCCCCTCCTGGCCGGAACGGCCCTGGAGGGATACGAGTACAGGGAGGACGACCCCATCAAGCTGAGGGAGGAGCTCATCGCCATGGCCAAGGCCGAGGGCAGGAAGGCCGGGGACGGAACATGCGGCTCCTGTCCCGTGGACAGCCACTTCAATGTCAAAGGAGTGGGAACCGTCATCCTCGGTTCCGTCATCGACGGCCACTTCAGGAAGCACGACAAGATGACCGTCTTCCCCACGAAGAAGGAGGTCATTCTCAAATCCATCCAGAAGCACGATCTGGATGCCGACGATGCAGTGAAGGGCGACCACGTGGGTCTCGCCCTCCGCGGAATCGAATCCGACGAGCTGGACAGAGGCTATGTCGTGACCACCGACCCGTCAGTGAAGATGTCCAGGTCCGTCCAGGGCAAGGTCAATCTTGTCAAGTACTGGCCTTCCGCTCTGAAGGAGGGAATGGTCCTTCATATCGGCCACTGGATGCAGATGGTCCCGTGCAGGGTCACGGCAGTGGACAACGGCGATGATTTCAGAACTGCCGACGTCACATTCGAGTTGGAATCCGACATGATCCACAAGCCCGGCGACCGCGCCATCATCATGTATCTAGAAGGCGGGAAGCTCAGGGTGGCTGGATCGGTCATCCTTCCCTAAACAACATTTACCCCGGAGGGATCCGGGGGTTCACTCCATCTTCTTGCGGAGTTCCTCAAACCTCTCCGCGTTCGTGGGCCTGGTGTACACGAGGGCGAATATCAGGAGGAAGAGTATCAGCCCGGACGAGAGCATGCTCATCCCGGCGAGCCACATCACGTTCTCGGGGTCGTCTATGTACCCCATGATGCAGAACAGCAGCATTCCCATGATCATCGCGGTCACGACGATGGCCATGATGGCCATGGTCTTCGGTTTCATGGAGGATACATCCATCATGATGTATTTGATGGTTGCATCATCGGTTATCATAAAAGTTTTTGTAAATTCTGCACAAAACTTTTATTTCTATAATAGTTTCTGACAATTATGACAGAAATTCAAAGGACAGTCTATCTGGACAGGCTCGAATCCGGAAGGGACCGCACCGACGTGGTGAAGGTCATAACCGGGATGAGAAGGTCGGGAAAGACGGTCCTGATGCGTCAGTTCATGCAGAGGATCATCGATTCCGGTGTTCCGAAGGAGAATGTCGTCTACATGAATTTCGAGTCACGCGAGTGGAAGGACATAACCGACTACGATGATCTGCTCGACGAGATCTTCTCCAGGAAGGTCCAAGGCAGGATGTACGTCTTCCTGGACGAGGTTCAAAGGGTCGGTTCATGGGAGAAGGCCGTGAACTCCCTGCAGGTGGATGCCGATGCCGACATCTACATCACGGGGTCCAATGCCTTCCTTCTGTCATCAGAGCTTTCAACGTTCATCTCGGGAAGGTATGTGGAGCTGAAGATGCTGCCGCTGTCCTTCTCGGAGTTCCTGGAGCTGCATCCCGGTGACAGGGAGAGGAGGTTCAGGCAGTATCTCCGCACAGGGTCCCTCCCGATCGTCGATCCCGATGGTGACGAGGCTTTCGAGCAGGACCTCCTCATCGGGGTTTTCAACACTGTTCTCATGAAGGACTTCCTCGGACACGAGAGATCGTCCAACGTACCCATCCTGAAGGCGGTATCCGAATTCCTTTACTCCGAGATAGGCAACAACACCAGCTGCAACTCCATATCCGAATCGCTCAAGGAGAACAACAGACAGGTCCGCAGGTACATAGACGCTCTGAGGAACGCCTTCCTGATCTACAAGGCGGAAAGGTACGACATCAGGGGGAAGAAGCTACTGGACACCCTTGGGAAATACTACGTCTCGGACACAGGCATGAGGAACGCGGTGCTCGGCATCTCATCGAGAGAGGACGACAGCCGTCTTGTGGAGAACGTCGTCTATCTGGAGCTTATCCGCAGAGGCTACGAGGTCTCAGTGGGAAAGTACGGCGACACGGAGGTGGATTTCACCGCCCGCAGGGGGAACGACATCGAATACTACCAGGTCACCCTCTCCATGATGGCCGAGACGACCTACGACAGAGAGGTGAGACCGTTCAGGATGATCAAGGACAACTACCGCAAGACGATCCTGTCCCTTGACAGTTTCCCGCTGGAGATCTCGGACGGCATCAGACATTACAACGTCATCGATTGGCTGCTCGGAACCGAGGATAGGATCTGATTCCGATATCGGCAACGACCAGATGTTGCGTAATCATCGCGAACTCCGTTCCCGTCTAGGTGAGATTTATATAAGCCGAAATATAACACCCACTATCCGTGCTACGTGATAGCACATTACAATGGTGTTCGAAATGGCGTTCTGGAACAAAGAGATCGAGACGATGCCCAGGGAGGAGCTCGAGAAGATGCAGCTCTCCCTTCTGAGGAACAAGGTTAGGGAGATGTACGACATATCCCCGTTCTTCCACGACAGGATGAAGGAGGCCGGCCTCCTTCCGGAGGACATCGACAGTTTCGAGAAGTTCCGCAAGGTCCCCTTCATGAGGAAATCCGACCTCCGCGACAACTATCCCGATAAGCTCTTCGTCAGGCCCTACGACGACCTCGTGAGGGTGCACGTCTCCTCCGGTACTACAGGAAGGCCCACGGTCGTCGGATACACCCAGACCGACCTGAACAACTGGACCGAGTCCCTCGCCAGGGGAATGACGTCATTCGGCATGTCCAGGAAGGACATGCTCCAGAACTTCCACGGATACGGACTCTTCACCGGAGGTCTCGGCGTCCATTATGGTGCGGAGAGGATCGGTGCCACGGTCCTCCCAATCGGCACCGGTAACACCTCCAGGCAGATCCAGCTGATGCAGGACCTCCCTGTCACCGCCTGGGCCGGAACACCGTCGTACATGTTCCATATCGCCGACGTCTGCGACCAGATGGGAATCGACATCAGGAAGGACACAAAGGTCAGGCTCGCCATCGCGGGCGGAGAGCCCTGGTCCGAGAGCATGAGGCAGAAGCTCCAGGAGAGGACCGGCGTCCGCGTGCACAACTGCTATGGCGCCAGCGAGTTCTACGGCCCGATGTTCCTGGAATGCGAGAAGCAGTGCGGCCTTCATGTGTGGGCAGACCTGTGCTACATGGAGATCCTCGACGAGAACGGGGACCCCTGCGCCGAAGGCGAGAGGGGGGAGGTCGTGGTCACCATGCTCCAGAAGGAGGCGTTCCCCCTGATCAGATACAAGATAGGGGACATTTCCGCCCTTACATGGGAGAAGTGCGAATGCGGAAGGACCCACCCCCGTCTCATGAGGATAACCGGAAGGACCGACGACATGCTCGTGGTCCGCGGTGTCAATGTCTTCCCATCTCAGATCGAGAGCGTCATCGGCGAGATGCCGTTCCTCTCACCGTTCTACCATATCACCCTCACCAACGAGAACTACATGGACAACATGGTCGTCGAGGTGGAGCTCAACGAAGACTCCCTTACAGAGGACATGGTCGAGCTCAACAGGATGACGCAGATGCTCGGTTCCAGGATGAAAGAGGTCCTGAACATCAAGTCCGACGTCCGTCTGGTCCTGCCCGGAACCCTGGAGAGGTTCGAGGGCAAGGCCAAGCATGTCACGGACAATAGGAACTACGACTGATCAAAGTTCCAGAAACCCTTCCGATCCGCTCCCCGTCACGGAGGAGCGGATCGCATCCACGTCCCCGCCGATGGACGTCTCAAGCTCGCAGAGCCCCTCTGCGAGCGAGTTACCCAGCGGGGTCAGGTCCACCATGTTGCGCGGATGCTCCCTCGTCCCTTCCAGACTTATCGTTATGTACCCTTCGTTCTGAAGGAACTCGATCTTCTTCGGCATGCGGGGATTCGTGGATATCTGTCTGTATATCTCCGTCTTCGACTTGCGTCCGCCGAAGTACAGCAGCAGGATTATGCGGTTTATGTGGGAATCTCCCATCAGCTTGCCTATCTTAGTTCTCATGACCTTTACCACGGACGGTATGTTAAAAGATGATCCGTGAAGGTCTAGGATAGATAGAGTGTAATGCTAGGGGACCAACGTGTTGGTGACTTTCGTGACCTCGTGCCGTCTCCTTCCAACGTGGTCGACAGGGTCGGCCGTTCACCGCTGAGCGGAGGGTCTGCGTATTCAAACCCTTGCGTAATATGTTGATAGCGGCGTTCCGATCCCTGTCCATGACCATACCGCAGCATTCGCATTGGTACGTCCTCTCGGACAATTGGAGATCGGCCTTCACGTTCCCGCATCCCGAGCAGGTGCGCGACGTGTTCCGGGGATCCACGAGGATGAGTTCGGTCCCAGCCTCCTCCGCTCTGGACCTCAGCATCCTGATGAGCTCTCCCCAGCTCGCCTCCGTGTATCTGTCACGTACGGCCGGACCTTGGCCCGGCCTCTCCTTCATCTTCTTGACGTTCAGTTCCTCGAAAACGATTACGTCGTTCTTCCTGACGATGTCGTGTGCTAGTCTATGAAGGAATCTCTTGCGCCTTCTCCGGATGTCCTGGTGGACGGTGGCGAGCTTCACCCTCTCCTTCTCCCAGCCCGGAGATCCCGGTTCGTGCTTCTGCATCTTCGCCTGGATCTTGGCGATCTTCGGCTTCTCAAGCTTGTAGAAATCCGGGACGCCGATCTTCTCTCCTGACGAATCGGTGACGAGGTTCCTGAGACCGAGGTCGTATCCCGTCTCCGTCCTTCCGTCGAGGTCGGTCCTCCCATATCCTTCCTCTATCCTGTAGACGATGACCGCATACCACTTGCCTCTGGCATCCCTGCGTACGGTGCAGGTCCTCATCTCGCCTTTGGGGTGATAGTCGTGGCGGAATCTGATGTCGCCGATCTTGGACAGGTGCAGGCGGTCGCCCTTGAACGCGAATCCATACTGGGATTCGTAGCAGAAGGAGTCGTAGCGGTTGCGGGACCTGAACCTCGGAACATGTGTGAGCTGTCCTGTCTTATCCGGACGGCATCCCTTCATCGCCCTGTGGACGCGGTCGGTAACGTTCTGACGACATGTGGAATACGCTCCGTTCCTGATCTCCGGATGTGCGTTGGAGATCTCTGTCATCCTCCCGTTCAACTCGAACTTCGATCTCTTCGCGCCTTCTGATGTGTAATGCGCCAGCTCATCTTCGAGAAGCATGTTGTACAGGTCGCAGCAACAGCCGAGAGTACTCTCGAGCTTCCTGGTCGTCGTGGCATTCGGATACAGCCTGTATGTGACCGCCTTGTACCTGTGATGCTCCTCCATGATCGAACAGTGGATGTCACGGTATATAAACCGAATCGGGGGGTCACCGAAAATGTCCCAACACGCTGGTCACCTACCCCGTAGAGCGTAGAAGGAAAAGGGGAAGGCGCCCCGTCGCAGCGGACGGGACGCGGTTTTCACCGGGATCACATGATCTCGGGGACGTCCTCGGGAACATCATCCTCGTCGTCGAAGGTGTTGTTGCCCGACATCATGTCCTCGTACAGGAGGAACAGCTCCCTCTGGGTGAGGCTGCGGTGCATCATGACGGATGCCCTCCTGACCATTCCGAGGAGCTGATCGGCCTCGGTCCTGCTGATCTCTATCTTCATATCAGCCATCGCGGCGATGATGGTGTTCCTGACGGAGTGCTTTCCGATGACGATGGTCCTCTTCATTCCGACCTCGCTCGGGTCGTAGGGCTCGGAGCACTCGGAATCGTTGAGGATTCCGTACTCCTGTGCGAAGCACTTTGCTCCGATGAAGGGCTTGAGGGGATCGATGTGGAATCCGGATGCTGAGGATACTGCTTCCGCAACGTTCGGGATCTTGGTGGTGTCGATTCCCGTGTCCATGGAGAGCATGTGCCTTGCTGTCATCGCAATCTGCTCGAGAGGGGCGCATCCTGCCCTGGGTCCGAGCCCCATGGTGGTGGTCCTGGCGAACTTCGCTCCGGCCTTGACGGCGGCGAGGGTGTTCGCTGTGGCCATTCCGAAATCGTTGTGGGCGATGATCTCGATGTCCATTCCGGCGATCTGCCTGATCATCTTGATCTTCTCGTTGCATGCGAAGGGGTCGTCAAGTCCGAATGTGTCGGAGTATCCGAAGCGGTCTGCGCCTGCGTCTTTGGCGGTCTTCGCGAAATCTATAAGGAATCCGAGGTCTGCGCGGCTGGCGTCCTCTGCAACCACGGATACGTACAGTCCGTGCTGTACCGCGTAATCGGCGGCTTCGAACACCTTGTCGAGCACCCAGGACTTGTCCTGTCCGAGGTCCTTTTCTATCAGGATGTCCGAGGACGGCAGCGCGATCGTCACGGAATCGACGTCGCATGCAATGCTCTCGTTCACGTCGCTGATCTCAGCCCTGTTGTAGGACATGACAGATGCGGAGAGTCCCATGTGCGCTATGTGCCTGACAGACTTCTTCTCGTCCGCTCCGAGTCCCGGATTTCCGGCCTCGATCTGGCGGACGCCGGCGTCGTCCAGAAGCTGTGCGATCCTGTATTTTTCGATGTTGGAGAAAACCGCTCCTGCGGCCTGCTCTCCGGACCCAAGGGTGGAGTCGCAGATGCAGAGCGGGGTGCTGAGACAGCCCAATACCTCGTCCTTGCTCTTCATGAATATCCCTCACCGCTCCCTAAGGGAGTGTGGTGCAATCCGAGGTATGATTTGCGAATATAAAAACAGGCGGAATAGTCCAAATCCGCGGGTTTCGGAGCTCATTCGAGCTTGTACCTGAGCAGCGCCCCCATGCCTCCGAGTGCGGCGAGCTCCTTCCCGCCGTCGTGCTGTCCCGAAACGACGATGACATTCCCTTTCTGGGACTCCACCGCCCTGACGATGTCGTCGAGGTCCTGGTCCCTCATCTTGGAATCGAGGACAAGCAGGGTCTCGACGGCGCCGGACACGGCTGCGTTGCGGACCTCCTCCGTACCGTATGTCGCCGGGCCGTTCTTCCCGATCTCGGTCATGAGCTTCTCCACCGCTTCGATCTCCGCTCCGACGGCGGATTCGCGCAGAAGGTCCCCTCCCATACCCGTTTTGATAAGCTCGTTCACTCCGGGCATCCCGCACTGTCCTGTATGGTACACATGGACCTTCTTGAAAAGCTCGGGCTGAGCCCTCTTCATATCATCGGACAGCGATTCCTTCTCGAATCCGGGTCCGAGGACCACCACGGGCATGTTGGGCTCCATCAGCGGGATTAATTTGGAGATGATCTCGTCGTGATAGGAATCGGCCTGGAGCTTCTCTGCATACTGCTTCCCTGACCTTCCGGACCTGACCGTCGCGATCTCCTTCAGTCCGTACTGTCTGAGAACAGCAATTGTCGCATCATCCTGGTCCAGCGAGACGAACACTATCCTGGGCTTCTTGGAATCGGACACGGCCCTCTTCAGACGCTCAAGCTGTGTGTCCCTCCAGTGGGATTTGGTTATGAGGAGACTGTCCCCCGTCTCGAATATCAGCGTGTGGTGCTGTCCGATGTCCTGCGGGCCCGTCTCGATCGTTCCCAGAAGCTTCAGCCTCAGGTCCTCCTCGGAGAACTCGATCTTCTCGATGCGCACGCCCAGGGTCATCCTCTTCTTCTCCGCCCTCTCGGCGCGGATCTTGTCGGAGGCCTTCTCCTCGCGGCGGGTGGTGGATGCCGTCACCAGATCGCCCACCTCGATGACATTGTAGAGATGCCAAATGTCCTCATCGGTCTCGATCATGACCTTCACCCCGTCCCCTGCGGGATTCTCTCCGAGTATGCGCATGCCTCTGGGATATGCCGCGGCCAATATAGATTATGCGTCCTCCGGAACCTGTCCCCAACGGTCGGTTTTCCAGTAGGATGGAGGCGTTTTTGTCCATTATCGAACAAGCTCTTCGCAACCCTGTCTGCGGGTCTCCGCAGTCATTATATACGGTTCGAAAATCTGCTAATTCCCCGATGGCAAAAGGTTACTTGGTCCTGGAGGACGGGACCGTTTTCGAAGGGGAGATGTTCGGGGCCGAATGCGACTCGGACGGAGAGGTTGTTTTCACCACGGGTATGTGCGGATATCAGGAGAGCCTGACAGATCCGTCGTTCGAAGGTCAGATTCTGGTCATGACCTACCCGCTCATAGGGAACTACGGTGTCGCGGACCAGTATTACCAGTCCGGGTCGATACACACCCGCGGTCTCGTGGTCAGGGAGTACTGCAAGGAGCCGTCGCCCATGTACGGCGGACAGACGATCGACCACTTCCTGAAGTACTTCGGAGTCCCGGGACTGTCCGGTATAGACACAAGGGAGCTCGTCATCAAGATCCGTACGGAAGGTACCGTCAAGGGGGCCATCATCACCGAGGGTACCGATATAGAAGAGACGATCAAGAGGCTCAGGGACATGCCCGCGCCGTCCGAGGGGAACCTCGTCGCCGATGTGTCGTCCAAGGCCATAACCACCATGGACAACGGCAAGGACATCACGGTCGGAATGATCGACTGCGGTGCGAAGTCCGGAATCCTCAGGGATCTGAACGCAAGGTACAACGTCGTGTCTTTCCCCTACGACACGCCCGCCGACGTCATCATCGAGTCCGGGGTGCAGGGAGTCCTCATCTCCAACGGACCCGGGGACCCGGCGCATCCTGCCATCGCCAAGACAACGGTCAGGACCGTCAGCGACCTGGCCTCGCAGATGCCCCTCTTCGGCATCTGCTTCGGAAGCCAGCTCATCGGTATCGCCATGGGCGGTTCCACCTACAAATTGAAATTCGGTCACAGGGGCTGCAATCAGCCCGTCAAATGCGATAACCGCGTGTACATAACATCGCAGAACCACGGATTCGCCGTGGACGAGCACAGTCTCGACGGTACCGATCTCATCGTCAACCAGACCAACGTCAACGACGGCTCGGTCGAGGGTGTGGTCCACAAGAACCTGCCGATCTTCACATCGCAGTACCATCCCGAGGCTTCGCCCGGACCCTGCGACACGTCGTATCTGTTCGATTGGTTCAAGAAGTGCATCAAGGGGGCGAGGAATTGAGAAAGGATTACAAGAAGCTCATGGTCATCGGATCCGGTCCGATCGTCATCGGTCAGGCCGCAGAGTTCGACTTCTCCGGAACGCAGGCATGTCGCTCGCTCCGCGAGGAAGGCTACAAGACCGTCCTGGTCAACTCGAACCCCGCCACCATCCAGACCGATACGGATACAGCCGACAGCGTCTACATCGAGCCCCTGGAGGCAGCTAACGTAGCAAGGATCATCGAGAAGGAAGGCGTCGACGGAGTCCTTTCCGGAATGGGAGGACAGACCGCTCTGAACATCTGTTCCGAGCTCGCCGATTCCGGAGAGCTCGCGAAGCTCGGAGCGGCACTCGTGGGAACACAGCCCGATGCGATCGCCATGTCCGAGGACAGGGAGCTGTTCAAAGAGACCATGGAGAGGATCGGCGAGCCCGTTCCCGTTTCCCGCAGCGTCAACACGATCGAGGAGGCCAAGGAAGCGGTGGAGATCATCGGCCGCTACCCCGTTCTCGTGCGTCCCGCATACACCCTCGGAGGTACCGGCGGAGGTATCGCCCACAACGAGGAGGAGCTCGAGGAGATCTGCGCCCGCGGTCTCGCCTACTCCAGGATCCACCAGGTCCTGATCGAGGAGTCCGTCCTCGGATGGAAGGAGTACGAGTACGAGGTGATGAGGGACTCCAACGACAACTGCATCATCATCTGTAACATGGAGAACCTCGACGCGATGGGAATCCACACAGGTGAGAGCATAGTCGTCGCACCCTGCCTCACTTTGTCGGATACAGATCACCAGCGTCTCAGGACCGCTGCGCTCAAAGTCATCAGGGCCCTCAACATCGAGGGAGGCTGCAACGTCCAGTTCGCTTTCAACCCCGCAAACGGGGACTACAGGCTGATCGAGGTCAACCCCCGTGTGTCCAGGTCTTCGGCATTGGCATCCAAGGCCACCGGATACCCAATTGCAAGGGTGGCCACCAAGATCGCTGTCGGATACACTCTCGACGAGATCCCCAACAGGATCACAGGCACGACATGCGCCGCATTCGAGCCTTCCATCGACTACGTGGTCGTCAAGATCCCCCGCTGGCCTTTCGACAAGTTCCGCACCGTGGACCGCCACCTCGGAACCCAGATGAAGTCCACCGGAGAGGTCATGGCCATCGGAAGGACCTTCGAGGAGGCGCTCCAGAAAGGTCTCAGATCCCTGGAGATCGGCGTCAAAGGTCTCGACAAGACCGAGATGACCGACGAGGAGATCAGGGTCGAGCTTGTGGATGCCACCGACCGCAGGATATTCGCGATTGCAGATGCCCTTCGCAGAGGATGGGCCCCCGAGGAGGTCGCCGACCTTGCCAAATGGGATATCTTCTTTGTCAAGAAGCTCGCCAACATCGTCGCGATGGAGAAGAGGATCGCCGCATGTCTCGATGAGGAGACCCTCGCCGAGGCAAAGGCAATGGGATTCTGCGACGAGCAGATCGCCGAACTTGTTTCAAAGAAGCCTCTGGAGATCCGCGCACAGAGGAAGGCCGCCTCCATCACACCCGTCTACAAGATGGTCGACACATGCGCCGCCGAGTTCGAGGCGGAGACCCCGTACTTCTACTCCACATACGGAAGGATGTCCGAGTCCAAACCCGAGGACGGAAAGAAGAAGGTAGTCATCGTCGGAGGAGGACCCATAAGGATCGGACAGGGTATCGAGTTCGACTACTGCTGCGTTCACGGTGTCATGGCTCTTCAGGAGGAGGGGGTCGATGCGGTCATCATCAACAACAACCCCGAGACCGTCTCCACCGACTACGACATCTCCGACAGGCTCTACTTCGAGCCTCTCACACTGGAGGATGTCCTGAACGTCATCGAGGCCGAGGATGCCGACGGCGTCATCTGCCAGTACGGCGGACAGACCTCCGTCAACCTTGCTTTGGATCTCGAGAATGCCCTCAAGGGCTCCAAGACGAAAGTCCTGGGAACCAGTCCGGACCAGATGGATGTCGCAGAGGACCGCAGGAGGTTCTCCAAGCTCATGGACGACCTCCAGATCAAGCAGCCCAAGTCCGGAACCGGATACTCGTTCGAGGAGGCCAAGGCCATCGCCGAGGACATCGGATATCCCGTCCTCGTCAGGCCTTCGTACGTCCTCGGAGGAAGGGCGATGGAGATCGTCTACTCCACAGAGGAGCTCAAGACCTACGTCGACACGGCTGTCAGGGTATCGAGGAACCACCCCATCCTGATCGATAAGTATCTCACTGAGGCGATCGAGATAGATGTGGACACCGTCTGCGACGGCACCGACGTCTATGTCGGAGGAATAATGGAGCACGTGGAGTACGCCGGATGCCACTCCGGAGACGCCACGATGGTCCTGCCGCCGTTCACCCTCAAGCAGGAGATCATCGACGAGATTGTCGCAATCTCCACGAAAGTGGCGCTCGCATTGAAGATCAAAGGTCTCATGAACCTGCAGCTCGCCGTCAAGGACGGGCAGGTGTTCATGATCGAGGCCAACCCCAGGGCGTCCAGGACCGTTCCGTTCATATCCAAGGCCACGGGAATCCCGCTCGCCAAGATCGCAACGAAGATCATGCTCGGAAAGACCCTCAAGGACTTCGGACTGAAGGGATACAGGCCCATCGACCACTATGCCGTCAAAGCGTCCGTGTTCCCGTTCCTGAAACTCCCCGGAGTGGATTCAATCCTCACACCCGAGATGAAGTCCACCGGAGAGGTCATGGGAATCGACGAGGACTTCCACACCGCATGCTACAAGGCGCTCATCGCCGCAGGGAACAAACTTCCTATGAGCGGAGGCGTCTACGTCACGGTCAACGACCAGGACAAGCCCAGGATCCTCGATTCCGCCAGGCAGCTGAAGGAGATGGGATTCACCATCTACGCCACTAAGGGAACATCCACGTACCTGAGGGAGCACGGCATCGAGACCACATCGGTGTTCAGGCTCGACGAGAGGCAGAACCCCAACGCTGTCGGTCTGATGAGGGACGGCAAGATCAACATGATCATCAACACGCCCTCTCAGAAGTCCGGAGCGATCCGCGACGGATACACGATGCGCAGGCTCGCCGTCGAACTGGAGATCCCCTTCATGACCACCGTCCAGGGTGCCGAGATAGCTGTCGGTTCCATCAAGGTGGCCAGGTCTGGAAAGACCGGCGTCAGGAGCATGAAGGAGTTCCACGGCCTCAACGACTGAGGCCATAAACCTTGGGTAGGGGAGACCCTGCCCGATTTTTGTTCATACAGAGCAGATTCACTATTCTTGGATTGATTATCTCAAACACATCCTAGGTTCTCTCTTATGCATGTACTTAGGAACGATACGTCCACTGACAAGTTTCAGCACATTTATTGGTCAAGGTCTTTGGTAGTGTTGTAAAGTCCCTTGATGAAACCGGTGAATTCGTCAGTCACTTTCAAAGTACGAGTCCAGTAACCATCCACGTTTTCCCAATTACCGTCTATCATTCCTCTGTCAAACAATTTATCCAATGATTTGGAGATTGTGGACTGAGTGAGGCTGCGGTGCATCATCTCTACGAGTTTGCTAAACCAGATTTTCTCATTCTTCTGATTGAAATGATATATTTCTAAGCAGACTAGAAGATCGTTAGAGAAAATCTGCTTATTTTTGACCATGTTATTCCCTTAGAGTGTCAGATCAGTTTATGGTTGTAGCTGATAAGAGAAGTGTTTATTCCAAACGAGAATCGTCCGAATATAATAGCGTCTCAGTCTCCTTTGCACCCCTCGTCGAGTCCGTGTCTCTTCATGACGGTCATGCGCATGTCGGAGATGACGGTCTGCTCTTCCGGAAGGATCCTGCGCCATTTGGAGCCGATGCGGTCCAGGGAGGACCTGAGACCCTCGCAGGAGGATGCGTTCATCAGAACAGGCACTACGCCCGCCCTGCAGATGGATTCCATGAGGATGTCGAGGTCGGCCTTGCCTTCTCCGATGCCGCAGACGATGATCGTCGAGACATTACCCTTTCCGAACACCCTTGCGGCGTTCTTCAGGCAATAAGTGTAGTCTCCCTGGTCCTCTCCCGAGTGGAGTTTCGAGAACATGTCCCTGCGGGCGGCTATGATGTCAAGTCTGAATCCCGTGACTCCGGAATCCCTGAGCTCTTCCATGGAATCCTCGGATATCACAGAATCCGCATTGTAGACGACATCGGAGATGTCGTGCGAGCGTATGCAGGCGATGACATCGTGCAGTGCCGTTGATACAGGCCCGGACACGATGCATCTCCCGAATCCGTATATCGGAGCATAATCGGACAGCGCCTTCATCAGACATTCGATATCTGCTCCGTTGACTGCGATGTACGCAGTCGGATCCTTCTCGGAAGGGTCCAGCATGAAGGTGCAGTCGTCGTTGCCCGCATAGACTATGGGCTCCAGTCTCACATTCCAGAGGAAGACTTTGTTCTTCCTCATCATGTTGAAGCCCTTTCCGGGGACCTCCACAAGAGTGAAATCGGGATCCTCGGAGGATATGGTCTTGCATACCCTCTCCGAACCGAACGAAACGATGGCGCAGCCGGTCTGCTCGATCGAATATGCGAGCCTCGCAGGCAGTACATACCCTTTAGGGAGAGCGACCGCTCCTCCCGATTCCAGGGCGATGACCCTGCGTTTCAGATCTTCTTCCATTTGGCACCCTCGGATGAGTCCTCAAGGGAGAATCCTGCATCCTTGACGCGGTCGCGGATGAGGTCGGCGAGATCGTACATCTTGCGTTTCCTCAGCTCCTGGCGGAGGTCGATGAGGATCGAGAATATGGCATCGAGGTCCTCTCCGGTCTCCTCGTCTTTGGGAAGTATTCCGAGGATCGTGTCGAACTCCCTCATCAGGGCGATCTGGGCCTCGGCGGTGAAGACGGTCATCTCCTTGGACGCCATCGATATGTTGGAGTCCTTTACCATCTCGAACAGGACGCCGATGGCCTCGCGGGTGTTGAAGTTGGAGTCCATGGCCTCTTTGAACCTTGTCCTGTATCCATCGATCAGAGCTTCGTCGCATTCTCCCTCCGGTGCGGAGCGGATGTACGACTGGAGCTCGCGGTAGTTGTTGACTATCTTCCCGAGGGCGGTCTCGGCCTCGATGATCATGTCCTCGCCGTAGACGAGGGGGCTCATGTAGCTCGTGTTGAGGAAGTAGAACCTGACGGTCTCGGTGGAGTATTTGGCAAGGACATCCTTGACTGTGAAGAAGTTGCCGAGGGACTTGGACATCTTCTCCTCCTTGCTCATGCCGTGTCCCTTCACCTGGAGCATACCGTTGTGCATCCAGTAGTTGGACAGGGGCTTTCCCGTAACGGCCTCCGTCTGGAGGATCTCGTTCTCGTGGTGCGGGAATATGAGGTCGTTCCCTCCGCCGTGGATATCGATCTGCTCGCCCAGGTACCTGTAGATCATGGCGGAGCACTCGATATGCCATCCCGGCCTGCCCTTTCCCCACGGGGAGTCCCATGAGATCTCTCCGGGCTTCGCAGCCTTCCATACGGCGAAATCAAGCGGGTCCCTCTTGTAGGGGTCGTCGGCGATCCTTCCCGACGAGCGCAGCGAATCGATGGTCTGGTTGGTGAGTCTGCCGTAGTCCTTCACCTTGCCCACTTCGAAGTACACGCTTCCGTCGTCGGCCACATATGCGAAACCGTTGTCGATGATCTTCTGGACCATCTCGATGATGTCCCCGATGCATTCGCTTGCCTTGGGGTAGAGGTCGGCGCGGTTGATTCCGAGCTTGGCCGCATCCTCGAAGTAGCGGTCGATGTACCTTGCGGAGAGTTCGAGTGGGGTGACGCCCTCCTTCTCGGAACGGATGATGATCTTGTCGTCCACATCGGTGAAGTTGGTGACGTGGGTGACCTCGTATCCGGAGTACCTGAGGTAGCGGGCGACCATGTCGAATACGATCATGCTGCGTGCGTGACCCATATGGATGTCGTCGTAGACGGTGACACCGCAGACGTACATCTTCACCTTTCCGGGTTCGATCGGTTTGAATTCCTCGTCAGAGTTCGTCAGGGTGTTATGGATCTTGAGCGTCATCGCTTCGCGATGATTGCACGTGATTATAATAACCCTGCGTCGACGGATTTCCACTGCTGGGTATATTCTGTATCGAAGTGGACGGGGATTTGGTGGTTATGACGGGGATGGATCGTTCCATGCTGATTAAGTACAAGGAGGGAGAAGCATGACTATCCCGATAAGACCCGTAAGACGGCCGCCATAGGTGGCCCTTTATTCTTACGGGCAAAGGATACCTTCTTTGATAATGCAGATTCAAGCCCGTTATCAGTTTCGTAATGATGTCTATGATGTGTTCATCATCTGAATAATGCAAGAAGTCGATCATCTGAAGCTAGTTGAACTGATTTTTAACATTAGACTCTCGAGATGGACTCCGATACACATCTTCGGCACCTTTCGGAGGCAAAATCGTGCCTGTTCCGTCGGTCTCTGCAATGTTGCTTCGGCATTAGGCCGAGGCAATGGGATTCCGCTGGACTCTGTTATATAGGATGAGGGGGCGTCTGTTCTCTATGGATACGGAGGTGACTCAAGAGACCTGCGAGGGGAAGATGTATCTGACGCTCAAAGCGAAGATATTCCCGAACGCCGAGCAGGAGGCGGCGATAGCCGCCAACATAGAGGGGAACCGCTATGTGTACAACCTCATGGTCACCTACTGCAGACTCCATCTTCAAAAGTACGGGGAGCTCCCGGGCAAGCATGATCTCATCAGGTTCTCGACCATTATCTGGTCGAGGATGCCCTGCATCCACGGAATGTACAACAACACCATGCATGACACCGCCGACAGGGCCCTGAGGTCCTACAGGGCCTGTCTCGACAACGTCAAAGAGTCCACCGACGATGGATCCCAGAACCACGGATGCGGACATCCCCGCTACAGGACGCGGAGGAGCTACAGGTCCTACGGATACGCGAAGGGACAGGACTTCGGGATCTCCAGGAAGGGAAAGAAACTGTATGTCAGGCTCGGCAAGGTCCCGAAGAAGCTGAGGCTCCACGGCCCCGGCCTTCCTCCGGGCACCCCGAAGACGTGTACTGTGTCCAGGGACGACATGGGCACCCATTTCGACTACTATGTGACGATAACTTTCTTCCAGGACCCGGGCTTCGCCCGGGACGAGGAATATCTGGAGACGGACACGTCGTCCCCGGTGGGGATCGACGTCGGC
>CAKUXX010000018.1 GCA_934702355.1 uncultured Methanomassiliicoccales archaeon
GCCGACGTCGATCCCCACCGGGGACGACGTGTCCGTCTCCAGATATTCCTCGTCCCGGGCGAAGCCCGGGTCCTGGAGGAAAGTTATCGTCACATAGTAGTCGAAATGGGTACCCATGTCGTCTCTGGACACAGTACAAGTCTTCGGGGTGCCTGGAGGGAGGCCGGGGCCGTGGAGCCTCAGCTTCTTCGGGACCTTGCCGAGCCTGACATACAGCTTCTTCCCCTTCCTGGAGATCCCGAAGTCATGTCCCTTCGCATATCCGTAGGATCTGTAGCTCCTCCGCGTCCTGTAGCGGGGATGTCCGCATCCATGGCTTTGTGACCCGTCGTCAACGGTCTCTTTGACGTTGTCGAGACAGGCCCTGTAGGACCTCAGGACCCTGTCGGCGGTGTCGTGCATGGTGTTGTTGTACATCCCGTGGATGCAGGGCATCCTCGACCAGATGATGGTCGAGAACCTGATGAGATCATGCTTGCCTGGGAGCCCCCCGTACTTTTGAAGATGGAGTCTGCAGTAGGTGACCATGAGGTTGTACACATAGCGGTTCCCCTCTATGTTGGCGGCTATCGCCGCCTCCTGCTCGACGTTCGGGACTATCTTCGCTTTGAGCGTCAGATACATCTTCCCCTCGCAGGCCTTCTGTGTCACCCCCGCGTCCATGGATGACAGACGCTCCCTCATCCTATATAACAGAGTCCAGCGGAATCCCATTGCCTCGAAGTACCGGCTGTCGGTGCGAAGCACCGAAGCCGGAACTCCGGCCAGATTTGAGATGAAAGACCTCTCCACGAATCTGTCGCAGCAGATCCTCGCGCCGTCACGCAACACGCCATGCAATGTGTGGAAGATCATCTTCGCATAGAGGGCATCGTCCTTGACAGCAAGATTGCGCAGGATCCTCAGCAATCCATTTTCGAGAGCGTGTTCAAGCACGAGATTGCAATCGCCGAACAGAGTCCTGGTCAGGGCTTCGTATTCTTTTCCGGAAGCCGCGATGCGTGCGTCGTCCTTCTCCACAGCAGTGAACTCGTCGCGGTCCGGATCGTAATGGACGAGTCCGCGCGTCTTGGAGTGGAATATCCCCGATCTGCGGTCCTTCATATACACGATTGTGCCCAGACTCTCCTTTATCTCCTGCTTGCACACCGAACCGCCGTCTTTCTGGTACACGCTTTCGACGAGTGAAGCGCTGCCTCTGATGATGCATCCGTTGGCATCTCTCTTAGCATTCTGTACGCGGATGAAGGTCATTTTGATCCCCGAATCTAATGCTAAAAGTTCGTTCGTCTGAGGGTTAATAATGATTATACTAAAAGTTATTAATAATATACCGCCTGGAATCTGATCGTCAATACTTCATATCCATCGACAACCCCTGGTTCCTCATCCAAGATATCGGATCAACATCATTCCGAAAAAGTTGCATTACGATTCCACTTTTTACTTTGGCAAGTGATAAAACGGAATCGTAATTCCATTTTTTACGTTGTCTGAAACAACGACAACACCCTAAAGACCATTTCCGGAGGAATCCGTTAATATCCCTCCAGCCGATTTGGAACCCGATGACCGAGCCCAAGAAGATCCTGATAGTCGTGCTCGACGGACTCGGAGACCGCCAATGCCCCGAACTCAGGGGCATGACTCCTCTCCAGTACATCAGAACCCCGAACCTCGACTGGTTCCTAGCACACGGACAGGGCGGGCTCTGCGACCCCATATCGCCTGGGATCCGCCCCGGAAGCGACACGGCGCACCTGGCCATACTCGGATACGATGTCGAATCGGTCTACACCGGAAGGGGTCCCTTCGAAGCATTGGGAATCGGCATGGACATACAGCCCGGCGACGTCGCGATGAGATGCAACTTCGCCACCGTGGACGACACCATGGAGGTGCTCGACCGCAGGGCCGGAAGGATAAGGGCTCCGGAGACCAGTGAGCTCGTGGAATGCCTGGACGGGATGGAGATCGACGGCATAGAATGCCTGGTGCGCGAGAGCACCGAGCACAGAGCCGTACTCATCCTGAGAGGCGACGGCCTCAGTTCGGAGATAACCGACCCGGACCCGGGACCGGAGACCCATCTCAGGATGTGTGAGCCCCTCGTACCCGAAGCGGAGTTCACGGCGGACATCGTCAACCGCTTCATGGAGGAGTGCTACAGCAGGCTGAAGGAGCATCCGACCAACAGGAAGAGGCGCGCGGCCGGTCTTCCCCCTGCCAACATACTGATACCCCGCGGAGCCGGGGTGTTCCCTCAGATAGAGTCCTTCCAGGAGAAGTACGGTATATCCGCGGCCTGCGTCGCTGGGGTCGGGATGATCAAGGGGATATGCAAAGCATGCGGGCTTGACATCTACCCTCTGCCGGACATCTGCGACGGCACGATGGAATCCGATTTCATAGAGAAGGCCCGCTGCACGATAGAGGCTCTCAAAGAATACGACTTCGTCCTGATGAACTGCAAAGCAGGGGACATAGCCGGGCACGACGGCGATGCCAAGGCCAAGGCGGACGTCGTACGCAGGATCGACGAGATGGCCTCTGTCCTGAAGGACGGGCTTCCCGATGATGTTGTAACTGTCTTCACATGCGACCACTGCACCCCGTGCATACTCACGGACCACAGCGGAGATCCGGTTCCTATCGCAATTCACTCCAGAGGCCTGATATGGGACGATGCGGACGTCTTCAGCGAGACCGGATGCTCCAAGGGCATGCTCGGACGCATCAGGGCCAAGGACATCGTGCCTATATGCATGGACATCGCGGACCGCACGACGAAGTACGGCTCATGATGAATAGAGGATGAGCTCCGCCCGGAGGACTCCGCCTGTGGAGAGCATCCTTTCCATCGAAACGCTGGAGGATTCCTTCTCACCTGCGGAACCTATAACTACGGTTCCGTCTCCATAACACATCCTCAGCAGATACGGTCTCCCGGAACATGCACAGTTCAGGCAGTCCTCAGCGAAACCCAATGCACGGTCGCCTCCGGAAAGGATATCCAAAGCTATCATGTCCGATATCCTGACCAGGGAACCATCTCCTTCGTCGCTCAGATCCGCCATCCTCACCTCCGAGGACAGTATCGAATCCAGGATGTCACCTGCATCGTCATCCGATACTCCGGAATGGAAGTTGTGCACCAGGACGGCCGAGGCCATCATTATGATCATGACGAACACCACGGCATCGAACATCGCCAGCATCCCCCTGCGGTTCATACGCATACGGTCACCTCGAAGAATGCAGGGAACGATCTTCCGTTGTCGTCGGATATCACGGAGGCGAACGTACGGGTGTACGTCCTGCCGTCCATGTCCCCCTCTGCAAGCGGGGGCGGCACCTCGCAGAATCCTCCCGGCACGGATACTGACACACAAATTCCCGAAAAACCTCCGGTGTCCAGGATGTCCCCGAGCTTCTCGGAGTACGACGGGACGAATGTCCCGTCCTCAACGCTTCCGCTGAATACACTTTCATCCAAAGTCCCCGTCGGATCGCCCAGGGACGGATGTCCGTGGGCGACCAGACCGAGGAACGCCGTCAACACGACCGTGACGGCCATGAAGGCCAGAATGGCCTCCGCGAACCCCATGTCGCCGTTCCTGCCGATGTCCATGGCAGGGGCTCGCGGTGGGTGTTTAAGAAACTGTTGCGGACTGTCTCATTGCACGCCCTTGCGGTACAGACCGTAGGTGAATCCGCCGCACATCTGCTCGATGCGCGATCTTTTCTTTTCATCGGGCTTCTTTATGTACTCGCCGACGGCCTTGGCCAGCACCGGCGGGCGCTTCCTCAGATCTATACCAAGGGAAGCGACACCCGACCTTCCGAGCTCCTCGATGCTGTCGAGCAGGAACAGGTCCACGGAGTTCAGGATACGGGCATAGCCCCTCCTGTCCCTGTACACAGGGAAAGATGCTCCTTTCTCGTCCTTCAGATTGCCGTTCTCCAGCCCGGGATCGCGTGTGTACATCAGCTCGGTCCTTCCGAAGGCCATTACCTCGGCCCTTCCGGGACGGTGTGCGATGAGATCGGACACGTCGTTTCTCGAAAGCTCAACGGACAGGGTGGACTGATACACTCCGGGAAGCGTCCACGAGTTGTAGCAGTTGAACACGCTGCTCGTGTAGATCCTCCTGGAATCCCTGCACAGGCGGAGCTGCCCGGGACTGTTGACCATGACCGGCCCGTCATATGTGCATTCGTCCAGCGGATCGAACCTAGGAAGCAGATCGACAAGCTCCTTTCCCGCGGCGACGCACATCTCCTTGGCCTCGTCCAGCTTGTCGCTGTGCTCGAAATAGACCCTGTCTGCGTAGGGCAGAGCGGCCTCCAGCGTCTTCAGGGTGTTGACGTACATCGAAGTCTCGGGCCTCCTGAACTCGTGAGGGAGCTTAGGTAAGACAACATCGTTGTGATGCCTTGCGGTGGCACCGTCGAGCTTCGGCGTGGAGCCGATGAGGTTCTTGACCTCGTCTATGCGGGGATCGTAGGTCCTGTAGATCTGATACTTCCCGTCGGGGATCTTGAACGGTATCCTGAACGGGTCCATCTCTATGGCCTTGAACCCTCCGACCTTCTCATCTCCTGAGAAGAGGGAGAGACCGTCCTTCTTGCCGATGGGCTCCTCCCCGTGCCATTCGAAGCACCTGTCGCGCACGGTGACCTCACCGAGATAGAATCCGCGGTTGTCTGGGTGCAGCGGCTGCACCGGAGATGTCACGCCTCCGAGGTACCCGTCGCAGGTCCCCCTGTTGAAAACGGTCCTGAGAAGCGAAAGTGTATCCTCGTACTCCTCTCCGAAGTCCCCTTTCTCCGCAAGGGAGTAGACCTTCGCGGAAAGGTACGCATACGCGGGAGAGCGCATCCTGCCCTCGATCTTGAGCGATCTCACTCCGATGTCCCTGAGCTTCTCCATGTAGTCCACGCCGAACAGGTCGGCGTTGCTCAGGAGATATCCCTCAGAATCACCAAGAGTGTACTTCTTCCTGCAGGGCTGGGCGCAGGACCCGCGGTTCCCGCTGCGTCCGCCCATGAAGCTGGACATGAGGCATCCCCCGGACATGCAGTAGCACAGAGCGCCCTGTATGAACACCTCGGTGTCTATCGGGGACTGGGGGACGATCTCCGAGAGCTCGTCCATTGTGAGCTCCCTAGCCATCACGGCGCGCTCGAATCCGTTCTCGGCGCACCATTCCAGACCTTCCAGGGAATGGATCTGCATCTGCGTCGATGCGTGAAGGGGTATGTCTATGCCCCTGATGGCCTCCAGCAGGCCCAGGTCCTGTATCAGGACCCCGTCGGCGCCTATGTCCTTCAGGAACCTGACGAACGTGACTGCGTCCGACATCTCGGAGTTCTTGACTGACGTATTGACTGTGACGTAAACCTTCACATCGCGGTCATGGGCGTAGTTGACTGCGCCCTCGAGCTGACGGTCCGTGAAGTTCCCTGCGAATGCGCGGGCTCCGAAGTCCTTTCCGGCCAGATAGACTGCGTCGCAACCTCCCTTGACGGCGGCCGCGAGTCCGTCGGGGTTGCCTGCTGGCGATAGTATTTCCACGGTGACCCTATCGGGACCTGGTTTTAAAGTGATTGGTGGGGAAGGAAAGTGTTGGGACGATTCCTTCCCTTTATTGGATTGTACATCCAATCTGTATTTTGACTACTGAAGCTAGGATTAAATATTGGACATATCATCCAACATGACCATAGGTGACGGCTGTTCGGAACCTCAGCGTCGACAGACGGCGGATGGGATCCCATGATCCCTGCTGAGATCCGGAACACAGGCCGCATACCTCGGAGATGTGGGATTCACAAAGGGAATCGGAGTGGAATGAAGCCCTCACTGACGCTGTGATGTTCCATCACATCAGGGAAGGCTCCCGGAAGAGGCCGGACATGCCGGTGACAGATCGGCATTCAGACCTCATATCTGACCACTCCGGCCGTCCGCCCGTCTCCGACCTTCGGACCATCGAAACGATGGACCCACCATTCAGGAGAAATTTCAATGAAAAGCAAGCAGATGATCGCCATCGTCGCTATAGTCGTCATCGCGGTCGCAGGCATTGCCGCCGTGGCGCTCATGGGCGATGACGGCGACGACAAGAAGACTGCGAAGACGGACTACGGCAGCAGCATGACCGTGTTCGGCAATGCGAACATGGACAGCGTCATCGACGAGAGCGATATACAGTATGTCAAAGACGTCATCGCAGGTACCGCCGAGAAGACCGCCTTCTGCGACGCCAACCACGACGGCGAAGTGAACGAGAAGGACATCGACTACATCAGGGACCTCATCGACCGCAAAGACGGTACGACGGTATGGTACGTCGACGGATCCGGAGAGGAGATGTCGGCAGAGTGGCCTCTGAACACGTTCGTCGTCCTCAGCAACTCCCCTCAGCTCATGGCCCTCGCCGTCGGTCTGGACGACTCCAAGATCATCGGATACACCAAGGCCGACAAGATCGTCTTCAAGAGCTTCGAAAAGGCAAAGCTCCTGTCAAGCAGCAGCCTCACCGACTACACCGTCATGACCAGCAACGGGATCCCCGATGCTATCATCACCCAGGGAACACCCACCGACCCCGTCGACCCCTCTGTCAGAGCGACATACGCCAAGATGGGAACGGACATCATCTGCGTCGCGGGAATGGACGGGGACAAGAGCGCATCCAGCGCACTGACCCTCGGATTCCTCGTCGGTGGAATAGAGAAGTCTCAGCAGTACTCCAAGTGGTGCATAGACATGCTCGCCGACGTCGAGAAGAAGGTCTCCACCGTCCCCGACGAGAAGCGCAAGACCGCACTCGTATGGTTCGGAGGACATGCCGCCGCAGGATACGACAACGATTACACCAAGGCGCTCGAGACCGCAGGCGGAAAGACACTGGCGGACTGGACCGGATACAGGGTCCTGAACGCAGACAACTGCACATGGGTCCTCAACTACGATCCCGAGTTCATGATCAGGATCTTCACGACAGGATACGCATCCACGCCCGAGAGCCGTCAGGCACTGTTCGAGAAGTACGGGGCCATGATCGACCAGATGAACGCCTACAAGAACGAGAAGTACTGTCTGATTGACTTCACGATCCCCCAGACCCTCAGGATCGCATACATGGCCGAGTTCATGTACCCCGAACTGTTCGGAGAGGGATACGCCGACGGATGGCACCAGAAGCTCGTGGACATCTACGGTATCGACTACAAGGTCGACGGTCAGTTCATGTTCACCTTCAAGGACCTGAAGAAGTGATGAAACCGGGGCTCAGGCCCCATCTTCCTTTTACGATAACATGAGGCAACGCACCATCCACAATCTGATATCGGCGATAGTCATCGCGATAACCACGGGCGCCCTCGTCCTTGCGATGGGGTCCAAGACTGGGATGGGCGATGTGGCCATGGCATCCTTGGCCTCGGGCATCGTCGCGGTGACATGCATCGTCATCGCCTGCCTGATCTGGGCGGACCGCACATCGTTCTCCGCCCGCTACATGGACATGACGTCCGACACGGCATCGGAGAGCGGGTTCATCCGCAGCTACCGCATGGGCCGTGTGACAAAAATCGCATTCATCATCTTCCTTCTGATACTCGTGGTCATCCTGTTCGGATTCTCGCTGTCCGCAGGAATAGACGGACTGTCGTTCGCTCATGCGTACGGCATCGTCATAGACCATCTCGGAGGGAAGACATTCACCGCGGGCACATCCGACTGGTTCCACGACATCCTGATTTGGGATTCTCAGCTTCCGAGGACCATAGTCGCGATCATCGCGGGAGCGGGACTCGCCGTCGGAGGTGCCGTCATGCAGGGGGTCGTGAAGAACCCCCTCGCAGATCCGTACACAACGGGAATATCATCAGGCGCTGTCCTGGGGGCCACCATGGCGATAGTGCTCGGAATGACCATGACGGGCACCGGCCAGTATGGACTGATACTCAACGCATTCATATTCAGCCTGATCCCGGCAGGGATAATGATAGCCGTCTCAAGGATCAGCAGCGGTTCGCCCGCCACGATCATATTGGTCGGAACTGCCGTGTCGTGCATATTCTCGGCTTTCAGCACATTGATCATGATGATGGCCGACGAACTGGCCATGAAGAACGCATTCGTCTGGACGGTAGGATCCCTTAGCGGCGCCACCTGGTCGTACATCCCCGTGATGCTGACCGTGGTCCTCATCGGCTCGTCGGTGCTCTTCGCCATGTCGGGCAAGATGAATCTCCTGATGACGGGGGACGACAGCGCCAAGGCTATGGGACTTGATGTGGAGACCTTCCGCATGGTGTGTCTCGTCATCCTGTCCCTCGTGACGGCATCCATCGTCAGTTTCATCGGACTCGTGGGATTCCTCGGACTCATAGCGCCTCACATGGTGAGGCTGATCCTTGGAAGCGACACACGTCTCGTAATACCCGCATCGGCTGCGATGGGAGCGGCGTTCATGCTCCTGGCAGACGTGATCAGCCGCATACTCGCAACTGGGGACATGCCTGTCGGAGTCGTCCTCTCGTTCATCGGCGGACCCCTGTTCCTTTTACTCATCATGCGCACCCGCAGGGAGGCGTGGCAGCAATGAAGACAGAAGAATTCCTCAGCCTCTACCGCGCCTCGTCTCACCGCAAGGTGCTCATAATCATCGCCATCGTGGCGATAGCCCTCCTGGCAGGATTGCTAGAGATCGCCTTCGGCCCGTACAACATAGAGTTCTCGGAAGCCTATCGCGTTCTGATCGACCACATCCGCGGCGTGGCGCCTTCGAATCCGTTGGATGATTACGTGGTGTGGCAAAAATCCGCACCCAGAGGGATTGCGGTGGTCGTTGTCGGAGCAGGACTCGGAGTATGCGGGGCAGCGATGCAGAGCGCATTGAGGAATCCGCTGGCCGACCCTTACATGACCGGTATCGCATCCGGAGCCAACTTCGGAATAGCTCTTGCCATGATTTCGGGACTCTTCGTCCTGCCGTTCCTCGGAGGCGAGGTCGGAGCGATATCCAACGCTTTCATAGTCTCCCTCATCCCCGCCGCCGCCATCATAGCTGTTTCCGGCGTAAGGAGCGGATCCAACTCCACGACCATGATCCTCGTCGGAATCGCGGTGATGTACATATTCTCGGCATTCACGACGATGCTGAAACTCGCCGCATCCGAGGAGACCTTCGCTTCTGTGTACACGTGGTCCCTGGGAACCCTCGGAAGCGTGACCTGGTCGTCGCTCCCGTATCTTATCGTCGCCACCATGGCAGGGATTATCCTGCTTTCCATGATGAGCGCGAAGCTCAACCTGCTTTCGTGCACGGAGCAGATAGCCTCCTCCACCGGCATCGACCCTAAGAGGACGAGGCTCACCGTCATCGCCATCGTATCCCTCGTGACCGCCACATTGGTCTGTTTCACGGGTACGATCGGTTTCGTGGGACTTGTGGCCCCCCATGTCATGAGGATCTTCCTCGGCTCCGACAACCGCTACCTCATACCCGCATCCGCAGCCTGCGGAGCCCTCGTTCTCGCGGCCTCCGACTGCATAGCGGTGGAGATAACCGCCACCGGTCTCCCCGTGGGAGTGATAACATCCCTCATCGGCGGACCTCTCTTCATCTACATTCTCGTGCGCCAACACAAAAAAGTCTGGACCTGATGTGATAAAATGAAGCTGGACATTAAGAATCTCGTCTTCGGATACAACGACCGCAACGTGCTGGACGATGTATCATTCTCTGTGGATGCTCCGGCATTCGTCTCAGTCCTGGGACCGAACGGAGTAGGAAAATCGACGTTGATACACTGTATCAACCGCATATTGGAACCCCGCTCCGGCATAGTAGAGGTCGACGGAAGGGATGTCTCGGACATCCCCAAGAAGGAGCTCGCCAAGTTCATGGCGTATGTTCCCTGCTCATCCGCCACCGCATTCCCGATGTCCGTTGCGGACACCGTCATGCTCGGAAGGTACCCGCACAGCGGGAACAGACGCACCGATGACGATCTCCGTGCCGTCCATTCGGCATTGAAGATGATGGGAATCGAGGACCTGGCGATGCGTTCATTCAACGAGCTCTCCGCAGGACAGCATCAGAAGGTCATGCTGGCCAGGGGACTCGCGCAGGAATCCAAGATCCTTCTTCTAGACGAGCCCACGGCCAATCTAGACATCAAGCATCAGATAGCCGTGGCCCGCATGCTCAAAGGCCTTTCCGTATCGGAAGGGATGATAATCATCATGATCTGCCACGATCTCAACATCGCATCCCGTTATTCGGACAGGATAATCCTCCTCAGCGAAGGGAAGATATTCGCCGACGGCTCCCCCGACGACGTCCTCACGCCGGACAACATAGATGCCGTGTACGGAGTCGGATGCGAAATAACGGAGTTTGAAGAAAGACCCCACCTGATGTTCAAGGACCCGGGATCCGGAACGGACGGCACAGGTCATAATAGTCCGGAGACCGACCGTGGGGCCGAACAATCGCCGATCCACGCTCAACGCAGGGCCAGGGCTCTGTTCTCCAGGAGCTGATCCGTGTCCGGTGCGTCATAGCCATCGATCTTGATCCCGACTCAAAACTCTGTGTGGATGGCAATCAGATACGCTTAGTTCCAGAATCGGTGTGCCTTCATGCTGTCGACATCTTCCCGTATCTGAAAGCCCACCATTCGGGATTCCCATGTCACACCACAGGTGCAATGTGACCATCGGAATCGATGGTCGGCATCTTAACCAGGGTGTTGGAACAACCGGCAAACAATGTTATATCGCCGGGACCGATTGATGGTTATGTTCGACAATCTGTTCGGAAAGGAATACACCCTCGACGAACTGTCCGAGATCGTCGGACAGGTCGCATGTAGACACAACATCACTGCAGTCTATCTTTTCGGCTCCAGGGCCCGCGGGGACAGCCGCAGGGACAGCGACTATGACATGATTGTGGAGACCGCCCCCGGGTTCAGGCTTTTCGACCTCTTCGCCTTCCAGGATGATCTGGAAACGATTCTCAAGCACGAAGTCGATGCGATGACGGTCGGAGCACTCCGCGATGACGATTTCTCCAGGACCGTGCTTAGAGAGCGGGTGAAGATCTATTGATAAGACCGAACGTGCCCTTGACAGTCTTTCAGACAGATTCTCATCGTGGGCAAATGTCCAATAGAAACGGTGGTTTCAGACAGTCCAGAACTTCAATCATTATTGCACGGGATGGAGAAAACGGCCATTCCGAACATCATTCTCACCTGTTTCGGTCTGTTTTTCAATGGGTCTCCAGCGCAGTGTGACTTTCCGGCGACCCTTTATCTTCCCTCCGACGGAAACGTACGCCCATGATGCGCTTACTGTCGGCATTCCGCCCGGACGACGTCGAGCCCCCCGATGTCACGATCGAAGGGGATGCCATGATCATCGACTGCAGGGGATGCGATATCGCACCCGTCCCCGGCTCGGAGGAGTGCCTCAGATGCATGGTGAGGCTCATGAGCGGCACCGGCGGCACGGACAGGATAGTCCTGAGGACCGGAATGGATACAGAGATCTCGGGCACGGCCGGAGAGGCTGTGAAAGATGCCGCATCCGTGATGAGATGGTCGTACACCGAAGGGAGACCGAAGATGCAGTGCCGCAGCTGCCCCATAGAGCGGAACACGGTAATGGACGCTGTATGGGAGGCGTTCCCGAATGATGCGGTCAGCGAAGGCAGGAGGCTCCTGGACGACGACCCTCCCGACAGACCGGGATGCGAGGAATGCGTCAGACGCACGTCCGCGGCCCTGGACCAGGTGGAATCCGGCCTCTCCGACATCCTTGCGAAGATGATCGGGAGGTGTCCGAGATGAACCTCGACAGGATCGTCCGGTCGTACAGGCCCAAGGACGATACGAAGGAAGACGACCCCGACAAGGAATGCGGGGCATTCGGCCTGGAATCCGATGCCGCCCCCGTTCCGAGAAGCTTCGGCTCCTCGGCATCCTTCGTGGTGTCCGAAGCGGTACCGCACAGGATTCAACCCATGGGAAGGAAACAGGACCTCGTCTCGACATTCTCCATGCTCGCATCGGCCGATGTCCGTAGGAAGCCGTCCTACACGGACTGCTGGATGACCGACCCTTCCGAAGTCCTCACACCGATCGCATCCTATATGACCCCATGCGGGAGCGTGATGATAGGCACATCAGACGACGGAAACACAGGATACAGGATGACCCCCAGGGAATACGCCTATCCGGATGCCCTGAACTCCCTAGTGATGGACCTGATCGACGAGATCAGGGAGATCCATCGGGAAAAGGGAGGAAGGACCGACCGCGACAGCATAATGGGGCTGGCCTGCTCCCTCCTCACCGACAGGACCGATGAACTGAGGATCCTGTGCGGGAACGAGAGCGTGGACGCCGTCGTGAACGACATCTGCTCGATAGTCCACAGGCACTCCGTCGGCGCGGGTATATTCGAGGTCCTGCTCTCCGACCCCCATATAGAGGATATCTACATAGACGCGCCCTGCGACGAGAACAGGATACACGTGACGATGAACGGCATCGGCGGGCTGAACTCCCACCTCAGATGCAGGACCAACCTCATGGCCGACAAAAGGGAGGTGGACAACCTGGTGAACATCCTGAAGCGGGACAGCGGACTGCGCTTCTGCCGCTCCGACCCCGTCCTCGAGACGGATTTCAAAGGATTCGACGCAAGGGTCACCGTCATGGGATACCCGATGAGCCCCAACGGGGATGCGGTGGCCATACGCAAGCGCTCCGAGAGGCCATGGACCCTCACGAGACTGATATCCAACGGAACCGTGGACCCGAGGACGGCCGGACTTCTGTCCTATCTGGTGAACAGCAGGGCGACGTTCCTTGTCTGCGGTCCCCGCGGTGCTGGTAAATCGTCCCTTCTAGCCGCATTGCTCTTCGAATTCGGAAGGAATCAGCGCATTCTGACGATAGAGGATACCCTCGAGCTTCCCGGCGACCTGATGAGGCGCCTGGGGTACAAGGTGCAGACCATGCTCGTAGACGAGAGGATCCAAGGAACTGCCACGACGAGGGCGGACGACGCCCTCAGGGTATCGCTCAGACTGGGGGAATTGCCTGCTGGGATGAGGGTCTTCTGGCTCTTGCGAGCCGATCCAGATTGTTCGATGGTCCTGTGAGAAGATTCCAAGGATGGATTCAATGGGACAGAATGGAATCTCTCACGTCGGGCAAGTATCGTGGGATACGAAGATACGTCAGACCAAGAGGGTCGATCGGATCGACGCTCAGGGCATACTGCCGAGTGCAACATCGGTTTGCAAACCGTGCAGCAACTTTTTCACACCAACCGAGGGGGGCACGCCTCTTAATTATAAGACGCGCGCATACTTCGCGATTTTGGCAAACTTCTGTGCCCCCTTGTGCCCCCGGCACAGAAACATGGCAAACTGCCATGCGTGCGGAGGCGGGTCGGCATGACCATCAAGGCCCCCACGAAGAAGGAGCTCCAGTTCCTGAAGATGCTCCTCTCCGGGAAGTCCACGAGGGGAGCGGCCAGGGAGCTGGGTATCCCCCAGAGGTCCGCCTACAACATGGCCGAGAAGCTCACCTACCTGGGCTTCATCAGGCCGATCCCGGGGACGAAATCCCCCGTGGTCTACGAGAAGGGCGACCTCGACTACTCCTTTATAGAAGGGAGATGCAAACTCGGCCAGGGCGCCGCAAAAGGTGCCCCCTCCCCTCCCCGCGAGATACGCCCCGCACCCGACCCTGTCAAGGGGGTCTCCACCGATCCCGAGTGCCCCGAGGGTTTCGTCGAGGCCCATGTCAACGGCTCGATGTCCTTCACCATCGTGAAGGTCGGGACCTTCGACGACCCTCGGATCCCGGGGGTAGGCTATGTCGGCTTCTGGAAGAGGAAGGAGACCGTCCTCAACGGCTCCGTCAATCGCTACGGCTCCATCAGCATCAACGGGCAGGACGTCGGCCTCACGTATAGGAAGGGCTCGCGCGGTTCCGAGACGTTCGCGCTCGCACCCAAGCGCATCTTCCTCGACCCGAAGGAGTTCCGCTCCGAGGAGGAGGCGAAGGAGCTGTTCATAGACCGCGCCCTCAAGGTTGCGACCATCCTGACGAACACGGGCTGGATGCTCACCGATCCGAAGTTCGACGGGAACTCCACCTTCGAATACGCCATCAGGAACTCGCCCCTCACCCAGTTCCTGGAGAAGGGTCACGAGAAGGACAACGACATCATCATGGACGGAAGCCCCGGCTGTCCCGAGGCGGAGATGACCGATCCCGACTGCTGGGAGAAGGTCCAGATCTTCGCCAACCTCCCCACCCACGTGATGGAGGCGAAGGCGCAGGCGAACGTCGCCATGGCCGCCGCCGTCCAGGCGAGATCGGGATGTACCGTCGCCCTCTCCCGTCTGGATGCCATCGACCAGGTCCTCGGAAGGATAATCGACGTCCAGGACAGGACCGCCCAGGCCATTCTCGGAAACGCCGAGAACATGGTCAACCTCGCACGCGCCAGGTCCGAGGGCGAGCAGCCCTATGTCCCGAGGCCTTCGGACAGCAGCTGGCAGGAGGGGTACCAGTGAACACCCGTCGGAAGGACCTTTATAGGTCCGCGACCGTTGTTGTCGTTGCAGATGGGGATCCCACGGTCGAGCGTGCGGTGGCGGATCCTATCGGGAGATTAGGCAGGGTAGCACTCCCCCCGGTCTGTGCAGTCGGAGACGGTCTCGACATCATGCCGTCCTCCGTGATTCTTCCATCCGATCCCCGGGAGGTCCGCCAATGACCTTCCATAAAGGTCGCGACGATTCCAGGAGGAGGCTCGCGGAATCCGAGGTGCTCAAGGTCCTCTCCCGTCTGCAGGACGACGACGGGTTCGCGGAGGCCGTGCACGAGTCGGACCGCGTCGCGGCTCCTGTCCGTCCCCGTCCGGTCGCCCGTCGCTCCGATGGCCGTCCCGTCTCCAACGGGCGCATCGTCCTGATCGACATCCGCACCTGCGGGCTCTCCGTCAAGGACGCGCTCGAACGGATCGACGGATTCCGCTCGGACCCCGACTACAGCGGGTACGACATCATCATGGACGGGGACCTCTACGCCGTCGTCGCGGTGCCGAGGTCCGCGCCCGCGCGTTCCGATGCTCCGATCGTCGGGATGAGGAGGCTTCCATGACATCGTTCTGCGCGGTCCTCCTCTTCGACAGGGAGACGACCATCGGAATGTTCGGCGAAGCCGTCGATATGCTGAATGATGCCGGGGCCGACATCCTGCTGTCGGAGGCGGCGTTCGTGTCCGAGGGCCTCTCGGTGGAGGTATCATGCCCGGAGGACTGCTGGGAGAGGTTCGAGGCCGCCGTATCCGAGATGGAGGGTGTGACCATCGACTGGGATGCCATGGCGGAGGACGCATGGGATGATCCGGAGGTCGTCGGATGATCCTCTCCCGTTCCAGGCGCAAGGTGTCCGTCGATGCCAACGTCCTGATCGCAGCTGTCGTGTATCGCTCCAAGCAGATGCCCAGGGTTCTCGATAGTATCCGTTCCAGAGACGAGCTCATCGTCTCGAACATCATCCTGTTCCAATGCACCCGTCAGGCAATGAAGTCCAAATGTCCCCTGACCTCCGAGGAGATAAGGGAAGCCATCCTGGACATTTGCCCAGATGTTGTCGAGATCGAGATCGTTCCCGTAGAGGATCTTCGTCGGAGATACTCCATGCGTGATGATTCTGATTTGGAGACGCTGTATTCCGTGGATATGACCCGTTCCGAGATCCTGGTCACGGGAGACGACGACTTCTTCGACGAGAAGAATCCGCCAAGGGGCGTGAAGGTCCGCTACATGCGTCCGAGGGATTATCTTGAGGAGGGGGATGAATGATTGCGAAGTTATTTACATCCGCAATCCTTGGTTCTATTTGCCCACAGGGAGCCTTCCTTTCCGGAAGGTACGATCTTACAGGAGGAGTGGCATGGTGCGCCTCCCCCTGTGGGTCGATTTTGACCGAGACATACGCTTCTTCCTCAGTCGATCGTGCGGAGGTGATCGGATGACCGTCACCCGTCCGTATGCGATGGCGTTGATGCTCTCGACCTACTGGTCCGAGATCATGCGCGTCCTGATCTCCAAAGGCGGGATGACCGTCGGAGAGCTCGACAGGATGGTCGAGCTGAAGAGGGCGATCGATCTGTTCCGCGACGGGAGGGATGCCCGATGGGGGACGACATCCTCAGACAGGGGAAGACCGCCGTCATCTACGCGCGTGTCTCCACCAAGGGGCAGGCGGAATCGGGCGTCTCCATCGACACCCAGCTCAAGACCTGCCGTTCGTGGTGCAGACAGAACGGTGTGGAGGTCGTCGGCGAGTTCCACGACGACGGCGTGTCCGGCACGACCAACGACAGGGACGACTTCGGACAGCTGATCGGAGCCGTGGTGTCGAAGCAGCCCCACTATCTCGTCGTCTACGATTCGTCGCGTCTCACACGCAAGGGTCCCGACGAGCTCAACCGTCTGAAGGCCGTCCTGGACATGTACAGGTGCGAGGCGATCTACGCGGGATACGGCGGATTGTCCGGCAACTCCCAGGCCGCGCTCCATCTGGACACCTACAAGTCGGCCACCGACTCCCTGTTCGTGAAGGAGCAGACCAAGAAGACCAGGGACTCCGTGGACAGGAACATCGCCGAAGGCCGTCACGTCTCCCGCTCGGTCGGATTCGCATTTGCCGAGGACATCCACCTGATGCCCGAAGGACGTATCCTGAACGAGCCGAGGGAGAGGGAGAGGAAGGACTCCGAAGGTAGGATCGTGAAGACGGTCACGCCTGCGACGGTGATCAAGTCCGTCTCCGACTTCTTCGCCCTCGTGGACAGGGGAGCCTCCATCGAGGTCATCGCCGAGATGTGGGGGCTTGAGCGTCACACCATCTCCAACGCCGTCCGTGGCAAGTCGTTCTGTCGGAGGGAGAGCTGCGACCTTCCCGATCGGAGCGAGGAGTACAGGACGAGGCTCAAGGCGGCCAAGGATTCGGGGTCCGTCGATACGGTGTTACTCGAACAGTATCGGAGTAACATCCGTCAGAGGAAATCGAAGGAGAGGGCCCAATGCCGTGCGAAAGCGATGGAAGGAAGGGTTGATGGAAACAAGGGTCCCTCCGAGGTCGGAAACCCCTTCGGAGACGGTGGAAAGAAGGGTGCGGTATCATGAGTGGAAGATACGGTTCCCTTCCTTCCATCGTCGGGGGGCTTCCTTCCACCGTTCGCGATGGGGAGGCCGATCCATGATCCCGGAGAGGTGCGCCCGTTGCGACCTCCTGATGATCGGCAGATGGTCGCCATGGTGCTTCGGGACGATGAGGCCGCTGCTCTTCGTCGATACCTGTCCGATGGAGGAGGACGGATGCGCCGATCGGCCGGAGGGGAGGAGATGAAGGTCTTCGTACCCGAGAGGAGGGTCGACGCTCCGGAGCTGTCGGAGGAGCAGGTCCGGATGCTGTTCGACGGGAGGTACGTCGAGGGACGTTTCGGGCTTGAGGAGGGGGACGTGTTCCCCCTGGCCTCGGAAGGCATCCCGTTCGAGGCGGTGTGCTACAGGATGATAGGCGGAGGGAGGTGCAGAGTGAGGATAAAGGGGCGAGTTCTTGTACAGTCCGTAATTGATTGAGACAATCATGGGGTGCCGTGATATCTATCAGGTTCACTCTACGAATCTAAAATAAGTTATA
>CAKUXX010000019.1 GCA_934702355.1 uncultured Methanomassiliicoccales archaeon
CTGAGTTTGGAATAAAGAGAACCAAGAAGGTCCGTGAAATGACAAACAAGTGTACATCTGCACCGCGTCGGAACGTCAACGGACCTGCAAATCAGGAACCTGAACAGTAAACCCTTTAAGGGGCCAGTAATGGCCCCTATACATCATCCGACGATACCATGACCGACCACAACAAGCTACAACTGTTCAATGAGCCCCATATGGTCGGCATCATCCTGTACATCCGCGACCACCCTTGTTGCAGACGCACCGAACTCTACAGGAACGTCGCCCGCAACGACAGGATGTCTGTCAAACTCGACATACTCATCTCCGAAGGCATCGTCGAGGACCTTTCCAAAGAATCCAGGAGCAGCACCCTCGTGCTCACCCCCACTGGAGAGAAGGTCGCAGACCGTCTCCAATCGATAATCGATCTTCTGGAAAGATGACACCCATCGATTATACTTGACCTATATCAGAACTTGTAAGAAGTTTCGAAATCGTTTCTGCCGATACCGGGACATCAATCCGACATCTTCTCGTGTCTCGGCGGCTCCATGAGCTTCCTGTTCGTACCGCAAACAGGACACTGCTGCTTCTCCACAGCACAGTAGACGATGTATATCACTCCCAGGACAATCCCCAGGAGAAGAAGCAGCACTGCGATGATCCAATTGATCTTCAGCTCGGTCATGCGGTTGGTGCCGCACGTAGGACAGTACATCAAATCTCCCATGGTGATACAATAAGTTCTTTAGTATAAATATCTTAACCCAAAATTGATCAAATACCATTTAACTACCTTTATGATGCCTAAAACCATCTCAGTTCATTCGAATTCGTGATGAATCTACTCTTGAAATCATCAAATTACTGATAGTCCATTTACTATATACTCATAAAATCATAAAGTTAACCACCAATTAAATTCCTTACCTAACTTTTTACAATTACTCAGGATAAAAATAGCCCCTTCTTTCGATTGTTCTCTCTCGCCAAACGGATGACAGGGAGAATTAATCGGCTCATTTATCGGCTCATTTATCGGCTCATTTATCGGCTCATTTATCGGTTCACAGACATTAGCCAGACATTCAAATTTATCGGCTCAATTTTCCAGGAGAACATGAGCAGATAACCGAATCCAATCACTCTCCTGGCCTCTGATCGATAAATCTACCAATGTACAATTTACCTGTACGAAACCAAACCCAGTTTCGGAATCAGTCCCCTTAGGTTCAGAGATTCCATTGGGATGTGGTGACCTCTATCTCGGTCGGCCTAACCATGATTGGAGATATACATCATTATTGAAAATGGTCAGGTAAATGACTGTAATCTGAGTGAAGACCGCAGATGACGGAGACAGCTGACTGTAATGGCAATCGATGTTGTCATTTCGTTCAGGTCATATCGTCATGCGGGACCATGTCCAGGATGAGACTTGGAATGTTGGTTCCCACATCAGCCTCCAGTTCTTCCAGATCCTGACTGAACATCTCCGAGTTTCTCATGGCTAGCTCGATGGAATCCACAATTTTGTCAAAGCGAGACTTCTTTCCGATTTTCAGCTTGTTCATCTCGCGCTTTATGCAATTGCTGCATCTTTCCGGATCCTTGAGCTCATCCACAACCTCGTCGATATCGAAATGCAGTAGAATCCATAGTTCAAAACGCGGGTTGGTCACATAGGGGAAGTAATTATGATCGTGACATGACTTGATGAAACGCTCATATTTTTCCTTGGAACGGCCTTCCTGACCCCATCTCTGTCGACCACGATACATATCTGACCCCGTCATGCGAATCGGTGGGCCTCATGATCACTCCATGTCCGGAAACACTGCTTTGAAGCAGGGGACGGCGCCGTATCTGCCATCGAGATATGCACGGTCGATGCGCCTATCCTTCCTCTCATTGAACGATTCCAAGGAATAGACGGAGGAAGTCCCGTCGGAACCCTTCTCTACGAACCATATCTCGTCTCTTCTGAGAAGGTTGAGGTCCATGATACGGGATTCGTGAGTGGTCACTATCAGCTGCCTCTTCAGTTCGGGACTCAGGTCACCGAAGTCTCTTATCAGCTTCTGTGTCAGCTGCGGATGCAGACTCCTGTCAAGCTCATCTATCACATAGGTGCGGTCCCACGTGTCGCTGTCATCGAGCACAGGGAGCAGTTCCATCAGCCTACCCGTCCCTTCTGACTCCTCGCGGTAATCGAATGTTATCTCCCCGTGATCGAATACGACCTTCTCCACATCGGGTTCGCCGCCATGATTCATGCGTAGCACGAACATTCCTTGGGGCGAGGTGACGCTTCCCTCCAGACTGTGAATGCCTGGGTCGGAACCCATCCTGACGAAGTTATCCAAGATCTCCTTCGGCAGCAGCGATTCGTCGGGCATCATCCGTTCATAACCGATTCCTGTGACGCCGGAACCATAGCGGGGAATCATCCTGCCGGAGAATCCTATCTTTGTGTCAGGGGAGAAACCGGAGGGCTGTCCCGCACCGATGAACCTGAGGGAATCCCGGAACCACCTGAAGACACGCATAGGTGCCGAGAACGCACCCGAACCTTGATCGGGCATCCTCGAAAGCGTGCTCAGAAGCAACCGCGTCTTATCCTGTCTCACCTCGTTGCTGTATACGAAGAAGTACTTCTCCTCCGTCTGAGTGAGACTCGGACCGTACACTATCTCGTCCATCCTGCGGGAGAACACCGTCATCGCCTTTCCCTTTCCGGAGATGTTGTTCAGCCATTCGGTCGTCACAACTCCTGTTGTCAGCATGACCTCGAACCCATATGCGTAAAAGGCACCATCCAGCTCTATGACGTATTCGAAAGCCGTCGGTCTCTCTTTGTTCCCGGGATCTGTCCTGCAGTAGTCCATCGGATCGATCTGAAAACCCGATACGATCTTCTCCCTTGAAACGGCCATAGCCCTGATCAGATTCGTCTTTCCCGATGCGTTGGAACCGAATATCGCCGCTGTACGGAGAATCCTGTCACCCTTGATGTCACGGACATGGGAGGGGTGGTCACGCGAGGGGCCTGCTGACATGGAAAGCGATTGCTCCGTTTCGAACTGCTTGTAGTTTTCGACCCTGAATTTGACTAGCACGGAATCCACTCGATTATTTCGTAAACTTTCTTTAAGATATAATTGTAATGCCACATTATTGATAGATATAATCGATAAAATCGATTTACAGGTCCACGCCTGGAGTTTTGGAGACTTTGTCGAAAATCGTTCTGAAGTCTTCTTCCCTTCGTGCTCCCTTGCCGATTCCTTATGATGACTGTCTTGACCTTCGCATCGACACCCAAACATGATATCGAATGTCCAGAACACCCCATACTGCTTCCATCCCGGCAATCCGATTCGGACAGTCCATCAATCCCAAACCTTCCCCAGCAACCCTTAACTACACAACCCCGATAATCACAGTATGATCTGCCCCAAATGCGGCCACAACAACCCTCCCGACACCCTCTACTGCGAGGAGTGCGACTGGAGGCTCGACCAGCCGTTCAGAAAGCCGAAGGAGCGCAACCCTCTGGTCTTCTCCGTGGTTGCCCTTGTCATAGGAATAGTGTCCCTGGCCCTCGTCGCCGTCGACGGTGCCGAATACGGCTCCGTCGCCATCGGCGCCGTAGGACTCGTCATCGGAAGCTACTCCGTCAACCTCCCGAGATACCTGAACCCTGATAACAAGACGCTCTGCATGGCCCTCGCCGGCGCAGGAGCGTTCCTCAGCATCATCGGGTTCATAGCCGGTCTCGGCTCCATCGCCGGGGCGTTCTGATGGCCGTATACAGGGGGAAGTACATCCTCGAGGGACTGGGCACCATCTCGCCCGAGATGGAGCACAACCTCGACATAGCCTACGACATCTGCATGTCATACAGAGACTCTTTCCCATGCGAGATGTGCGGCAGATGCTGCTGCCAGCCCCAGATCGTCGTCCGCCCGGAGGAGATCGACCGCGTCGCCACCTCCGCCGGGATCCCGATATACGACTTTCTGAAGGACTACCTCGTCCAGACATCCGACGGAAGGTTCCTGTTCAAGAAGACCAACCCCTGCGCCTTCCTCGGAAAGGACAAAAAATGTACTATATGGAAGGACAGGCCGGAGATCTGCGATGATTTCCCCTATGCCGTGTCGATGTTCATGTCCAGGGTGTATCTCGCCCTCACCAATCCCGATGCCGACATCGGGGAGCTGATATCCTATATGGATGACACTTGGCCCTGCACCAAGGTCATCAAGGGATCCATATCCGGGAAGATCGAGGAGCGCAGGAAGGACGTTGTCCTCCCCCGGTGAACGTTCTCAATCCGGACGGGGGCGCCAGCCCCTGTCCGGGACCTTTATTATAATGTTTCTCAGACCCTGTGCCCTGCCATGAACGCCTTCACTGCATCGGCATACAGTCTCTGATCTATGTTGTGCCCCGCGCCCGGGATCGAGACCAGTTCCGCACCCCTTATCGAATCCCTCACGGCCTCCCCCTGTTCGAAAGGCGTCATGATGTCCTCGGTACCTTGTACGATCAGCGTCGGGACGTCTATGGAATCATATTGCAGATCCTTCCCGAAGGCCTCCACCGCCAGTATCTGGTCCCTCAGCCCGCTCGGATCCATATCGTCCTTAGGCAGGGGCACACCCATGCCTGATGCCATGAGCTTCCTGAAGAACCCCTCCGGGAAGCAGAACGAGTTCACCATCACGTAGAACGCCTCCAGGGTTATCTCCCCTTCATACAGCATCCTCGTGAACTCCCCCAGGACATAGGTGGTCCTCGCCGGGCGGTCCCTGTAGGTGGAGACCAGCGTCTGCGTGATCAGCCTCTCCGGGTGCCTGGAGGACATCGACAGGAGTATCGACGACCCCATGGACCATCCCACCGCGTAGAACCTCTCGTAGCCGAGATATGACATCAGAGAGACGGCATCGTCGGCCAGGTCGTCCACGGAGAAGCTTCCGTTGTACTCCGTCTCCCCCACACCGCGGTTGTCCACCGCGACGCAGCGGTATCCCTCCAAGAGGGGCATCATGCGCTTCCAGTAGCTCCTGCAGGCTGCGAAACCCGAAAGGAGCAGGACGGGCTCCCCTTCCCCGAAAACCTCGTAACCGATACGGACACCGTTGACGTCTGCTAGCATCGGCATGTGGATGGGATAACCGGTATAATGAGGATTGCAAAAGTTTGGATCGAAGAGATGGAACTTACTGACGGATCAGCCCGCTGTCCTTCAGCATACGTGCATATTCCTCTCCGGACAGGGTGCAGTTTATCAATCTGAGGTAATCCTTCTTCGATAACCTCAGTTCCTTGGCCATGATGCTGATGAGTGAATCCGGGATCGGTCTCCTGTTGTGACTGATCATGGTACGAATCTCCGTTTTCGCCCCGTCCACATACAACCTGTAGCGGATGTGATCGCCCTTCTCGTCACGGACGAATCCTTTCCTGCAGAGACTTGTATCGATCTTTTGGAACTTCTCCACCATTCACTCACATTCCCTGACGTTGGAAAGTAACCACTGTTTCCTCTCTTTGGCCCCTGAGCTCAATGACAGGTCGTCGGCCATCGCAATATCTTCCCAGTCGAATTCCAACAGACGATACAATTCATCCAACGATTCCTCGATCGTCGAACCGAATGCGATCAGATCGGACTCCTCGTTGCTCAGTATGAATCCGTCCGGGTTCCTCTCTACCGTGAATCTAAGCGGTTTGCTGAACAGGAAACGTCCGAGCTGCTCTATGGACCTGTATTCGGTCGAATCGGAAGGCCCTCTGTTTACGAAAGGGCGGGATACGTTGATGGTATCAAATACGTTCACACCGTAAGTCATCATATCACAACCGTGTAGGAATACTTCCTTATCTGCAGAGTATCCAGTTCAGTCCGCCGTATTTATTGGTGATGGGCGATAATACCGTTTGTGTATTCGAGATGACTCAAGAAGGTTGTGTACAGGTACGTCTGTCCGATCTGTGGAGGGGCGGAGCCCCGACACAGCTAATGAGCGTCGGCAAGCATCGCGTGCCGATGCGAACTTCCCTCGACGGGTGCAATCGCGCAAAGCGCGATTGCACTGTCAACCATCGGACATGCACCGCTTCAAACAACAGAACAAACATGATCGTCGATCAGTCCTTCAATGCCCCTATCGGTATGACCAGCACCCCGTCTTCCCGCCTGTACTGGAACTCCCCGACCATGCTGACGGGATATGGATAAGAATATAATTCAAATCCGACAGTTGTAGGTTTTTTAATCCGATGCTTGTAGAATTTACAATCCGATAGATGTAGAATTCCTTTGTCCGTTTTGTGAGGAAATGACGGATCAGATTAGGGATTATATTAGGGACACAATACGGACATGAATACGGACATGAATACGGATATTTTCTACGACATAATCAGGACACGATGGTTGTTTTCATTATTATTCTGCATCAATCGATAATGGTTTTTCTTTTTGATTTTTAGATATTTGCTTATAGTAATGATAAATAATTAGTCATTTGTATAGATATTAAGATGTTTTTAGAAATATCAACAAGGACAGTTCTACGACAGAATACGGACATGAATACGGACACAATACGGACATGAATACGGACATTAGTGGTGGCATAATTCAGAATTCGATGTCCTTTTTTATCGTCCAACATCCATTACGATTATTACCATCTCTCGTAATAATACCAGCATTCCGAAGTGCTGATGTATGACGATATACTGTCTTCACATTAAGACCTAGCTTTGTAGATAGACCGACCGCTGAAATCTGTGGTTCATCGCGTATTAGTTTCAATATCAGTCTGTCAATTTCATCACTTACTACTATTGTTTCAGATACTTCGACTGTGTTGCTTTTCTGAGGCTTCTTAATAGTTACAAGCACTCCACCGCAGAACTCCTGATACTCAGGCTCTGGATTTCCATTGACAATGCATTCTCCTCTAACTTTAGATATGCCCTGCCCCCACGACTCGACATAACCTGCAGAGTAGAATACCGTTGCTAATGACACATTACGGGGCACGGATGTATGCCTGCGCTTCATTAGCTCGAATGTCATCCCCTTAGGAAGCAATCCCGCGCAGAAGATCTCCAACCTGTCGGGGAATACAGAGATCGTCATGGGACGCTGAAGACTGTAATCCATGTGCATGACAGCGTTGAGAACCAGCTCTCTGACGGCCTCTTCGGGATAATCATACTTCAGATATCTGGAGGCCCCTCCACCGTCGTACATGTACGTAGGCGGCGTATATGCCTCATACAGCTTCTCCATCACAAGATCGGGCAAGCGGATGATCGGGCCCTCGATGTACGTATCGCGCATCAGAGACTCCTTCTCATCGAACTGTCCGATTTTCAGATAGGCCCCATCGTTGAGCATCCTCGCATTCGGATAAAATAACAGTGCACCTGCAAGTGTGACCTTTCCGGATGATAGCAACTTGAATTTGGATAATATGTTGTGAACATCGTCCGCCGAGATGTCCATCGGTATACGATCAGCCTTCTGCCCTTTGGAGATGAAGAAAGCGATGGCGTCAACCGAGAGATCATCAATCTCTAAGTCTGATGGTTGGTCGAGCCATGATTTGTTCCTCTCTTCGAGCAGCAATACCTTCAGTTCGGAACCGGAAACGGTCTGTGTCGTGTTCCCTATCCTGATGTAGAAGATCCCGTCGCAATCCACCATCGAGTCCCCTTTGGGCACATTCACGCTGATGCAGTTCTTCCCGTCAACGGTGACCAGTTTGACCTCGGCCATAACATGGAGTTTATTCGAGATAGTATCGGAGATGGTCTTCAGGACCTTCTTCGGAGATTCCACTCCGACAACGGTCCCGTCATCCCGGCGACCGATGATCAGTACACCGCCTGCGGTGTTGTGGAATGCTGCAACGGTATGGAGGTGCTCATTCTTCCACACCTCCTTCCATTCTTCGGAGTGTCCTTCGAAATCCGTTCCCATCATAGATGAGTCGATGAGGTGTGCCGATTATAATGGTTCGCGAGACTGTTCAGTGAACATTGTGAATCCATCGGAACAAAAGGATGGAGGTCTCCCCGTCAGGGGATGTGTTTCCAGATCAGGGAGTGTATAGGGCAGACAAGTGCGGGCGAAGGCCCGCGTGTCCGCTCCCCCTCTCAGAGAGCTGACATGAACCTGTCGCGGATCTCTGCAGCAGTCATGGTTATGTTCGGGGAATCCGAATTGAACGCCTTTATCGGTACATGGACGAACCTCAGACCGTTCCCGCGTCCGGACATCGCATCACGTATCCCGTCCTCTGTGCTTACCATTCTGACGTCCGGGATCCCGAATGCCTTCGCAACCGATGTCAGATCCACGGCACTGTATGCCTGGTCGATCTGATTCCCCGTGGATCCGAACGCCCCGTTGTCGAGACACACCACGGTCAGATTCCTCGGATGCTCGGACACCAGCACCGGAAGGACCGAAGACCCCAGCATGCTCCCGTCCCCGTCTATGACAATCACATCCCTTTCCGTGGACAGCGCGATCCCCAGACCTATGGGCGTGGCCTGAGTGTAACTGCCGAGCATGTAGAAGTTCAACGGCCTATCCTTTGATGCATGGACCTCCTTCGACGGGACACCTATATTGGAAACGACCACATCTTCATCCCTTATGGAAGACATGACTGCACGTATCGCTTCTAAACGAGTCAGAACAGGCTCCGGGAACACCTCGGACCCTATCGACGGGGTCATCCTCATCCTCGAAGGGTACTCCTGAGGAAGGCGCTTCGAGCCTCCCCAAAGCTCCGGCTTGATCAGGATGACACTAATCTTGGAATTCCCGAAGGCATCCTCCATCGCCTCACTGATGAGATGGATGTCACCCTCCTTCTCCACGACGGAGCACCCTATCCCATAGACCTTCAGGAGCTCGGGCACCTTGGAGTTGAACGGGATCTGCGCCTCAATCTTCTCCGATTCGGTCCCCCTCCAGCTTGCCAGTATGAACATCGGCAGGCTGTAGCATGCCGTCAGAGACATGATCGCGTTCATCATGTTCCCAATGCCGGAGCTCTGTATCGATATCACCGGCCTCCTCCCCGCAAGTGTCATTCCCGCGGATATCCCGACACCGTCCTCCTCACGGGTGATGTCCACCACGGGGAACTCCTGATGGAGCATGTCCGTCAGCAGCTTGTTCTTGTCGCAGGGCAGGCTGATGATCACATCCGCGCCTGCCTTCCTCAGTTCCGAAATGACCCTGTCCTCGTTCATGCCAATACCTCCTTCAGTTCATCCTCGTCCGCATCCTTGGACATTACTGCCTTCACAGGCACATTCTGCATATCGAAGTCCTCCCTAGCACGCGCTATGCCCCCTCCCGTCACGTTCAGGAGGATGCAGGACCCGGGATCGACCTTCCCTTCATCGATCGCTTTGATCAATGTGGCCAATGCGACAGCCGCAGCGGGATTTATATCGGTTGACTCGACGGAATCCCACAGCTTCACGGCCTCCTTGGCCTCCGCATTCGTGGCTGTATAGAATCTTCCGTCGGTGTCCTTCATCGCATCGTACACCCCACCGGGAATACCGTACGGGGGCTTCCTGTTGGTGAGGACATCGGCATACACCTCGAACACATCCCCTTCCTCCCCTAGGTCCTCCGGGAGGATCTCCCTCCTTCTGGCCTCCCATGCCTTGGCCATGGGGGTGAAGGGTTCGTTCTGCGCCAGCTCCAGTCTCGGAAGTCTGTCTCCGAACCTGCCGTCGGCGACCAGGCGCATGGATGCTTCCCATGCGGCTATCCCTCCGGTCCCGCTTCCGACCCCCTGGAAATAGTGGTCGGGAAGCCTTCCCGCTTTGACGGCCCCCTCGAGCATGACCGTTCCCATGCCGTCCCTGCGGGCGATGTTCTTCGCCCCGCCTTCGGGCACGTATCCGTCCATCTTCGCGATGCGGTCGGCGACGGCAATCGCATCCGCATAATCACCTTTCACCGCTATGAGCGTGGCAAGGCCGTTGTCCTTGGTTATCCTCATCCCGTCCGCGGCGGATTCCGGCACAACCACGACGCATCTCCTCCCGATGTCGTTCCCTACCTCGGCGAACGCCCTTGCGGTGTTCCCCGCGGATGCTATCACAACGGAATCCTCGGAGAAGTCAGAGAGCCTAGCATACGTGGGAAGCGCCTCCAACTCCTTGAACGAACCTGATACGGCATACGCGTTGCGCTCAGGATAGTATCCGGTGAATCCGACCCACAGGTCCCTGAGCCCCAGTTCCTTGGACAGTCCCTCGCTCCTGAATGCCACCGGACCCGCCCTTGTCGGGAACGTCCGGGACACGGGAAGCCAATCTTTGAACCTGAACACGTTGTCCTCCGGACCGACCGTCAGCTGCTTCGCCTTGTACGATGCCCTAAGAAGCCCCCTGTGGCCGTTCGGACACGAAAGGGTGTATCTCTCCTCGACTTCCTCTCCGCCTTCCACACAGCGGAGCGTGTAGTTCCTTTCATTGAATGTTATGATGATCCCTCCTAAGTCGTTTCACTGCGTGTACTCGTTGAACAGTCCGAGAGACCATCTGCCCTCTTCCACGAGATCCTTGATCTCCTCGCACACCTTCTGTCCGATCCTCCTGCTGGACTGCCTCTGGATTATCGGAACATCGACGGCACCTTCCGGAAGACCGAAGCGTACAGACCCCATCTCGCAGGAGAACACCTTGCCGGTGCATGCGTCCACGCATGCACCGCAGTCCATGCAGAGCGCACGGTCGATCCCCTGGGACGGCTTCGCATCCCTGGGGCACGAGGCGTCTGCGGAGCAGACTCTGCAATGGAGACACTTGCTCACATCTGCAGCGACCTCGCAGTTGCCGTCTTTCCACACGTCCCCATACCTTCCCTCACAGATCGGGACCCTGTCCCTGACATCGCACAGCGGGATCGGGACGTCCTCGTTGAGAATCGATAGTTCTTCCAACACATCGGAATCGGTGACGGGTATCGCGGCACCAACGGATATGGTGCATTCCGGACTCACGGATGTCCTGAAGCCCCCCATGAAGCCGGGACTCATCAGATGCATGTCCGCCTCCACCGAGAGATTCGGCTTCGCGGGATTGCTGCGGGTGCCGGTCCCGAGAACCATCCCCGGAGCACCGTTTACGAACACCCCCGCACCCGTCCTGAGGAACCTGCATCCGGGATCGTTCTGTATCGGGTTGATGTCCCCGCATCCGCTGAAGGTGGCACCGCTCCACTTCCCTGGCATGGGATCTGGACCACAGAATATCGTGTCCACATCGGAATCCCCTGTCGCGAAGCAGCTGTAGTTCCTGAAGAAGCTCCTGGTCGTGATCATCCTCGCGAAAGGTATCTCCGGAAGCGTGATCCTTCTAAAGATGGTTCTCCCGTCGTCCGTTACCACGGATACATCCACATCCTCTCCTGCCACCAGGTCCCTGAACAGATGACCCCCGCCATAGGATGAATCTCTGCGTGCTGTACCGTTCACGGTGACATCCACGAGCCCCAGGGACTCGTTGGGACACGGGCCGACATTTGCCGGAACACCGTTCATCGAAACGGATTCCGCATGCCTGAACTCCCCCGGACCGCATATCGGGATGCACATGACCGCCATGGTCCCCGAAACGACCCCGAATGTTCCCGTTGTGACGACGTCCACATCCTCCAATGCGGGCCTGTTTCCGCTGCGGACCAGGTCCTTGAACTCCTGCGCGGTGTACACCCTCGCCTTCCTCTCGGAGATCCTCTTCTGTATCTCCATCACACTCTTCTCGCCGGTCATAGTATCACCACATCCTCCACGCGCACGTGTATCCCCCAGGGCTTGTCGATGACCATATTGCACAGGCCCGTGTGGGCACGGTCCATCATGCAGAATCCGGGAAGGAAGTGCTGCCTCACTCCGAAGGCGGGCTCCTTCGTTATCGGGACGGCTCTGCCTTCGAACCCGAGCATATGGTACATCTTGACCTCCTTCACCTCGTCGAAGCGTCCTCTTGACAATGCAGGACCAAGAACGTGACCGGTGATCACACCCGTGATAGGATCGGCATCAATCACTTTCATCACATGGTTGATGGGACAACCGGCACCGGCCGGGCGTCCCACAACCACATCCCCTGGGACGATCTCCATCCTCTCCACCAGGTCGGGTCTGAAGGGAAGCACGATCTTCCTCGCAGAAGGCTCCCCGGGCATCGAGGTTATCACATAATCGTAAGGCTGTCCGACCACGTCCACTCCGCTGTAGGAGACCGCCATGGGGATCTCTTCATCCGTCCTTCTGCTGCCATGATTGAACGGGCACGCCTCGGAATCCAACGTCCCCAGCGCCACCCTTGCGGAGAACTCGTCGCATGTCCTGCATCCGCATGCGCCGCAGTTCCTCCCCGGAGGGACGAATTCATTCGCCGCGGTAGATGTTGTCGGCATCGTCCATCCTCCTTATGACCCCGAAATGGTTCTGCCATCCGACTGTCTTCTTCCCTATGCATATGGTGCACACACCAAGCGGAGGGTTCCCGCGCAGCGAGATCTCGGCACCGTCCGGAATCGGCCCAACCTCGTCCATCCTCCTGAACAGGTACCTGAGCCCGGTGCCCTGAATGGCATTGGTCTCCACGATCTCCATATCGAGATGGACCTGCCTTATGCTCTCCCTGAAGACCTCCTTCTCCGCCTGGGAGATGAGATCCGTCTTGGTGACCACGCAGATATCGGAGAGATCGATCATCGGCGCCATCTTCAGAGGCGCATGGGTGCCGGATAAGGAAGACATCACGCATATCCCGAGTGAGTGGGTGAAGTACGGGGTGCATCTCAGACAGAGCCCTGCACTCTCCACGATGAGAGTATCCGCTCCTTCGGACAGCGCCCACTCCATGGCGTCCTTGATGATCATGATGCTCATGTGATCGGGACACATGTCCCCGGAGTACACCTTGCGTGCCGGGATCCCGAACTCTTTCCTGAGCTCCTCGTCCTCGAACGCGCGGACCACATCCACTTTGAGGAACGCAGGTTTCCCTCCGGAATCCATCATGTGCCCGATCATCTGCTTTATGACAGCGGTCTTCCCTGCGCTGGGAGGGCCCGCGATTACCATCAGACGGAGTCCCGACAACCTCATGCCCCCTGGATGATCTCGCCGTTCCTCAGGCGCTCCCTTATGACCGACAGTTTCTCGTCGAGCTTCTGGACCAGGTCTATCGCTGTGCCTTCTGTCTCCCCTGCGACGATCACGTCGGCGACCTCGCCGTTCCTCATGACTATCCTCCTGTCGGTTATCATGGAAACATAGGGATCGTGCGTCACGAAGAGCACGGCCTTCCTCATCCTCCTCAAGGCGTCGATGACCTGCTCCTTGTAGATGCCTGCATTCTCGATCTCGTCGAGAAGGATGATAGGGGTGTCGGAGATCAGGAGCGCATCTGCGATCATCAGAGAGCGTGTCTGCCCTCCGGAGAGGCTGGAGACCCTCCACTTCCCGTCGAACTTCTCTCCGGTGAAGGTGTTTCCCAGTGCGATGGCCTCCTCGACGATGTTCGGTGACAGGTTCCCGCGAGTGGACCTGTGCATCTCCAGGAACTGCTCCACCGTGAGATCCGCAAGGCACTTGGTGTTCTGAGTTATCATCGCTATGGGCTTGCAGGACGGGTCGCGGATGAGCGACTCGTCCGGCTCCTCCCCGTTGACGAGGATGCGCCTGCCCGTGACGGTGTCCCCCTGGGCGAACACCTCGATGTCGTTTATGAAGGCTGTCTTCCCGGATCCCGTGGGGCCTACGATGGATATCATGTCCCCGGGGCGTATCTCCAGGGGATCGAACCTCTCCCTCTCGCCCCTCTTGTTGAATCCAGGACATACCGTTATCGTTACCTCGCTTCCGTCGAATCCCATTTACTCACTTCCGACCATCGATTAGCCCCTTTGTGATAGGTCCGCGTAACACGACCCGAGGGACATCGATATACTGTCCGAATCCAGAGAAAGAGGGTATTTAATCCGAACGTACAATGATTATACAATAAGGATAATTTTTATCGATTATTCTAATCGGGGATTTATTTCCTCGAAAGGAAAACTTTCCTGCTGATGATGTATGTCGGAAGTGTGTTCTTTAGATATGCTGGCCTGCCATCTTTACATAACTTTACATTTTCGTGTAAAATGTAAAGTTAACCTTAGATGAACAGACATCTAGCATTAGACTGTTCATCGTGCCCTAATGCCTGGGCGATTCGACCTTGTACCGGGTCGGGGTGGCCG
>CAKUXX010000020.1 GCA_934702355.1 uncultured Methanomassiliicoccales archaeon
CTCGAATGTCGAATACAGGCTCATTTCGACATAAGATGCTCTTGTTTTAAAGTGCAATGAACTCAGAAGTCGTTATTTCAGGAAATATATTTCTAACAATTATTGACGGAAGCATAATCACCAACACAAGCAGCAATAGTGCTGCATTTTTCATTGAACACGGTGCTGGAGTAACACTGAGGAATGTATATTGTGACGTAAATGATGGGTCCGGGTTCTATCCCAAGGGCAATGCATCATATGTCGAAATCTATGATTCAAAGATCAATGCAGGTGTATATGCAATCGGAACAAATGCCAATAAGGTGGATAACTATGGAGTGAGGATTGTCATAGAGAATTCGGAGCTGAAGTCTTCGATTTCAGGTAATGACAATTGTACTGTGATAATCAATGTCGAGGGGACCCTGAACATAAAGAATTCCACTATTACCGGCGGTAGGCAGTGTCTCATTGTTCGCGCAGGATCAGCAACTGTCGAGAATACAACTCTGAATTATGAAGGTTGCAGTATAAGCAGCGACGATCTCAAATGGAGGGATGGAAACAACATGGTATCTTCTGCTATTGTGGTTGGAAGTCTCAACAGTACTGAATACAAGGCTAACGCATCCCTGAAAATCACAGACTCTTGCATCAATGCAGAATCTGGATCAAAAACCCTTGTGGTTGCTCAGGATGGAAAGAATGGACAAACCGCATCTGTAGTCATCGAGAACTCACCAACTGTAACCTCCAATGCATTCACTTGTAACGGGATCAGTTTCACTGCGGTCGACAAATCCCAGGTAAAAATAACAGCGACTGTTGCAGATTCATCAGAAGCAATCAAGAGCGCACTTGACGTTGATGGATTTGTAAGCGTCATGTTACCTGCAGGAACATACACAGATGCATTATCTAATTTAAATGGTAAGAGTTTTGTAATAGGGTCCAATGGCGGTGTTCTCGATTTTACGAAAGCTACAGCACTTCATGATTGCAAGATCATATTCAATGGAGTTACACTCAGCTGGCCTAACACTAACTACAACGGAATCCAGCACATCTCATCTGTGGAATACATTTCTTGTTTGATCAAAGGCATGCCGTTCCTCTATGGGGAGAATGAGGTATTCACAGATTGTAAGTTCGAACAGACGTCTGGAGAAGCATATAATCTTTGGACATACGGGGCGAAGAATGTTGAATTCAACAGCTGCACTTTCAATTGTGCAGGTAGGTCTGTTCTTATCTACAACGAAGGTAATAATGGTTCGAAGGTTAGTTTTGAAAATTGTAATTTTATTGCTTCCAATAAAGTAGATGGCAAGGCTGCGATTGCAATTGATAGTCGTCTTCTCAATACGGAGGACAAATGTTTCGAAGTAACAATCAAAAACTGCACTTCCACAGGGTTCGGTGTTGGAGCTAATAGTAATAGTTCATTGTGGTATGAGAAGAGTGGAGATAAATCCGTAATCATTGTAGATGATGTGACAGTTTGGAAGAATGGAGCATCCATCAGTTCATCGAGTTAATGTAAACTCTGAACATTTCTTTTTACTGCAAATGGGGTGTGATTCAAACGAGGTCACGCCCCTGCAGGTTTTTGAAGAGTGGAAGTCCAGATGACCGTTTTAATGATAAATAGGTCGAATTGTAATATATACGGACTTTAAAAAATGGAAATCTAAGAAGTTCAGATTATTAACTATGCGGTGTGTTTCTCTGAATAGTTACCGGGAAATGGGGAATATCATTTATGTTATAATTTTCAATAAAAATTATAAGATATAATATAATTAACCCGTGATGAGAGCCTTCGACTACTCGTTCCTGAAGTCCATAACGATCGACACCGATCTTCTGAGCATCGCGATGGGGATAGAGCGTCTGAGGGAGAGGGATGCCAACCGCATCGCATCGTTCCCCCGCACATATTCCGGCATGCGGTCCGCTGCGATGATGCAGTCGGTCTTCGGCTCCAATGCGATCGAAGGCATCTTCACAGGCGACGACCGTCTGAGGGAGATCTGCATGAGGAAGGTCGAACCTGCAGGACGCAGCGAATCCGAGATCGCCGGCTACCGCGATGCGCTGGACGCGGTCCACAACGGGAATATGGGTCTCAGCACGGACATGATACGCGGCCTCCATCGGATCATGCTTTCCCACACCGGTGAGGAAGGAGGCCGGTGGAAGGACAGGGACAACTTCATCGGACGCAGGAGGGCCGACGGCACCATGGAGATTCATTTCAAGCCCATGTCATGGGGAAATGTCCTCGATGCGATGGAGAGTCTGGTATCAGCATACAAGGCTGCGCGTCAGGATTCATCGGTCAACCGCCTGCTCCTCATACCGTGCTTCGTGCTGGACTTCCTCTCGATCCATCCGTTCCTGGACGGCAACGGCCGCGTCTCCCGGCTTCTGTCGCTGCACCTCCTGTATACGGAAGGGTATGACGTCGGCAGGTACGTCTCGTTGGAATCGATGATCTACAGGAACCGGCCGGACTACTACAGATCGCTTGCGGAGTCATCGGTCGGCTGGGCCGACGGGACCAACGACTACATGCCGTTCATCCGGAACTTCCTCGATACGCTGTTCCTGTGCTACAAGGAGCTTGATCGCAGGTTCGTCACTTCCGTAGGATCGAAGGACAACAAGGGGGCCAGGGTCGAGTACGCGGTGCTCAATGCCCTGTCGCCCATATCCAGGAGGGAGCTCCATGAGCTTCTTCCGGACATCAGCGACCCGATGATCTCGAAGGTCCTGGCCCGTCTTGTCGATGAAGGAAGGATATCGAAGCTTGGATCCGGGCCGTCCACCCGCTACTACCGTAAATGAGGCGATCTGGACTCATCCAACGGGGCACAGTTCAAGATGGTATCATTTATGACCATAATTGGTCTAAGATGATATCAAATCTGACCAGATCTGACTTGGATTGATATCATATCAGGTAATAACCTTTCATGATAAGCATGGAGCGCGACATATTGGACGACCTTCTGAGATGGAAGGCCGATCCCGATCACAAGCCTGCGATGATTCGTGGGGTCCGTCAATGTGGCAAGACCTGGGCCATGAAGGAGCTCGGCAGGCACTATCCCGACTGTGCGTATTTCAACTTCGAAGAGCAGAGGATAGGAGATTTGTTCGAGCAGGATTACTCCGTCGACAGGATAGTGAGGCTCCTCGGCGCTTTGAGAGGAAGGTCGATCGGTACCGACTGCCTCATCATACTGGACGAGATCCAGCTGTGCTCCGCCGCCATAACCGCGCTGAAATACTTCTGCGAGGATGGAAGGTACGATGTCATCTGCGCGGGATCGCTTCTCGGGGTGAAGCTGATGACCACGTCGCCCCCGGTCGGCAAGGTCGATGATTTCACGATGTATCCGATGTCGTTCAGGGAGTTCCTCGTGGCTAACGGTCAGAAGATGGTCGTCGACACGATGGAGGACGACCCGTCGCCATCTGCAGTGGAGGTGTTCGCCGACAGGCTCATCCCGCTCTACAGGGAATATCTCGCCGTGGGGGGACTGCCGGAAGCCGTAGGTTCGTGGGCGGATCGGCACGACTCATCCGCCGTGGATTCGATCCTGAGGTCGTTGGCGGACAGGTACGTCCTTGACATAGTGAGATACGGGGACTTCAAAGTCAAGTCCAACGGGGAGCTGGTCTGGAGATCCATCCCGTCACAGCTTGCGAAGGACAACAACAGGTTCGTGATGGGGCACGTGTCCGAAGGCGTCAGGGCCAGGGACCTCTGGTCCTCCGTGGACTGGCTGGATATGGCCGGTCTCGCCCATGCCGTTCCGATAACGGTCGGGACGGGTTCGGTGCCGTCAGTCCAATCCGACCTGTCGGCCTTCAAGCTGTACTGCTTCGATACGGGCGTGATGAGGGTCCTTGCGGACATCCCCTTCTCCGATGCGTTGATCGATTCCGACAGGTCCTCGCTGTACAGGGGCGCCATCGCAGAGAACTATGTGCTGTGCGAACTCCTCAGGATGACCGCGCACAGGATATGGTGCTGGAGGTCCGGTAATCGGGCCGAAGTGGATTTCTTGACGAGGTTCGACAGCGGACCCGTCCCGATAGAGGTCAAGGCGGGTGAGAAGGTGAGGGCCAACAGCCTGAAGGTGTATCTGGACAGCCACGAAGGCATGGGTGTGGTGGCATCCATGAATCCGCTTGCAAAGAAGGACCGCGTCCTGATGGTCCCGCTGTATGCATTCTGGCTGCTGCCGTCGATATTGAAGAAATCATGAAAGAAGATCCGATGCGCACCTACAGCAGGCACGCATCGGTGTTTTCACCATCAGGCCCAGTAGAGGTCGGGCATGAGGTAGATGGCGGCAAGCTCGATCGCGGCTACGCCTATCGCGCATGCCCAGATCGTGGTGTTCCATCTGATGATCTTCGAACCGTCCAGCGGGGGCACGGGGATCAGGTTGAACACGGCCAGGAATGCATTGAGGTTCGCTAGCAGGTAGAACGGCACCAGGAGGACCGTTCCGTTGAATGCGATCGTTCCGAGGATGGCGACGGCGGCGACGACGATGTTGACCGCAGGTCCCGCAATGCTGACCTTTCCGTTGGTCTTCTCGTCCATGTTGCCGGAGATGTAAACCGCACCGGGTGCGGCGAACAGGAATCCGACGAACGATGTGACCAGCGTGATGACCAGTCCCATGGGGAACATGCGGTACTCCGACCACAGTCCCGCCTTCTGAGCGACGAACTTGTGTCCGAGCTCATGGGTCATGAAGCTGAGGACGACCAGAAGGATGCTGAGTCCGAACAGTCCGGCGTATGCGGCGGCGTCCGACCCCAGGTGGTACCTGAAGTAGTTCATCGCGAAGCCTGTCCTGTACAGGATCGTGAATGCTATGGATAGGACGATCACTGACACTATGATGTCCTTGATCTCCACTTGGCTGAACTTGGGCCTGCCGAATCCGGTGTTGATGCGGGTCAGACCGTCGTCGTAATCTTCCATGGACAGCCCATGTTTGCTCATGGTTATAAAGGTGGACCATAATCGTACGGGACGATCCGAATGGTACAGAAGAATGCAGCCCACGGCAAGGAATTCTGCAGATGGTGCGACCGCTGCGGGACGCTTCTTCTGGGTGAATCCTGCTCATGCTGCGGCTCCGAGGGACGCGAATTCCGCATCAACAGTCCTGGTGACATCCGTCCCTGCATGGGAGACAGCATCGGGATGGTCCTGTCCCTGTTCCGCGAGGCATTCGGGACGTCCGAGCCTCTGGAGGGCAAGGCATTGTTCCTCAACAAGATCCCGGGCGAGGACAGGAACGACGAGCTCATCGCCGACGGAAGCGTCATCGCCACAGTGAGGTTCGACCTCAGGTCGGACCGCATGGTGCTGGAGCTCAGACAGCCCGGGGCAGATATGTTCGACAGATACGCCACCAAGAACATCGTCCGTTTCGGCGGGATGTCCGGGCATCTGAAAGGGAAAGTAGTTCCGGGATCCAACGTCATCGAGGTCATCGGGGATTTTGACGAAGGTGCACCCCTCATCCTCAGGAAGGGTCAGAAGGTCGGACCCGGGATCGCGCTGGCGGCATCATCGGACATCGGGGGTGCGGAGCGTGCGGTCAAGATCCGCGACCTCAATGCGCCGGCAGAACATCACGACATCCCGAATGCGGATCTCGGAAGCTTCGTGGATGCCAACCGCGACCATATCAGACGCATCTCGAGGCGCGCGGTCAAGGAGATGAGGAGGTTCATCGACGAGAGGAACACCAAAGGTCTCCCAATAACGGTCTCGTTCTCCGGAGGGAAGGACTCCCTCGTGGCATACGGCCTGGCATCCCAGGTCGCGCAGTCGCCCGATCTTCTGTACATCGATACGGGTCTGGAGTTCCCCGAATCTGTCGACTATGTTCGCAGGTTCGCGGAGGCACACGGGAACAGGATCCATGTCGCCCACGGCAACGAGGGGTTCTGGGATAACGTGGAGGCATTCGGACCTCCGGCCAAGGATTTCAGATGGTGCTGCAAGGTATGCAAGCTCGGACCCATGACCGAGACGATATCCCGCGATTTCCCTCAGGGGACGATAACAGTCGAGGGGAACAGGAAACTGGAGTCGTTCGCCCGTTCGGAGATCGGACTTGTGACGAAGAACCCGTTCGTCCCCAATCAGATAAACCTCAACCCCATCCGCGACTGGTGTTCCGCGGAGGTCTGGGGATACATACTCCTGTTCGGTCTGGAGTACAATCCGCTCTACGACCGCGATTTCGAGAGGATCGGATGCTATCTGTGTCCGTCGTGCCTCACAAGCGAATGGAGGAACGCCGGACGCATCCATCCGGAATTGTATTCCAGATGGGAGGACCATCTCCGTGCATACGTGGAGTCCCGCGGACTTCCCGAGGAGTACGTCTCTCTCGGATTCTGGAGATGGAAGTCCCTTCCGCCCAAGATGGTCCAGATCGCTGAGGAGATGGAACTCGATCTGCGTCCGAAGGTCCAGACCGGACCGTCCATCAAGATGCTCAAGGGCGCATCGCCGTGCGCCGCGGGAGGATATTCCGTGGAAGCGGTGGTCACCGTACCCCGCGTCCGCGACTTCTCATACACAGCCGATGCGCTGAGGACCGTTGGCGATACAAAATACTCGGATGAGTACGAGATCGCCCTTCTGAAGCTCCCCATAGGCAGGGCCAGGCTGTTCGGTGGAGGTCAGGTGTCCGTCAACGCCCCGGACGAGCGCAATGCGCGCACGGTCTTCGAACGTTCGGTCAAAGCTCTGATAAGGGCGATGATGTGCACCGAATGCGGGATCTGCGCTGAGGGATGTCCCCGCAAGGCCATCAGGATATCCGGCGGCATGAGGGTGGATCCTGTCCGCTGCAACTCCTGCGGAAGGTGCGAGAGGTCCTGCATGGTCGTCCATTATTACGACAAGCTTATGGACGGGATCCCCGAAGGCAGGACTCGCAAACGTTAAAACCTGTACGCGGTTAGCACGGACATGGATTGGATTCTAGGTCTGGCGATGATCCTAGGGATAGGGCCTGCACTGGCCATGATGTTCATAGGCGTACGCAACTACACCTACCCCCGCGTCGAGCAACCGTTCTTCTCCGACCCCACGTTCTTCGGGATGCTCGTGGTCGGTATGGTCGCAGGCTCGGTACTGTTCTTCGCCATGGCGGTCCTCGGATTCGCCACGAACATCGTTCTGATGGTCCTGATGGCGATAGTGGAGGTCATGGCGATGGTCGTCGTCATGAACCTCAAGCGCTTCCGCGGGAAGTCCGATTCAGTGTTCTATGGATACGCCCTCGGTCTGGGAATGGCCTGCGGTCTGTCCACAGGAATATGCTTCGTCACCACATCCACCGTGAAGACCCTGGATGCATCCGTTCTGATCCTTGTCGTGATATCCGTCACGATGGCCATGATACTCGGCTCTGGCGGGACCAACGTCGGAGAGGGGATCGCAAGGCACAGGGTCATGGAGTTCGCGCTTCAGGCTGCGATACCCCTGATAGTGTACAACATCCTCCTGACGGTCATGCTCCACGGAGGGGACATAGGCGGAAGCATCGTCTACTATCTCAGCGCGGTCGTTGCCGTCCTCTTCGCCATCATGGTCTATGGCCGCACGATGGTGAAGCAGCTGCCTTCGGTCGTCCGTGATGTCCTCAGGATGGAGGGCAAGCGCAGGGACGACATCCCCAAGTGATCCCGGAAAAAAGGAATGGCGTTTGTCAGGCGCGGTAGCGCCCGATGCGGACCTCCGAGATGATGCAGCGGTCGAGCATGGCGGAGACCATCTTCTCGGCACGGTCCCCTGCTATCTCCCTGACATCATCCAGGGTGAAGGTCCCCTTTATCGATGTCAGTCCTTCCGCGAGTATCTGCATCTTCTCGTCCAGGTCCGAGCAGTGCTCGTATCTGAACACCATGGTGGAGTACGGATCGGCCTCGGCGATCCTCTCCTTCTTCTTGGCAGTGTCCTGGGGCACGAACCCGGTGGCCTGCGACAGCGCCTCTCTTACAGCGTTCTGATCCTCGGATCTGTAGAAGCATCTGAGCTTCCCGTTCTCCTGGACGCAGTTGCAGTAGGGGCAGGACGATTCGCCTTTGGAGAGATCGACTATCCTCGGCCTGTGGCAGACCCCGCACTGGACCAGACCGTACATCAGTGGTACTCCGTGAACACGAGCGCGGCGATGCAGCATCCGTAGTTGTCGAGCGGGATCTCCAGTTCCTCGGCCACGAATTCGATCTCGTTGAACTCGACTCCCCTTATGCGGGACATCTCGTCCATCTTCCATGTGAGGATCTCCTTCAGGGACTCGGCGGATCCGTGGATGTGGCCCTCGGCGACATATCCGCCCTTTCCGTCCTTCCTGTAGGCGTATGCGATGCCTGCGGCGATCGTCTCCCCTTCGGTGCCCCTCATCTGCGCGAGGACGCAGTGAGTGACGGCACCCATGGGCATCTCGCAGATCTCGACCCTTTCGGCGCCGATCGGTATGACCGATGATACGGAGACCAGGTTCTGCTCTCCGATGCCTGCGGATATGAGCGCCTTGTCGAAGGCGTTGAGGTCCGATACCTCGCTGACTGCCGAACTGCGGGTTATGAAGAATTTCGAAGGGACGAGTTCCATGCCCGCGTACAAGTGCTGCGCATATATTTGTTCATCCGTAGAATGTGGCGGAGGCGGACGGGTCGGGACCTGCCGCGGCACTCTCGACGTGCTTCTTGATCTCCTCGTCCTCTTTCAGCAGCTGCTTGGGGCTGACCCTCACTCCGGGGACCATGGATGCTATCGCAGGGATGAACGCGGTGGCCGATCCCGGGTCGGGAAGCGAAGGATTCGCGGGTACGAGCAGGGCGGTGACGTTCATGTCGTACGCTTTCGAGTCGTAGAGCATCACGCCGGTGGTGCCTCTGACCATTCCGGAGTCCATGACCTTGAACTTGGACTTCTTCACCATCTTTGCGCATCCCGCACCGGATCCGCATACGAGCGGGACATCGCCCTCGCTGCCCCTGTTGATCCCGTCAAGGCAGATGATGTCCTTCACGCCTGCGTATCTCAGATAGGAGAGCACGGATTCCACGACCTCGTAGCAGTCCTCGGGCTTGGGGGCGTACTCGGACAGGCAGATTATGGCATCCCTGCCGGTCTTCGTGGTGTGCTTCCTTCCGTAGAATCTCACGGGAGGATACGCGGTCCTGTCCTGTATCATGCTGTACGGGGGCATCTCCGGAGAGGACAGGCCTGCGATAGGTGTCATCTTCAGTTGGGAGACGTAGAAATTGGCCATTATCGAGCTCACGAGACCTATACTGGGGAATCCGATGATCGCGACAGGGTCATCCAGACTCAGGTCCGCGTACTTCAGGGTTTTAACAGCCATGCCATCATGAATGTCCGTCAACTATTATAAGAAGTGCTTTACTACTCCGAATTTATGAGCGGTTCAACAATCTCCACAGCCAGAACATCCGCCGGAATACCGGTCATAGTCGAGAACATCCCGGGAAGTCAGAGCGCGGCATTCATGATCGCCGCCGCAACGGGTTCCAGGGACGAGCACAAGGGGATTTTCGGGATATCGCATCTTCTGGAGCACACAGTGTTCAGGGAGACCACATCCAGAGATTCCTACCAGATGGCCAAGGAGATCGAAGGTGCCGGAGGGGAGCTCAACGCCTTCACCGGCAGGGAGATGACCGCTTTCTACGGGGTCACGATAAAGGAGACCGCGGATGTCGCCAAGGACATCGTCGGCGACATCGTGGCAAATCCGCTCATCAACGAGAAGGACACCGAATTGGAGAAGAAGATCGTGCTCCAGGAGCTGAGCATGATCCGCAACGAGCCGGACAGCTACATCCGCGACCTGTTCGAGTCCACCCTGTGGAGGGGACACCCGCTGGAGCAGGACGAGGGCGGAGATGACAAGACCGTCGAGGGCCTGACCCACAAGGACCTCCGCGAGTACTACGAGGACAGGTACAGAATACCCAACCTCGCCGTCTACGCCGCCGGATACATAGACGTGGACGATACCGTGGAATGGGCCGAGGAGACCCTGGACGGCATGGCCGGAGGCAAGAGGAACCCCCGCAGCCCGCCGAAGACCCCCGAATCCGAGTACAGGTTCGTCAAAGGGGACGCGGACCACTACCAGGTGGCCATGGGATTCCCCGCATACGGTTCCGACCATCCTGACAGGACCGCCGCCACGATGCTCAGCGCGATCCTGGGAATGGGCACGAGCTCCAGGCTCTTCCAGGAGGTCAGGGAGAAGAAGGCCCTTGTGTACTCCATATACACGACCGTCTCCCAGTGTAGCGACGCATCCTCTCTGGCTACATACATGTCCTGTACCGACAAGAACGTGGTCGAGTCCATGGAGACCGTCGCATCGGTCACATCGCAGTTCCTGAAAGAGGGTCTCGAGAAGGGCGAGCTGGAGAGGGCCAAGAGATTGGTCAAGGGAGCCAATGTCCGTTCGATGGAATCCACTACGAACCGCCTCTACAGGCTCGGTGTGAACCATATGCTGAACGGAAGCGCCCAGACGCTGGAGAAGCGCCTCGCGGCCATCGATGCCGTCACCGAGGACGATGTCATGCGTGTGGCGGAGGACCTTCTGAAGGGAGACCGTCTGAACACGGTCATCCTGGGAAAGGGGAACAGGGAGATCAAGAAGTACGACGCTTCGGCACTGAACCTGTGAGTTCCTCCATCAGGTGGAGCACCGCCCTCGAGGCGCTCTCCACCGATGATCCCACTTCGGGGGTCATGGTCTCCGTGACGGTCTTGATGTCCTGCACCTCGATCGCCACGAACCTGACCTCCTCGGGCATTATCTCGGGGTCCATCTGACGTCCGATCTTCATGGCCGTCGGAAGGTTGACGTCATGCGTCGCCGCATGCGCTATGGCCTCGTCGAAATCCGATTCTTTGAACAGCATCACGGTGCCAGGACCGTATTCACCTGTCTGGATGGCATCGACGATTATCGCATACCTGTATCCGTGGATCACAGGGAGGATGTCCAATCCGCCCACGGCCTCCTGTCTGCAGTCGACGCCTTCGAGGTCCATGGATTCTATCATCTCGGATACCTTGAGTCCAACTGCGTCGTCGCACATTATCGGGCTTCCTAGCCCAACTACGACGATTCCTTCGAGTCCGCGACCGTCTTCGACCATGCTGTTCATCGGAGGCGAATGCGAATCCGTAGATAAAGAAGGACGTCCTGTCGCGGGTGTCAGTATTCTGAAGATGTATTATCTATATGGATAACACTCCTCCGTCCATGGACATCTCGGTGAGGAACTCCCAGGTCATCAACGGCAAGACCGTAACCGGCCGCCAGCTGGAGGCTCTGATAGCCGTCCGCGACAAGGGCAGTCAGACGGCCGCCGCAAGGTATCTGGGGATATCCGTGCCAGTGGTCCACAAGTACATCCATACCATCGAGGATGCCGCCGGCGTACCCGTTGTGACGACCACTCCCGCAGGGTCCGTCCTCACAGAAGAAGGGGAGAGGATAGCATCGCTGGCCCTTTCGATGGACCACCGCTGCGAGACCGACAGGGGGTTCACAGTCTGCTGCAGTCCGGTCACCGAGGATCTGGTGATGTCGGTCATATCGTCGCTGAAGATAAGCGGGGCCAACATCGTGGTCTCAGACGACGAGTACAACATCCGCATGATGAGGGAGGACCGTGCGGACCTTGCCATAATCGACGATCCGCTGTACCTTTTCGATGCGGAGGAGTTCGAGATGGAGGAGATCGGGTACATGGGCATGGTGCTCGTCTATAACGGCCCGTCCTTCATCAGATACAGATACGGTGCGCAGAGGGTCGCGTTCATGTTCCTCGATTCGGAGGACAGGGAGTACACGATAGATTCCGAGACCTTCTCTGTATCCGAGCTCCTGGGATCCAACAAGAGCTTCTTCATAGACGAGTTCATGCTCACCAGGAGGAACCTCAGGCTCAAGAGCGCCGTCGATCCCGGAATGCTGAAGCATGCCATCACCGCCATATACAGAACGGAGACGCGCAACGTCTCCAAAGTGGTGAAGGCGCTGAAGTCCAGATACTCCTGAGAATGGTATTATCCTTTGGGGTAATATACATCCCGCGGTTACTCATCCTATTATATACCTCCACTGTGTGACACAGTTCGATACATATGGTTATGCCCAACCCCGATTTCGCAAAAGAGATCGCTGCCGCCGGCGGCGAGGAAGTCAAGATGTGCTTCCAGTGCGGAACCTGCACGGCAGGATGCCCCTCCGGAAGGAGGACCTCCTACAGGGTCAGGAAGCTCATGAGGATGGCCCAGCTCGGAATGAAAGACGAGATCATCAACAGCGATGAGCTCTGGGAGTGCAGCACTTGCTACACCTGCGTCGAGAGGTGCCCCAGGCAGGTCCCCATCGTGGACATCGTCATCGCTCTGAGGAACATCGCCGTCGCTGAGGGCCACATGTTCGAGAACCACAAGAACACCGCCAGGAACCTCGCCAAGTACGGTCACACTGTCCCCGTTCAGGACAAGATCACCGCTCTCAGGGAGGAGCTCGGACTTCCCGGAATCCCGCCCACAGTCCTTTCCAACGACAAGGCCAAGGCCGATCTGGACAAGATCCTCACCCTGACCGGATTCGACAAGATTACAAAGGAGTGAGTCAAATGGCAAAGTACGCGTTTTTCCTCGGATGCATCGCACCCCTCAGATACCCCGGAATCGAGAAATCCACCAGGGAGGTCTGCGCCGCCCTCGGAGTCGAGCTCGTCGACCTCCAGGATGCAAGTTGCTGCCCCGCACCCGGTGTGATCAGGGCATTCAGCAAGAAGACATGGCTCGCAGCCGCTGCCAGGAACCTCGCTCTCGCAGAGAAAGAGGGACTTCCGATCGTCACCATCTGCAACGGATGCTACGGATCCCTGTTCGATGCAGCCCACGAGCTCGCCCACGACGCTGAACTCCTCGAGGAGGTCAACAAGGTCCTGGCCGAGATCGGAATGCACTACAACGGAACGACCAAGGTCTACCACTTCGCCGAGGTCCTGTACAAGGATGTCGGAATCGAGAACATCAAGGCCAAGGTCACCAACCCCCTGTCCTACCAGGTCGCTGCATTCTACGGATGCCACTTCCTCAAGCCCAGCAACATCAAGGGCGTCGACGACCCCGAAGACCCCCACATCCTGGATGAGCTCATCGAGGCCACCGGTGCCAAGAGCATGCCCAGGAAGCAGAAGATGCTGTGCTGCGGTGCTGGAGGAGGACTCAAGGCCGCCTTCGGAGATGTCGCCAAGAAGTTCACCGAGACCAACCTCGAGAACATCAAGGAGTCCGGAGCCCAGTACATCATCGATGTCTGTCCGTTCTGCCACCTGCAGTTCGACGGAACCCAGAAGGACCTGGGATACAGCATCCCCGTCCTCCACCTGTCCCAGCTCTTCGGACTGGCCATGGGAATGGATGCAAAGGACCTCGGTCTGGGCGTCCACATCACCCCTGTGACCCTCTGAAAGGATCGCAGGTGAAAACCAAAATCTTCCGGGGAATCTCCCCGGAAGGACTTTTCCTTTTTTTTTGATAAGATTCGGCCCGATCACACGTCTGTCCTCGGGCAGGCCTGTATTCCCCTGTTATCTGCGGATCACATCTTCTTGGTAAGAGGGATGCTCTCGTCCAAAAGATCGGAATAATCCGGTCTGGAAGGTTCCAACGGTCTGCATTCGTCGAAGAAAGACGGTCCGAACAGCGGGAAATGATACACGCCGTTCTCGTCTACGGATATGTTGGAATCCGATACTTTGATCAGGATGTCCGTTTTCTGACCGTTCTCCGCTAGTTTGATGAGTGATCTGGCAGACTTCTTCCTGCCGGATTTCACTTCTATCGCCGCTATCTTACCGCCGAGATTCGCAACGAAATCTATCTCCATGCGTTTCGCCGGGTTGCTGTAATAGTACAATCTGTATCCTTTCCTGACAAGGGCGGATGCGATGGCATTCTCCAGCAAAGCACCGTTGTTGATCTTGTAATCTCCGTCGATAAGTCTTCTGCCGATCTCCGGTCCGAGCATAGATGTCAGTATGCCTGTGTCCTTCAGGTAGACTTTGAACATGTTGCCGTCGGTCTTGGTCCTGAACGGTTCTGAGATCTCTTCGAGGTTACGGCATATAGTCATTGACATAACTAAATAGAATGATGTTCATGTACAGTTATGAGCGATGTAGAACACATCAGCGTGGTA
>CAKUXX010000021.1 GCA_934702355.1 uncultured Methanomassiliicoccales archaeon
GCTGTGTTGTCGATGGACTGTCCAGAGATAGTCTGACTCTTGGCCTTTGTGACGACAGCGGATCCGTTGCCTTCTGTGTTGACATTGGCGAGAACATCGGAAGTGTCTATGGTGAGAGTTCCGGTCGTTTTGATCAGAACACATTCTTTGTCATCGGTGAAGTTATTCGCAACAATCTTGGATTTGACAAGGGACACTTCTTCCGAAATGATCAGCTTGTGACCATCGAGGTTGATGATCGTTCCCTCGGGAATGTCGTATGCCTCGTTGAATGTGACATTGTCATCAAATGTGATAGTCCTATATCCGGCGTTGATTGCAGTTTTGAATTCACTGAAGTTACTGACCGTTATAGGCGAGGACTGGTACACGGTCACGGAAACATCGGCACCTGATGTGATTGATCCGGCTCCGACGAGATCGATCGAACCGTTTCCTGTGATCTTTCCTGTGGATGTGAGGGCACCTGTTACGGTAAGGGTACCTGTGACTTCCATCGGAATGGCCCCGATGTTAAGGTTGTTCACAGTAACGTTTCCGGGGACCTTGATGGTGGCCGCACCAGATGCAACTGTCACGGTGAGACTGTCTGCAACATTTGCATTGAGAACGAGAACATCGCCGTCCTGGAGTTCGATGGCTCCGCCAGTGATGTTTCCGTTGAATTTGACGGATCCTTTCTCAACTGTGTACTTTCCGGCAAGGTTTGTAACATTGACGGACAGTGTAGTACCGTCATTGGTGACGATATCGATAGGTCCGGAGTAAGATTTGTTGACAACGAGAGTTGCACCCTCGTTGATTATAATTTTACCACTCGCACCAGCAGTCACGGCTTCGTTGATGACGAGCTGTGTCTCGGCGTCAACCGTGACTTCACTGTCCACCGCATCCTGGATGACGACATTGGATGTTCCAATTGTTATTGTTCTTTTATCGTTTGCGAGATCTTTTGCATCTCTTATAACAGATATCTGATTCGAAGTTATTCCATTAGAAGCTGTGAACGACACGTTTCCTGTTCTATCATTCCCAGATTTATCCCTACCAAGTGTAATTTGGACAAGGAAGCCATTCTCTTCTTTACATTGAATAACGGTCTTATCATCGACTATGACTGCTGTTTCAGTAGTTCCAGTAGTCGCATTGTATCCATTGTTAATGTTTAATGGAGCAGTTCCATCTCCGGTTCCATTTCCGTTGATGTATCCGGTTGCTGATTCATAACTACCACTAATTTTTGAATTAATAATATGTGTGGTTCCTGACTTGAGTTCAATACCAGTTTTACCATCTACAATTGTATTAGTTATCGTTGTTTCTACCGCAGTAGATACATAGATTCCAACTTTGTCAGATGTTATCTTTGAATTGGTTATTGTAAAACTCTTGATCGCAGAGTTGGACGCAGCCACACCAATTTCTGTTGCTTTTATCTCGGCGTCAGATATAGAAACCGTTAACTCAGACTTACGCAACTCTTCAGGGGAGAGTTTTTCGTCCTTACTAGGTCCGTACCAACAAAATGGATATGAACCCTCATAATAGCCCCCGTCGACTACAAGTTTGTTTCCAGCGTTGTATGCATTGAATGCCACTTTGCCTGTGGTAATGATCTTCGAGCCATCTACAGTACCGTTGATAGTCAACGTTATGTTTGTGGCGGCCCCTTGGGCAATATCGAATACACAGGCATTTGAACTGATTCTGTGCCCATTCAAATTCACAGTGAGAGTCTTGGTAATTTCTACCGTCTCACTAAGGGTTACATCTTCATTAAGAGTGATGACCCCATCTTTTTCCAGCGCGAGGAATTGTGCCCCTGTCATCGATTTTGATGCAGAATCTGTAGAATCTACAGCATCGATGTCGCTGGTCACAATAGCTCCGACCGCGACAAACGCCAGGGCAAAGACCATGGTGACTGCCAGCAGCTTCGCTACTGATTTGCTTTCGTATTCTCCTTTCATATGGAACATCTGCTCCTTTTCGCCGGACCGTCGCTTGCGACAACCGCGGTATTCAAAGGATTACTCCCCGACACACGTGTATCAGAGATCTCTGAACTCGTGGATCGCTCACGGCTTCCGGCCGCCCCAAGGCATCTGAAACCGCTTGGCACGGGGCCTTGCGGTCTCTTTCTCCTTAGAACATGCTCAATCGGTACTGTCTCCGATCGAACATCTGAAACGACTCAAACTTAGTTTATAAAACCAATGGGTCTTGTGTCGGAGCATGTGCGTTTTTGCGATTTCGTATGATTTCTGATCGTTTCCCGTTGTTCTAAGAATGATCTAGACTTGATAGGTAACTGCTGTTGAGTGCTGTTTTTCCCCCAGAATCATGAGATTTTGACCATTTTCAAAGTGTTTCCTTCGATTTTGAAGCCCATTTTCTTTCAATTTGAACAGTTGAGCAATTGTTCCAATGAAAGGAGAAATGAAAACGGCCTCGCCTATGCACGGGCGCAGGGCCTTCGGAATGCTAGCCGTAGTGCTGGCTGTCGCTTTCGTCGCACTCGCAGCGATTCCCGCTGTCGATGCTGGAGATAGCGATGCCACTGTTGCGACCGGCGTGTATTATGTCGGAGGTGAAGGTGCAAATGATGATAACGCAGGCACCTCCGCCGCACCGTTCGCCACTATTCAGAAAGCGATCGATGTGGATGCTGAAAAGATCGTCCTCAACGGCGATATCAAGCTTGCAGATAACGTTGCAGTAACCGCAGATGGAATCAGCGTCACAAGTGATAAAACACTGGAGATCGACCTCAACGGTCACACCATCAGCTATATCACCACCAACACAACCGGTACTGCATATTATGCCATCAGAAACGCGGGAACCCTCACCGTTTCCGATAGCAGTGAAGCTGCTACTGGAGGGATCATCGTCCAGGGATACCCCATCGGAGTGTTCGGAAACCTCGGCACTTTGACTATCAACGGCGGTACTTTCGAAACTAAGGCCATCAATACCACAGATGGCAAGAAGGTATTCTACCTCCTTAACAACAACAAAGACATCACTATCAACGGCGGAGTTTTCAAATCCGAGAACTCTCCTGGAGTCAACTCCAGTGTCGTGAAGAATGGATGGTTTGACCCAAGTCAAACGAGTACAGCACACAATAACGATCTCGTGGTATGGACTGATGAAAAGACAGCCACAATGACTATCGATAATGCTACCTTCAAGACCAAGAATTACATCAAGAACGATTCCTACGGTGAGCTGACCATCAACAGCGGTTCGTTCACGATGGAAGGCTCTGCATGTGTACTTTCATACGAGAAGCTGACAATCAACGGCGGAACCTTCAACAACACCAATGCAGCCGGACGCGAACCCGTCTGGGCATACAACGGAGCAGATGTCACCATCACCGGTGGAACGTTCACTTCTGCATACGATGCAGCTGTGAGAGTATCCACCATGGGTGAATACACTACAAAGGTCACTATCAACACCGATAAAGTGAAAGTAGATGCAGGCGATGCTCTCATCAAAGCGGTTCTCGAAACAGAGAAGATAAAGAATGATCCTGTAGAAAAAATAGTCGATCGTCCTATAACCGCGGATATTACCATCATTGGTAATAAAGTCGAACTCAAATCCATACTGCCCGGAGACGGTGGCATCCTGATCAAAGCAGGATCCGTCGAGATCACCGGACCCATGGATGCATCCACTGCCAACGCACAGATCACCGGCGCAACTGGAGACGTCGTCCTTAAGGACGTAACAATCACCAGTGGTGCACTGACACTCGACAAGAACATTACTGTCGAGGGAACCCTGACTGTTAAAACCGGAGCAGAACTCACGGTCAATACCGGAGCAACACTGACCTCCAACGGAACCATTGTGATGGAATCTCCAAATGCTAAGATTACAAACAATGGAACAGTCAATCTCAATATGGAGAACAACTCCACAGACATCGTCAATGGAGGAAAAGTAGGATCATCCTCCGCTGCTCTCGGACTCAACGAGATTCTCGATGCCAACCTCACCATCACGAACAAGGCCTTCCTCGAGAAAGACCTCATCGTCAAAGAAGGATTCACCCTCACCGTTGACAACAACGCCGCTCTCCAGCTTAACGGAAAGAAGCTCATCGTCTACGGTACTCTCGTCGTCAAGAACAACGGAGCCGTTTACGGAGAAGGAAGCATCCTCCTGTCCAAGACCGGAGTCATCGACAACTCCGGAATCATCGGAAAGAACCTCCCCGTCACCGTCGGTCTTGATACCAGTCTGAACAACAACACTACCTCAATCGTATACGGAGCAGGATCCGTTGCCATCGCCAACGCATCCGGTATGAAGTTCGACCTCGTCAAAACTGTTAAAGACAAAGTCCACTACGACCTCGCCGTCTCCGGAAACGTTTCCAAGAAGGGAACCTCCGGCAACGCAACAGTCGTCATCAGCAACGAAGTTCTCGTGAAGGGAGACCTCTCCATCGGAAACGGAGTGACCGTCACCGCCAACGCTGGTGCAAAACTCGAGCTTCTCAAGAGCTCCTCTCTCGACGTCACCTCCAAGGGTGCCATCGGAACTAAAGATGCAGCAGTGTCCATCTTCATGGATGCGGGCTCTGTCTTCGATATCAACGGATTTGCTAACGTCACGGTCTCCGCTCTGACGGGATCCGTCAAGACCACAGAGATCGGAAAGTCCGGAGTGGCCGTAGGTCAGACCACTGTCACTGTCAAGAACGTCAAGGGAATCATCCTCGAGGCTAAATCCCAGGCAGCTTACGACTCTACAGTAAAGGCCGATGTGACCGAGTACAGGCTTTACGTCTCCGGTTCAATGGGCATATTCGACAAGAATGTTACAGGAACCGCATTCAATGTCGCCAAATCCACTGTTGCAGCAAATACTGTTACCCCGTATTATGGAATCTTTGTCGACGGAACCCTTGCAGTCAGCAAGGATATGATCGAGTCCACCCCGTCATACTACGGAATCGCCGCAGATGCACAGGTCACCGTCAACGGAACCATTGTCTTCGAAAAGGAGTACAACCTTGATGCAGACGCAGTCAAAAAGGCATACATCGGTGCCGGATACGACCTCGTTTCCGCCAACGCCGACGGTGTCAAGATTACCAACACATACATCACATCCTTCGATGCCGCTTTCGCCAAGATCGCCGACGTGAAGGACAAGACAATCTACACATACGGTCCCGTCGAAATCTCCACCGAGATCGCTCTCGAGGCCGACCAGTACATCCTCGGAACAGCCGAGTTCACTATCACCGAGAACGGAAAGATGACCGTCGGAAACGACGCCACCTTCAACTGCAAGTCTGTCAATGTGCAGGGAATCCTCGTCAAGATGAGCGATGGATCCATGACCGTCAACGGAGAATTCACATACAGCGCAATGACCAAGGATGACGAAGGCAACATCACATACTCCGGATTCATCGTGGCCATCAAGAACGCCAAAGAGGGAGACATCATCGAGATCTCCCAGGAGACTAAAGTCGAGAGCAGCTTCACCATCCCCGCAGGAGTGACCGTCAAGATCATCGGAGAGGGTGATCTCATCCTCGGAACCGACCAGAAGCCCGCAGACCTGACTGTCGACGGAACCCTGATCAACAAGAACAAGCTGACCGTCACCGGAAAGACCGCTGTCAACGGTGTCATGGACCTGACTGAGGCCGCTTCTTCGAATCTCCAGACCGACAATGACAAGTCGCCCATCACCGTCACCGGAAAGATCGTCATGGCATCCGCCTACAGCGAACAGAACATGAACGCCGTCCAGTACATCGATGACGACAACCAGTACGTCTACACCACACTTGCCAAGGCCGTCGAGGCTGTCTCCAAGATGGATGTCGGACGCACCGTCAACCAGATCGGAAACGTCAGCGACAGCACCGCCGTAACACTCGAGGGCATCACCCTGAACGTCAACGGCACCGCAACCTTCGGAAACATCGAACTCGTCAACTCTTCTGTTGTCGTCACCGGAACACTCACTGCCACCATAACAGGAAAGACCGGAGAGGACGGATCCACAGCCGCCTCCGAGATCGCCCTTGCAAAGGTTCACAATATGACCGTCGCATGCGGATCCGCACCCAACAGCAAGAACGTCATCGTCTGGTCTGTCAATGTGACTCCTGCAGCCGAAGCAAAGGGAGCAGTCACCTTCTCCAAGGGAGAGGCCAACCTCAACACCACAACCCTCGGAGCAGTCCTCAAGGTCCTCGTCTCCGACGGAGCAACAGTCACCATCCCCAAGGATAACACAGTCACAGTCGACGCACTGAATGAGAACGCTTCCGCACTCATCGTCAACGGTGTCCTGAACGTCAAGGGATCACTGACAGTCGACGCACTTGTCAAGATCGCCGGAACGATGAACGTCACCGGAATAGTCAATGTGAACAAGGCACTTGCCGTCACCGGAACCCTCGCAGTCTCCGAGAAAGAGGATGCTAAGGGAACAGTCAACGTTAAATCGACTAACTCTGGTTCCGACCTTGTGCCCGGATTCATTGCAGTCGGAGCCCAGCCCGAGACCCTCGGAGCCGCAGGAGCCGTCACCGGACCCATCGCCCTCGACAAAGGATACGTGAAGGTCTACAGCGGAGCAACCGTCGAGACCTCCAAGATTGCCCTCAACGGAACCGAGTCCGACGCGAAGAAGACCGTCTTCAACATCAACGGATTCGACTACATGACCGTCTATGCCAAGTCCGATGTCAAGATCTCTGATGTCCTCGCTGCAGAGGAATTCAACCTCGTCGGATACATCACCAAGATCGAAGGTCCCGCATCTGATGCCGTGAGCATCAATGATGTTACTACATGGTTCTCCGATGCCGACATGACCAAGAAACTCACTGACGGAGCCATAGGAACTCCCGAAGCCGTGTACTACAAAGCCCAGCCCGCAAAGGTGGCCGTCAAGGTCTCCGTCGGAACAGGCATCTCGATGTACATAGACGGAATCAAGGTCACATCCGGAATCGATCTGACACTTGCAGTCGGAAAGCACAACGTTTCCGCTATCGTCGACCCCGGATTCAAGGGAACCGTCAAGACCTTCTTCAACGGAGCAGAGGTCACCGGATCCTTCACCATCACACCCGACATGGCATCCGCCTCCTACTCCGGAACACTCTCCGTGTCCGCTACCGGAGACATCACCGCCGACAGCACAGTCATCGTCGACAGTGGAGACAATGGCGATGACGGAATGTCCCTGACAGACATCCTCCTCATCGTCCTGGTCGTCCTGATCGCCGTCATGGCGATCATGGTCGCCCTCCGCATGATGAGGTCTTGAGTGCGACCTGAAGTCGTATCGAAGATTGCCTAAGGGCAATGGGTCAACCAAAAACCTGAAAGCCAAATCAT
>CAKUXX010000022.1 GCA_934702355.1 uncultured Methanomassiliicoccales archaeon
GAGCGTACTGCGGGGAAACTCGCACGGTGCGTTCTTAGAAGAGGGGGCGGGAGTAATCCTTCCCTCTTATTCGACTTCGGAAACAGATGAGAAGAAAGATCCGGAACCGACGGGGTGAATGAGGAACATCTGCTCTCCCGTCGACCGGATCCCAAGGACACAGGAACCTGAAGGTCAAACAGTCCGGGAAGGGGGAATCCCCCTTCCCGGACATTCCATTTCTGAAATGTCACAACACGATGTACTAGCGATGTTCAACGAGCCTCACGTAATAGGCATACTGCTGTACATCCGTGACAATCCCGGCTGCAGACGCACCGAACTCTACAAGAACGTCGCACGCAACGACAGGATGGCCACAAAGTTGGGTCTGTTGATAGATGCAGGGCTCGTAATCGACGACAACTACAGGATGGGATCCTGTCTCAAACTCACACAGAAAGGCATCGATGTGGCAGCTTCGTTCGATTGGATCATCAGAATTATAGACGACAAATGATTCCTGATCTTACTGCCTGTTCTGGATGTCTCTGAACGGGTCCAGGAACACATAGCGCAGAGCGCGTGTCTTTCCTTCCTTCCCCAGCACGCCCATTTCCACGAGCTCGTCCATATCATTCCTAAGAGCCACACTCCCCAGAGAAATCCAATGGGAAGCATCCTTCAGTGAGAATGACTTCTTCTCCTTCGCCATCCTGGCCAGATGACGCATGTTCTCGTCCATATCCTTGAGTCTGTCCTTTTCCGAGAACACTTCGACGGCATCCCTGTAGGCAGACAGCACGGATTCCGTCACATAGCGCACCAACGGGGTGTAGTTGCCCGTCTGATCGGTGTATGCCAATAAACTGTAGTATGTTCCGGTGTCCTTCAACATGCTCTCCTCGAACCTGCACAGACCGCAGTTCTCCAAACCCAACTGACCGAGCAGGGATTGGAACAGCACACGCCCAGTCCTTCCGTTCCCGTCCGCGAAAGGATGTATGCTCTCGAACTCGTGGAAGAACAGGGTTGCCGTGACGATCTCACCGAAAGGTGAATTGTTGACCCAATCCACAAGGGATGTCAGTTCCTCCTCCACGGAGCCAGAAGGACATGCGATGAAGTACTCCGTGCCGTCGGAGCCTCTGACGCTAACCTCCGTATCCCTCAGTCTGCCCGGGACAGTCTGTCCGACCCCCTCCATCAGCGAGGCGTGTACTCCTCTCACAGTGTCCAAGGACCACGGCATAGACATCATGTCCCTGAACAGAACGCCCAGATGGTTCAGAATTTCCTGTCTCGGACCGTTCGGTTCCTCTTCGATCGGTCCTGCGGTAAATTCAGTAGCAAGGGTCCTGACCTCTTCGAACGACATGCGGTTGCCCTCGATCTTGGTGGACCAATGGATGTTCGAAGAATATGCATCGAGGATCAGTTCCATGTAATCCCGTTCCGACAGTATGAACCCTCCCAGAGTATCATCCAATCTGCGGATCTCGGACATCATCCGCCTCATGTCCATGTCCAGCGACAGCATAGGATAGAACGGGACCTTGCGTCTGTGCCTCACGGGATATCCCGAGGGTCTGTAATCGGAATAATCGCTTTTAAGAACGTAATCCCCTGCCATCGTATGCGTTTCGGTGTTCATCATATATCAATTTTTCTTATTAATATATGTTAATAGACTATAATCTACTATCAAAATATCCGATTCAGAATGCTGCGATATCTTGTCTTTTCATGTTGTGATATAATCTGCAAAATTTGCAGATTAATTTTTTATGTGCAAAATTTGCATATAACATAACATTATAATATCCCGACCACAATCAATAATCATGGCGGAGTTCATAGGTCGCGAACGTGAGATGTCCCGTTTGGAGGACATATGGAACGGCTCTTCCAAACGCATTGTGAAGATCTACGGACGCAGACGCATCGGAAAGACCAGGTTACTGAAGGAATTCTGCAAAGGGAGGCCATCCGTCTACATCGGATGCATCAGAAGCTCCATCTCGGACAACATACACGCGATCGTATCCGCACTCAACTGCTTCGACGGCGGAAACCGTGACGATCCCAGATTCCTCTCCGATGCGCTTCTGGAACTCTCTGGCCTGTGCAAAGCATCCAAGATCGCAGTGGTGTTCGACGAACTGCCCTATCTCACAGAATCTGGACAACTGGCGGCTTCCGCACTCCAACATTTCGTCGATGACATATCCGAGACCACGGAATCCATGGTCATCGTCTGCGGGTCGTCCATCGCCATGATGAACCGCGAGACCGACGACTACGACCGCCCATTGTATGGACGGTTCGCCCATTCCATGAAGGTGGAGCCCCTGACCATGCTCCAATGCGCCGCATTCCATCCCGGCATGCCGGACATGGACAGACTGAGACTCTATCTCACCGTAGGCGGCATACCGGGATTCCATCTGGACGGCAGCATCAGCACTTACAGGGAGTACATCGAAAGGCACTTCCTGTCCGATGATGCCGATATGGCAAACGAAGCGGAGAATCTCATCGGTAGCGAATTCGCGCCATTGGGAAGATACCTGTCGATCGTGAACGCCATATGCGACGGCGCCACTTCGATCAAGACGATAGCGGAGAGGTGCGGTATCGAGAGGACCATGTGCTCCAGATGCCTGGACGATCTCCGCGGGATCGGCATCGTCGGGACCGTCAGACCGATGATGGGTGCTCCAGAGCGCCCGGTGTTCAGGATCGAAGACCCGTTGGTGGCATTCTGCCAGTCTGTCGTCAGGGAGTCCTATGCGTTCCTGCTGAGGGAACATTCGGAGAGATTCGACAGGATCGAACACAGGATATCCACTTTCCTGGGATCGAGGTTCGAGGACCTCTGCATGTCGTTTGTCGTCGACAACTGGCGCTGCACCGACATAGGAAGATGGTGGGGCCCTGACCGCGAGAGGACCGTCAGGGAGATTGATATCACCGCCAGGATACTGGAAGGCGACATAGAGGCAGTGCTTCTGGGAGAATGCAAATTCAGGAACAGAAGGATGTCCACTAGCGTATTCGAAGAACTGCTGGAGGATTCCAAACTGGTGAAGACTAATCTCACGCGCAGGTACATCCTGTTCTCCGTATCGGGGTTCGATGAGGAGCTGCATGATATGGAATCCGAAGGTATTGTGACACTGGTGGGTCCGGACGAGATCCTGAAGTGGAAACTGAAATAAAAAATAGTAATTTTTAACTAAGAATAATAGTAAATAAATACTATTTTTTTTCATTACACAACCATGGAACGCGACCGCTACCTCCCCCGCATGATCGATTCCGTTCTGGAACGCCGCCTCCATTCGTCCGGGGCGATTCTGATAACAGGCCCCAAGGGCTGCGGCAAAAGCACCACTGCGGGGATGTCGGCATCTAGCAAAGTGATGCTCCAAGCTGCAGATAGCGACAATACACTATACACTGCACGTACCAATCCCAAGAGCATACTGGAAGGTCCGGTTCCCAGACTCATCGACGAATGGCAGCTTGCACCTCAGATATGGGATGCCGTACGCAACACCGTTGACGAACGCGAGAGCATGGGCCAGTTCATCCTTACAGGCTCTGCCGTACCGGTGGACGACGGCCACATGCATTCCGGGGTCGGAAGGATCACGGAGCTGAGGATGCATACGATGTCCCTCTTCGAATCGAAGGACTCGCAAGGGGCCGTCTCCCTGAAAGGACTGTTCGACGGCACTCAGGCGGAGGTCATGGGGCAATCGGCACACGACCTGAAGAGTATCATGTCCCTTCTGGTCCGCGGAGGATGGCCGAGGTCTCTGGGCATAGATATGGAGTATGCTCCCGATCTCGTGGAGGGGTACTACAATGCCACGATAGGAGTGGACGTGTTCAGGGTCGACGGCAGGAAGAAGGACGTCGGCGCCGTCGACAGGCTCATGCGCTCGTACTCCAGGAAAATCTGCACCCTGGCGAGCACGAAGGGCATAGTGTCCAACGTGAACGCGTTGGAGGACGGCGTCTCACAATCCACCGTGGAGGATTACATGGATGCCCTCAGGAGACTTTTCATCATCGAGGACATCCCGGCGTGGTCGCCGTCTGTGAGATCGAAGAACGCTATCCGCAGATCGCCCAAACGCTGTCTGACGGATCCTTCGCTGGCGGCAGCGGCATTGGGGATGACGTCGGATCGTCTGATGGGCGACCTGAACACTGCGGGATTCATGTTCGAGGCGATGTGCGCAAGGGATCTGCGCGTATACTCCCAACCGCTCGGCGGCACGATCCATCATTACCATGACAATTCTGATCTCAAGGTCGACCTCATAATACAGCTGCGCGACGGCAGATGGGGTGCCGTCGAAGTGAAGATAGGCGGCAGAGGCATACCGGACGGGACGGAGAATCTCCTGAGGCTGAGGGAGCTTGCGGAGAGGGCAGGGCTTCAGGGCCCGTCGTTCATGATGGTGCTCATCTCCAACGGATACGTCAGCAGGGATGAGAACGGGGTGTGGGTTGTGCCGATAGATTGCCTGGGGCCCTGAGAGGAACTGTCGATTAACAGTATCTGCTTTCGCGATGAGCTTCACTCCGACTCACATCGGGAGGATGTGTGATTATCCATCATCGAGATGTGTGAATTTTTGACATAGGAATGTGTGAATTTTCAACATTCCATTACCACAAATTTCAATATGCTTGGAAGGACAGAAGATCGGATAATGTCGATCATTCGGATCATTCACGATTGTTCGAATGATCAGAAGGAAACGTTCGAATGATCAAACAATTGTTCGAACACATCAGACTTTGTTGCCATCGATGATCCGGATGATCCAATCGAACGAGGCTGCCACATCAATGCCTTTCTGCGTTAGTTTGAGACAGGAACCCATCCGATAGTTGTCGTCGATGACGAGTCCCGCGTCTATCAATAATCCCAATTTTGTGGCCATCCTGTCGTTGCGTGCGACGTTCCTGTAGAGTTCTGTGCGTCTGCAGCCGGGATTGTCGCGGATGTACAGCAGTATGCCTATGACATGAGGCTCGTTGAACATCGCTAGTACATTGTGTTGGGACATTTCAGAAATAGAATGTCCGGGAAGGAGGATTCCCCCTTCCCGGACGGTTTGACGTTCAGGTTGCTGTGTCCTTAGGATCCGGTAGACGGGAGAGCAGATGTTCCTCATTCACCCCGTCGGCTCCGGATCTTTCAGTTTTTCATAGAGTATCCAATCAAGATCTCATCATACGAAGGGCAACCATGATTGCCATGACGGCGATCAGGACGACCAGGACGATGAGGAGGATGTCGGTCAGGGACATTCCGTCGTCCTT
>CAKUXX010000023.1 GCA_934702355.1 uncultured Methanomassiliicoccales archaeon
TAACGACTTCTGAGTTCATTGCACTTTAAAACAAGAGCATCTTATGTCGAAATGAGCCTGTATTCGACATTCGAGGGGTTCAGGCCCATATTTTTCATTTTCATAGGATGCAAGGAGCATCCTCAACGCATTTCAGTTCACATTTTCGGATATCAGATCCATAGATGTCATCAGGTGAGATGCGTTTTATGACCGTTTCCGGCTCTCAGAGGATCCTTTTTTTCATCTTTTCAAAGTGCAATAAAAGACTATTTATATTTAATTGCACTTTACATTGATGACATGAAAGTACCTCCGGAAATACGCAGTGTGGAACGTCCGCCGAATACGATAGTCTACGCATACACCGACAAATCCGGCAACATCAGATACGGGGTGAAGGAACGCATCTACTGGAAAGAAGACGGGGTGCAGCGTCAGAAGGACGGTGCAACGATCGGATACATCGAGGGAGGAGCTTACGTCGGTATGCCCGAAGAGGACATTCCGCCGATATCGTATTCGTCGTCTGACATCCTCTGGTGGGGACCCTACCAGATGGTTCTGAATCTCTCCGGAGATATCTGGGAGGACCTACTGAAGGTATACAACAAGGCAGATGCTGAGAAGATCTACAATCTCGCGGTCCTTCGGACCGTCGAGATGGACTTGAAGGACTACGAGGCCAAGGATGTGTACGAGAACAGTTTCCTCAGCGTTATCAATCCGGGAGTGGCGTTGAGCAAGGACACGATAAGCGATTTTCTCTTCGATCTGGGTCGCACATGCTCCCGCATATCGGAATTCATGTCAAAACGTGCCGAAAGGGTGCCTTTCAACCACACCATAGCAGTCGATGGGATGCTGAAATCCTATGAGAGCGACGGCTCGAGTCTGTCCGATTTTTCCAGGAAGGCCCTCAAGACAGGGACACGGGACGTGTCCCTTCTGGTCGCATACGACGTGGACATGGCCGAACCGGTGTGCGCCAGGGTGTATCCGGGGAACATGAACGACAGATCGGTCTTCAGAGATTTCCTGGTGAGCAACAACATATGCAGCGGACTGATCATGACCGACAAGGGTTTCTCGTACGAAAGTGCGAAGAAAGTGTTCCTGGACAACCCCAATCTGCATTTCCTGATGCCTCTGAACCGCAATTCAAAGGTCATAAGGGAGTATAGGGCACTGTACTCTGACCATACCCTGGACAATCGCTCTGGAGTGTCATCACGCAAGGTGAGGATGCATGACGGCAGATTCCTCTACAGTTTCAGGGACTCCGACATAGCTTCGTCGGAGGAGAAAAACTGGATTGCATCCCATCCGGACTACGATCCGGCGGAGCTCGAAGAGCTCCGCAGATCGTTCGGTTCCATCACGTTCGTATGCGATCTGGATGCTGGTCTCGAGACCATCTATGCTGCTTACGAAGAGCGTTGGGAACTGGAGGTCATGTTCAGATTCTACAAACAGATACTGACGATGGACGAGACGCGCGTCGAATCCGACCAATCCGTGATAGGCACGGAGTTCGTGAACTTCATCTCCGTCATCATGATGTGCAGGCTGAGAAAGAGATTCTACAGTGTCAGGTCCCTGTCGAAAAGACCGTTCAAGGCCAACATGAAACTTCTGAGGAAGGGCATTATGATCAGGGATTCGAAGGATTCCGAATGGAGACTCAGGCAGCTGACTTCCGAACAGGAGAAGGTGTTCATCGAACTTGGATTGATAGAACGTCCCGTAGTCGAGAAGAAGCGCAAGGGAAGGCCTCCGGGCAGCAAGAATAGGCCTAAAGTGCAATGAATTCGGAAAACGTTA
>CAKUXX010000024.1 GCA_934702355.1 uncultured Methanomassiliicoccales archaeon
GAGCGTACTGCGGGGAAACTCGCACGGTGCGTTCTTAGAAGAGGGGGCGGGAGTAATCCTTCCCTCTTATTCGACTTGGGTACTCTATGAAAAACTGAAAGATCCGGAGCCGACGGGGTGAATGAGGAACATCTGCTCTCCCGTCGACCGGATCCCAAGGATACAGCAACCTGAACGGTAAACCGTCCGAGAGGGGGAATTCCCCCTTCCCGGACATTCCATTTCTGAAATGTCACAACACGATGTACTAGCGATGTTCAACGAGCCTCATGTCATAGGCATACTGCTGTACATCCGCGACAACCCCGACTGCAGACGTACAGAACTTTACAAGAACGTCGCACGTAATGACAGAATTCCCATAAAATTGAGATTGCTGATAGATGCCGGGCTCGTCATCGACAACAACTATCGGATGGGATCCTGTCTCAAACTCACACAGAAAGGCATGGATGTTGCAGCCTCATTCGATTGGATCATCCGCATCATCGATGATAAGTGAGACGACCAATCGCTTCATCCGGTCGACAGGACAACCGAACTCAATACACCCGAACCGTACCTTTATGTTCTTGCAAACTCACATTCCGCACCCTTGACGTTTTGAGCATGGATTTATCGGTCCCCCGAAGGCTCAGTCGAAGAGCCCGTCGGGAGGTATCAGGAGAAGGCCGAGAAATCCTGTGACCCTCTTATCGACCGTGTCGGTCTGGAATCTATACGTTCCGGTGGCTTCATCATAGTGGATGAGGCTGTTGGCGCAGCTCGTGACGAAGAAATCCGCCGTCACATCACGCTGTAACTTTTTGACGCCGTACCCGCATCTGGAGATCATATCGTCCTCAAGTTCATCCAGACGGCGTCTCAAAAGCAGCTGATCACGGCCCTGACAATGACCGAAATAAGTATCACCGTGACGAGTGCGTCTGCCCTTCCAACTGGCCAGGATACTCTGATCGTTCCCGAACAATCGGTATAATACGGCTGTCCGCAGTGGGACAGGGTAAAGAACTGCGATGTCAGGCGGTGTCCGTGAGGGGACAGGTTGTCAGGTTCGGTTGAAATACCGACAGCCCATCTCGGAGTCTTATGAACTCTTGCCCATACTGCGGACAGCGTATAACCGCTCTGAATCCATTCTCCATGTGTCCCGGTTGCGGACAGCCGCTTGAGGAGAGGTTCGGCAGGGATTTCGATACGGATGTGGGTAAGAAGGTGAATGATCCGAGACTGAGATGAACCGCGTCTCAGTCCGATTCCAGGAGATCTGCGATCGCTTGCAGATGTTCTGCTATCTTCTCGCCGATGGAAGTCAGGAACAGGATGCTTCCGCGGTTCTCCCTGGATAGATCTTCGACGATTCCTTCAGAGATCAGTCTGTCGATCTTGACGGTCATCCTATCGTTGCGGACGATGTTCTTGTAGATCTCCGTGCGTCTGCATCCTGGGTGGTCGTAGATGTACAGGATGATACTGATCATGTGGGTTTCGTTGAAAAATGAAAGCTTGTCGCGGTCGGAAGTCATGGTATCCTGATGTTGTTGTGTAAGGGGCCCGTATGGGCCCAAAAAGGGTTTACAGTTCAGGTTCCTGATTTGCAGGTCCGTCGACGTTCCGACGCGGTGCAGATGTACACTTGTTTGTCATTTCACGGACCTTCTTGGTTCTCTTTATTCCAAACTCAG